>NZ_JAQQEF010000021.1:0-126108 GCF_046027605.1 Paraburkholderia fungorum
CAACTCCGACGCCAACTCCGACGCCAACTCCGACGCCAACTCCGACTCCGACTCCGACGCCGACTCCGACTCCGACACCAACGCCGACTCCGACTCCGACTCCGGTCGCCGATGTGAACACCGTGCCGATCGTCGTCGATCGGACGATGGGCGAGACCAACATGCTCTACGTGAGCGCGACCATATGCATCCCCGGCTCGCAAGGCAGCACCCAATGCTCGACCGTCGATCACATGTTGCTCGACACCGGCTCGGTCGGCGTGCGCGTGATGGCCAGCGCGTTGGGTTCTACGGTAGCGTCCCGCCTGCCGGCACAGAGCGGCGCATCCAACGATCCGACGGGAGGCGCTCCAATTGCCCAGTGCGCAACTTTCATGGGCGGCTACACGTGGGGCTCGATCAAACGTGCCGACGTGACAATCGGAGGCAAAACAGCGGGCAATCTGCCAGTCCAGGTGATTGGCGACGGCGCATATGCCATACCGGCGGCGTGCAATTCCCGCGGCGTGATCGACCTCAATACAGCAGCCGCGCTTGGCGCCAACGGCGTGATCGGCATCGGCCATACGGCGCGCGATTTCCCGCTTGCAGCGCAGCAAGTATTGCCGGCGGTCTACTACTACTGTCCCTCCACGGGCTCCTGCACGAGCACGCGCGTACCGCTCGACACGCAAGTCATGAATCCTGTCGCCGACTTTACCTCCGACAACAACGGCACCATCATTCGTTTGCCGGCATTGCCCGCAGACGGTCAGGCGACGGCCACGGGCGAACTCGTGTTCGGCGTCGGGACGCGTCAGAACAATTCGCTGTCGTCAACGGCGAATATCGTGCCGGTGGATCAGAACGGCTTTTTCACAACCGTCTACAAGGGAAATACGCTCACTGGCGTGTTTGACAGTGGCACGAATGTGTATAACTTTCCGGATTCCACTATTCCCTACGCGGGCGATTGGTACACACCGTCGCCCTCTCTTAGCCTGTCCGCCATCTTGAAGGCCACTAGCGGAGCCGGAACACCTGTTACGGTGCCGTTCTCGGTCGGCAATGGGCTCAGCTTGCGGGCAAACCTGAACGCAGCCTACGATAATCTCGGCGCGAGATATTCCGGAGGTTTCATGTGGGGCCTACCATTCTTCTTCGGCCGCAATGTGTACACGGTGCTGCAAGGCGCCAAGATCGGCACGCAGTCCGGGCCGTTCGTCGCTTTCTGACCTCGACAGCCATACGTGCGTAATCCGTGGCATGAGGTCGGCGTTTCGCAGCGTCGGCCTCATGTCATGGAAAGCGCCATGCGCGCCCGTCACGGCACGCCCTAGCAGATCATCCGTCTCCCCTGCCGGCAACGTACTCAATGCAGGATTCCCGTGTTACTGGGGACAACTACAAACATCCCCCAAGCATGTAACTGTAGTGTGCAGTGATATCAACCTACAGGAAGGGTCCATTTCGCTAACGAAAAATCGCTCGATTTTCGCGTCGTCCACCGCTGTCTTGGCTGTTACCCTGGCGTAAAAGGTTCTCCCGTAACTGGTGCTGCGCCCCGAACAGGTAGCGGGCACTCCATCCAACAGTGTGGAAGAACAGTCAGGCGAAACCATTGATGCTGTGTCACCTTCAGTCTCCAGCGTTACGACATCTTTTGATGACCCCGACCTGAGGGTAAAGGTTGTAGTCGTCCCAGGAAGTGGAATGCGCAGACCTCTCACCGGACTAGGCGGGACGGTGATCGAAAAATACACTACGTCCCCCTTTATTAGCGGAAACCTCACTCCGTAGTCATAGTCAGTAATATCGGTGATCAAAAGTGCAGCGACGCTAACAGGGAGCGACGTGGTGCTGACTGCCCCATTCGCGTCGGTTGTGGTCAATGTAATCTGGTACACCCCAGGAAAGTCATAGTCCACTACCGGATTGGTGGAACGCGAAACGACCGTCGCAGCCTTTCTGTCACCGAAATTCCAGCTCCATGACCGGATTGGGACGCCACCCCGCGCCGTAGACAGGTCTTTGCAAATCAATTGCATAAGGTTCGGGCTTTGCGTGCATGTGAAGTCCGCTGCCGCTGGTAGTTTTCCAGACTTCGCAGCCTTTACCGCCGCAGTCGCATCGACAATCCCCGGGCCAATCTGTTGATCCGGTTTTTGGGGCGTAAATGGCTGTGCGGTTTGCTGTATGAGCGACCGCATTTCCGCAACGGTTAGCTGCACAGGGGCAATGGATTGCACCAGTGCGGCCACGCCGCTGACCATCGGCGCGGCCTGTGATGTACCACCCAACAGGCCGTAACCCTCGGCACCAGGCGCTGTCTTCCCATCGTTATAGGTGGACCATATGTTATTGCCTGGCGCTGCAATATCAACGGTCGGGCCGAAGTCTGAACTCACCCATTTGGTCGAATCGGCGTTAATGGCGCCGACCGTAATAACGTTACGACAGTTAGCGGGTTGAACCTTCGCGGCGTCGGTTGAGTAATTGCCCGCGATCACGACAACAACGGTCCCTTTACTGGTTGCATAGTCGATAGCATCTTGCAGCGACCGTTGGCAGTCCCCCTACGCATAAAGACTTATGTTTATCACCTTCGCGGGGTTTCGATTGACAGGTGCATCCGACACGACTCCGCCCGCAGCCCATGTAATACCGTCCGCCATATCGGACATCAAGCCGCCGTCGCAGTTTTTGACCGTCCGTACAGAGACCATCTTGGCGGCTGGTGCAATTCCGGCAATACCCCTACCGTTGTTTGTCACTGCGGCCATGATGCCCGCGACGTGCGTTCCATGCCACGTTACGTTGCAGTTCTCTCCGGTCTTATTGGCCGATTGCGTGCCGTCTCCTCCTCGGTTGCTATAGGAGCCGCTAGTAAATTCGTAGCCTGGAAGAACGTTCGGGTTCAAATCGCTATGACTTGTAATACCGCTATCCACCACACCGATTACCACCCCTGCGCCGGTCGCTATGTCCCATGCACCTTCCGCGCGGATCCCCGCTGTGGTCGTTACTGGCATCTGATTCGAACTCAGAGCCCATTGCTTGCTGTATAGGGGGTCATTGGGCGACGACCCTATGGTCATCACGGTGTCTGGTTCGACGAACTCAACGTTAGGGTCCGAAGCGATAGCACGCATGAATGCCTTCACTTCATTTCCTTTTAGTTTGCGCTCCGTAGTGACGACGTTTGAGCCACGGCCCATGCGCCGCAGATAGTGCGCCTTCGAGAGGAAGGAACCCGCAAGCCGGTCGAGTCTTGACTGCACCGCCGTCGTTGAGCCACTTTCATCAGTGCCGTCCTTGTACTTGATGATGAAACGATCAACAGAGGCGTCTGCGCCCAGGCTGCTAGTGTTCATCTTCAGGGAAAGCGTCAACGGTGTAGCTGGGTTCGCCGCCGCCAGTGATGCTGTTTGTTCGAGCGTTTGCGGCTCTTTCGAATGGTGCGCTGCCTGTTCGGTTGTGTCGCCAGTGCCACTTCCGCCGCACGCGCCAAGCGCGAGAGAAAGGAAAACACCGGCAAGACCCGCCACAACGCAGCGTCGCTTTTCTGTTGCGCCACTAACGCGAAGCGGACCACTTTCTAATCGCAGACCCTTCATTGTTTTACGTCTCGTAGCCCACATAATTCTTATTCCTGAGTGAGATTTTTTTCCGGATGTCTCCTGCTCCGTCACGCGGTGCGATGCTGTGAAAGTGCGTCTCTTCCCTAACTTTTTGTGCATTTTTCTGTATAGGTTATGTTTATGTAACTGAAATATTCGTAGTGTTCACGAGCCTAAGCAGAGGTATCCAGAGGAACAATCAGCCTTATCCAGTCATGACCAGGAAATTTCCCCGTGATGACGAGGACTTTGCGAACGGGAGACACAATAAAAAAGGCGCAATTGCTCGCGCCTTCTCTTATCTGCTGAACCGCTCCGTTGCTACTAGGGTACTGTGTCGACGTCGTAGAGCGAACGTGAATCAAACAAGGGGTCGGCGTCTCATAGACGACCTCTTACCTTGCAAGCCGGCTTGCCATCAAAAAAACACCGTCCCGCCCGCCCCTACTCCATCTCCTTCAAAACCCCCGCCGCCGTGCTGAAGATCTCATCAATCTGCTCCTCTTCAATAATCAGTGGCGAGAACGCCAGAATATCCCCGGTATAACGCGTCAACATGCCCTTCTCGAAACACCGCACGAACACATCATAAGCACGCGCCCCGGGCGCTCCAGCGCGCGGCGCCAATTCCACAACGCCAATGAGTCCGAGATTGCGCACATCGATCACATACTTTTCGCCGCGCAGCTTATGAATCGCGTTCTAGAAGATCGGCGCCATCCGCGCAGCGCGTTCGAACAACCGCTCGCGCTCATACAGGTCAATCGCCGGGCGTATGCCGCGCGATTTTCGTCGCTGCTTCGAAAGCCTTCGGATGGCCCATCTGGAAGGTCGGTGCGAAATCCATTTTGGCCGCTTGGGCCTGCACAGCGGCCACGATTTCGTCGCGGCAGTGACCGGCGTTGACGCACCACAGCCCAGCTGTACCGTCGAGAATGCGCCGACCATCGTGCGACGTGTAGTGGATCCCCTTCGCGCTCGACAGCAGCCGCAGCGCGCTCTTGAACTGACGGTTCGCGGTAAAGGACATCCAGAAAGCGGACATATCGGGTGGATTGACGCTGGCGCGCTCATTCATATCGTCTCTCCTCGTGAGTGTGCGGTCCTTCAGCGTAGGCAGAGCGCTACCCATGCACAAAGGGGCGGCAGTGATGCACCGCTCACGCCCGCTGGCCGATGGACACGCTTCGTTGCGGCGCGACACGCACCTGAACGAGGCGCGCGCCCTACTGTTGCACCAATTTCGCGCCGCGTTCCGCATAACCGACACGACGCACCCCCGCGTCGCACCATGCAATTGCCGGACTTCAAGTCGAAATTACTGCATGGCATGTGCCTTGCAGTACACAAGCGGCAAGTCATGCGGGACAAGCCCTGCTGGCTGAAATCGACGCCCATAAAACATTCACCATCAATGGCAAGGGGAAACACATGAAACGTCGTAGTCTGTTGAAGTTCGGCTCCATGTCGGGCGCATTGGCGCTTGCAGGTCAGGTTCCGTTTGCTCAGGCGCAATCGAGCAGCGGCCCGATCAAGGTAGGCGTTCTACATTCCCTCTCTGGCACGATGGCGATCTCGGAGACATCGCTCAAAGACACTGCGTTGATGACCATCGCGGATATCAACAAGAACGGCGGCGTCATGGGCCGCCAGTTGCAGCCGGTGGTCGTGGACCCGGCGTCGAACTGGCCGCTGTTCGCCGAAAAGGCGCGCCAGCTGATCACCCAGGAAAAGTGCGCGGTCGTGTTCGGTTGCTGGACCTCGGTGTCACGCAAGTCGGTGCTGCCGGTGTTCGAAGAGCTGAACGGCCTCTTGTTCTATCCGGTGCAATACGAAGGCGAAGAAATGTCGCGCAACGTGTTCTACACCGGCGCCGCACCAAATCAACAGGCGATTCCGGCCACCGAATATCTGATGAGCACGGAAGGCGGCGGCGCCAAGCGCTTCTTCCTGCTGGGCACCGACTATGTGTACCCCCGCACGACCAACAAGATCCTGCGCGCGTTCCTCACGTCGAAAGGCGTGCAGGAGGCCGATATCCAGGAGGTCTACACCCCGTTCGGCCACAGCGACTATCAGACCATCGTCGCGAACATCAAGACCTTCTCGCAGGGCGGCAAGACCGCGGTGATCTCGACCGTCAACGGCGACTCGAACGTGCCGTTTTACAAGGAACTGGGCAACCAGGGGCTGAAGGCGTCCGACGTGCCGGTCGTCGCGTTCTCGGTGGGCGAAGAAGAACTGCGCGGCATCGATACGAAGCCGCTGGTCGGCAATCTCGCGGCATGGAACTACTTCATGTCGCTGCGCAACCCGACCAACGAGAAGTTCAAGAAGCAATGGGCTGCATGGGTCAAGGACAACAACTTGCCGGGCGGTACCAAGCGCGTGACCAATGACCCGATGGAAGCGACCTTCGTCGGCATCCATATGTGGAAGCAGGCCGTCGAGAAAGCAAAGAGCACGGAGGTGGACAAGGTGCGCGTGGCGATGGTCGGCCAGACGTTTGCGGCGCCGTCGGGCTTCACGCTCGAAATGGACGGTAATCACCATCTGCACAAGCCGGTGATGATCGGCGAAGTGCGCGCCGACGGTCAGTTCAACGTGGTGTGGCGGACCAAGACCGCGATTCGCGCGCAGCCGTGGAGCCCGTTCATCGCCGGCAATTCGAGCAAGCCGGATGTGGTCAGCTCGATTCCCGCATTCCTGAAGCGCTCGCGCGTTGCCTGAGTCTGCATCTGGACAGAGCCGTGGCTAACACCACCGCGGCTCTGCCCCGCAGGACATTGCAAGACGCAAGTCAACGGCGCGGCGTCGGTGCAGTACACCGATGCCGCGCCGCCCCGCCGGTTTTCTTCAAAGGCCATCATGGCGTTTTCATTTCCGACATTCGCACGGAGCAGCATCGGCGGCCTCGCGCTTGCGCTCGCGCTGGTCAGCACGCCACTTGCCGCCTTCGCGCTCACCCCGGCCGATGTCGCACCGCTCGCCGGCGATGACTTCGACGCGAAATCCGCGGCAATCGACAAACTGATTGCCAACCACGACAAAGAATCGCTCGCGATCCTCAAAGCCCTCTCCGAGGACAGCGCGCTCGCTACCGACTCCGGCGGCGTCGTCCTGCAAGACGGCGACACCGCGCGCGATGCGGTCACCGGCAAAACGGTCGCCGCGGGCGACGCGCAACCCGTGACGCTGAACAACCTGCTGCGCTCGAAAGTAGCGGGCGCACTTTCAGGCCTGCAACTCGATTCGCCCGACGCCGCCACACGCGACGCCGCCATCACCGCGCTGTTGCAAAACCCTGATCCGTCGATCAAACCGCTCGTCGATGCGGCTCGCGCGAGAGAAACCGACCCCGCGTTGAAGAAACGTCTCGACACGCTATGGGCCATGACGGCGTTGCATGACGCCGACCCGGCCAAGCGGCTCGAGGCGGTACAACTGGTCGCCGCGCGCCACGATCTCGACATGAACGAACTGCTCCGCCCGCTGGTTGCCAAGAAGCCGGACGGCAGCTTCAACGAAGCGGATGATCGCGTACGCGCCGCCGCGCAAAGCGGCATCGACGAACTCGATTCGATCCAGCGTCGCAGCCAGATTGCCGGCACGCTGTTCGCGGGCTTGTCGCTCGGCAGCGTGCTGCTGCTCGCCGCACTCGGTCTCGCGATCACCTACGGGCTGATCGGCGTCATCAACATGGCGCACGGTGAATTCCTGATGATCGGCGCCTATGCCACCTACGTCGTGCAGAACCTGTTCCAGCGTTTTGCGCCGGGTGCGTTCGACTGGTATCCGCTGCTTGCCGTGCCGGCCTCATTCGCGGCAGCCGGGTTAGTCGGCATCGTGCTCGAACGGCTGGTGTTGAAGCATCTGTACGGCCGTCCGCTCGAAACGCTGCTGACCACTTTCGGCGTCAGCCTGATCCTGATTCAGGCGACGCGCATGCTGTTCGGCGCGCAAAACGTGCAAGTGATCAACCCGGCGTGGATGAGCGGCGGCGTGACCGTGTTGCCCAATCTGATCCTGCCGTACAACCGGCTGGCGATTCTCGCGTTCTCGTTGATCGTCGTGGGGATCGCCTGGGCTGTCCTGACTAAAACGCGCCTCGGACTGTTCGTGCGTGCCGTCACGCAGAATCGGCGGATGGCGGCGTGCGTCGGTGTGAAGACCGCGCGCGTCGATTCGTACGCGTTCGCGTTCGGCGCGGGCATTGCAGGTTTGGGCGGCTGTGCGTTGTCGCAGATTGGCAATGTCGGACCCGACCTCGGCCAGAGCTACATCATCGATTCGTTCATGGCCGTGGTGCTCGGCGGTGTCGGCCAACTGGCCGGCACGGTGATCGGCGGCTTCGGTCTCGGGCTCGTCAGCAAGGCGATCGAACCGTTCTGGGGCGCGGTGCTCGCGAAGATCGCGGTGCTCGTGCTGATCGTGCTGTTCATCCAGAAGCGTCCGCAGGGCATGTTCGCCCTCAAGGGCCGAAGCGCGGAGGCATGAGATGACATCTGCAACCTCATCGGCTCACGTCGGCGCAACGGGTGGTGGCGGCGCTGTCGGACGCGACACGCAGCCCGGCTTCGCACTCGGCTTGCCGCCGCGTCCCGCGCTGCTGTCGCGCCGTGCGTGGCTCGCGCTGATCGCCCTGATCATCGTGTTCGGTCTCGGCGTGCCGTTCGCGACCCTGGTGGTGCCCGAGACGAGCACGCTGCATCTGTCCGCTTACGCGATGACGATCACCGGCAAGTTCATGTGCTATGCGATCGCCGCGCTCGCACTCGATCTGGTGTGGGGCTATTGCGGCATTCTGAGCCTGGGACATGCGTTGTTCTTTGCATTGGGTGGCTACGCCATCGGCATGTACCTGATGCGATCAATCGGGCACGACGGCAAATACGGCAGCGATCTGCCCGACTTCATGGTGTTTCTCGACTGGCATCAGCTGCCATGGTATTGGCAAGGCACGCAGCATCTCGGTTATGCGCTGCTGCTGGTGGTGCTGGTGCCCGCCGTTGTCGCGTGGGTGTTCGGCTTCTTCACGTTCCGCTCGCGGGTGAAAGGCGTCTATCTGTCGATCATTACGCAGGCGATGACGTTTGCGGCCATGCTGCTGTTCTACCGCAACGAAACCGGCTTCGGCGGCAATAACGGCTTCACCGACTTCAAGCGCATTGGCGGTTTTCCGATTACTCATCCAGGTACGCGCACTGCTCTGCTGCTCATCACGTTCGCCGTGTTGATTCTGGCCTTCATTGGCGCGCGGGCCATCGTCACCTCGAAGCTCGGCCGCGTGGTCACCGCGGTGCGCGACGGCGAAACGCGTCTGATGTTCCTTGGCTACAGCCCGCTCGCGTACAAGCTTTTTGTGTGGACCGTGTCCGCTATTTTGTGCGGGATTGCCGGCGCGTTGTACGTGCCGCAGGTCGGCATCATCAACCCGGGCGAGATGTCGCCGGGCAACTCGATCGAGATGGCGATCTGGGTCGCCGTGGGCGGACGCGGCACGTTGATCGGGCCGATCATCGGCGCGTTCGCGGTGAATGGCGCGAAGAGCTTTTTTACGGCGAACTTCCCTGAATACTGGCTGTTCTTCCTGGGTCTGATTTTCGTTCTGGTTCCGTTGTTGTTGCCGAACGGCATCATGGGGCTGATCGACATCGTGACGCGCAAGAGGAACCGTTCATGAACGAAAATCCGATGGTTGCAGATCTCGCGTTGCCTGAAGAACCCGCTGAAACCTCGTTGAGCGGCGTCGCGAGCATGGGCCGTGCGGTCGTGCCCGGAGAGATCGACGTGTCGCACGGCACGATCCTGTACCTCGAAGACGTGACCGTGAGCTTCGACGGTTTTCGTGCGTTGAATGCACTGACGCTGACTATCGACGCCGGGGAATTGCGCTGCATCATCGGGCCGAACGGCGCGGGCAAGACGACGATGATGGACGTCATCACCGGGAAGACCGAGCCGGATTCCGGCAAGGTGTACCTCGGGCAGTCGATCGACCTGACGCGGATGAACGAGCCGTCTATTGCTCGCGCGGGCATTGGCCGCAAGTTTCAGAAGCCGACGGTGTTCGAGCAGCATCCCGTGTGGGAAAACCTCGAACTGGCGATGAAGGCCGACAAGGGCTGGTGGGCCTCGTTGCGCGCGCGTCTGGATCGCGAGGCGCAAGCGCGTATCGAAGAAACGTTAGCGCTTATCGGTTTGGAGAGTGAAGCACGGCGGCTTGCCGGCGAACTCTCGCACGGTCAGAAACAACGGCTCGAAATCGGCATGCTGCTGATGCAGCAACCGGCGCTGCTGCTGCTCGATGAACCTGCCGCCGGCATGACCGACGACGAAACCATGCAGCTCGCCGAATTGCTCAATCATCTGCGCGGCACGTGTTCGATGATGGTCGTCGAGCACGATATGGAGTTTGTTGCTGCTTTGTCGGGTGACGCTGGGAAGGTCACCGTTATGGCTGAGGGGCGCGTGCTCGCGCATGGCACGCTTGATGACGTTAAGAGGGATGAGACTGTGATTGAGTCTTATCTTGGGAGGTGAGTGGTTTTTTTTGCCCGCGCGGCGCTTTGTCTGTCTGCCTGCGGTGTTGGGCTTTCCTTGAACTGGATTCTTTGGTCCTTCCTTGAATTGGATTCTTTGGCCCTTCCTTGAACTGGATTCTTTGGCCCTTCCTTGAATTGATATTGGTCTATTAGCGTTGCCCCTGTGCGGGGCGGCACTTACTTTCTTTGCCGCCGCAAAGAAAGATAAGCAAAGAAAGCGGCTCAACCCGCTAGCTCATAAGCGGCCCCCCCGCACAGTCTCGGTAGTGGTGCATCTGGAATCTGTGCCCTCGCATATTCGACGTCAGCGACAAAGCGCTCATCAGCACCCACTCCGCACTGCGTGCGTCGCGGACGGGTTTGCATGGGAAACCAGCCGCTTCGTTCGTGCGTGGTGGGCCATCGGCTTCGCCTCGGCACCGCGCCCAGTTGCTCCATGGACAGTTCGCTAACAAACACAGCGACGTCCAACAATGTGCATGGGCGTGGGAGTGGGAGTGGGAGTGGGAGTGGGTGCCAAGTGAAGCAGTGACAGATTTGAAGATGTGAAATGCGGTGGTGGCCGCCGAGCGTTCGACACCTTTATGCGCTGACAGGAGTAGATGCGAAATGACCCAATGGTGTCATGAAATAAGCTTCGGCGCGCGCAGCGCCGCCGGAAGTATGACGGCCTTGTCACTCGCGCTGAATGTGCGAGAGCACGGATTCCAGATGCTCCACTACCGCGACTGTGCGGGGGACCCGTTATGAGCTGGCGGTGTGAGCGGCTTTCTTTGCTTATCTTTCTTTGCCGCGGCAAAGAAAGTAAGTGCCGCCCCGCACAGGGGCAACGCTAATAGACCAATAAGAAATCAAGGAAAGGCCAAAAAAAAGCCAGATCAAGGAAAGGCCAAAAAACCCAGATCAAGGAAACGCCCACGCCGTAGGCATACAGACAAGGCGCCGCACAGGCAAAACCCGATAGGAACACCCAAATGCTAGAAGTAGAAAACCTGAACCAGTACTACGGCGGCAGCCACATCCTCCGTGATGTAAAACTCACAGTCCCGGACGGCAAGCTCACCGTCCTGCTTGGCCGCAACGGCGTCGGCAAAACGACCCTGCTCCGATGCCTGATGGGCGTCGTCCAGACAAAGAGCGGCTCCATCGCCTGGCGTGGAACGCCAATAACAAAGCTCCCGACCTACTCGCGAGTCGAGCAAGGCCTCGCCTACGTCCCGCAAGGACGTGACATCTTCCCGCGCCTGACCGTCGAAGAAAACCTGCTGGTCGGCGCCGCCAGCAAAAAAGCCCCCAAGAAAATCCCCGACCGCATCTACGAACTCTTCCCAGTCCTGAAAGACATGCGCGCCCGCCGCGGCGGCGACCTCTCCGGCGGTCAACAACAACAACTCGCAATCGGCCGCGCACTAATGAGCGATCCGCAATTGCTCATCCTCGATGAACCCACCGAAGGTATTCAGCCATCCATCATTCAGGACATCGGCCGCACGCTGCGTCAACTCGTCGAGGAAATGAGCATGACCGTGCTGCTGGTCGAACAGTATTACGACTTCGCCAAGGAAATCGCCGACCGCTATTGGGTCATGAGCCGCGGTGAAATCGTCGCGGGCGGCGAAGGCGCCAACATGGACGTGGATGGCGTGCGCGCACTAATCGCAGTCTGAGCCGCATCGGCACGACAAGATGGCAACGCAGCCGTACCCGCAACCCGCAGTGCGCCGACACAGCTACAGCGATGCAGCGGCACAACGCCACCGCGGTTCAGCGGTTCAGCGGTTCAGCGGTTCAGCGGTTCAGCGGTTCAGCGGTTCAGCGATTCAGCGGTTCAGCGGTTCAGCGGTTCAGCGGTTCAGCATGCTATTCTCGCCGCATCCCGTGGCAACCCGGCTCGTCGTTGCCTAACGCTCCGACACGCTACGCACAAAGCAGCTATTACTGCGTCCAATACCGCGCCCACGCGCTCATTCATTCGCACGCCCATCCGCATGTCGCTTCACGAAAACCACGTCACGCTGGCTACCGCGCATCCCACAGCACACTCGCAATGGCGCGCGCGCCTCGAACTCGGCTTCGTCAAGGAGGACGAGCGGACCACGCTCAAGCATCGGCTGCACGAGGGGCCGTTGCGCGTGCAACGACCGCTCTATCCGGAAGGCCACGCGATCTGTCACGCAGTGATCGTGCATCCGCCCGGCGGTATCGCGGGCGGCGATCAACTCGATATCGACGTGTCAGTCGGCGATAACGCTCATGCCGTCATCACCACGCCCGGCGCAACCAAGTGGTACAAGTCCAATGGACGCGCGGCGCAGCAGAATATCGCAGTGCGAGTCGGCGCCCACGCCAGGCTCGATTGGCTGCCGCAAAACAACATCGTGTTCGATCACGCCAACGCCCAACTTCAATTCACGCTGACGCTTGCTGAAGGCGCGAGCGCGATTGGTTGGGATGCGACCCAGCTCGGGCGGCAAGCGGCCGGCGAACGTTGGTCGGACGGCCGTCTGAGTGCCGTGTCGCGGATCGTCGGCGTCAACGGCGAGTTGCTCTGGCTAGAACGTGCCAGCCTGAGCGCGAGCGACCCGCTCCGGGATGCCGCACAGGGGCTCGCCGGTTTCCCGGCTTATGGAACGCTGTGGGCCGTCGGCCCGGCTTGCGACGACGCGCTCGCCGAGACACTGACGGCACAGCTTCCGTTCAACGACTCGATCCGGGCAGGGGCTTCCTGCGTCACGTCAGGCGTGTTGCTCGTGCGAGCGGTGGCACGCTCGATGGAGACGCTGCAGCGGGAGTTAACACAATGCTGGCTCCAGTTGCGGCCCCTCGTGCATCGCGTCGACGCCGTGCCGCTGCGTATCTGGTCTACCTGACGCCCGCACCCGGCGCCCAGCCTTTCGTGGACGGATCCGGACGGTCGATCGCACAAAAGTGTCAATCATGGCCCCGTACACCTGTCAGCTACGTCCCCAGTCCGCGCAACCTGTACTCGCCTCACTGAGGTACGCCTCAAGGGCCGCGAGACAAGCCCGCGCACACTTCGGCGGTTTCCCGAAATCCGTTGAGCAGCCTCAAGCTTTCGCGAGACCGCTAACGCACCAGTCTGGAGCACGTACGCGCTCCAACTCAGTGCATACCCGCTTTCTCGCCGCGCCAGCCGATGCTGCACCGCCATGGCACACACCTTGCATCAAATTCCCCCACGATGTTGCCGCGTCCTGACGGCAGCCGACCGCTTCTCGCCACCACCGCTCATATAACATGACCCGATCGACTCTTCGCCCCGCGCGCCGCGCCTGGCTCGCCGCATTGCTGCTCTCGCCCGTCCTCGCAGTCACGGCGCCCTTGGCTCACGCCGATACGCTCGACAACATCGCCAAGGCAGGCGTGCTGAAAGTCGCGGTTCCCGAAGACTATCCGCCGTTCGGCTCGGTCGGCGCGGATATGAAGCCGCAAGGCTACGACATCGACACGGCCGCCCTGCTCGCGAAGTCGATGAACGTGAAGCTCGAACTCGTGCCGGTCAACAGCGCGAACCGCATTCCGTATCTGCAAACCGGTAAGGTCGATCTGGTGATCTCGTCGCTCGGCAAAACGCCTGAGCGCGACAAGGTCATCGATTTTTCGACGGCCTATGCGCCGTACTATCAGGGCGTGTTCGGCCCCGCCGACATCAAGGTCACCGGCCCCGCCGATCTCACCGGCAAGACGGTCGGCGCCACGCGCGGTGCGCTCGAGGAAATCGGTCTCACGCAAATGGCGCCGAACGCCACCATCAAGCGCTTCGAAGACAACAACGCGACCATCGCCGCGTTCCTGTCCGGCCAGGTGCAGTTGATCGCCGCGGGCAACATTGTCGCCGCAGCGATCCTCGCGAAAAATCCGCCGCGCCGGCCGGAACCGAAGTTCGTCATCAAGAATTCGCCGTGCTTCGTCGGCATGAACAAGAACGAGCCTCGCCTGCAACAGAAGGTCAATGCGGCGATCGCGGCGGCCAAACAGGACGGCACGCTGAATATGATGTCGAAGAAGTGGTTCGGCGCGCCGCTGCCCACCGATCTGTAAGCGTGCCGTTAGCCGGACTTGATACCGTGGCTGGCTTATCCGGCATTGCAGTTGTCATGGACTCATCCCGTGCGCCGCACGCGATCGTGGCCATGACATGCAGCGCCTATCATTTCGCAGCCGGCCCTCAGGTCCGGCGCAACCCAACGCACACCAACGCACACATTCGATGAAGCTGACACCTCGCGAGAAGGACAAGCTGCTGATCTTTACCGCCGCGCTGCTCGCTGAACGGCGCCGCGCTCGCGGCCTCAAACTGAACTACCCGGAAGCGATTGCCTTCATCACCGCCGCGCTGATGGAAGCCGCCCGTGACGGCAAAACGGTCGCCGAGGTCATGCACTACGGCACCACGCTGCTGACGCGCGCGGACGTGATGGAAGGCGTGCCGGAAATGATCCCCGACATCCAGGTCGAAGCCACGTTCCCCGACGGCACCAAGCTCGTTACCGTTCATCACCCGATCCCCTAATCACGCTTTAATCACGTAAGGCACGCCCCATGATTCCCGGCGAACTCCTCATCGACGACGGCGAACACGAACTCAACGCGGGCCGCGTCACCGTCACGGTGATCGTGTCGAATACCGGCGACCGGCCAGTGCAGATCGGCTCGCACTATCACTTCTACGAAGTGAATGAAGCGCTCTCCTTCGACCGTGAAGCGGCGCGCGGCTTCCGGCTGAACATCGCAGCGGGCACCGCCGTGCGTTTCGAACCCGGCCAGGAACGTACCGTCGAGCTGGTCGAACTGGCCGGCGAGCGCGTCGTCTACGGCTTCAACGGCAAGGTGATGGGCAAGCTCTGATGCGCGACCCGCGCACGCTTGCACCGATCGCCCTGCTCATTTCCGGATCCACACCATGACCTTACGCATTGGCCGCCGCGCATACGCGGAAATGTTCGGCCCCACCACCGGCGACCGTATCCGCCTCGCCGATACCGAGCTGCTGATCGAAGTCGAACGCGACTTCACGACCTACGGCGAAGAAGTGAAATTCGGCGGCGGCAAAGTGATCCGCGACGGCATGGGCCAGTCGCAACGCGTGCACGCCGACGTCGTCGATACGGTCGTGACGAATGCGGTGATTCTCGATCACTGGGGCATCGTCAAGGCTGACATCGGCATCAAGAACGGCCGCATCTTCGCGATCGGCAAAGCGGGCAACCCCGATATTCAACCGGACGTGACGATCGCGATCGGCGCGTCCACTGAAGTGATCGCCGGCGAAGGCCTGATCGTGACGGCGGGCGGCATCGACACGCACATCCACTTCATCAGCCCGCAGCAGATCGAAGAAGCGCTCGCGAGCGGCGTCACGACAATGCTCGGCGGCGGCACGGGTCCGGCAACCGGCACGAATGCGACAACGTGCACGCCGGGTCCGTGGCATCTCGAACGCATGCTGCAAGCCGCCGACGGTTATCCGATGAATCTCGGTTTTCTCGGCAAAGGCAATGTGAGCCAGCCGCAACCGGCTCTGGAGCAGATCGCCGCGGGTGCCATTGGCCTGAAACTGCACGAAGACTGGGGCACCACGCCGGCTGCCATCGACAACTGCCTCTGCGTCGCCGACGCTACCGACACGCAGGTCGCGATCCACACGGATACGCTGAACGAAGCGGGCTTTGTCGAAGCGACCGTGGCCGCATTCAAGGGCCGCACGATCCACACGTATCACACGGAAGGCGCGGGCGGCGGCCACGCGCCGGACATCATCAAGGTGTGCGGCGAAGCGAACGTGCTGCCCTCGTCCACCAATCCGACACGCCCGTACACCGTCAACACGCTCGAAGAGCATCTGGACATGTTGATGGTGTGCCATCACCTGGACCCATCGATCGCGGAAGATATCGCGTTCGCCGAGTCGCGTATTCGTCGCGAGACGATCGCGGCGGAAGATATCCTGCACGACCTCGGCGCGTTGTCGATGCTATCGTCGGATTCGCAGGCGATGGGACGCGTGGGTGAAGTCATCATCCGCACATGGCAGACCGCGCACAAGATGAAGGTGCAACGCGGCGCACTGCCGGAAGACAACGCGCGTCACGACAATTTTCGCGCGAAGCGTTATGTCGCGAAGTACACGATCAACCCGGCGATCACGCACGGCATCTCACACGAAGTCGGCTCGATCGAGCCGGGTAAATGGGCCGATCTGGTGTTCTGGGAGCCGGCGTTTTTCGGCATCAAGCCGTCGTTGATTCTGAAGGGCGGGATGATCGCGATGGCGCAGATGGGCGACCCGAATGCGTCGATTCCAACGCCGCAACCAGTCCATTATCGTGAGATGTTCGCGACGCGTGGCGGTGCGCTGGGACGCACGTCCCTGACCTTCGTTTCGCAGATGGCTGCCGATGCGGGCGTCGGCGAGCGCTATGGGCTGAACAAGCGTATCGTTGCCGTGAAGAACTGCCGCAACATCTCGAAGGCCGACATGATTCACAATGCGTGGCGTCCGGCGATCAGCGTCGATCCGGAAACCTATCAGGTGATCGCCGACGGCCAGTTGCTGACCTGCGAGCCCGCCACCGTGTTGCCGATGGCGCAACGCTACTTTCTGTTCTAACCATGCGTACTATCGACAAACTGATCGCACCGCATCTGAAGCTCGCGCCTGTGCTGGTGAAGCGCGCGCCGACCTTGACGCTCGCTTTCGATGACCGCCGCAAGAGCCGCCTCGCCGCGACGCTCGATAACGGCGAGGAAGTTGCGCTGCTGTTGCCGCGCGGCACGGTGCTGCGCGACGGCGATGTGCTGGTCGCCGACGACGGCGGTTTGGTACGCGTGGTCGCTGCGCCGGAAACGGTGCTGTATGTCCGTGCGAAAAATGCGTTGACGTTGACCCGCGCCGCCTACCACCTCGGCAATCGTCACACGCCAGTCGAAGTCGGCGCGGATTATCTGAAGCTCGAATACGATCCGGTGCTGGCCGATATGCTCAAGCGCATCGGCGCGAGTGTCGATCAGGTGTCGATGCCGTTCCAACCGGAATCCGGCGCGTATGGCGGGGGTCACAAGCATGGTCACGATGAGACCTTTGCTGAAGACTATGCGATCGCGCAGCAGGTGTTTGGTGAGCATCATGGGCATGAGCATTCGCATGATCATGCCCATGGACATGCGCACGGTCACTCGCATGATCACGCGGACCATGAGCACGGTCATAGCCACGCGCAGGGTCACTCGCAAGAGCACGACCACAAAGACGACGATCACGTCCACGACGAATCGTGCGGCCACGGGCATCATCACCACCATGCGCATCGCTGAGCTCACAGCGCTGCTGCATCTTGCGTCGCCGGCATTGCCGATTGGCGCGTTCAGCTACTCGCAAGGTCTCGAAGCGGCGATTGAAGCGCAACTCATCACCGACGCCGATTCCGCACGCGCCTGGATCGCGAGCGGCCTGACCGACGTGCTGGCGCGTGGCGAGTTGCCGTTTCTCGCGCATCAAATGGAACGCTGGCGTGCGCACGACGCAGACGGCTTGAAGGAAGCGAACAGCGAATTCCTGGCAAGCCGCGAGTCCGCGGAACTAAGACGCGAGACGGAACAGATGGGCTGGTCGCTGCGACAGTTGTGCGTTTCGCTGGAATGGGGCGATGCCGATCGACGCATCACGCTGGCATCGCTCAAGCCCTTGGCCCAACCCACGGCTTTCGCCTTCGCCGCATTCGCCCACGACGCAGCGCCTGACGCCGCGCTCGCCGCCTACGCATTCAGCTGGGTGGAGAATCAGGCCGCCGCCGCATTGAAGGCCGTGCCGCTCGGCCAGCTCGCCGGCCAGCGCATCATCGTCGCGCTACGCGAGCCGATCGATGCCGCCGTCACGCAAGCCTTGGCCACCTCGCCCGACAACATCAACACCTTCGCGCCGCAACTCGGCATTCTGTCGGCACGTCACGAGTCGCAGTATTCGCGGCTCTTCCGCTCGTAAAAAGATCCCTCATGAACGCACCTCATCAAGCCACTCATTCGTCTGTCCGCACGAAGAAACTGCCGCCGCTGCGCGTGGGCGTCGGCGGCCCGGTCGGCTCGGGCAAGACCACGCTGCTCGAAATGCTCTGCAAGGCGATGCGCGAACAGTACGACCTCGTCGCGATCACCAACGACATCTATACGAAGGAAGACCAGCGTTTGTTGACCGTGGCAGGCGCGTTGCCGGCCGAGCGGATCATGGGCGTGGAAACGGGCGGCTGCCCGCACACGGCGATTCGCGAAGACGCTTCGATCAACCTCGAAGCCGTCGACCGCATGCTGACGCGCTTTCCCGATGCGGACATCGTGTTCATCGAATCGGGCGGCGATAACCTCGCGGCGACCTTCAGCCCGGAACTGTCGGACCTGACGATCTATGTGATCGACGTGGCCGGCGGCGAGAAGATTCCGCGCAAAGGCGGACCTGGAATCACGAAGTCGGATCTGCTGGTGATCAACAAGACCGACCTCGCACCGATGGTCGGCGCGAACCTGGAAGTGATGGCGTCAGACGCGAAAAAGATGCGCGGCGAGCGGCCCTTCGTGATGTGTAATCTGAAGGCGCTCGATGGACTGGACGTGGTGGTGAAGTTTATCGAGAAGAAGGGGTTGTTGAAGGTTTGAGGCCGTAGGGAACGCCCCCAAGCTTTGAAGCCGGGGCGCTTTCGCGCCTCCCCCTTCACTCCGGCAACAACGCCATCAACACATCCACCGTGCGTGCCGTCGCGCCGCGGTGCCGCGCGGCAAACGCCGAAGCCGCGCCGCCCATCGCCAGCCTGCGCGCCTTGTCGCCGAACAGCTCGCGAAGTGCCCTCGCCAACTCAGCAGGATCTTGCACCTGCACCGCCGCCCCAGCTGCGACCGCATCCGCGGTGGCTTGCGTGAAATTGAACACATGCGGCCCAATCAGCACCGGCACACCGACCGCACACGCCTCAATCAGATTCTGCCCGCCCAGCGGCAGCAAGCTCCCGCCGATAAACGCCAGATCCGAAGCGGCATAGTAAGCGCCCAACTCGCCCATCGAATCACCGAGCAGCACGTTCACATCCGCTGGCAAAGCGGGTACACCACCGCCCGCGATTGAGGCAGCAGCCGATGCCACCGCCGCGGCAGGCGCCCACGTCGAGCGCCGCTCAAGACGCAAGCCCGCCTTTTCAACCAAGGCCGCCACTTCGTTAAACCGTTGCGGATGACGCGGCACCAGAATCAGCAACGCGGCGTCGACGCCAAACGCCGCGAACGCCTGCAGCACCAATTCTTCTTCACCTTCGCGCGTACTCGCCGCGACCCACACGGGCCGCGTGCCGATCGCCGCACGCCACGCATGACCGCGCGCCGCCAGTTCCGCCGGCGTGCTCATATCGAACTTCAGATTGCCGAGCACCGCGACGTTACGCGCACCGAGTGCAGTGAGCCGTTCCGCATCCGACGGACTCTGCGCCAGCACGCGCGCAAACCCACCGAACACGTCCTTGGTCGCATGGCCGAATTTGGCCGCGCGCTTGAACGAGCGCGCCGACATGCGCGCATTGGTCAGCACCAGCGGCACATCCGCGCGACGGCATTCGTCGATCAGCGTCGGCCATACTTCAGTTTCCATCACCAGGCCGAGCGACGGCCGCCATGCCCGCAGAAACCGCCGCACGGCGTGCGGCATGTCGTACGGCAAATAGCTGCGTAACACGCGGTCGCCGAAAATCTGCTCGCCGGTGGCACGGCCACTCGGCGTCATATGCGTCAAAAGAATCCGCGCATCGGGACGCGCTTTCATCAGCGCTTCGATCAGCGGTTGCGCGGCACGCGTCTCGCCCACCGACACCGCATGCACCCAGATCAACGGCGCATTGTCTTCCGGCAAGCGTCCGCGCGAGTAACCGAACCGCTCGCCGATATGCTCACGATAGCCACGCTCCTTGCGCGAACGGATCAGCAGACGCAACACGGCAAGCGGCGCGATGATCCACCAGAGCGCGTTATAGATCGCCCTCAGCATCGAGACTCCGTGCGTCTAAAGCTGGGCTTCGGCGCAAGGGTCGATGTGACTTTCGTCGTGAGCTTCGCGTCGAGCGCGCGTGCGCAATCCAAAGCGGCAGCGGCGCTCAAACCAGCGCCCTGCCCTTCAGGCGCTCGAGAATGCCGAGCGGCGCGCAGTCGGGCTGCGCCATCGCCTTGACCGGCAGGAAGAAGGTCTGCTCCAGCATGAACTGGCCGGACATCACCGCATGCGAGGTCTGATCGGAGAAACAGACCCAGACGCTGCCCGGCGGAAACGGCATGGTCTCCTGCGGGCTCGACTTCTGATACTCGAGGTCGGCCTTCATGCTGTCGTGCAGATTCAGCATCAGATGATCGTATTCGCTGCGCTGAGATTTGGTGACATGCAGCAGATTCAGCAGCCACGCCGAGCCCGGCATTTGCGGTTTGATGCGCGGCAGGAAACGCGTGGCCATATCCTCGAACGGTTCGCCGACGCGCCACACGCGCGGCGCACCATGCGGATTGACGTTGGTGAACACGCGCAGAATGCGCTCGCCATAGTTCGGCCGCGACGGGAATGCATCCACATGCAAACGGCTATCGTCCTTACGCCACGACGTCTCACGCCCTTCCACCTGGTGCAGCCGCAGGCTCGTGGGCGCGACGCGCAACCTGCCGTTGTATTCGGGGAACAGCCCATCGACGAGCGTGCGCGCATTGGCCTGATAACGCGCGATCAACGCGCGCACCGCCGATTGCGTGACGGCGTCGCCGGCCACGCCATGCAGCGCGCCGCCATTCGGTTCGAGACTGATGTTCTTGCGATTCGGATCGGCGAGCGCGGGATCGAGCAAGGCCTGTTCGCCGCCTTCGATCGCAAAGCGCAGGTTCGGGAAATACAGCACCTTGCCGCGTTCGACGCCGGCCAGCAGCATCTCGCGCGGCACGGACAGATTGCGTCCGTGCCAGTCAGCGTTCGCTACTTCGATGATCTGGGTTTCGTTCATGGTCGCCCTTGAAAACGGATGGAGCGGAAGGCGAAGCACACCGCATTACAGCGCTACAACATTAGAGCAGGCCGAAACCGGCCAGCGCGGACTTGACTTCCTGCAGCGTGGGCGGCTTGCCGGCCGTACCGAGATTGATGACATTCGGCGACCAGTAGCCGCCGGTACGCCACGCGGTGGCGAAATTGTACAACTCGACCGTGGGCCGCTTCAGCGCCGCCGCGATGTGGACTAGCCCTGTGTCAACGCCGACTGTCGCGGCAGCGCCTTCGATCAGGCCGACCACGGCCGGCAACGCCAATCTGGGCGGCACGATTGCGGCAGCGCCGAATTCCTTCGCCAGACGTTCGCTGGTGATGCGTTCTTCCTCGCTGCCCCACGGCAGCACGATCGACGCCCCGCGCCGCACCAGAGACTGACCGAGTTCGATCCAGGCGGTATCGGGCCACTGCTTGTCGGCGCGTGAGGTCGCATGCACGAACACGACGTAGGGCACCGGCAGGTTCAGATTCGCCTCCGACAAAGCCAGCGCCGCGCGCCCGGTGTCGAGGCCGAAGTCGATATCGTCGGTGGGTTGCGGCGGCGGGTCGTTCAGCGCCGCGGCCACCAGTTGGCGCGTACGCTCGACCACATGGGTGCGCGCCTCGATCGGCACGCGCTTTTCGTAGAAGAAGCGCACCGGCCATTCGAAGCCTGCGCCGTCGGTACGGTTCGCGAGGCCGACCACGGGTCCGCGCGCCATGCTCGCGACCCACGCGGTCTTGATGAGCCCCTGGCAGTCGATCACGAGGTCGTAATTCTCGGCGGCGAGCGCGCGGCGAAACGCGCCGATCTCGCGCCAGTTGTCGACCGAGAGGATGCGCTTGCGCCAACGGCGCAGCGAAACGGGAATCGCCCGCCGCACGCCGCTGACCAGCTCCACGAGCCCCACGAAGCTTTCTTCGACGAGCCAGTCGATCTGGGCGTCGGGATGACGGCGGCGGATGTCGGCGATCACCGGCATGTTGTGAACCACGTCGCCCAATGACGACACCCTCACGATCAGTATCTTTTGCACGCTCAAGTGTGGGAAAACCGGCTATCCGGCCCGAAGTGCGTTGAGAGAGCCCCCAAACCTGTCGCTTCGCGCCAGGCCCGGCGTTTTCTCACGAGGAGAGGAGCGCAATTCTAGCGCGCCCCAGGTAAATGACATGAAAAAACGCGGCGCGGTAAGTGAAACCCGCGCCGCGTTCGACGGCTGCCGCAGCTCATGACGAACCACGGCGCCGCTCAAGCTTTTAGAACGGCAGCTTCGCGTCAGGCTTCTCCGCCATGATCACGCGGCGGAAGTCTTCCTGGATGCGCTTAAGCGCTTCGTCGCTGTCGGCTTCGAAACGCATCACCACGACCGGCGTGGTGTTCGACGAACGCGCGAGGCCAAAACCGTCCGGATACTCGACACGCAGACCGTCGATCTTCACGATGTCGTCCGCGCCGGTGAACTTCGCGTTCTGCTGCAAGCGCGCGATCAGTTCGAAGTTTTCGCCTTCTTCGAGCTTCAATTGCAGCTCCGGCGTGGAATTCGAATTCGGCAGCGAGTTGAGCAGCTGGCTCGGATCGGCCACCCGCGTGAGGATTTCCAGTAGACGCGCGCCGGTGTAAAGGCCGTCGTCGAAACCATACCAGCGGTCCTTGAAGAACACGTGGCCGCTCATTTCGCCTGCCAGCGGCGCGCCGGTTTCGCGCAACTTCGCCTTCACGAGCGAGTGGCCGGTCTTCCACATCAGCGGTTCACCGCCCTTGTCCTTGACCCACTTGGCCAGATTGCGCGTGCACTTCACGTCGTAAATGATCTGCGCGCCCTTGTTGCGCGACAGCACTTCTTCGGCGAACAGCATGAGTTGGCGGTCCGGATAGATGATCTGGCCGTCTTTGGTGACGACGCCGAGGCGGTCGCCGTCGCCGTCGAATGCGAAGCCGATTTCAGCGTCGGTCTCCTTCAGCGCGCGGATCACGTCCTGGAGGTTTTCCGGGTGAGCCGGGTCCGGGTGGTGATTCGGGAAGTTGCCGTCGATCTCGGTGAACAGTTCGACCAGTTCGCAACCGAGCTTCTTGAAGAGCTTCGGCGCGAGGCCGCCTGCGACACCATTGCCGGTATCGACCACGATCTTGATCGGGCGCGCCAGCTTGACGTCGCTGGCAATGCGCTCGAGATAGGCGTCGGCGATATCGTACTCAGTGTACGTGCCGCTACCATCAGAGAAGTTTTCGTCGACGATACGCTGATGCAGCGCCAGGATCTGCTCGCCGTAAATAGCCGCGCTGCGCAGGACCATCTTGAAGCCGTTGTAGTCAGGCGGATTGTGACTACCCGTCACGACGATGCACGAATCGACGCGGCGCTCGCCACCGTCGAGCTGCAACGGCACGCTGGCCGCGAAGTAGCCGACCGGTGTGGGCACCATGCCGACGTTGACCACGTCGACGCCGGCTGCACGCAGCCCGTCCGACAGCGCCTGGATCAGTTCGGGACCCGACAGGCGCCCGTCACGCGCGACCACCACGGCGTCGCCGCCTTGCGCCCGTACTTCGCTGCCGAAGGCACGGCCGATCGAACGCGCTGCATCGGCGTCGAGCGTCTTGCCAATCACGCCGCGAATGTCATACGCCTTGAAAATAGATTTGGAGATCATATTGGCTCACTTGCGTGCAATGGAAAATTTTGACCGGCGCGTCGCTGGGGGATCGGTAAATTGAGCAGCGAATTCGCTCTTCACCGACTGACAAGACCTCGCGAAGCGCTTATGCCGGAAGCGATCCGGTTCCAACTTATAATTACGCTTTTCGGACCAGTCTTATAACCGCCATTCTAATGCTTAGACGCCCTCCTTTTGTAAAGTTGCCGCGACAGGCGGCCAGGTGGGCGGTTGCGCGCAGTGCGCGCCATACGCACAGCGCACGCCTCGCGTCGCCGGTGCCGCCCATGCAATTGGCGCAAGCCGTACAACAAGCGCCGTTGCATTGCCGAGCGGCCGCCGGATGCTGACGCTCAAACGCTTCGCCAACCCCGACGTCACGCGCGCCTTCAGCAATATCGCCTGGCTCGGGCTGGAGCGGCTCACGCAGATCGGCGTGGCGATCGTGATCAGCGGCATGCTGGCGCGCTACTTCGGACCCGACACCTTCGGCAAATGGCAGTACGCGAACACGCTGCTGCTAGTGCTTTCGCCGATCACCTGGGTGTGCGGCGCCGAAATTCTGGTGCCCGCCATCGTCGCCCGGCCGCCCACTCAATTGGGCACCGTGCTCGGCAGCGCCTTCACGCTGCGCTTTTCGGTTTCCGTCGCGGCGCTGCTGATCACATGGCTCGGCATCGCGTTGCACTTCTTCGACCCGCTGGCGGGCGCGATGCTCGCGGGTCTTGCGGTGACGATGCTGTTTCGCGAGCCGTTCGTCGGCGTGATCAACGCGTGGCTGCAAAGCATGACGTACAGCAAGCCGCAGCTGCTTACCAGCATGAGCACCGCGGTGGTAAAAGCGGGTTTTGTCTATCTGCTAGTACGCGCGATGGCAACGCCCGCGCGCTTTGGCTGGTTGTGGGCCGCCGAATCCGCGGCGATCGGCGCGGTTCTTCTGATCTATTACATCCGCCGTCACGGCGGCAAGCTCGGCTGGCATCTCGACCGTTCACTCTTCAAGCACTTCGCGACCGCGGGTACGGTGTTCTGGCTCGGGCTGATCTGTATGTATCTGTTCCTGAAACTGGACAGACTGATGCTCGAGCGGGCGATTTCGTTCGCCGACCTCGGCCGTTATTCCGCCGCGCAGCAGTTGAACGAAAACTGGATCACGCTCGCGCTGATGCTCGCGCAAACCATTGCGCCGGCCTTCGTCTATCGCGTGCAGGATGCGGCGCAATTGCGCCGCAACGTGTGGCGGCTCACGGCGATGACCGCCGCGCTGATGGTAAGCGGCGCGATCGTGCTGGATCTGCTGGCTGGCTTCATCATCCGCCGCGTGTTCGGGCCGGGCTTTGAAGGCGCCATCGAGATTTTCCGCTGGGCCGTGTGGCTTTCCGTGCCGGCCGGAATCGAAGCGATCGGCAATCTGATCGTGCTGAAATATCAGGCCAAGTTCGTGTTGCTTTCCAAGTGGCTGTTGGCGCTTGCGGTCGCGTTCGCCGTCAATCTGCTGGCAATTCCCCGCCTCGGCGCTTATGGTGCGCTGGTCGGACTCGCGGCCGGCTATCTCGCCGCCGCGTCAGTCAATCTTTATTACATTCGTTTTAAATTGCGCCCATGACGAATTCATCCGCCACAGCGCACTCCCTCGACGACGTCGCCGTCCTGATGCCCGCGTATAACGGTCAGGCCGACGTCGATCTCACGCTCGCCTCGTTCAGCGAAAGCGCGCTGGTCCACGTACTGATCGTCGACGACGGCAGCACGACACCGATCGTCGCGCCGGCAATCCCGAACATGAAGATCGAAGTGCTGCGCATGCCGCGCAACAGCGGCATTGAACGCGCGCTGCAAACCGGCATCGACGCCCTCGCCCAGCGCGGTTTTCGCTACGCGGCCCGCATCGACGCGGGCGACCGCAGCGTGCCGCAACGGCTCGCCAAACAACGCATGTTCATGGGACTGCATCCGCAAGTGGCCGGCCTCGGCATGTGGACACAGGTCGTCACGCGTGAAGGGAAACCGCTTTTCATGCTGACGCCGCCCGCCGAACCGAACCAGATTCGTCGTCTGCGCTTCTTCCGTTCTTGCCTCGCGCATCCTTCGATGATGTTGCGCGTCGACGCCGTGCGCGCGGCCGGCAACTATCGCGCGACGTATCCTTCCGCCGAAGACCTCGACCTGTTCCTGCGTTTGATGGAACGCCACGACTGCGCGAATCTGCCGGAGCTCGGGCTCTATTACGAACTGAACGAAGGCGGAATTAGCGCGACCAAACGGCGCCGCCAGGTCAACTCGACGCTGCGGCTGCAACTGCGCTACTTCAACGCCGCCAATCTGTACGACTGGCTGGGTCTCGCCAAAAACCTGCTGCATCTGGTGACGCCTTACAGCGCATTGCAGCGGGTTAAACGCATGCTGCTTGCGCCGCGTGCCAGCCGTTGATTCCATTGCGTCACTCACATTGCGTCACTCACCCCGTCATTTCATCCCGTCATTCACCGTCGAGCCCGTTCCCGCATGAAGCCTGCCTTGAAGTCGACGCCCGCGCTACGCATTACACTCGTCTGTAACACCGCCTGGGCAATCTATACGTATCGGCAAGGGTTGATCCGCATGCTGGTTGGACGCGGCGTCGACGTGACCGTCCTCGCGCCGCGCGACCGCACGTTCGACCTGCTCACCGCGATGGGGTGCCGCTGCATCGAATTGCCGGTGGCGTCCAAAGGCACCAGTCCGCGTGACGACCTGCGCACGCTTTTGTCGTTGTATCGTTTGTATCGAAGCATCCGCCCGCATGTCGTGTTCCACTACACGATCAAGCCGAACATCTACGGCTCGGTCGCCGCGAAACTGGCGGGCGTGCAGTCGGTGGCGGTGACTACCGGGCTCGGTTACGTGTTCATCCAGCAGAGCCGCGCGGCGCTTGTCGCCAAAAAACTGTACCGTTTTGCCTTCCGTTTCCCACGTGAAGTCTGGTTTTTGAACCGCGACGACCAGGCCGCGTTTGTCGAGCAGAATTTGTTGGTGCATCCTGAGCGTGCGAGGCTGTTGCATGGCGAAGGCGTCGATCTCGAACAGTTCACCTTCACGCCGCTGCCGGAGCGGGCGGAATACAGGTTCGTGCTGATCGGGCGGCTCTTGTGGGACAAGGGCGTCGGCGAATATGTCGAAGCGGCGCGGCGTGTGCGTGAACGTTACCCGCAGGCGCGGTTCCAGTTGCTCGGTCCGGTCGGCGTCGACAACCCGAGTGCGATCACGCGCGAAGAGGTGGCCATGTGGGAGCGGGATGGCATCATCGAGTATCTTGGCGAGGCGCACGACGTACGGCCCTTCATCGCCGACGCGGACTGCGTGGTCCTGCCGTCCTATCGGGAAGGCGTGCCTCGCACGCTGATGGAAGCATCGGCAATGGGCCGGCCGATCGTGACGACGGATGTGCCCGGCTGCCGTGAGGTGGTGGCGGACGGCGTCAATGGATTGCTGTGCGAAGTACGCAATGCAGAGAGTCTCGCAGCGAAGCTGGCGCAGATGCTCGACATGAGCGGCGCCGAGCGCCGTGCAATGGCTGAACGCGGTCGGCAGAAAGTCGCGCAAGAGTTCGACGAACGCGTCGTCGTCGAAACATATAAAGACCTGGTGCAGAAAATGACGGGCGTTTTACTTTAACGGAGCAACAGCATGACCACGAAGGGTACGATTCTGGTAACAGGTGGTGCAGGATTTATCGGCTCGCACACCTGTGTCGAACTGCTGAACGGCGGTTACGACGTCGTGGTAATCGACAATCTCGTGAACAGCAGCCGCGAATCGCTGCGGCGCGTGGAGGAAATCACCGGCAAGACTGTGACCTTCTACGAAGCCGACGCGCGCGACGAAGCGGCGCTCAACCGTATTTTCGACGCCCACCCGATCACCGGCGCGATTCACTTTGCCGCACTGAAGGCGGTGGGCGAATCGGTCGCCAAACCGATCGAGTACTACAACAATAACGTCGGCAGCTTGCTGACGGTGCTCGGCGTGATGCGCGATCGCAACGTGAAGCAGTTCGTGTTCAGTTCGTCGGCAACGGTGTATGGCGTGCCGAAGAGCTCGCCGATCGATGAATCGTTTCCGCTCTCGGCGACCAATCCTTATGGGCAGTCGAAGCTGATTGCCGAGCAGGTTTTGCGTGACCTGGAAGTGGCGGATGCTTCATGGCGGATTGCGACGCTGCGCTATTTCAATCCCGTTGGCGCGCATGAGAGCGGATTGATTGGCGAGGATCCGGCCGGAATTCCGAACAACCTGATGCCGTATGTGGCGCAGGTTGCGGTGGGCAAGCTGGAAAAGCTGCGGGTGTTTGGTGGCGACTATGAAACGCCCGACGGCACGGGCGTGCGCGACTATATCCACGTCGTCGATCTGGCGCGCGGGCATCTGGCCGCGCTCGACGCGCTGGTCAAACGCGACGCCAGCTTCGTCGTGAACCTCGGTACGGGTCAGGGCTATAGCGTGATCGACGTGGTCAAGGCATTCGAGAAAGCCGCCGGCCGGCCCGTGCCGTATGAAATCGTGGCGCGGCGGCCGGGCGATGTGGCTTCGTGCTTTGCCGATCCGGCGGCGGCTGAGAGGGTGATCGGCTGGCGCGCGGAGTATGGGATTGAGCAGATGTGTGCGGATCACTGGCGGTGGCAGTCGGCGAATCCGAACGGCTTTAACTGATCACTATCGCAGCAATGTCACACGCATGCCGCGAAATGCGGCATGCGTGCATTTCTCCGCTCCTGCGCGGCACGTGCAAGGGAGCATCACTCGGAGCGTAACGAGCCCGGTCGCCGCGCCGCGCCGCGGCTGATGTGCACGGCAATGTCACGCGCGATCCTTGCATTCGAAAACATGGGACGCCAGCCAATGGCGAGCGATTCGTCTATCGAAAGTACGTGTGGCAGTTCGAGCATCAGCAATTGCTCGCGGGCAAGCAGTCGGTAACCGGTGAGCCAGGACAGGCATCTCACCGGCATGAGGGGAATGGATATCTTCCTTGCATGCGGAATGCCGAGCTCGTCTCCGATCTCGTCGATCCATTGACGAATGGACAGAGGCTCCGGATCGGCGGCGTTGAAGAGCCCGCCCGCGCGGACTTCGGCGATTCGGCAGATCAGGCTCGCCACATCCACGACGTGCACCATCTGGATCTTGTGATCGCCGCGCCCTGGAAATGCGACGAACCCGAACCGCGTCATCATCTTGACGAAGCCCCTGAAGAGGCCCTCGCGACCTTCACCGCCAATGATGCAGGGCAGGACGGTGGCCGCGCCCGGCATGCTGTTCACGAAGGCCTGCGCGGCCATCTTCGAGCGACTATAAACGCCCTCTCCGCTCATCGGGCTGCACACGTCGTAGGTTTCCTGCCCGGTCTGCCGGTACATCATGCTCGTGCCGACATGAACGAAATGCGCGGCCTGACCGCGATAGCGCTCGCACAGGTTTTCCGCCGCGCGCACGTTGTTCCGTTCAAAAAACGACTTTCTGAAGAAGAGCGGCAGGTCCCTGGTGACGTATTGAACCGCGGCACAGTTGACCACCACGTCAACGTCCGGCAGCGAAGCCGTGAACGCCGAATCGGAAAGATCTCCTCGCAGATCGACCGGTCCGGTCTTGTCAGTAGTAGTCACCTCATGAGCGGCCGCGTTGAACTGCTTGACGCACTCAGTCCCAAGAAAGCCCGACGCGCCGGTTACCAGTACTCGCATAGTGTGACTCCGAATTCGAGCGTTACGATTTCGCGACGAGATAAACCCCGACGACAATGACGGCGATGCCGATCAATTTCTGCGTCGAGAGATATTCTCCAAACAAGTACCAGGCGGCTATCGCGTTGACCACATATCCGATCGACAGCATCGGATACGCCACGCTCACCGGCACCTTGGACAAGGCCACGATCCAAATCGCGACGCTCAGCACGTAACACGTCAGCCCTGCCATGATATGAGGCTCAAATCCCACTCTGAACACAGTTGAGAGCGCTGCTTCGCGGCTGAAACTGAGTGCACCCAGCGCATTGGTTCCGGCTTTCAACCAGAGTTGCGCCATCGCATTCAGCAGGACGCCACTCACGATTAGAACAAAACTCAGGATGCTCATTTATCCTCCAGGTTGGATGCCGCAAAATCTTAGAGTGGATAAGTACCGGTGGCGGCCACGCGCGCCGAAGCATATGCGGCGTTCGACCGGTTCGTGTCGATCTATGCTGCAAAATATCCGAAGGCGACGGAAACGCTGAAGAAGGACCGGGAGCGCCTGTTAGCCATTTACGCATTCCCAGCCGAAATTGGCAGCATTTGCGGACCACGAATGCGATCGAGTCGACGTTCGCGACCGTGGGCCACCGGACGACGCGTACGCACAACTGCGTGTCGCGACCGACCTTCCTGTGTCTGGCATTTCAAGGTAATCGAGGAAGCCGAAAAACCTGACGCCGCATCGCCGGCCCCCCACAGATCAAGCTATTGCTGGAGGGCATTGCCTTCAGGGAGGGCGAACCGGTGCAAGACGATCAACCGGGCAGAAACTCGCCGCCCGACGTCGCCGCCCATCAAACTGCCCGTCCTTGACCTTATCTCGAAGCGATGACAACCGTAGCGACGCACAGACTGATTATCAGCACGCTTACCCGATTGCGGATCGCGAACACGATCGGGTCATCAAGCATCTGCCCGCGGAACGCCATCATCCACATGCGGCTGATCCAGAACAGCAGCAAACCGAATAGTAGCCACAGCGCCTGCGGATGACGGTACAACACCTTTACGTCGGACGAGTCCATGTACAACGCCAGCACCAACACCGCGACGTAGCCCGACGCGGTACCAAACGAACGCAGGATGCCCAGGTCTTGCGTGATATAGCCGCGGCCGGCAGCGGAGCCCTTGCCCTCGCGCAGCAGCGCGTCAAGTTCCGTGTAGCGCTTGATCATTGCGAGGCTCAGAAAAATCAGCACCGAGAACATGATCAGCCAGTTCGACAGTGGAATATTGCCTGCCGCGCCGCCGGCGACGATTCGTGTCGTATAGAGTGCCGCGAGTGTGAAGACGTCGACGAGCATCATTCTTTTCAGACAAAACGAATACGCAAGCGTGATTGCAAAATAACCTGCCAACACGAGCTGGAACAGCGGAGACAGGAGTGCCGCGAGACAGACGGCGATCGCAATCAGCACAGTCATCACGAAGACGCCGAACACGAGCGGCAGTTGCCCAGACGCAAATGGACGATTCCGTTTGCGTGTGTGACGTCTGTCGGCTTCGAGATCCAGCATGTCGTTCATCAGATAAATTGATGACGCGCACATACTAAAAGAGACGAACGCAATCGTTTCGGAGACGATCGTATGTATGTCGAAAAATCGGTGTGAAGCGAGGAACGGCACGAAGATAAGCAGATTCTTGATCCACTGATACACGCGCATTTCACGGACAACCAGGCCCACAAGCGAACGCTTGTCATCGATATGCAGGATCGTGGAACTGACCTTCTCCGCGGCGGCCGCGATATGCTGACTGCCGACAACGATCGCGTACCGGCATTTTTTCCATACCGGCACATCGGCGCGAGCGTTGCCGCAATAGTCGAAACCGTGCGTCCCAAATTCCGCGGACAATGCGCCCGCCTTGTTCGCGCCGGTTAGATTGTGTTCTCCGTCGCTCGCCATCACACCCTTGAAGAACCCGAAGTGTGTGGCAACCTGTTCGGCGAATTGTTTGTGCGACGACGTACATAAATACAAATCGCGGCCGCTCGATTTCTGCGAGTAAAGAAACTCGAGCAGTTTCGCGTTGTACGGCAACAGCGAAACGTCAATCGCGACGCGCGATGCGATCTGCGCCTTCAGATTGGCCTTGCCGTGCAGCAGCCACGCAAAGCACAGAAAGATGTAAAGAGGATTGCGCTTCAACAGCAAGAGGAAGGATTCGACCAGAAGGTCTGTATGCGTAAGCGTTCCATCGAGATCCACACAAAGAGGAATACTTGCCTCGGCCATATCGAGATCCACACAAAGAGGAACACTTGCCTCGGCCATACCTCACCTCGAACGTGATCTTGTCTGCCACTTGGGGGCGCGGCATCTCGCGTATCGGCCCGCGTAAGCGGTCCCACGCAGATACTACGTCGAGCGTTTTTTCTTTTCTGTGCGTTAGACCACCTTCATATCGTGCGAAAACCGAATAACATCAGAGGCGTGCTCCATGCGGGTTTTGAGAATATTCAGACGTGCCGTCGTCGATGGGCTGCGTCGACCAGGATATCGAAGAGAGGAAGCTATGCTGAATGACCCGCTTTCCAGTTCCGGCATTCGACGAATGCTGCTCGTGGCCATTTATTTCCTGGCAGCGGCGGCATCATTCAGCGGTTATTTCTCAAAGTGGCATTTTCGAGACAACATGCCGGAAGCATCGTTGCCGAAGATGCTCGACGGTACGGCGGATCGCCCGTACGTCTACCGGCAGTTGTTGCCGGCCATCGCAAACGGCATCGAGCGCGCGCTGCCGGCGCGCTTAAAGCAGCGCGCGGACGCGCTGTTACTCGACGACGATCCGTCTCATCATCCGATCTCGCGGTTGTACTCGAATACGCCAGACTCACGCGATCCGCGCTATGCGCTACGTTACTACCTGATTTATGCGATGTCGTTCGGGTCGCTGCTGCTTGCGCTGTTCGCGCTGCGTACCGTTTGTCTGGACCTGCAGTCAAATCGCGTCGGCGCGACACTCGCCCCGCTCGCGTTCGCGGCCGGCTTGCCACTGCTGCTGACCGAAGGCGGCTATTACTACGACATGTCTGAGCTTCTCTTCATGGCGCTCGCGGTGCATTTGGCGTTGAAGGGAAGAATGCTGCCGCTGATCGTCTTGACGGCGCTCGCGACGTGGAACAAAGAGTCGTTTCTGTTCTTCACGCTCACGTTGTATCCGTTCTTGCGGGGCACGCTGTCGATCAAGTCGACCCTGCGCATCCAGGTGGTGTTGCTTGCCGTGGCCACGGCCGTCAACGTGTTGATCAAGCTCAAATACGCACAGAATACTGGCGGGCTGGTGCAGATTCATTTGATGGATAACCTGCGGTTCCTGGTCAATCCTCTCAGCTATCTACATTTCGAATACAACTACGGCGTGCTGACCCCGAAGGGTTTCAACGTCATCAACCTCCTGTTAATTGCAGTGCTCGTGAAGACGGCGTGGTCCCGCCTTGCGCCATCAGTGCGGCAGTCGCTGATGATCGGCGTCGTGGTCAATGTACCGTTGTTTCTCGCATTCTGCTTTCGTGATGAGCTGCGCAACTTCAGCTTGCTGTATGTCGGATTCGTGGTAGTTCTATGCGCCAGTATTGATGCCTATGTCGAAAGCCTTTATCGCGTGGGAAGTGTGGCGGCTCAAATTCCGGATGCGGACCATCACAGCGCACAGGCGCTTGCGGACAGCGCCGTAGGTGTGAACCGCCTCGACAAATGGGTCGCGAATCGGCGTGGCGGACTCGCGCGATGGTTCCTGGCATGGCGCGCTACGAGGTGAAGGCGAACGATTGGGCCGCAGCAGCCCACGCTGTGCTTCGATTGCTTGACATGCCAATACCGGAGGCCGGATCAATAAACACCCGTGTGTGTGGAGTTGATCATTGCGCCTTCTGTTGAGAGGGTGCCCCTTCTATGAGCAGAAAGTTGTCAAGGGTTTTCGCGAACCGGTGGCCGATACCCGTTTTACGACCTCATCGAAGGAGATTCGCAGCATGAACATGCCCGCCTCCACGATCGCACTCGCCGCCACGCTACGAGATCACTTCGCTCGAGTCCTCCTGCCGATCTGGCGCGGACCTGGCTTCAATACCACAATGCATCTGCCCTACGAGGCCGTCAGCGCCGACGCGAGCCATCGCCCGATGCCGGTTGAGCGCTATCGCGCTATGGCATGTGCGCGGCAGTTGTTCGTTTTCTCGCAGGCCGGCGAAGCAGTCCATGCGCATGTGCTGTTCGAAGCACTGCTGCACTACTTCCAGGACAAGCGACGAGGCGGTTGGTTCTACAGTGTGGATGCGCAAGGTGCGCCGCTCGATACCACCAAGGATCTCTATACGCACGCGTTCCTGGTCTTCGCGTGCGCCGAGTATGCCGCGCGTTTCGGTAATCGCGATGCGCTTGACCTCGTCCACAGCACGTCGGCGCTGATCGAAGCGCGTTTCGCCGCGCAACACGGGTTGTTCAACGCGTCGCTCGACGCGGATTTCTCTACAGTGACCGGCACACCTGTGCAGAACCCGTTGATGCATCTCACCGAAGCGTGGCTCGTCGCGCGCGAGGCGACGCAGGACAGCGCGTTCGATTCCAGACTGCGTAAGCTGGCTGACGCTATCGAACGCACCTTCCTGCATGCGCCGACCGGCTGCATCGCGGAACTGCCGTCGGGTGCCGACGGCAATCGCCTGGAGCCCGGCCATCAGTTCGAATGGTTCTGGCTGGTCAAGCGGGCGGGCACGCTAATGGACGGATCGGGACTCGAGGAGGCACTCTCGCGCGCGTTTGGATTTGCGCAGCAACATGGCGTGGACCCGGTCACGGGCGGCGTATGCGCATCACTCGACGAAGCCGGCAGGATCAAGGACGCCACGCAGCGGATCTGGGCGCAAAGCGAATATCTGCGCGCGCTCGTTACCGTTGACGATGATGCGGCGCGCCGCGCGTTGCCCGGGCAAATCGAGCGCTTCCGCCAGCGCTTTTTGCATCCGCAAGGCTGGTTCGAATGCAAGACGGGCGCTGGCGATGTATCGCGCGCCGACATGCCGTCCACCACGCCCTATCATCTCGCCACTGCGTACGCGGCGTTACCGGCCGAGGACCGCGTGGCTCCTAATTAACCTGGATGATCCGCAGGGATTCGCTGCCAAGGTAGATTCAAATTCGACGGCGACATGATCGCCGAAGGCATGATGCTGCTGGTCGAGCAGTTCGCGGCCGTAACGCCCAATGTGGCCGACCCTGGCTACACCATGCTGCATAAAATGTCGGCCACGCATCCGGGTTGACGCGTTCACCGACCGCCGGCCTGCATTCGCAATCGCCAAACGAAAGCGCGTCGGCACTTCACCGTCATCTCAACCACGCCGGGCATCGGCGCGACGAACCTCTTTAATCACATACATGGACGCGGTCATTGGAGCATTCCCTAACCACGCGTTATGTGCTGTACCGAACGGTGTAGCCATATTCGTACGGATACGCTACGTCTAAACAAGCTCGGCAAACAGCGGAGCAGGCAGACTGTGTCTTTGCATTAAAGGCCATGTTGACCGGATGGAAAAATGCAAGAGACAGAAAATCGACTTATCTATCGAATTCGTCACTCATTATTTCGACACCTGGATAGCCGGCAGGCGCTGCCGACGATCGTTTTCGCATTGCCAATAATGAAAGTCTGAGGTTTAGCACTACCTGATTTCTCCCGATCTGAGTCGGCCAAGACATCGGCATTTTACGACTTTTCCGCAGATTGACGTCAAATCTCAAACCTATACTTCATACGCGGACAATTAGAATTCGATTTCCCATGTATTACGCCAGATTGCGCGCGAGGAATACATTTCTCATATCGTATGGAGAGATTTTTTATTCTGATTTTTGTTTGAAATACTGGCACAACCTGAAATACCAAACACTGATGTAACCGTCAACGAACCGCGATCCGGGGGCAGCAATGGCTTTAGTCGGCAAGCATTCGGAATCAGTGTCAAAGGACGTCGATACTTTCGATACTCGCCACGTAAGTCGTCCGCAAGTCGAACATACGGAACACGGCGGTTGCGGCTTTTCAGCTTCTCATATGGATGGCACCGCGGAATTCGATCGCAGCGAAGAATCGTTTCCTTCGGACGCGTCAACGGAGACAACGGCAAGCCCTATGGCTTGCCGCACCTTGTCTGCGGCGAACGATCCTGACATTCCGCTCAGGAAAGGCGACGTCACAAAGCGCGCCCTCGATATCGTTGGTGCGTCCGCCTTGCTCGTCATCCTATTCCCGATTTTCCTCGTAATCGGTTGCGTCGTACTGAGCGACGGCGGGTCAGCTTTCTTCGGGCATCACCGGGTTGGAAAAGGCGGCCGGCCGTTTCGCTGTTTAAAGTTTCGCTCCATGGTACCGAAGGCCGACCTCGTTCTCGCCCAACTCCTTGCCACCGACGCCCACGCGCGTGAGGAATGGAACTGCGATTTCAAGCTTAAGAACGATGTGCGTATCACTTCAGTTGGCCGGGTTCTGCGCAAGACGAGCCTCGATGAACTGCCTCAACTCTGGAATGTCCTTCTCGGCGACATGAGCCTGGTCGGCCCTCGACCCATCGTCAACGAGGAACTGGAACGATATGGCGCCGACGCCCACTACTACCTGCAGGTAAGACCCGGGTTGACAGGATTGTGGCAGGTAAGCGGACGAAACGATGTTGACTATGCAACGAGAGTCGCACTGGACGTCACTTACGTAAAAGAGCGTTCAACTATGCTCGACATCAGCATTCTGCTGAAAACGTTCAAAGTAGTCTTTGACGGATGTGGGGCGTACTGAACAGCATGCACCCAGCAGAAGCGAATCTATTTATATGGAATGCATATGAAACTTTCTCACGTCGTCGAATCGACCCCGACAGGAAAGCTCTCACTGGAGACCCATTGTTGAACTGTAGACTTCCGACGACCAGGACTGCAGGCGGACGCGGCAAGGAAGTTGATTATGCAATGAAATCTGCTTTTCCGCGCGGTACCTGCGCAATGATCGAGAAATCCAGAGGGTTGAGGAGTCTATGACAGTGAACCACGCGAATTGGTCAACATCGAGCTTCGAGCCGGCACTTCAGCAACCCGTGTCGACAAGCTACTTTCCAGGCGCCCTCTATCGCGGGCGTTGGCTCATCGTCGGTTCGACACTTCTGTTTACGCTAGCAGGCGTTGGCTACGCGACGTTCAAGCAGCCTTTGTATCGCTCCGATATCCTGATTCAGGTCGAGGGGAGCCCGGAACAGCAAAAGGGTGCGCTAAGCGACGTATCGTCGATGTTCGACGTGAAGACCGATGTGGCATCCGAGATCGAAGTGTTGAAGTCGCGGATGGTCACATCGCGGGCGGTCAACAACCTGAAGCTCTATATCGAGGCTGGGCCGCGCTATATCCCAGTCATCGGCTGGTGGCTCTCTGCGCGTTCGGATGAGTTGTCTACTCCGTTGCCTGGCGGCTTTGTGAGCGGCACGGAAGGGATCGACGTCGCAACTTTCAACACCCCGCAGCGCTTATATGGCAAGACCTTTAGTCTGACGCTGGAACCGGGCGGAGGCTACACGCTCGTGGGCAAGGCATCCATGTTCGGGGACAGTTTTCAGCTACAGGGTCGTGTCGGTCAGATGCTGCACGGGCAGACGCCTTACGGCCTGGTTGAGCTGCTGGTGCAGCGCGTGGACGGGCGGCCGGGTGCTACCTTTAATCTAAAACGTTATTCGGAAGCCGGTACGATCGAGTGGTTGCAGAATACCGTTTCGGTCCTTGAGAGAGGCAAACAGTCCAACATCATCGGCGCGACGCTCGATGGCGCAGATCCGAAGGAGGACAGCCGGATCCTGAATGAAATCGGGCGTGCCTATATCGAACAGAACGTGCAGCACAAATCTGCAGCGGCGAACAAGTCGATCCACTTTCTGGACGCGCAACTGCCGGTGCTAAAGGCACAACTGGATGCGGCCGAAACCCGATTCAACGCGTTCCGCGCGGAGCACGGCACGATTGATACGAGTCAGTACGGTACGACCCTGTTGCAACAATCGGTGGCAGATCAGGTCAAGGTGTTCGACCTGAAGCAGCGCCGCGACGATTTAATGTCGCGCTTCACTGAGGGGCATCCCCAGGTGCAGGCAATCGACCGCCAGTTGCAGGACGCGCAAGCGGCGCTTGCAGTGGTGCTGGAGGCCACCCGAGCGTTGCCGATACTCGAACAACAAGTTGTGCAACTCAAGCGTGACGTGCAGGTGCACACCGACCTGTACAGGATTTTGCTCGATACCCGTCAGCAACTCACGCTCGTGGGCGCGGGTAAGGTGAGTAACGTTCGGCTGATCGACTCCGCCATGCCGACGGAGAACCCGATTCAGCCGCGCGTCGGCGTCGTGATTGGCGGCTCGATACTTTCTGGTCTGCTGGTCGGCGCGGGTCTTGTGCTTTTCCGGCGGCGCGTGAACGGCTTGGTGGGGGGGGACCCGCAGGAAATTGAAGCATCGGTCGGTCTGCCCGTGTACGCCACGGTGCCGCCGCACGGCCGTCTGCCCGATTACACGCGTCGCGACGCACCGGCGAAGCCAATCGAACCGCTCATGCTGACCCATGCCTTCAGCAATAGTGCAACCATCGAAAGCCTGCGCAGCTTCTGCACGATACTGCAATTCAGGCTACCGGAGGCGCGTAACCGGGCTGTGCTGATCACCGGGCCAACGGCCGGCATTGGCAAGTCGTTCGTTTCGGCGAATCTTGCGATGCTGGCAGGTGCGTCGAATAAACGCGTGCTGCTGATCGATGCCGATCTGCGCAAGGGCGGTTTGCATCAATACTTCAAAGTCGAACGCGGACAGGGGCTGTCAGAAGTTGTGGCGGGCACGTCCCCCTTCGAAGCAGTATTACAACGCAACGTGTCGCCGGGACTCGACTTTCTGTCCACGGGAGAAGCGCCGTCCGGTCCGAGTGAGTTGCTGTCGCGACCCGAATTCGCGAATTTGATTGGGCAACTCAGTTTGCAATACGACATGGTGGTGATTGACGGCCCCCCGCTGTTGATGGCCTCCGATGCGATCGTGCTGGGGCACGCCGCCGGCGCGGTCTTCATGGTAGCTCGCCATGGCGTGACCACTTTGCCCGATATCCGTGAGAGCGCTCGTAGACTGGCGCAGGCAGGCGTGCCGGTCCGCGGCGTGGTGCTCAACGACTTCAAGGCACTGCCGGGCCGATATGGTTACGGTTACGGTTACGGGGATAGTGCCTCGGGAGGTTACACACGCGGTGGCTCTACAGAGCAGCGAGCGTAACAATGATCGCGCGCTGAGCTATCCATGCGTGGCAGTCGCACTGCACAAGCGCGCAACCTCACCAGCGAGCGAAAGCATGTGGCGGCGAGGATCACGTTACTGGAGCGCGCTTGCGAATGGCGACGCATGCCGGGCGGGACTGCAACTTGACTACTCGTTGTGACAGCGCTTCGCGGGAAGCATCTATCGGACCATAGTTCCATGAGGGGACCATGTCGAATATGACAGTGGTGATCTGTAACTACAACTACGGTGAGTATCTACGCTGTGCGATAGATTCCGCGCTGAAGCAGACGGTCGGCGCGCCTCAGGTGCTCGTAATCGACGACGGGTCGACAGACGATTCACGCGACATCATCCGTTCATACGGCGAGCGTATCACCGCGATCTTTCAGGAAAACAGCGGCCAGGTGGCCGCCTACAATCGCGCGCTGGCGCAGATCGATAGCACTTACGTGATTTTTCTCGACGCTGACGACCTGCTGTATCCGGACGCGGTGAATCGCGTCGTCGCAGCATTCGAATCCGGCGACTACGTCAAGGTGCAGTTCCCGCTGGATGTAGTAACTCACGAAGGCGCCAGAACGGGGGTCACCGTACCGCAAACCGCGACGCTCGCCGACTGCGGCAAGTTGCTGCGCGCGGGTTGGCTCTATCCGTCGCCCCCTGGTTCAGGCAACGCTTACCGGGCTGACGCACTGAAGCGGATATTTCCCATTCCCGTCACAACCGACAATCTCTATGGCGCAGATTTCTATGCGATCTACGGTATTGCGCTGTTGGGCCACGTATACATGCTTGATCTACCCCTAGGCGGATATCGGGTTCACCGATCTGCAGCGAGCGGGGCGAGCAGTTCTGCGGCGCAGCTCGCATTTGCCAATTCCGAAGATCCACTTGCCTCCGCAAGAAAGGCTGCATTCCGCTGGTCGATGCTGCGCGATGTCGTGCAACAAAGGCTCGGTGAATCGCTCCCTGTGGCGTTTTTCGACTTCTCAATTGAAAAAGCACACTTTGCCAGCCAGCTGTATCAAGCGCCGCTCGCGCGCCGATGGAGATGGTTCATGCGCGAATCGGGGAGCTATTTCCATACGGTGCTTGCGAATCCGTTCTGGAGCATCCGCAAGAAATTTGCGGTGTCCTGTTTAACGGCCCTTTGCCTGATTCCGCTGGCATCGCTCAGCGATCGCGCCGTGCGCTACATCGCCAATCCGCTGGCGAGAGCGCGCGATGCCGGCAAATTGCAGCCGGATGTCAGTTGAACGGAATGCGTTGCCGTGCTGGGCAGCCAGTCTCAGGAGAAACATGATGCGAAACAGGATTGGCGAGCCGGCCGACCCATTCAGCTGGACAGGCCCCGCACAAGAGTATCTCGGCATATCGACGCGCGGACGACCTGCATTCAACGGTTACTGGTGGGAAGACCCGGCGCGCCTGATGCTGTTCTTCATCTTGCCGCTCTACGCGCTGATTTCGATGGACTTGCTGGGCGATCAGAAAGCAATCGGACAACTGTATTTCAACGGCTTCTATGCATTTGCCGGCGCGCTGTTCCTTGTTATCGTCACGGCGGCTTCCTACTTCGGCCGAACATTGACCCCAACGGTAATTCAGGCGCCGGTCGAGATATCGCGACGGGTGCTCGATGTACTCTTTGTGCTCTCGTTGATCGGCTATCTGACCATGATGAGCGGTGTGATCACCCAGCCGGCGCTCATCCTGTCGTTCTTCAACGGCGAAGCAAACGCGTACGACCTGCTTGAGGTGAAAGGTCGGATCGCCGGGATAAGCACACTGACGCAAGTGGCCGTCGCTTACGTGCCGTTGTACTTCTATGTGTTCCGGACACCAGTGCGAGGTATTACGCGGTACAAGATCTACCTTCTTGTCCTTCTCGGGTTGGGGCTGCTAAGAAGCTTTATTTTTGCCGAACGCCTGGCGCTGATCGAACTCGCGATTCCGCTCACTGTAATGTTTCTGAAATTCCGGCGTTCACATCGACCTTCCAGAATTCTGGCGCTGGGGCCCTATGCCGCCATCGTGCCGCTGGTCGGGTTCTTCATCATTAATGAATACAACCGCTCGTGGGAGAGCTACTACATCAACATCTACAACAACATCTTCGAATTCGCGATCGATCGGCTTGCGCTGTACTACTCCACTGCGCTCAACAACGGCGCCGGGGTTCTGAAGATTCTCGGTTGGGGTATGGGCGAACCCGTGTTCACCTTCGATTGGTTGTTCAGGTTTCCGATGCTCGGCGATTTGTTTCAGGCAGGGCACGATTTCAGCGCAGACTACCTCGCCTTTCTGAGCAACAACGGCGACCCGGAATTTAACAATCCGTCCGGTATCTTCGTGTATTTCTATGAATGGGGCTGGTTTGCGCTGTTCGTCGCTGCTTTCATCGGCTGGGTATTTAACAGAAGCTACTCAGGATGGCGCAGCGCTAACGGATTCTGGTGTTGCGCGCATTCGGTGTTCCTGGTGTCGTTGTGCGAGATTCTGCGGGTTCCCATCCTGTTTAGCGGCAGAAACTTTGTATCGATCGCCGTGCTGTTCATCGTGTTCCGTTTCTGTGGAACGAAGTCTGTCAGTGCTCCTGGCACAGCAGCAACACAAAGCTGACATGCATAGTGAGCGCTTTATGCCCGGTCTATTCATTGCCGTTTCGTCTGAAAGACGGAGTCGGAATGTTCACAAAAGAAAGGCCGCATGATCAAGAAAATTGAGGCAGTGTTGCCGGCCATTGCGATCGTGTCGTGTTGTGCAACGCTCGCTTACGCGCAACCGGACAGTGCGAAGACGTCGTCGGCGCTGACTGCGAACAAAAGACTGGGCGAGGCACGCTACGCGAAATTGCCCGCGACCGCAGCGCTCGCCGACGTGACGATCCATTCGCGTGGTGACGGGAGCGATCAGGCCGGTATCATTCAGGCCGCGCTCAACGCGCTGAGTATCGGCCAACGGCTGGTGATCGCGCCGGACACATACGTCGTGAGCCATTCGCTGGTTGTCAAGACGCAGGGCGTGGTGGTGTCGGGATATGGCGCCACCCTGGTCGCGACGAACCCTGACGATCAATCACTCGTCGTCACCGGGGCGAACGCGACGGTCGCTGGTCTGACGCTGCGCGGCACGGGCGGCAAGAGGCTCGAAACCGAGAGTTCCGCGAAAGTCGTGGTGCGCGGCACAGGCATCCAGATTCTCGATACCAGGATCGAGGGCGGCGCGAGCGGGGGCATTTTCGTGTCTGGCGCGACTAGTGTCGTGCTAGCAGGAAATAGCGTTAGCGCGACGCTCGCTGATGGGATACACATCACTGGCGGATCGCAGAACGTTCTTGTGTCGGGTAATACTGTGATCGGCACCGGAGATGACATGATCGCGATCGTCAGCTACGAGAAGGACGGCGCCTTGAGCAGGAACATACTTGTCACCGACAACAGGCTGTCGGGCAATTACTGGGGCAGAGGTCTGTCGGTGGTCGGCGGGGCCAGTGTGACACTGTCAGGCAACACAGTGCAGGGCGTGCAGAAAGCGGCCGGCATCCTGGTCGCCCAGGAAGATGGTTATCGAACCTATAACGCGACGAATATTGTCATCAGCAATAACGCCGTGTCGGACATCGAAAATGCGGCGAACCCCGTCAAGAGCTGGCCAGCAGCGCGGCATGCGGGGATCGACATCAACACCGGCGCAGGCTCCGTTTCGGGGGTGTTGATAACGGGAAATAAAGTATCGCGGGCGAACTACGGCGGCTTTCGTGCGCTTGGCAACGTCTGCCAATACCGTGTTACCAACAGTGCGTTCGCTTCGATAAGGGGCTCGCCGATTTCAGTGCGGAGTACAAATTGTGCGCCGAGCCAGATCGTCTCCAGTGCCAACACACTTGACGGCAAAGTATTCCCGCAACCGATGGGCGCCTCCGCGATCGGCGAGCTCACGATAACCGGCGCCGATGCGTCGCGGCTGCCGCAGATTAACACGAGCGCTCGCACGGCACGACAAACGGATTGAACCTTGGACGAGTTGCGAGGCGCCGCACTGGAGCCCGAATGCTACCGGTCCACCGACTCGAGTCGCTGAGCGCAAGGTATAGCGCCCGCGGAAATTCGTCCCATAGATATCTTTAGCAAACTGGACATAGTGCTATCTCAAACTGCGCCTGGTTGAAATTTCAGGCAGCGTCGGCTGCCACTCGATCTGCGACAAAGTGAGCCGCGCGTCCAGTGCTGCAACGAACGTTCAACGCCAATAAGTCCTCTCAATTCGGCCGATCGTGTGGGCTAATTGTCACCGCCCAGCAGTTCTTGCCTCGCCTCGCGCAACATTCGCGCTTTTTGCCTATTTCGCCATGCTCGTATGCGCGGCTGGCTTGACGCGGTGAATCCCAGCTGGCGCGATCATCCGTGTTCCGGCTGGAATGCGTTGCCGCATGCCATGCCACGCCATACACGTAACGCGTCAGATATGCTCGTTTTTCGCCTTGGTCGCGATTCTAGTAAAGTATGATGTTTGGCGCGACGACCGCCGCGTCATACCATCGCCGCTGCCCGTGTGTCTTTTAAGTTCGGCATGTTGATCTACCTGCTGCATGCGATGGTTTGCGGTAAATCGCGAAGGAGGTGAATCGTTATAAATTCAATCTCGCCTCAATTGAAAGGACAAGGCAAATGTTGAGCGTTTTGACACATTTCTTATGCTTTATAGTCGGCGTGCTCATTGGCGTTTTCGTATGCGCGTTATGTGTCGCACGCTCCAGAACGCCACGAGACGATAAATAATCCGTTGTTCGGTCCGCGCAAGCATGCGGCGCCTCGATGCACATCGGCAGGTGCGTTTCCCGCAAAACATGAAGGTCGCAGCGATCATCGCGACGACACAGGCGCGTTTCTCGGCAAACAAAATCTGGCCATCGGTGGTTTGGCCGAACGATGTCAACTTCTGCTCGGACCGTATCCTGACGGGACGATGGAGTGCCGTATGACGAGATGCGCTAACGGGTGTCCGTTGACGCGGGTCATCCCCAGTTGACCATTTCGCTCAACCTTGTGCCGTCGTCTAATGCCGCTTTTCCACTGGAGCCACCAGCCGTCGTGACCCCACACTCCCCTCCAGACATAGCTGTAGGGCTGCATTGGCACTCACCTCATTGGTCAGATCCGAGCGGGTGCCGTACGCGCCAAACCAGGTTCAGGCGCGATCGCATCGCTAACGTCTCGCGCTTTCCAATATCCCGCGTGAGTAAGTGTGTGCCCGGATAAATGCTCGCATAGGACAAGCCGAATCTGGATGCCAGGATTTCGATTGATCTGCGCGAAAAGAGGGAGATGTGCCCATTGCGCGGCGCAGCATACCACCAGGAAAGCCTTGTTTGCGCCGAGACGATGCCGTCATGTATACCCGTTCCGATCACGATCATTGCGCGCCCGGATGCCATTTTCCCAACGATATCCTGAAGCGATGAGACTGGATTTGGCGAGTGTTCGAAAACTTCCATTGCCGAGCAAAAATTGTAGCGACCTAACCGTTCTGGCGACATATCGGTGTGGCCGAACGGATCGTAAGAATCGAATGCCCATCCCTGCGCTCTTAGAAGAGCGGAAGTTTTTCCATTCCCACCACCATAGTCCAGACCGATGATTTTCTTTTTACGACCAATCAGAAGGACGTTTATTTTTATAACGTTGCTTCGAGGGCGTTTACTGTCGTAGTCCGGATCAACTTTTGCATAATCATCATTGTAGACATGAGTTCGCCACTGATCTGGTGTGAAGTCGTCGAAAAAATCCGTGAAAATAAAACCGCAATCGGTACACTTCCTGTAGAGAACCGGAATTCCGCGCAGCCCGCTTGGATAGAGGCTCTTATCGCATGTCTTGTTGAAATCGACGAAATCGAATGGTTGAGCAGCGCCACCACAAATCTTGCATGCAGTGGAATCCTCTTTCCCCAGCTTCGCGACGACATGATCAAAGAGATTGTTCGACATAATCGCCCCTTGGATAAATTTTCAAATTAGCGAGCACGCAGGACTGCAAACCTGGCGGCCTGGACCGAAAGCTGCTGCCGAAGCGCCGGCTGGAACAAGATGCGACGCGTCAATGTTATGCCATCCGTATTTGAATGTCACCGCTCCAACGCTGTTAATTTTTCCTTCCCCAGGCGCAACGTCGTAAGTGTTCAAAACTCAAGGCGTTGCGCGGCAGTTCGATAGTTACGCTTCGATCAGATGTCGCTCGCAGGCAGCGTACGAACCGGATAACGATCATCCTGCCGTCTGTCTGACCCACTCATGTGCCGCGATTCATGGTGCCGGCTAACGGGCCCACCGACTCGAGTCGGTGGTGCCAGGTATCGCGCTCGCGGAAGTTCGTCCCATAGAAATCCTTAATAAAGTGGACATATTGCTATCTCAAACTGCGCCTGGTTGACATTTCAGGTAGCGTCGGCGGCTACTCGACCACAACAAAGTGAGCCGCGCGTCCAGCGTTGCAACGAACGTTCAACGCAAATTATTCCTCTCAATTCCGCCGATCGTGCAGGCTATCCCGCCAGCTTTATTGGCGCGCCCCCCCTGGAGGTTACGCTGCACTGCATCAGCGAAGGTAACGCGCGGACCAATGCGAAGCTTTGATCGTCTCCATTACCGCTTCTATTTGCTGACCTCGCGAGTGATGGTAATGCATCGTCATTGGCTTCTCGATTCGGGCGAAGGTCTGCCGTACCCGGCGCGCCCTGCGATACTTACGTGAGGGAAATGATGACGACATTCCAGTCGTACCACCGTGGTAACCGTCTGCTCGAGGCGCTCCCGACGCATGAATGGGAAGTGCTGGCCCCTCATCTTGAACTCGTCGAATTAAGTCCGGGACAACTGCTGTCGCAATCCGGCGAACTCATACGAACCGTCTATTTTCCGGCCACCGCGATCATTTCTCTGCTGCAGACCATGGAAAACGGCAGTTCGGTGGAAATCGCCGCCATCGGCAGGGATGGCACGACAGGCGTACCGATCCTGACGGGCGGAGACACCATGCCAGCCAGCGTTCAGGCTCAATGCCGGGGTTTTGCTTATCGAATCAGCGCAAAAGCACTGCGCGAAGCGTTGCGCAATTGTGCTTCTCTACGTTCGCTGATGCTGTTGTACATGCAGGCTCTCCTCACCCAGGTCGCACAGACGGCGGCGTGCAACAGGCTGCATCGACTGGACGAGCAATTGTGCCGGTGGCTGCTGGTCGACATCGATCGTTCGGGCACAAGTGATTTGCAAGTGACGCAGCAACTGATTGCAGATATGCTCGGCGTGCGTCGTGAAGGCGTGACTGAGGCGTCTGGCAAACTTTGCGAAGCCGACCTCATCCATCACAGTCGTGGCCATGTCCGGATCGTCGATCGAACCGGGCTCGAGGCGCGGGCATGCGAATGCTACGAGATCGTCAGACGCGAATTCGACCGGCTATTGCCACGCATCACGGCGATGGAAGTCACGCGCTGAGGCAGCGCGGCGGAGAGTACGCCGGCTGGTTCTTGATCACAACAGGTCTGCACTGTGCGGCCATCCAGGATGACGGCGCGGGGTTACCCCTGCCGTCCCTGTGCCACGCCGTATTATCTCGCGCAGGTCGCAGACCATGTGCTCAACACAGCCTGCCTGTAATCAACGTTGGGGCTGCCGGCACACCAACTCCCGCGCGGCAGGAAGTAATTGGGTAGCATCCGCCAGGGGGCGGCGGCCCGAGCCATCCAGCGTAACGCATCGAACATATCGAGTAGTTCATATTTGCGCTGCGGCGCGCCGATGTCCATCAGCGTCAGATACCGTACCGCGAAGCTCCAGTCTTCGTCCGACACATCGCGCGGATCCTCTTTGCCGCCTGCTTTTCTCATGCCGCCAGGATACCTGGTCTGACGCAAAAGTGCCTAACACGCTTTAGCCAACTTCGTTAGCGCGTCTTGAACGCATCCATGAAGTTCGGCTGCACGCGATCGTTCAAATCGAGCCCGACGTATCGTTATATCGGTCCGCGGCGGCCTGCGGTTCTTGCCTCGCGTCGCACTACATCCTCGCTTTTGCAAATTTTGCCATGCTCGTATGCGCGGCTGGTTTCCCGCTGTGATCTCCAACTGGCGCTATCATCCGCGTCCCGGCTGGAGTCCGTTGTCGCAGCCGATGCCATGCCCTACACGCACTGCTTCAGTAGTGCCCGTTTTTCGACCTGGTCGCGATTCTAGTAAAGTATGATGTTTGGCGCGACAAGTGCAGCGTCATGCCATCGCGCCTGCCCGTGGGTCCTTTACGTTCGGCACGTTGCGCTACCGACTGCGTGCGGTGGTTTCCGCTAGATCGCGAAGGAGGTGAATCGTTATAAAGTCAATCTCGCCTCAATTGAAAGGACAAAGTAAATGTTGAGCGTTTTGACACATTTCTTATGCTTCATATTCGGTGTGCTCATTGGCGTGTTTGTATGCGCATTATGTGTCGCACGGTCCAGAACGCCACGAGACGATAAATAATTCTTTCTTCGGGACGCGCAAGGAGTTGGCGGGCGTGAGCGTGCAAAAGTTGGGGATGTCAATTTCGTCAGGCCGCGCTGGCTTACGGCATGATTGCACAGTCGGTTCTGTTCGATGGTCGGTGCCGCCCTGGCTATGCTGCCCCCATCCATCTGCCGTGACGCGAGGCGCCTATCCCGAACGCCGAGATGCGGCGGGGCGAAAATTCCCCTTTCAAAAACACTACCCTGACCTGCGCCATGCAGTGCGCCCCTTCCGTCAGTCCAGCGCATTTGTCGCTTCTTGGCCATAGTTGACTACCTGATTCACCGCGGACTCAGCGATGCTGCTGGAGAGCGTGCGCTTGCGCACAGTGTGGCTGAATGCGTCTCGCTATCTTCGTGGAAACGCATGAAGTGCTGGCGAGTAGGTTCCGGTAACGGCAACGCCGTCCAATTTCCTCGCTGCAGGCATGTTGAGCATGCTCTCGCCCCGTTCAATGGCCTGATCTAAGACGTCGCAATCGCTCGTAGTGCCGAGCGAGTTGATTCAATGCGTTTTCGCGAGGGCACTTGTGTAGTCAGCAGACGAAACACCGTTCCAATTTGAGGAATACGTCGATGGACTACTTGCCTTCCCATTCGATTGCAGTCCGATCGGACAGTGAACGTCCTTATCTATTTGCCCGCGAAATGGCGAAGCGGATGCGTGATTGCTAGGCGGAGATTGCTGCTGTCACCGTGCTAATGGTTGCGCTCGCAAGTGCCTACGTGGTTTTTTGCAACGCAAATGTATACGACCGACGCGCCCGTCCGTGTGGATCCGCCCGACCTCAATGAACTTGGGGTTTCGCCGTTGGACCGGCAAAGCCTGCCGCCGACTCCATCCTTGTCCAATGAGATAGCAGTTATGCAAAGCCGTTCGGTTGCGGAGCCGATCATTCAGCGCTTCGATTACGACATATCGACTACTCCCAGGTCGCTTCCGATTCGGGGTGCAATCGCGAAAAAATTTGCTGTGGATGCTGATAGGGATAAGAGTAGCGGTCTCGGCGAGGTCCCCTACTCCGACGAACTACGCGAATGGGCCGTCGAATTGGCCAATGCCCAACTGCATACTGTGACCGCCATGGCGACCCGCGAGCACGCCGACAGCGCCACGCTCACGTTCACCACGAACGAGCTGCCACGCCTGTGCGCCGAGGTCGAGCGGCGCGCTAATGCAACGGGTGGCGCGCATATTGTCGATCAATCTCGCTGTGCTGCACGCAGAAATTGCTTTGCACAATCAGTACCTCCTCTCCGGCTCGCCCGTCTCGAAACACGCGGTCCGCTATATTTCGAACCTGCTTGTTCGTCGTCGCGGCAGCGCTTGCTATGGCATGCCTGGACACTCGGAGAGGCTTGAGAGAAACCGCTATGAAAAAGACGGAGAATACTCGAGTACTGGTATTCGTGTACGCCGGATACATCATGAGGTACGTCTACCTCATTGTTGTGATCCCCTTCTACGGGCGCGTACTTGGTTTGACCGAATACGGTCGCGTGCTGGCGGCGATGTCGCTGATGAACGTGATCTGGATGCTCGTGAGCTACGGCTTTACCGTTGTCGGCATGCGAGACGTGTCAAAAGCGCACACGCGTTGCGAATACAACGCGATTTTTTCGTTGCAAGTGAGCGCCCGCGTGTTGATGGGGTTACTCGGCGGGATAGTGGGTCTGGTCGCCACGTTCTGCTCCCCGGTTCTTTCAGAACGTCCGACTATTGGTATCCTCGCGACGGTACTGGGCATCGTCTCCGGGTCGAATCTCGGCTGGCTTTTCCAGGGGCGGCATCGATTCCGCACTCCGATCATACTTGAGGTCGTTGGATTCGCGCTGAGTCTCGTTTTAGTGTTGTCGATCGTCCGCAGTCCTTTGGATTCGTCATGGGTATTGGGAAGTCTGCTGATCGCAGGCGTGAGCTCTTCGATGATTGCGTATGGGCTGACGATCTTCGACATCGGACTACCGCGAATCCGACTGAATGGGGTCAGTCAGCTGATCCGTAGCTCCACCATGCTGTTCTGTTACTCCACGGGATCAGTCATTCTGATGTCGTTTTCCACCTATCTTCTGACGCTTCTGTCGACGCCGACGCAAGTCGGCTACTTCGGTGCTGCGGAGCGCTTTGCCACCATTGGACTGAGCCTCATGGGGCCGGCAGCGCAGGTTTTCGTTCCAACCATCTCGCGGCAGCTTGCGCAAGACGACCATGACGGCGCGCGGGCGACGACTCGTCGGGGTGGTGCATTGCTGATCGGCTACGGACTGCTCGCACTTTGTGGCGCGCTCGCGCTATCGCCATTACTGTTGCCACTGATTCTCGGCGAGGCGTTCGCGCCGAGCGCTCCTGTGTTGCAGTGCTTTGCGTGGATGTTCCCCTTTGCCGCGTTCAATCAATTCATCAGTTTTTACGTGTTCGTTCCGCTAGAAAAGGACCGCTCGCTCGCTCTGGCCGGGGTGACGTCCGGGCTCGCCAATCTCGCCGCGGCGCTCTATCTTGCTCCTCGACATGGTGCGATGGGCATGGCGTTGGCGCGGGTGATCAGTGAGGCGACGCTTTCCATGATGCTGCTCGGCCTCGCAGCCCGCTTCGGCCTGCTGACAGGCTTCAGGCGGGAGTCTGCGCGCGCGTTTGCGAAGGTGTGTTTTGTGTGCGGTGTCGGCGTGAGGGCCAGAAATACCGATGATGAAAGTTGACTAAAACAAAAAACGTGCGGCCTCACGTCGCACCAAAAAAGTCCTCAAAAATGGCGCCGACGCCCCGCTTGGGTTCGACTCCTCACAAGACCGGGCCGCGCAGCGGCCGCAACTTAGGGCCGCCGTGATGACGTTCATGACGCTCCACCACCGTTGCGGCTAACTCGCGCGCAAAACGGCAGTGCACAACGCGTCAACGTCCTCAGCATCGAGAATTCTCTCGCGGAGAAATTGCTCGAAATGACTGATCACCGCCTCACGCGCCGAGCGCGAGAAGAGCGCGTGATCCACTCGCTCCAGCACCTTCGCCGTCACGTTCGTCAGCTCCTCGAATTCGCTGCCGTTGGGTCCGAAATGAATCGCCAGCTCCTCTAATCCTGCGTCGAGCGAGCCGTATACCAGCGACGTCTGCACGCCTTTGTGCTCAAGGCCCGTCACGAGCCGGCGGATGGCGCCGGTCGAGGTCGTGAAGCCGATGCAGCGTTCGAACGGGCCGCTTGTGCGTGCAATTACGCGTGCACACCAACGGCGCGCGAGCTCGAGGAAGATCGTCATCCCGTTCGCGTGGCCCGTCAGCAGTCCGCACCACTTGCGCAGGTCGCGGATTGAGCGCCAGTAGACGAGGCTGGATTCGACAGGGCGGGCTCCCGGTCGCATTTGCGAGCGGCGCCACACGAAGAACGGTAAATTGACCGACATGCAGCCCACTACGGCGGGATGCGCCAAGGCCGTATGAATGCTGACGTAGGCACCCGAGCACACGCCGAACATGACGACTTTCGGGTAGCCGGCCGCCAATAGCCAGTCGACGCCGGCCTTCGCGTCTGTGACGCCGTGACGGGCGTACACGACGCCGAGCGTCGGCGAATCGTCGCGGCGCTGGCTATCGCCGAGGCCGCCCAGGTCCATACGTAATGAGGCGATACCCTGCGCGGCGAGCCGGCGCGCCATCAGTACGGCCACACGTCCTTCGCCGATGCGATGAACGCCGCCCGTGTTGACGAACAACACAGCAGGGGCGCCCCGGAGCGCGCGGCGAGGCCGGCAGAACACGCCGACGTAGCGCGCGCCGCCGAACACCACAGGCGTCTCATGGCCTGCCGCGAAATCGATTCTTGCGTCGGCTGCGGGTGCGAGCACGTCGAGCGCGGGCTGGGCCTGCATGCCGGGAGGCAAGCCCAGCCACGCGAGCACGCTGTTGAACGCATTCCTGGGAGGCACGCTATACCAGGGATCGACCAGAAACTTGTCATACTCGGGAAAGATCTGCAGGTCCGCCTGGACACCCTGACGACGGTAACACTCGAGCAGCCGGTTTATGTGTGGGTTGTCCCACGTATCGTGGAGCAGCACACGCCGCGCGACATGCCCGGCGTGTTTCTCAAGGTCGACAGCGGCCAGTTGTTCGAGCGTGTCCGGATACAACTGAAAGCCATAGGCGCCAACAGCGCGCCCGTCGTCATTCGATTGCGCGACCTGGAGGCCGTTGGGAGTGCTGAGCCAGCTCTGATGCTGCATGCCCAGTTCCCGTACATAACGCTTGCCGGTTATTACGGGCGCCACCATAACCAGGCTGTCGACGCCGCCCATTTCGTCCGCTGCGATGGCCGCCAGCGTTGCCCCAAGGCGCACACCGCAAAAGATAAGGCGTTCGACACCGGTAGCGGCCCGCAGATACGCTGCCGCGGCCTTGATGCTGTCGATCCATGCGCGAAAGAGGTGAGGGTCTTCCTCATTGCCTTTCGAATCGCCAGTTCCGGGATAGTCGAAGCGCAGCGCGGGAATGCCAGCGCCCGCCGCCAGTGCTTCCGCAAGCTCGCTCCAACCACGGTAAGCGCAGAGCGCCTCGTAGCCGAAAGGACTGCACAACACTGCGCCTATCGTGGCCCGAGAGTTTGCCGGCCGGTGAAGCCAGCCCAAACAGCCGTTGAACGTTACCGGCGTCGTTGTTGGATTGCCTGTCATGGTTTGTCGGCGCACCGGCGCGTGGTTGCCTCCACGCCCCTAACTTCTCCGGCACGAACTTGCCCGATCGTGTTCACGAGGGAATCGATACTCCGAAAGAGGTCGTAGGTAATCGACTCACCCGGCATCTCTATGTCGAACACCTCTTCGATAGCCATCACAAGGCGGACCGAGCCAAGCGATGACAAGCCGGCAGCGTAGAGATCGTCGCTATCGCTGAGGGTCTCGATTGGAACGTTCAGGCATGCCGTTTCCGAGAGAACGCGGCGCAAGTCGGCTTTCATCTTTCTTCCCAAAAATTCCAACGCTGTTCATAGGATCGATGTGCAAATGCCATGTGCTGCAATGTCGCCTGGAAGCTTCGGCCGCTGAACAGTTAGCCGACAGTCTGGTCGCGCAGGTACTGTGCGGCGAGGACCTTCCTGTCGATCTTGCCGTTCACGTTAAGGGGTAACGTGTCGACGACAACAATCCGTTCAGGTACGGCATAGACCGGCAAGTGCTGCCGGCACGCCTGCAGAATCCGCACGCTATCGACGCGAGGATTCGTCACGAAGGCGGTGAGGCCGATAGCACTGCCGACTTCACCGAGCGGCCATGGGATTACCGCGCATAGCGCAGCATGGCTGCACGCCTGAACGACATGTTCGACTTCCTCCAGTTCGACCCGGTTACCGCGAATCTTGACCTGCGTATCGAGTCGTCCCTGAAACACGATTCCGTGACGCATCGATTCGCGCGCGGCGTCAGAGCTTCGATACCAACGTTGTGCACGCCGGCCCAGAAAGGTCTTCGCAACAAACCGACCGTTACCGGCTTCGCTGGGTAGCAGGTAGCCAGCAGCAAGCTGCGGGCCACCGATCAGTAACTCGCCCGTCTGCCCGGCGGCGACCAGTTCGAGTTCGGCATCCACTATCACCAGCTCCATACCCGGGACCGCCCAGCCGAGCGGTATGGACACTTGCCGCGGATCGTCGAGGAACTCGGCGGTGACCTCGAAGGAAGTGCAGGATACGGTCGCTTCAGTCGGCCCGTAAATGTTCCTGAGCCGGCTGTTCGGTGCGGCCCGCATCCATGCCAGTGCCAGCGAGCGAGACAAGGGCTCGCCGCCGAACAACGTGAAACGCAGACTCGGAAATTCACCCGGCCCCAATTTGCGCAGTTGATGCATGAAGCCGGCCACAGAAGGCACGCTATTCCAATGTGTAATCGCGTGAGTCTTGATGAAGCCTGCGTTATAGACAGGATCGACGGTTTCAGGAACGTACAGGCAGCCGCCGTTCGCCCAGCAGACAAACATGTCGTGCACAGACGGATCGAAGCTCAACTCGCAGAACTGCACGTAGCGCGCTTCGGGCCATTTCTCGTATTTATCTTCCAGTTGCAATTGGCCTCGCACATACGCATCGGCGTTCGCGTGGGAGATCGGTACGCCCTTGGGAACCCCCGTGGAGCCGGAAGTAAAGAGGATATAGGCGAGACTCTGCGGCGTGCCCTCATGTTGCACATACGACGTGTCCTGCAGCCGCGATAGTCCATCGGCAACGGGCGGTAGGTGCGGATCGTCCGCGTTCTGGTCGAGCAGGAAAATCCGCGGGAACTCATCTAGCAAGGACAGCACTTCATCGAGCGCGGCAACGCAGCGGCGGTCGACAAGCATCATCGAAGCACCGGATTGCTCGATGATTGCTGCGATCCGCGCGGCCGGCCACTTTGGGATAAGCGGCACATATGCCATGCCGGCGTCCAGGATGCCCAGCAGGCCGATGTAGGCGTCGACGGTGCGATAAGCGAACAGCAGACAGCGGTTTGCGCCCCCGGCCGGAGCGGCCGCTCTCAGTCCTGCCGACACGCGACGAGCCTGGGATTCAATTTCGCCGTATTCGTAAAGGCGCTCGTCGACCCATAGCGCCGGACTCTCGGGCTGGCTAGCTGCGGTATCGAAGAAGAAGGTATGCAGCATTTGAACGCCTCGATCTATCAAAGGTTACGTTGGGTAACGTTCCGAATCTTCGGCTTCGATACGATGTCCATGTCGGGCAGTCTCGAAGCCGCAAGTTAGCCCTGGCCTTACAGCTCTTCCGAACCTTATGTGCAGACGGTCGGCGCGTGTTTGGCTAATGCGGCTCGGCTACCGCGCTCTCAGCGATGGACGTGCCCAACGTTGCTCCTGGCTTTACAGAGAACTTACACAAACCAAACGCCGGCGAATGGTGTTCGCACGAAGCTTAAAATTCAAAACTGCCGCCCTCTGTGCGATACCGCCCACAGACTTTGATTTAGGACCATGCGGAACGCGAAGGGCGCGCAAAACCTTGGGGAGGCTCCCAGTTTTGCACGCGCTCCCGAAAACCGGGGAATTTCCTGTTTTGACACAACCTCGGTCATATACGGCCATTGGCGCGATCTTTCACGCGGACATTCGAACGTTCGGCTCCGCACAGACACCGGACCTTCCTGCACGGATCATGTCAACTGCATCATCGACCATTGCAGGCTGTCGGCGCTCGACGTCGCCGATCGTTGTGACCTTCTGCTCTGGCGTGTAAATGCCTCAAAGCTATCTACAGCAGCAACGTTGGGCAGCCTGGATGACTTGATCCAGCGCGGTGCCCGTCAGATCATCCAGCAGGCGATCGAGGCGGAATTGGCGACATTGCTCAAACAGTACGAGAACGTGAAGACACCGGCCGACAAACGCGCGGTGGCACGCAACGGCTATCTGCCCGAGCACGAGGTCGTCACGACTATCGGGAGTCAAAGGATTCCTGGGTTGAAATGTTGCCGGGTCTGAGATGAAAAATGAGCGTGGACAGAACCTTCTGAAGCGCGTCGACCTGATTTTTGGTGGCGCCTTCCTGTACATGTTAGGGGCGTTCCGCAAAAAGCGACGCCTGCCGACCGAGTGCGCGACGGCAGGAATTTTTGCCTTCGCTGCAATCGGCGATTCGATTTTGTCGTCGATAATTATTTCTGACCTGAAGAAAGTAAAAAATATTTCCAGAGTGGTGATATTTGCATCGCGAAGCAACGCACGCATCTATGATTTGTTCGATGGCCTCGACGAAATTGTAATAGTCCCTTTGACCAGCCCGTTGGATGCGCTCCGGGAAATAAGAAAGTACGAAGTTGATGTCTTGATCGATACTTCGCAATGGCCGAGGATTTCGGCCATATTGGCGGCTTTTACGAGGGCGAAATTCACTATTGGCTTCAAGACGAGGCGTCAATTTCGCCACTATGCTTATGATGCCAGCATTGAACATAGCGACGGCCTTCATGAGCTCGATAATTTCAGAAGACTATTGTGCCCCCTAGGAATTGAGTCGACGGAATATCCGAGAATAACCAAAGATATCCGCCCCACTGGTTTGCCATTCGTCATTGCCGATAGATATATCGTTTTTCATCCATGGGCCTCTGGAACAAATTTCGAAATGCGCGAATGGCCCATGGAGTACTGGCGCAACCTTGCACGTATATTGATTGATAACGGCTATGCCATTGTAATAACCGGCGGTCCGGAAGACGCCACACGGGCTCAGCAACTGGTTGACCTCATCGATAGCCAGAAGGTCGTAAGCGTAGCAGCCAAGGTGAGTTTAACTGAGGTGGTTGGGATCGTAAGGCAGGCGGAGTGCATAGTTTGTGTCAATACCGGAATCATGCATTTGTCGGCCATGCTGGATACCCCAATGATCAGTCTGCACGGTCCTACGAATCCGTTTCGATGGGGTCCTGTCAACAAAGAGCTTGGAGTCATTGCGGTGTCCAGGCGAGAAGGCGGAATGTTCCTGAACCTCGGGTTCGAATACCCCAGAAATGCGAAGTACGTGATGGAAAAAATAAGCGTCGCTTCTGTCGCCGACGTTTTGAGTGAAGTTTATTCGATCAATCTAGGCCGCCATGACAAGAAACCCGCCGGTGAAGCTTTCGCCTCCTGATTTCGACTGCGCTCAATTAATGGTCGTCGGCGATGTCATGCTCGATTGGTACTGGCACGGCTCGACCTCCCGGATCTCGCCAGAGGCACCCGTTCCTGTCGTCCATGTGCAAACTGAAGAGACGCGTGTCGGTGGAGCGGGAAACGTAGCGCTGAACGCGGCGGCACTTGGGGCTCATGTTCGTCTTCTCGGCCTGGCCGGGCAGGATGTGCACGCCGATCGGATTGAAGAGTTGCTGCGCGAAGGCGGTGTCGACTGCTTGCTCCAACGCGTCGTGGGCAGCAAGACGATTACGAAGCTTCGCATTCTTTCTCGCCATCAGCAGATGATCAGGGCGGACTTTGAGGACCATTTTCCCGAACGGAACGGTGACGAGTTGATATTCGCGTTCGAACGGCAGTTGTGCGAAGTTGATGTCGTCGTCTTGTCCGATTACGCCAAAGGGTCACTGCACGATTCAAAGAACCTGATTTCCGCCGCCCGGCGTGCAGGAAAACCCGTGATCGTCGATCCGAAAGGAACCGACTTCGAGCGTTATCGGGGCGCCACTGTCATTACCCCGAATTTTTCCGAGTTCGAGGCGGTCGTCGGGTGCTGCGAGAGTGACGCCACTATCGAACGGAAAGGCGCCGCCCTTTGCGACGCGTTTGAACTCGAAGCGGTGCTCGTCACCCGCAGCGAGAAAGGCATGACATTAATTGCTCGCGGCCATGCCCCGTTGCATTTGCCGACGCGCGCGCGTGAGGTGTTCGACGTGACGGGGGCGGGGGACACCGTCGTTGCCACGCTAAGTGCCGCGCTCGGTGCCGGTATGCCACTGGACGAAGCAGTCGTGCTTTCCAATGTCGCGGCAGGCATCGTCGTTGCTAAATTGGGCACCGCGACGGTCCGCCGCCCTGAGCTTCAGCAGGCACTGCACCATGACTTGCATTCCGCGCGTCGAGGAAACCTTCTCGCGCGAATTTCCCTGCTACCTTGGCGAGTGAAACGCCGCTCTGAAAAGCCGAGTAGTGTGAGCATCTGACTCAGCGGGTCCGGGAGCGGTACGTCGAAGAACTTGCACAGTGTGGGCACCTTGTGCCGGCTGACAGCCTTTTCTCGATGCTCACGTCGACCAGCATACCGGAGCGATATCTGATGAAACAGTTAGTGGAGCCGTCCAACGCGCGGCAGGAAGAAGCTGTTGTTGACGCCGCGCTGCCGGCCGACGCTAGCTCGGCGCAATACTCTCAGTGGCAAGGTCCCTCCGCTGGGTTTGCAATTAATGGCAAGTTTGCGTCTCAACGCATAACAGGGGTGCAACGTGTTGGTTATGAACTCGCGATGGCGTTCCAGCGCCTGTTTCCTGAGGATGCCGAACTGCCATTGTTGATTCCTGCCAACGCACGGACTGACGTTGTCTTGCCGAAGGCAAAAACAGTCGGCCGGTGGTTGAAAGGTTCCCTGTGGGAGCAACTGGCGCTGCCGTTCGCGGCTGGCGGCCGAACGCTTCTCAGCCTTTGCAATATGGGCCCGTTATTCGTTCGTCGGCAGATCGTGATGATGCATGACGTTGGGATCTACGATCTGCCTGAAAATTACTCGTGGAAGTACAGGCTTTGGTATCGCGTCGCGTTTTCGCTCCTGAAGCGCAACGCCAGACACATCGTGACGGTGTCGGAATTCTCAAAGAGACGAATCATGGAGCGTCTTGGCATCGACGCATCACGCATTTCGGTGGTCTGGAATGGTGTGGATCACTTTGAAAAGATCGCACCGGACACGGCGATTCTGTCACGCTTGAATCTGCAAAACGATGGCTACGTACTCGCTGTCGGAAGTCTCTCGGTAGGAAAGAACCTTCCACGAATCCTTGCCGCAATGGAGCGCCTGAGTGATCGCCATGACTGGAAGTTTGTTGTTGTTGGTGGATGCGATTTGCGGGTCTTCAATCCACGAGCGAAGGCGAGTTACGACTTGTCGCAAAACATCATCGCCGCGGGATTCGTATCGGACGGTGAATTGAGAGCTCTGTATGAAAATGCAGCCTGTTTTGTGTTTCCCTCGTTATATGAGGGCTTCGGATTGCCGCCGCTTGAAGCGATGTCTTGTGGGTGTCCTGTCATCGTGTCACGTGAAGCTGCACTTCCGGAGGTATGCGGCAATGCGGCGATGTACTGTGATGCGCATTCGGTCGACGACATCGTCGACAAGGTGAGGCAGATGATGGATGACGCCGCATTGCGCGAAACCTGGCGCGAACGCGGAAGGGAGCATGCTCGCGGCTTCCGGTGGGAGCGGTCTGCACGTCAATTGCTCGATGTTCTGGAGCGTGAGTTCGCGGGCGGAGTGGCTCGCTCGGTTCGGACCCGGCCTGCACCATCACGCGTTTAGCGCGGACCGCAACAGGGCACATACGATACAGCGCGCGTACGGCGCGGGATCGTAATACGCGACTCTTCGGTTTCGGTATCGTCAACATCACATTCTTCCTTGAGAGCGCGCAAAACCTGGGAGCCTCGCCAGTAGAGATGGTCTCGATTCCTTCCGTTCGCCGTCCAAGCCCGTTAAGGCGCCCACCATTATATATGGCATCCTAAGTATCTTGCCATTTCACGACCGACAGAAAGTCCGCCCCCCTAGAATCGACGCTTGAAATGGATGTGCAGGCCCTTGCGAAGGCATCCCCCACACCGCAATCCATGACGCTACCGATACGCCCAATCGTCCCAGTTCGGATATCCGCTCAACGGCACGGCGCGTAGTGCATTGATTCCGCCTTCATCGAGCAAGGCCTTCAAGGCGACCATTGGTTTGCTGGACCACGCTCACTTCAAGCACGACGTCGGCCAGCTTTTTTCCCCTTGAGCAGCATCCGTTCTGCGCGCAATCGCTTCCTCGTCTTCTGGACCAACCTTCTCTAGAGCATGCCCCAAACCTTCAGACAGTTCGTTGAAGAGATCGCGCGCAGAGCTCCAATGAGTTGTGCTCTTTACGGAAATATCAATCCTGTTGTAGACGCCCAGGGTATGACACGGATTGTGTCGTCGCGTCGACGCGTCGACCGATGCGTGCCGCGTCGAAATGTACTTTTCAGTAAGCATGACAAACTATTATACGAGCGGGTTAACCATGACTTCGAGCGTAGCTCCAATGCGGGTGAGCATCCTTAAAAACGCCGCGAGACAACGTACGAATTCCTTTTATAAGACAATTTAAAACGGTCGTTTCTACGCGCTGAGGCGTTTGGCTAGATATCTTCTGTCACTAATTGACTCAGTCGAGATGAATATTTCATTTATTCGCCGAGAGAAGGATAGATTGTCTTCTGACGATTGGATGCAAGAAGCTATCGCTTTTTTCCGCCAATTCTGCCGTGTTTCAAGATTGAAACGTTTCTTTCCGAATATAATTCGTGCCTGTGGACTCTGATGTAGAAAGATCTACCGCACACTTCGATGCCGTTCCATCGAAGCACGCAGTGCGAGAGGTCTAGTCTCGTGTTCGCACGACCGGTTGCGTAGCGCTATTTGTCGCGTGTGCGCTCACGACAGGTTGCTGCGGTAAATAGGTGAACGAGTTGCGCCGGCGCGCCCGGAATGAGCAACTCAGGTGCAGTACCGCCGCGTGCCCCATAACGGTTAGTAGCATTCGCAGTAGGCAGAATTGCTCACTAAAAAATCGCAGTCCTTAGTGACTGTGATTGAACTTGCAGGCACGCCATACCTGTACTTGCCGTACTTTCTTTTTGGCAACGACAAAGGATGAGTATGCCTTCAATACGATTACTTCGTAGTACGAATAAATTCACAAAACCTTCCGGAAGGTCACTTCCGCGTGAGAAGCCCCCGAAGATGCGCACCGGGAATTCCGGTCACCGACTCAGGTAGCGGGCGGACATCAAGTCATCGTGCGCTTGGCCGAAGCGCGCACTGCACCACGCGTGCAGATTCAGACTGGTGCCAACGTCGCACAGATGCCGGATAAGCAGGCGTAGATCCACGGCTGTGCCGTGTTAGCGGTCCTGGCAAAAATGTGCTTCGAGTTCGGACTCGGCAGTCTGCTGACGTTCAAGGACACGCTTGCCGCGATGCAGCGCGGAGCGTATGTCATCGCTGCGGCGGGAATGCTCAATTCACATAGGGCAAAAGCAGTTGGAGAACGAGCCACTCGTTAGCGAAAGCTATGGAGTCTGGCGTCACGCCTGTGGCCGACTGCATCGCCTGAGAAATTCGCCACAAGCATCCGTTTTATTCCCTTCACCCATACGCCGCCGCCGGGCGGCTTTGTCTAATTTTTGAGAGGTATTATGAAGTTTAGTTTACCGGCTACGACGTTGGCCTCCCTTCTTGTTTCGTGCTCCCTTCTTTCTGCATGCGGCGGTGGTGGCAGCTCCGATGGTGCTGATCCCGCCGCTACAGCGAATAGATTGCACAGGCCGGGATCGGCCCAACCAGCGAAGCCCGCATCGTCACCGACGCCTGCGTCACCAACGCCTGCGTCCTCGGCAACGCCGACCTCGGGTGCAATCTCGATTACGCAGTCACCGTACAACGCGGACCCCACCGGCAAAACGGACAGCACGAACGCTATCCAGAAGGCGTTGACTGTCGCAGCGGCGAATGGCGGTAGCGTGAGCATTCCGGCAGGGACGTTCGTCTATTCGAACGTGCTCAATGTGGCCGGCATTGCAGTCTCGGGCGTCGGCAAAGCCTCGATCCTGAAGGCGACCAACTTCAACAACCAGGCTGTTCATTTGACTGGCACCGGCGGGTCGCTATCCAACTTTGCGATTACGAGCGCGGCCACGACCCGTTTGAGTCCGTATGAGACAGCCGCGATATGGATCGACGGCGCCAAGAACTTCACCGTTCAGGGCATCACGATCACAGGCTCTGCCAGCGGTGGCATTTTTAACGCCGGAGGCCAAGGCGGCACGATCCAGAACAACACTGTGCAGAACACCCTGGCCGATGGCATCACAAATACGAACGGCGCGAACGGCACCCTCATTACCGGAAATCGGGTCATCGGCTCGGGCGATGATGGCATATCGATCGTCAGCTATGCGTCCGGACCGATCGTCCAGAACATCACAATCAAGAACAACACGATCACCGGTCAGGTCTGGGGCCGCGGGCTGTCAGTGGTGGGCGGCAACAATATCACCTACACCGGCAACATCGTGGACAACACCGATTCATATGCCGACATGTACATATCGTCGGAATCTGAATACAACACCTTGGGTGTATCTAACGTAACCGTCACCGGCAATACCTTTCTCCATGGTGGTGCTTCTCAAGGGACTGTGACGGTCTACAACTCTCAAGGGTCGACATACAACATTACCGGCGTGAACGTAAGCGGCAACCAGATTGTCAATCCGGGCTTTGTTGCTTTCCAGTTCGTAGGTAACGGCACCGAGACCGGCACTATCCAGAACAGCACCTTGTATTCGGCAGCTGGGTCATCGGCTCTGCAGAATAACGGCAATTCAAAGTCGAATTTCCCTGTTACTGGCACGACCCTGTCGTCGGTGCCCGCTTATACCACCCCGATGGCAGCGGGCGGTGCCGGCGCCACACAATAAGATCGTTAGCCGACGAACCCCGCTAAGGCGGGGTTTTTTCGCCTGATCTGGCCGGCCATTGAGAGGGTAGCCCCTCTCCTCTTCCAGGCAGTCACCTGAAACACAGCCACTGCATCGCGCAACGCGACAGCATGCTCTTCCAGCGATTTGGCCGCCGCCGCGGCCTCTTCGACGAGCGCCGCATTGTGCTGTGTGACTTCGTCGATCTGGGAGACCGCCTTGTTGACCTGTTCGATCCCGTCGCTCTGTTCGAGCGCTGACGCCTCGATCTCATTCATGACGCCCGTGACGCGTTGAACCGCGTCCATGGCTTCGTGAATCGTCTTCTGCGCATCCGACACCAGCGACGCCCCATGTTCTACCTTGGCCGCCGATTGGCCGATCAATTCCTTGATCTCCTTCGCCGCCGAGCCGGAGCGCTGCGCGAGGCTGCCAATGGCAAGCTTGAGCACGCCTCAGCCGACGCCAATCACGGTCTGCAGGAAAGCAACGAACACGCTGATCACTGGCGTCAGGGCGCCACGAATGGTGATGTTGTTAAGCATTGGGTCTCCGGAACGTCTCATTGATCGGCGGCGAACCCCGCGATACGCCAGCGACGGGCCTTTTCGCCAGCAACTTACACCTCTCTGCAACCGGGTTAACGGCCCTCGCGAGACCTCGCTACCTGGGTGGAATCCGTGACAGGCATGGCCTTTTCGGGTAGTTGAAGCGTCACCATCCGGGATTTTTCGCCCGCTTGCCGCGAGCGCTGCTTTTCGGGACGGTATGCGTTTCATTTGTATAATTCGGGGTCTTCGCTCAGGCCCACTTTCGTGCTTGGTCTTGCGCCCGGCTTTCTCGCTTCACTGCCGATCACGCTGTTGAGCGTGCGCCATGCGCATCTGCATGAAAAATTCTCCACCGGTACCGATCTGGCCGGTGTGCAGAAATTCCATGTGCGCCCGGTGCCGCGCATCGGCGGCGCCGGAATCGCCTGGAAGGGATTCTGGCGCCGTCGACTGCACTGCCGATCACAGGTAGGTACTGGAAAAGCGGCAGGATCGCGACGCACCGGCGTGCAAATATCGATGAGCAATGCCGTGAGCCAATGACACGTTTGATGCCCGCGCTAATATGCACGAATACAAAAAGCCTTAGACAGGGAGTGAGTTCATGTACATTCATCCAGTGATTCTCTGCGGCGGTAGCGGTACCCGACTTTGGCCAATGTCGCGGGGAGGATACCCGAAGCAGTATCTCAGGTTGACCGGCGAAAACACCTTGGTTCAACAAACTGCATTGCGCCTGCGAGGTATCAGGAACGTTGCGGCTCCCATCGTCGTCACGAATAATGAACAGCGCTTTCTGGTCGCCGAACAGTTCCGACAAGTGGATATTGCACCGGCATCGATCATCCTGGAGCCTGTCAGCCGTAACACCGCGCCTGCCATTGCAATTGCCGCGCTGGCAGCGATGCGCGAATCTGCGGAATCCCTCCTGCTCGTTCTGCCGTCGGATCATGTGATTACCGGCGAAGCAGCGTTCGTGGAGGCAGTCGAAGCCGCCGCTCAGATCGCCAAAGACGGTTATCTGGTCACCTTCGGTATTGCTCCAACCGAGCCACACACTGGCTATGGCTACATCCGTGCTGGCGCGCAGCTTGGCGAATACATCCATGCATTCTCAGTAGACGCTTTTGTCGAAAAACCGGACGAGGCCACGGCGCAGCATTTCCTTGATGAAGGCGGCTACTTCTGGAACAGCGGCATGTTCATGCTGCAGGCTTCGACCTTCATGAAAGAACTGCGCCTTTACGAACCAGAAATCGCCGCGCAGGCAGAACTTGCACTCAACGGGGCGCAGCTCGACAACGACTTCACTCGTCTCGACGCCAAAGCCTTCGCCTCCTGCCCGAACGTTTCGATCGACCACGCCGTGATGGAGAAAACGAAGCGCGCTGCGGTCATTGCCACAACGAACCTCGGCTGGAACGATATCGGCTCGTGGACTGCGCTTGCCGATATCGCAGAACACGATGTCCAGGGTAATTCGCTTCTCGGCGACGTCCTCACCGAAGCGATGACCAACTCATATGTGCGCGCGGAGCATCGACTGGTGGCCGCCATTGGCCTCGATAATGTCGTCATCGTCGAGACCGCTGACGCCGTACTGGTCGCCCATCGGGACCAGGTGCAGGACGTCAGGAAAATCGTGGCTCAGCTTAATGCGGCGGGCCGTCACGAGTCGGTCACACATCGTCGTGTGGCGCGCCCCTGGGGCTCATACGAAGGCATCGATAGCGGTGACCGCTTCCAGGTCAAACGCATCGTCGTGCGCCCCGGCGCGCAACTGAGCCTGCAGATGCATCATCACCGTGCCGAGCACTGGATTGTCGTAAAGGGCACAGCACTCGTTACGAACGGTGCAAACGAGATCATCCTGACAGAGAACCAATCGACCTATATTCCACTAGGAATCACGCACCGTCTGAAGAACCCAGGCAAGATCCCGCTAGAATTAATCGAAGTGCAATCCGGTGCCTATCTCGGCGAAGATGACATCGTGCGATTCGAAGACACATATGGGCGCGCGGAGAAGGCCTAGCACCCGTATTCGGGGACGAGTCATTGAGATCCGGGCGGTCTAATCGGCCACCCGAAACACAGCCACTGCATCGCGCAACGCGACAGCATGCTCTTCCAGCGATTTGGCCGCCGCCGCGGCCTCTTCGACGAGCGCCGCATTGTGCTGTGTGACTTCGTCGATCTGGGAGACCGCCTTGTTGACCTGTTCGATCCCGTCGCTCTGTTCGAGCGCTGACGCCTCGATCTCATTCATGACGCCCGTGACGCGTTGAACCGCTTCCATGGCTTCGTGAATCGTCTTCTGCGCATCCGACACGAGCGACGCCCCGTGTTCTACCTTGGCCGCCGATTCGCCGATCAATTCCTTGATCTCCTTCGCCGCCGAGCCGGAGCGCTGCGCGAGGCTGCGCACTTCCGAGGCGACGACAGCAAAGCCGCGCCCCTGCTCCCCCGCGCGGGCTGCCTCGACGGCTGCGTTCAACGCGAGGATGTTGGTCTGAAAGGCGATGCCCTCGATCATGCCGATGATCTCGGCGACCTTACGCGACGACTCGGTGATTCCGTCCATTGTCTCGGTGACGCGCGACACAACAGCGCCACCGCGCGTCACCGTATCCAAGGCACCCTGCGCCAACCGGTTTGCCTGCTTCGCATTGTCGGCATTCTGCTTCACTGTTGCCGAGAGTTGCTCCATGCTCGCCGCGGTCTGCTGAAGCGCCGCCGCCTGCTGCTCGGTGCGCGACGACAGGTCGGCATTGCCTGAGGCAATCTCGTTCGCGCCATGCGTAATCGCCGTCGTGCTGCCGCGCACCTTCGATACCGTCTCGACGAGACCATCGCGCATCTTCGTCAGCGCGCTCAATAACTGGCCCATCTCGTTGCGCGACCTGCTCCCGATTGAGATCGTCAAATCTCCCGCAGCAATTCGCTCGAAGTGTTTGATGGTCGCATTGACCGGCTTGATCACCGCCGCCGATAAGCCGATCCGTGCCATCACGCCAATCACGATGGCAACCGCGCCGATCGCCCCAAACAGCAGCGTCGCCATCTGGAACCGCTGGGTCGCGGTCTCAGACTGCTGGCGTTGGCTGTCCATCTGCAAGCGCTGGAGCCCGTCGATGGCTTTCGAATAGGCCGCGTAGAAGCTGTTCGCCGTTTCGCCTTGAATATTGCGGAAGGTGTTGAAGTCGAAATCCGTCAAAGCCTTGAACTCGGGCTCGATGGCCTGATCGACGAGCGCGGTGCGCGCCTGCGCGACGTTCTGCGCGAGCTTCTTCTCGGCGTCACTCGCAAACGGGGCGGCCATGTAATTGGCGAAGTCCTTGTTCGACTCGATCAGCACCTTGTGCGCGGCCGGCAACAGATCGTCGGTTTGCTTGCCGACGCTAAAGAGCGTCTGATAGGTGCCGAGCGCGAGCTGCACTTGCAGCAGCTTTTCCGAGCTTGCCTTCAGATGTGACAGTGCCACGCCGCTATTCCGCGTTTCGTCGAGGCTGCTGTTGGCGAGCTTGAGCGCGCCGTAGCCGACGCCGATTACGATCAGCAGGAAAGCGACGAATACGCTGATCACGAGCGTCAAGCCGCCACGAATGGTGAGATTGTTAAGCATTGGGTCTCCGGAACGTCTATAGATCAGCGGCGAACCCCGCGATATGCCGGCGACCGTCTTTTCGCCGGCAATTTATACTTCGCCGCATCCAGGTTAACGGCCTTCGCGAGACTTCCTTACATAGGTGAAATCCATAACGGACACGGGTTTGCGGGCAGTTCAGGCGTCACTATCTGGGATTTTCGCGGCATCGGAGCGAGCGCCGCTTTTCGGGGCGCCCTGCGTTTCGTTTGTATAATTCGGCGTCTTCGCTCAGGCTCACTTTCATGCTTAGTTTTGCGCTCGGTTTTCTCGTTTCGCTGCTGATCACGCTGTTGATCGTGCGCTATGCCCATTTGCATGAAAAATTCTCCACCGATACCGATCTGGCCGGCGTGCAGAAATTCCATGCGCGCCCGGTGCCGCGCATCGGCGGGACCGGGATTCTGGTCGGGCTGATCGTGTCCGCCATGCAGTTGCATCATGCGTATCCCGCGGTGTCGGGCGGCATCCTGGGGCTGATCGCGTGCGGCATGCCGGCGTTCGGCTCGGGATTGATCGAGGATCTGACCAAGCGCGTGTCGCCCCTCGCGCGGCTTGTTTGCACGATGGCCGCCGCCGCTCTCGCCTACTTCCTGCTGGATATCGCCGTCACACGCATCAGCGTGCCGCCTTTGGACTTTCTGCTGTCTTACGCGGTGATCTCCTGCGCGGTCACGGTGCTGGCGGTCGCGGCACTCGCCAACGCGATCAATATCATCGACGGCTTCAACGGCCTTGCCTCGATGGTCGCGTTCATGATGTTCGCGTCACTCGCTTACGTGGCGTTCCAGGTGTCCGATCCGATCGTGCTGTCGGCGTCGTTCATGATGATGGGCGCGGTGCTCGGCTTCTTCATCTGGAATTTCCCGGCAGGGTTGATTTTCCTCGGCGACGGCGGCGCGTATTTCATCGGCTTCATCCTCGCCGAGCTATCCATCATGCTGGTGATGCGCAACCGCGATGTATCGGCGTGGTATCCGGTGCTGCTCTTCATGTACCCGATCTTCGAGACCTGCTTCTCGATCTATCGGAAGAAATTCATTCGCGGGATGTCGCCGGGGATTCCCGATGGCGTGCATCTGCATATGCTCGTTTATAAGCGGTTGATGCGTTGGGCGGTGGGGGCGAGAACGGCACGGGAATTGACGAGGCGGAACTCGCTGACGTCGCCGTATCTGTGGTTGCTATGTCTGATCGCAGTCGTACCGGCGACCTTGTTCTGGCGGCATACGCTGCATCTGTTCTGTTTCGTGGTGGTGTTTGCAGCGACTTATGTGTGGCTTTATATGAGCATTGTGCGGTTCAAGTCGCCGCGGTGGATGGTGGTGAGGAAGGGGAAGCGGTAACGGAAAAAGGCGCTCAGATGGCGATTTTCTTAATGCATGACAGCAACTGGACCACCTATACGGGTCTAGGAAGCCCGCGTGACCGAGGTAACGCTGCCGACACTACGCAACACCGGTGCGGTGGCTGGTTGATATTCCGGCACCCAGCGGCGCAGGTCGCGGCGAACTTCGTCGTCGCTTAACACGCGATGCTGCATAAGCCACGGCAACAACTTGTCCAACAGATCATCCGACACTTCGCGCGCGCGTGCGGTCCGCAACTTAGGATGCGGTGTGCGTGTCGTCGTTTCGTCGCAAGCCAGCAGTTCTTCGTAGAGCTTTTCGCCAGGCCGCAGCCCCGTAAAGACGATCCGAATCTGCTCCTCGCTAAAGCCGTACAACCGAATCAAATCGCGCGCCAGGTCGACGATCTTCACTGGCTCGCCCATGTCGAGGATAAAGATCTCGCCGCCATGCCCCATGCTCGACGCTTGCAGCACGAGCTGCGACGCTTCCGGGATGGTCATGAAGAAGCGCGTGATCTCGGGGTGCGTCACCGTGACAGGGCCGCCCTTCGCAATCTGCTGCTGGAACTTGGGAATGACACTGCCGGCGCTGCCGAGTACGTTTCCGAACCGAACTGTCTCGAACTGTGTACGCGCGCTGGTCTGCTGCAAAGCCTGACACGCCATTTCCGCCAAACGCTTGCTCGCGCCCATGACGTTAGTCGGATTAACTGCCTTGTCGGTCGAAATCAGCACGAAATGCTTCACGTCGTGACGAATCGCAGCGCGACCCACCCGATAGGTGCCGAGCACGTTGTTACGCACGGCCTGCCATGCGTTCTGCTCTTCCATTAGCGGGACGTGTTTATAGGCGGCCGCATGAAATACGATGTGCGGCGTGTGACGCGACATCACCTGATCGAGCAGCAGCGAGTCCTTGGCATCGCCGATGACCGGAATCACCGACACGTCTGGAAAACGCTCGCCCAATTCTTCAGTAAGCCGATAAATCGCGAATTCAGACAAGTCATAAGCAATAAGTTGAGCCGGCTGGAAGCGCAAAATCTGGCGGCACAATTCGGAGCCGATAGACCCGCCTGCCCCGGTGACCATCACTATCCTGCCATGCAGCAGCGCTTCTACATGGGGTGTATCGATATTGATCGGATCGCGGCCCAGCAAATCTTCGAGGTCGATCTGCCGCACGCGCGACAGGAACGCCTGGCCTTGCGTGACATCGGTTAGCGCAGGCAGCACAAGCGCACGTACGCCGGCGCGCACGCAAAGCGTCGCGACACGCCGCTGCACATCCACCGTGGCGGACGGAATGGCAATGATTGCGTATTCGGTCTTCAGCGTCTCAGCCAGTTGCGGCAATTCGCTCATCGAACCGAGCACTTTGTAGCCATAGATCTCGCGCCCGTGCTTGGAAACATCGTCGTCAAGGAGGCCGACTAAACGCCATTCGCTCGAACGCGACAGCTCACGCGCGAGACTTGCGCCCGCGTTGCCGGCGCCCAACACGACGACCGGCTTACCCTGTGCAACGAGCCCACCATACAAATAGAACTCTTTGGTGGCACGGTACAGTGCGCGTGATCCGCCCATCGCGAGAAACAGAAATAGCGGCGACACCACCAGTACCGAGCGCGGCACGATTGGCACAGGTTGGACCAGCACCGAAACAACCATGGCGACGAGCGCCCCGGCGACGACTGCTTTCGATATACGAACGAGATCCGGCAAGCTCGCAAAGACCCACATGCCGCGGTACAAGCCGAAGATACGGAACATGACGCCGTACGTCGGTAGGACCCAGAGGAGCGAGTGCAGTGCCCCGGCCCGGAAGTCGTCCGGGACCACACCGTTGAAGCGGATGATGTACGCGATCAGCCAGGCAGCGGCAACCGCGCATAGGTCAAAAAGGAAAGCGCTAAAAGACAGCCAGACGGCCTTGTTTCTTAGCATCAGCGTCATACCTCAGTTATCGGACAGTGTTGATTGGAAACGACGCCAGCGCAAATCGACCAAAGCGCCTGCTGCACAGAGGACGACGATCCAAACGGCCAGCACACACGACTGAAAAATCACTGAACGGCCAAGAGCACTAACAGCAAGTATTATGCCAGCCATCATAAGTACATACCACGTCAACGCTGTTCTGGTGTGCCCAATTCCCGAACGCACCATACGTTGATAGTAGTGCTCGCGGTGCGCTTGCCAAAATCTTTCGCCGCGCAGCAGCCTGCGAGCAAGCGTAATCGAGGCATCGGCGATGAACGGCGCGAACACCAGAATGGGGAACGAGACGGGCCAAACTCCCCCGCGCCAACCCCAGTAACCAAGCGCCCCAGCAAGAAAACCCAGCGAGATCGATCCAGCGTCACCGAGAAAAATGCGTGCTGGGTGGAAATTGAATAACAGGAAGCCGAGCGCGGCGCCCGAGATCGCCGCCGACGACCACGCCAATTCCGGCATGGGATGGTCGCTAAGCAGCGCTCCGGCCGTGTAACCGGCGAAGCCGAACAGCGCCATGCCGCCGGCCAGACCGTCCGCGCCGTCCATAAAATTGTAAAGATTAACCAGCCATATCATCAAAAAGGCGAGAACTGCCAGTGCCCACCAAGGGGCATCGGCGGGAAAAAGCGCTACCAGCCCGATGACGGAGATCAGATGCGCAGCGAACCTGACCCTCGCCGGCAATCCCCGCCGGTCATCGATTTGCGAAATCGCTGCAAGAAAGGCGGTGCCAAGAGCGGCATACCAAAGGCTTGGCGCGAGCTCAAACGTCGCCGCTACGGCCACCGGTACGATGCCCCAGCCGCCGACGCGCGGTGTGGGTACGACATGTAGTGAGCGGTCGTTCGGGACATCCGTGGCAAGCCGCCACGCAATCCCGGTTCGGAGCAGCGCCCACAGGAGGGCGGCGCATGCGCATGCCGCGCCAAACGCGACCGCGGTTATTGCGACCCACGTAGGCAAGGTCGAAAGGTACATCAGCATGCGCGCCCTCAATGCGTGGATCGATACCAACGGGCGGTTTCGGCCAGCCCCTCGTCGGTGGAATACGGCGGTTGCCAACCGAGCGTCGTGCGTATGCGCGCGGTGTCGAGTTGCAGAGCGCCGACCAGCCGTTCCACGTGCGCCGAGCGACCTGTCAGCCTGCCTGCGAGCTGCAACAATCCAGGAGGCACCGACAACAAGCGCGCAGTCTTTTGCAGATGTCCAGCGAGCGAACGCACCAACTCGGCGACTGTCGGATCTGCGGCGTCTGCGACGTGAAAACATTCGTGGGCTGCGCGCGGATCTATCGCGCAATGCATCAAGGCGTCCGCAAGGTTCTTCACATAGATCAGGCTGCGCCGCGCGCCGACTGAAGCTAGTGGTAACGGCATCCCCCTCCAGACCGCGTCCATCAAACGCAGGAAGTTGGCGCGCACCTGGGGTCCGTAGACCAGTGGTGGTCGCACGATTACGACATCCAGGCCGAACTCTTCGCCATAGCTTAACAATGCCTCCTCGGCGGCGAGCTTCGAACGCCCGTATGCGTCCTGCGGCATCGGCGGATCGTCTTCGCGTAACGGACGGCCAGAATCGCCCTCGGCCAGCGCCTTAATGCTGCTGACAAAGACAAAACGCCTTACTCCATGACGCTGTGCGGCCTGCGCAATGCGCAGCGTGCCGTCGACGTTGGTCGCGCGAAACGCTGCGTCCGGATCGGTAGACTCTTCGCGCATCACATGGACTCGCGCCGCCAGGTGTACGACACAGTCCACTTGCAATGCTGCAGGCCATGTCGCGTCGACGCCGGCAAAATCGACGCTTGCGTCGACCCATTCGCCTACCTCGCTTCCAAGCTGCCCCTCACGCCTGACAAGGCCGGTGACCGTGTGTCCAGCGTCAAGCAATGCGCGGCATAGCGCACGACCGACAAATCCGTTGGCCCCCGTGACGAGCACATGACTCATAACCACTTCCAGCCAAACCGGTTGAAGAATTTGTACGCCGACGCCATGAACATGCGAATGTGCGCGGAGCCTTTACGCGCCGCGCCTCCGCCGTGATGCCGCACGCGCACGGCGGGCGCGTAGACAACCCGGGTGACGTCATGTGCACGAAGACTCAAATCGTAGTCCTCGAAGTAAAGGAAATAACGGGCATCGAAGCCCTCTAGCCGTCTCAGCACGGTCGTGCGGAACAGCATGAAACAGCCGCTGACGATGGGTGGGTCCCACACGATGTCGCGCGCGTTGATCCGGTCACGCATCTCGTAGCGAGCGAGGCGGCGCGCAAACAACCGTCGCAGCCGTGCCGGTAAAAAACCCCGCGCAAACAGATCGAGTAGCGTCGGGTAGCGCCGGCACAGGAACTGTTGCTGCCCATGCTCGTCGCCGATCCAAGGCGTGATCAGACCGGCTTCCGCGTGCGCATCGAAGAAATCGAGAGCTTGCTTGAGAGCGTCGGGTGCGAGATCAATATCAGGGTTCAACACCAGGTGATAGCGGCTGTTGCTGCCCTCGATCGCCAGGTTGTGGCCGCGGCCGTAGCCCACATTGCCGTGGCCAGTAATAATCTTACAAATGACGCCGTGCGCCCGGAGCCGATCCAGCGTTGCGGAGACGTCCGGCAGACCGCCGTTGTCGACCAGATAAAGTGCCACCGCCCAGTCTGGCCGCTCCGTATGCAACGCATCGCACGCGACGCCAAGGCCGGCGAGCGTTGAAGTTAATTGATCGATATCAGGCTGGTAGACGACCACCGATACGGACAACCCGTCGGGCCCGGAATGCGGCGCGCTAGTAGCTTTCATGTGTATGGAAATGCGTGCCTTATAGAGGGCACTTCGTTGTGTGGCCGCAACAAACACGCAGTTTGCTCAAAATTCCGGAATTCGGCAACCGGCCTTTCCGTTTGTTACGCCTACGGGAGTCTAGCGCAATGTCACCTATGGTCGAGAAATTGAGCACTGGGACCACAGCATTGTCTGACCCGCGGGCAAACGAGGTCCCCTCTGTTTTTCGCTTTCCAGAGGTCTCGGGTTATTCAGCGACATCCTTCGTCTGTTGAGTGGTGATCGAGTCTTGCAGGAACTGAACTGGCGATAGAAACCCGCGCGACGAATGAAGACGACCAGGGTTAAAACCTTTCGATGTATTCAAACAAGTCCGCTGCAGCCTCCCGGTGTCCTTTATTTCAAGCCGCTCCACTCAATTCGCCCACGTTTCGAAATCGTTTTATCAGCACGTATAATCACTGGACCAAGACATCAACAGCTATTTCACCCTGTCCGGAGATCCGGTGGAGCTGCATCTATCCGAGTTGGACACCGATCGCTTTGGCATCAGTGTCGCCAAGATGATTCTTAAGCAAGGCGACTCCGTTGTGCAGTTGTTCGATTTATGCATCGCCGCCGGAGTGAAGTTGCTCATCGCGCGCGTCGCGGCCGAAGAGCGCGATCTGATAAATGAACTGGAAGCAGGAGGAGCCTCGCTTGCGGACACGCTTCTGTATCACAGCAAAGCCATTGAGGCGCGCCACGCCATACCGCTCGCACCGGCATTCAGAATGCGCCTTGCGAACGCGGATGATGCGTCGTCGGTTGAAGCGCTTGCACGGCGAGCGTTCAATGGGTACACGGGGCATTATCACAACGACGTTCGCCTGGACAAGCGCGATGCAAATGAGGTGTACGCGTCCTGGGCCCGGAACTGCTGCCTCAAAATGAGTGCGGACGAGGTTTTCGTCGTCGAGCACAAGGGAGAGATAATCGCCTTCGCCGCGGTCAGGCGCATCGACGACGCCACGATCGACTGTCCCCTTTGCGCCGTCGAAAGTCACTGGCGCGGTCGGCGGCTTCTCGACGCGTTGCTGACTCAATGCGAAAGTTGGGCGCTCGACAAAGGCTATGCTTCGATCGAATACTCGACGCATTGCTCGAACGTTCAAGCGAGATCGGTCATCGAGCGATCGGGCTTCGTCGCCTATAGAAGCGTCCACACCTACCACAAATGGTTCAATGCTCACTGAGCATTTTCCCGATGCACGGCGCGGGGCGATAACTGCCGCACGAGCAATCGCTGTCGTCTTGAACTGGAGTAACAGTTGATCGCACCACGTCTTTTGAGATCGCCGCATTTAATGGCGGCTCTCCTTTTTTCGACTGCCTGGGTCACCGCGCTCTTTCTGTTGCAACGACACTTCGACTTCAACATCGCTGATGGCGGGTTCCTGTGGTACGGCGCAGAGCGCACGCTCGCCGGCGACGTTCCGCTGCGCGACTTCATGGCCTATGATCCCGGCCGTTACTGGCTCGCCGCCATGTTCATGGCCGCCGTGCACGACCACGGCATGGTCACTCTTCGCGCGTGGATGTATCTGGTCGAGGCGGTGGCAGTGTGTCTCGTCGTCGTGACGGTGGCGCGCTCGAGCACCCGCGTCAGCTTCATCCAGTTGTGCGGCGTCGCACTCCTCGCGTCCTTGTGGATGTATCCCGAGCACAAGACGATCGACATCGTGCTATCGATTGCAATCGTTCTGGTGCTGTCGCTGCTCGTTGAAAAGCCTACTGCCGCGCGCTTTTTCTGGGCCGGTGTCTATGTCGGCGCGAGTGCGGTCATAGGCCGAAATCATGGGTTGTACGGGGTCATCGCGTGCTTGTTGACGATCATGCTGCTCAGCCTCAAACACCGCCGTCAGTTTCCGCTCGTTTCGCGAGCCGCGTGGGGCGTGTTGGGCATCGGTGCGGGATACCTGCCGGTAATCCTCGCACTCATCGTGGTGCCCGGATTTGGCTCCGCGTTTGCTCAATCGGTGCTGCTCAACCTCCATTCGAACTCGACAAATTTGCCTCTGCCAGTGCCGTGGCCCTGGCTGGTGAAATTCGACGCACTTGCCCCTCTGGATGTCGCGCAGCAGGTCGCGATCGGGCTTGGATTCGTTGCGCTGCCGTTGTTTTCGCTGGCTGGCGTCGTCCACTTACTCCGTCTTTCCGGCGACGCCATCTCGAAGTCCCATGCCATCTTCGCCGCCGCGGTCATCGCAGCGATACCGTACGAGCACTATGCGTTTTCCCGGGCGGATACGACTCATCTGACGCATTCGGTGTTTCCCATGCTGATCGGCCTGATTTGCTGGCCGGAGGGCAAAAAGTCGATAAAACGTTGGATGATTCCGGTGTTGTTGGTCGCCAGCGCAATCGGAATGTTACCCCTGATGCCGCGACTGGAGGCGCTGCGGAACGGCAACTGGCAGCGTGTTACCGTTGGTGCCGATACGCTGGTGGTCGAGCCCAATACCGCGCAGGCCATTCTTTTTCTCCAGAATATCGATCGCACGTTTGTGCCGCCAGGAAAGACGCTCTGGGTCACGCCGCTGTGGCCCTCGGCGTACCCGCTTCTCGACAGGGTGTCGCCGGTCTGGGATCTCTATGGGTTATTCCACCGCGATCGCCAGTTCGAGGAAGCGGAAATACGGCGTTTGCAACGGGCCCCGGTGGCCGTAGTCGTCGTTGTCGATGGGGCTCTCGACGGAAGGGACGATCTCCGGTTCAAGAATACGCATCCGTTGGAGCAGCAGTATCTTGAGACACACTTCAAGGAACTTCCGTCTGCCAGTCCGGACCCTTCGATTCACGTTTATGTTCCCGTCGCCCCGTGACGCGTTGAGCAATTATCCGTCATCCGTGGTCCGCGACGATCGAGATGACCGCAGAATGGAGTCGAGGATATGCAACAGATGATTTCCATTGTGATACCCGTCTATCGGGCGCAGGACATGCTCGTGCCGTTACACGAGCGAATCACTGCTGCGCTGGCGCATCTATCCATCGCCTATGAGATCGTTTTCGTCGAAGACGCGGGCGGTGACCGGTCCTGGCCCGTCATTGTCGAACTGGCGCAAAAAGACGATCGGGTTCGCGCGTTCCGGCTGTCGCGTAATTTCGGGCAGCACAACGCCCTGTTGTGCGGGATAAAGGCCGCGCGCGGGGACGTGATCGTCACGATGGACGATGACCTTCAGCATCCACCGGAGGAACTGCATAAGCTCCTCTCGGCGATGACCGATGACATCGACGTGGTGTACGGCTTTTCCCCTCACGACAATCCCCATGGTCTGTTTCGGGGTTTCGCGTCCCGCGCGTCGAAATGGGCGCTTCAGGTCGCGATGGGCGTCGACTCCGCCCGCCATGCTTCCGCGTTCCGGGCATTCAGGACACGCCTGCGCGAGGCGTTTGGCGAAGATCAAGGACCGTCGGTCAACATCGACGTCATGCTCACGTGGGGCACGACACGGTTCACCTCAGTCGTCGTCAGGCACGATCAGCGCGCGGGCGGCACTTCCGGCTATACCGTCCGCAAGCTGCTCGCGCATCTCCTCAACATGGTCACGGGTTTCACAGCGCTGCCTTTGCAGATCGCGAGCGTGATGGGCATTCTGTTCTCCGCTGTAGGATTTTTGCTCCTCATCTATGTTTGTCTCGTGCGCTTGATCCACGGCGGAAGCGTGCCGGGCTTTACCTTTCTGGCTTCCGCAATATCGGTTCTTGCCGGGGTCCAGCTGTTCGCACTCGGGATGATCGGCGAATATGTATCGAGGATTCATTTCCGCACCATGGGACGGCCGACCTTTCTGGTTTCCGAGAAAACGGAACGCGGACTTTCGACGTCGAACAACGAAGACCCGCCCGCTGGCATGGCTGGTTTTCAACGTGAATAGATCTGCATGGCGTATGTTTCTTCTTGTGGACGAACCACCGTCCGACTCCGAATGTGCCTGTTTGCTTCAACTGTGATTCGCGAACCTTATGCCTGAAAACTTCTATCCCCGGATGCCTCCGGGTAACGCCTCCATTCCGTTCAATCGTCCACACATGACGGGGCACGAACTGCGTTACATTGCGCAGGCGCACTCGCAAGGCAGGCTTGCCGGCGACGGGCCATTTACCGGCTTGTGCCACGACTGGCTTGAAAAACAGACGGGATCGGTGAGAGCGCTCCTGACACACTCATGTACCGCCGCGTTGGAAATGGCCGCCTTGCTGATCGGCATCGAGCCCGGCGACGAGATCATCCTTCCTTCGTTCACGTTCGTCTCGACAGCGAATGCTTTCGTGCTGCGCGGCGCGAAACCCGTGTTCGTCGATATCCGTCCCGACACGCTCAATATGGACGAAACGCTGATTGAAGCGGCCATTTCGCCGCGCACGAAAGCGATTGTGGTGGTGCACTACGCGGGCGTGTCGTGCGAGATGGACAGCATTCTGAATATCGCGAAAACTCACGGCTTGTCGGTAGTTGAGGATGCGGCGCAGGGCGTCATGGCCAGCTACAAAGGAAGGCCGCTTGGAAGCCTTGGCGATCTCGGCTGCTTTAGCTTTCACGAGACCAAGAACGTCATCTCGGGAGAGGGCGGCGCCCTGCTGGTCAATGACGAGTCGAACGTGCTCAACGCCGAAATCATCCGTGAGAAAGGAACCAATCGTAGTCAGTTCTTTCGCGGAGAGATCGATAAATACACGTGGCAAAGCATCGGCTCGTCTTTTCTGCCGGGTGAACTGACTGCCGCATTTTTGTGGGCGCAACTGGAGGAGGCGGCCTCCATCACGAATATGCGCATGACACTCTGGAATAACTACCACAGGATTCTCGAGCCGCTCGAGCTATCTGGCGCGTTGCGCCGTCCAATCATCCCCAAGGATTGCACGCATAACGCGCACCTCTACTACGTATTGCTGGCGCCGGAATTGAGCCGGGATGACGTTTTGCGTTCGCTCAAGTCCGCAGGCATCCACGCTGTCTTTCACTATGTCCCTCTGCATTCCGCGCCTGCGGGAAGGCAGTTCTGTACGACGTCAGGCGAGCTTGCCGTGACGGACGACCTGTCCGCCCGCCTCATTCGCCTGCCGATGTGGATTGGTCTGTCTGAGGAACAACAGATCTACATCGGCGAAGTCTTATCGACGCTTGTCGGTTAAATGGAGTCACGCTCCCGGGGGCGTTTCGCAATTCAGGTCCCAAGACCGCTCATTCAGTCCGCTCTCGTGGCGACGATGAGTCGCGAGCCGCCTATCGGCAGGCGCAAGCCTGCGCGAATCAGCGCAAACTCGATGTCGCATATGAAAGCGAACAGCTTGTTCAGCCAGGGAGCGAGTTGAAGTTCGCTGGTGATATCGATGTCGCTGACTGCCTTGCCACGGGACATGTAACGGGAAGCGAACATGGCGGGTAAAAGCGCGGAAACGAACGACGTGCTGAGTTTGATTTGAAATCCCGCGCGTTCGATTTTGTCGTGAAGTTCTTTGGCATCGTACCGGCGAACGTGGCAGGCGTAGTCATCCAGCGGGCTCCAGAGCCACGCATGTTGAGGAACGGAAAGAAGCAAAGTCCCATTCGACCTCAAGGCAGTGCGCATTTGCGCGAGCACTGATTCATCTTCTTCAATATGCTCGAGAACGTCGAATGCGCCGATCGCGTCGAAGTGATCCGCGTAGGGGATCGCTCTGCCGTCCATTTGCATAAACTCCACCTGTTCGAGCCTGCGCGAGGCGAAGGTCAGTCCGGCCACGAAAATGTCGCTGCCTTTCAGCGTGCGGCCAGGCCAGTTTGCGGCGATCGCTGACAACACATACCCGGTTCCACAGCCCAACTCGATGAGGCTCTTGAAACCATTGCAGTATCTCTGCACTGCCCACACGATCAGCTTGTTTCGATACCGGAACCAGAAGCTTTGTGCTTCCTGATCGGCGAGTTTGGCGAAGTATTCCGGCTTGAACGATTCCCCCGATCGCGCAAGGTCGGGGGCGAACGCCGCGAATCCATCGATTATCGCTTGTCCCGCATGGCAGGCCGGACAGGGAATGTGCGCAGATGTTGCATCAAACCTATGACCGCACGACAGGCACTTTCTCACTTTGCTCCTCGATGGTTGCTTTGCCGAAACACAAACGCTTTCGATATGAGAAACATGTAAATCGCGACGATCAGAATAGCGGTTGCCTGAACGATGGCTGCCGGCCAATGCAAGCGATCGTGGAATATCAACAAAATGAGCAAGTTGAGACCGTACCCGGAGCACTGAGCGCCCAGAAAACGTGCGGTGTTGCTCACCCAATTGCCCGTGAAGGCAAAGGTCCAGTTCCGATTTACCCAGAAGCTGAACGCGGCAGCCAGCACGTAGACGATACTCATGCCGACCTTCGCTTCAACCCCGCTCGCAATCATCACCAGGAAGAGACAGTAGGCGGACGCATTGGATACGACGCCAACGATGCAGTACTGAATGAATTGCCTTGTCACACTCATGATATCTGGCAGAAATACTCGGCATGCTGGTGTAGTGCATATCAAGCGCCCCGCGCTCCTCGTCGTCAGCCACGGCCTGAATTATCGAACCGAAAATATCCGGGTTGATTACCTGCCAGTCGAGTTGGCCAGCGTGGAGCAGGTAGGTGTGGCCAGTGCGGAAAAGCGCGGTACCTCCTTGCTGCCGCCGAACAGGCGTCATTGACGTACGGAAATCGGTCAGACCAAGTCGGGATCCTGGCCCCGGCGCGCGCGATACCGTTTGAGGGTGCGTTCAACGCGCGAAAGATGGTGGGCTGTTCGGCCAGCTCAGATACCGCGGCTTCGATCTCGACTGCGTTCATGCCTCGTTCGCCTGAGTATTTAAGGGGACCGGCGACTACTCTTCTGCCTGTCGCAGAAAATCTGTAGCTATTTTATCGCCTTCATTGCTAAAGCAGATCATGGGAAGTCGGCCAGAGCGAAGCGTTCGACGAGCAGGCGCCATATTATTGATTTACGAGGCGCGCTTGATCAGGCGCCCGTTCAATGCGTCCTGGATTGGGATCTCGATATAACGGTAGCTAAGGAACCCGACCCACAGCGCAATCGCCATCCAGATTCCAAGCAGGAGCGGCCCTGGGACGCGACCGAGCAAGCCTGCCTTCTCGCAAATGGTCAGCATCGAATAAAGCAGGAACTGGTGCCAGATATAGATCGAGTACGAGGCATCCCCGAACTTCGACCAGAACGGAGCGAACTTCCAGCCCCGCTTCATTTCCAGCGCCACAATTCCATAAATCAGAAATGCACTCGGAACGCCACTGTATATCGTGCGCCACCACGGCCCGAGCGAATACCACGTATTCAGGCGCAATACTTCAAGCCCCACAACGAAGCAGATCGCACCTAGGACCGCGCTGGTTACCGCAAAGCCGAACACACGCCTGCTGATCAACCAAGCAATGAGCATGCCAAAAACGAACTCGAGGACCATCGGAGAGACGGGATAGGCCCCGACCCACGATCCTCCGAAGTACGATCCATACAGAATGATTGCAATGGTTCCGATAGACCATACCGCCAGCACCGACATTACGCCGCGCGGCCAGAGCAGCAGCGCCAGCGCCACAACCGCATAGAAATAAACTTCGAAGCCGAGCGACCACGCCGCCATGATGTGGCTGTTCACATGCGTCACAAGGAAAAGTTGCCGAAGATTAGACGAGTGTTCGATCCAACTCGGCGAGAATTCGACGTATCGCGCGAGAGGCAAAGCAAGCGCCATTACGACCCAGAAGACCGGATAGATACGCGTCAGGCGCTTGACTGTGAAGTTCCAGGCGATCTCTCGCGGGCTGTATCTGGTATCGCTTCCCGACTTCATCGCCACTGTCGCGATGATGAAGCCTGAGATTACGAAAAATATATCGACGCCGCTCGATGCGATCGGACCCATAAAGGGCGTGAGCCAGTCAAACCCCATCCCGGGGTGCAGCAGAATGCTATGCCCCAAAAACACCATCAGCGAGGCGATTCCACGGACAGCCTGAATGTTGGTGATGACCTGGCCGCCGGGGAGCGAGTGCGCCGGTGCCGCTTGAGATAGCGGCCGGTCCTGAAGGGCTGACGCGCCGCCGATTGAGATTGTCATTTTGCCGATTCCTTGCACTTTTCTGGCGCAAGTATATCGGTTTCGACTCAGATCACGGAATTCGCTGGATCGACAAGCGGGAATCGCGGCGGCCATCGCGGGAAAGCAACGTCAGAAAGAATAGCCGGCATCGAACCAACGGTCGGTAGCCGGGGCGACTGCTAGGACAACGCGCTGGCCGAAACGATCAACGGCTTGTACAAGGCTGAACTGTCACTGATCGGCGCGCCGGGCGCCGTCGCTCCGCGTGCGACTAATCAAGCCAGTCAGACCGAGCAACTCGGGCACCGTGAGACGAAGCGGCAGATTCTCGCGCCTCATCTGGCTATAGCGGAGAACCGCCCGGGCAAACAAGACGGCCGTCCGTGAGATGCCTGGTCAGCGCTCGTTTATGATTAACCTGCGAATCAGCGGAAGACGCGCCGCGATCCTCAAGATCCCAAGCAATTCATTGGGTACGATCTTAGCTAGAGTGGTAAATACTGTGAGTTCTAGCTTGTAGCGGTGTCCAACGTACTCGTTTTCACGAACAACGGCTGCGTAGTCGCGCAGTATTGTATTGATCTCAGACCTGTATGGTGATCGCTCCTTCGCCGCTCTTATCGCATCTAGAACGAACGCGCGGCCAAACCTCGGAACAAGACAGTCCCTGAAATAATACCGATCTCGATCAGGATCATCTGGAAAGGCTTCTTTTAACTTCTTAAAGTAACGAAAGCGGCTACGGCTCATTAAAACCGAGTGGGACATGCTCTCGCGATGGATGCACCACACGTAGACAGGCCGGTCGACGAAACGAGGGGTGTACCCTTCCATAAAGAGGCGCATGAAAAGATCGTCGTCTTCATATCCTGTGAACTGTTCGTCAAATCCGCCGACGGCTTGATATGCTTTCCTGTCGATCATGGATGCGGACGGAAGAATGAACATATCGCTCCGCAGGAGATCGACGATGGAGTGTTTAGGATGGACTGAGTGTTCTTTCACCATGCTCGGCCGAATGATGTTTCCTTCTCCATCCGCCTCCATACAGTCGCCATAGACAAAGCCAAAATTCTGCGCGTTCATCGGAACGTCGCGAACCAGAACCTCGATATGGTCCGGCAGATAGAAATCATCCTGGTCGAGAAAGCACAAATACTCCGAACTGCAAACATCTACACCCGCGTTTCGCGCCGAACCCTGCCCGCCATTTGGTTTGTCGATGATCCGTATGGGGTACCTTGCGCCTATGTCATGCAGTGCCGCCTGCTCTTCGACGCTTGATCCGTCGTTGACGACCACTACTTCATCTGCCGGCACCGTTTGCTGAAAAACGCTTAACAAGGCCCGCTCGATCCATCTCGATCCGTTGTAGAACGGAATGATGACGGCGACTGCCGGTTTGCCTGCCTCTGCATTCGCCTGCGTCATGGTCGCATCTCTAGAACGTCGGTTGTGGTGACCTACCTGGGCGCGCCGGGTGCGCAGATCGTTCATCCTCCGCCACGCTCAGCGGTTTCGCGAAGAACCCATGCGGCGGAGCGCCCTCAGCGGCGCAGTGATGCGCCACGACGTCGAGCCGAATACTTGCGCGATGTCCTCGCCCGCTCGCCGAAGCGCGGCTTCCTGCGTCGCCGCTTTCGACTCAAGCGCTTCGAGCGCGACAGAGGAATGCTCCGCCTGCCCCTTAAGATCGTTTGCGTAACGCTGACTTGCTTCCAGGTGATTCACATGCTCCCGGATCATGCGCCGGCCCTCGGCGACCGCTCGCCCCAGTCCGAGCACGACTTGGTCTCTTGCGGCGATCTCGCTAGCGGCACGCGCCTCGCTGTCGCGAAGCGCGAGTTCCAGCACCTGTATCCGTGCGTTCGCGTCTGTGAGCGCAGGCGTCACCTCTTCGACGTGTCGCACAAGGCGCCATTCGTAGCGCAGCAGCGGCGCGATCGAGTCGAGATATCGCCTGCCCTCCTGAGCTGCGGAGTCCAGTTCGGGGCCATGTGCGGCGATCTCCGCCACGGCGGCACGCTGCATAGCGATGAACACGCTCTTCACCTGCGGCGGCGCCGATCTGACGACGTCGAGGTCATTAGCCGAGAAACGGCTGTTGCGCAAACCGTCCTCCAGGAATTCCCGTTCGAACTCTTCCAGTCCCTCCACGCGCTGCGGCAGTCCCGCCGCCTCCGACACACGGGAAAGCTCGCGCGCGGGCGCATCCATCAACAGGTCGTAGTCGACGAAGATGCGTTCCTGGTCCCTGGTATCTTCGAGCGCCGCCACCAGGTGAGCCAGCCATAAAATGTACGACTTCTCTTCCGCGAAATGATGAACCCTGGCCAGCGACTTTGCGACGCTAATCGGATTTCTCACGGCAACGACATAGACCACGCGCAAGTTCAGGCATGCAAAGACCGGCCGCCAGAATGGCACGAGGCGCGTGAGGCGCGGATCCTTAAGAACGAACGTGTCATTGCCCGCGCATTTCTCGCGCAAGACCGTGATCGCTTTGGTCTGGAGACGGTCCAGCAACGATGCCCCGATGCAGTCCAGGTCGATCGGCATCATCGAGTACCAATCGGCACCGGCAGCCTTCAGCAACTCGACGTTGATCGCGTTAACGTCCATGTCTTCAAAGAAGCCCTTGTCGTTCACGCCGACGACGGGCGGCATCAGACGCTCGCCGAGCTCGCCGCCGAGCGTTCCCATGGCACGCGCAAGGACGCTCGTGCCGCTGCGGTGCATGCCCAGGACGACGATGAGCGTTTTCTCGCTCTTCTGGTTGGAATCTGTATTCATGCGTGCACGGCCCATTTCTGAAATCGTTCCACGTAGTCGAGAAGCAAAACTACGCACTTGCCGATCGATAAAGTTTGCGTGGGGATAACGACATCGTCCGTATCAGACACTTCGTATGCCGAGCCAATGCCGGTGAAGTCGCGCAACTCACCACGCCAGGCCAGCTTGTAGTGGCCTTTCGGATCGCGCGCCTCGCAAACGTCAAGCGGCGTATTCACGAACACCTCGACGAAGCCCAACCCCACAACTGACTGATTTTTCGTCACCAACGACAACGCCATGGCGCCAAGTTCAATTCAGGCTCCAAGAGACGGCGCCACCGCATTTTTCATCCGTCTAGCAGCTATGAATGCCTCGTACCAATCGAACGATTTCCCCGGGATTCAAATCAATGCGTCACGCCGAACGCGCCGGCCACGCCAGGCGTCTTCGCCAGCAGGATGTTGTCGCCGCGAACCGCCCAGAGGTGGTAGCTTGCGTGCCATATCACGACGAGGAACGCGGCGATAGCTCGGAGATACTGGAGTCGAAACTTCATCGATGGTTATCCGCCGCTCGAGATCAGGACGCGATGGTTTCGTCGATCCACTTGCACAGCGTGGTGACGCCCCGCTCCACGCTCCACTGCGGCTCCCACTTGAGTTCGTTGCGGCTGCGCGTTATGTCACCCGACGCGGCGCGCACGTCGCCGTTGCGGAACTTGCCGTTCACGACCGGTGCGGGCGCGTTGTAGATCTTCCCGATCAGTTCGCTCAGCTGGCGGATGGTGGTCGCTTCGCCTGAGCCGATGTCGTAAGCCGTGCTCGACGGCAGCGGATCAATCGTCGCGATCGTGTGAATGGCGGCGGCCACGTCGTCGATGAAAACGAAGTCGCGGACAATCTCGCCGTCTTCGTACAACGGAATGACCTTGCCTGAACGCGCCAGCTGCGCGAACAAGGACACGATGCCCGTGTACGGATTGCTCAGCGACTGACCCGGCCCGTAGACGTTCTGCAGACGCAGCACGCCGAGTTCCACGCCGAACGACTTCACCCATGCGCTCAACATCATCTCCTGAGTGAGCTTTGTCGCGCCATAGATGCTCGTCGGACGCGGTTCGGTGCGGGTCGCCTCGAACGGCAGACACTTCAGGCCCGGAAAGTCCCAGATGCCTTTTTCCAGTTGCTCGGCCGAGCGCTGGCCGGGATAGCTGATCTTGCCCGACGCGTCCTGCCACGCGCCTTCGCCGTACACCGCGCGGCTCGACGTCAGCACGATGCGCTTCGGGATGGCCTCGTGGCGCACGAAGGCGTCGAGCATCTGTGTAGTGCCGACGACGTTCACCATGGCGTGACGCGTGCCTTCGGTGAGCGACTGGCCGGTGCCGGTTTCAGCCGCTAGATGGATCACAACATCGGGCTTCACGTTGGGAAGCAGCTTTTCCCACGTTTCGCGTTCGGTGACGTCGCCGACGATGAATTCGACATCCGGATGCAACTGCTTCGGCCGATCCGGTGTGACGTGAATCTGCGGATGCATGTTGTCCAACGCAATGACGCGATCGAAGCGCTTCACGAGAAGCGGTGAAATGGCACAACCGATGAAGCCGGCGCCGCCTGTTACGAGACAGATTCGCATAGTTGTCTTATCGTTTTATCAAAAGGTTTGGGACTGGACCGCCGAGTCACGCGCGCGGCTTGCGCCGCGCTACTGCCCGGTACACCGGCTGGAGCACCTTGAACAGCGTAGGCGATCGAAAAAGAATCGATCTCTTGATCGCTAAAACCAGGTCGCTCCAGGATTTGCGCACCGAGGTAGGCGTCATGCTCTGCAACGTCCCGCCCACCACGTGCGACGGGTAGCCCTCTGCCTTCCACTGCTCCAGCATGTGCACCTGGTAATCGAAGTCTGAATTAGGCAACGCAGCGGCGAGCTTCTGCAGCTTGTACTCGAGCACCGCATAGTTCCAGCCCGCCAGATGCGAGCTCAGAATTTGCTGCGTGGTGTAACGCGCATCCTGTGCCACATAGCAGATCAGACGTTCGAGCACGTGCGCGAGACCGCCGTCCAAATGATTCGGCTCCGCGTTGAAGTCGGTCCACTTCCACTCTTGCGCGAAAAGCTTGCGAAGCGCCTTCGGGCGGAACCAGAACATCGTGCCATAGGCGGCGATCGGCGTATCCGGATCGAAGTGCACCTTGAGGTCCAGTAACTTTGCGACCTCTTCCGCCTTCGGACGATTCACGAACCACGCATGGCCAAGCGTCCAGTACGAGAACTGAACGACGGGCGGAATCGCCACGCCTATCCACGGGTTGTCACGGAACATGTCGAGCACGTTGGTCGTGAAACCCGGGCTGTTGAGCAGGTTCTCGAACATGTGGCGCTTGAACAAATTGCCCCGGCCCGCGGCGACCTGAGGCGACTTCTTTGTATGCAGACGGCACACGAGGTCGTAGGTGTCGTCGAGGAACAGGTCGCGACACGAAATGAAGAGCGCTGACATGTCGCGGCCACGGTTGTGCTCGACGATCCGCACGATCACCTGGTTCACGTTCGCACGCCCGGTCACCGTCTTTTCGATGATCTCTTTCTTCGCTTGCGTCTCGGTGGTCGCGATGAAATCAAACTTGCCAGGGATGGTGTCCGTAAGTGACAGGATCTCTTCCAGCATCTCCGTGTAGTAGACGTGAACGCATACCGCAATGCGGCCATAGTCCGGGAGCGGTTCGCCCTTCTTGAGACGTACGTCGGGCAGCACGCTGGTGAGCGCGGCGTTCGTGTTCAGGTTGCGCAGCTCGGCGGAACGCACGATATTGCGCCAGATGAGTCCGCGGTCGTAATCCGAGGTTTTCTCTATCACGCCCAGCGCGCGCGGTAGGTCCGCGGCATATCGTTCGAGGAAACGCGGATCGTGGAAGAAAGCGCGGCGCTTAATGATCGGACTGCGGTCAATCAGGGTTTCATCGACATCGAGAATGGCCGGATAATGCGTGCCATATTTCCTGGAGTCGATATAGGTTTCGGCGTTGTAGCCGAGCTTGGTGAAATACTCGGTAAAGCGCGCTTCGTGACTGAGGATGGCTTCCTCGTACGAGATGCGCCCGCTCATCTGTTTCCAGTATTGCTGGAAACTCTTCGACTCAAACATCGTGCGCCGCACGGCGATGAAATTCGCGTTCAAATGATAAGGCAGCGTGCCGGTTCCGGTGAGCGGATTCGGCGTCATTTCCATATGCGCCGTGATGCCCCAGAAATCACACTTGCGCGAATCCATTTCGTCGAAGAGTTCCCTGAACGGATATATCGGGCCATAGCAGGTATGGTTCACCATCAGGATTTCATCGTAATCGCCGTCGCGGCCGAACTCGATTTTCTCCAGACCTTCTTTGTAAGCGAGCACATCAAAGCCTTCGTTCGGACGAACCAAGACTTCGTCGACCACCCCGCGCAGCGCATTTTCCGAATCGCGAGTCAGAGGGCCATTCGAATAGAAGATTGTCTTTCCGACAAACTTGTTCAGTTCGGCCAGGAAATAAATGACGTAGTCGTCGACGATGCCATGCTCGTCGTAAAAGGAGAATATACAGATCCTGCGCATCGTTGATATGTGATTTTTCGGAAACTAGTTTTGACAAAGGGTGACGAGATCGATCATATCGAATCCGGGACACCCCAATTAATCCGACACCGTTCAAGTACTGCTTGTTTTCTCTTCTTGAGCTGGTTCGGAGCGAAATTCGGACATTTGTACCGGAGAGTCGCGCGGTTCCACGCCTTGCTCGTGGCGCCGGTCGGCGAGATCCATCCCGATACGCTCAACAGCGCCTCGTCTCGCCGCATCGAGTTCCGCGCGCAACGTTTCGTTGTTCCCAATGAGCTTGGCGCGCGACGCGCTTAGTTCCTCGATCTGCGCTGTCAGCACGTCCGCGCGCCGGAGCTGGTCTTGCAAGCCGTTGTGTAGCGTCATGCGGGCCGTTTCAAGATCGGCGCCTTGTATGCGCAATGCATTCAGTTCTCCGTCTTGCCGCTGAATGTGGAGATCGCGTGCCCGATGCGATTCCTTGACTTCCTCGACAGCCCGCTGCAGTTGCGCGGCGTGCTCAACGTGTTGCTTGATTTGATGGCGCAACGCGGCTGCCTCATCGTTGAGCGAAGCGATCGTCTGCGCGTGCCGGCCCAGTTCACGCGTGCGCTCCGCATCACGATATTCGAAGTTCCAGCGTTCGCCAATCAGCGCGAAGCGCTCGCGAATGACGCTCGCCTGCTCCCGACCGGCAAGCGAGCACAGGCCAGCGATGGCGTCGCCTACCGCGCTGCCCACCGCCAATACACCAAGACCGTGGCCATGAACGAACGTGAAGCTCGCATAGCGCTGCTGCAGCTCGCTCCAGAGCTTCCACACGCCAAAGCCGCCGCCCCGGACGTTGATGTCGTGAAAGAGCACGACACCCCGCTCCGACATCTTCGGCAGCCACGTTTCGAAGTCGTGCAACACAGCTTCGTAGGAGTGAAGGCCGTCGATATGTAGCAGATCGATGGAGGCATCCTCGAAATAGGTCGCCGCTTCGTCGAAGGTCATGCGCAGTAGCGTGGAAAACGAACCGTAGTGCGCGTCGTGAAATGTTCTGAGTTCCGCGTAGATATTGTCACCGTACCAGCCGGCATGTTCGTCTCCCTGCCATGTGTCGACTGCGTGGCACTGCGAATCGAGGCCGAGACGCGAGACGGCCTCGCAGAATGCGGAGTAGGACACACCATTATGCGTTCCGAGTTCGACAAGCGATTTCGGCTGCATGGCCGCGACCAGCCAGTGAGCGAACGGAACGTGCTCCCACCAGGCGCTGACCACGCCGAGTCTCGCGGGCCGCCAGAACAACGGCGCGAGTTCGGTTGCCGTCAGCATGTCGATTGTCAGTTCTTTCCGCAGGTGATTTCCCTCCATGTATATGCTCCCAAGTGATCCATGACGCGATGCGTCAATGACGGCGGGTATCTGCTCGATCATTAGAGAATACACCACAGACCAGCCGTACTTCGATTGCGCCGTCAGCGCGTCAAGAGGTTCATGCCGCCAAATATTTCCAGAATGCGCGCGGCTCGATTCGCATAAGTATGGTCGCGCAAGGTCCTTTCTCTCGAAGCCGTCGCGATCGCTTGCGCGCGCGGACGGTCGTCGAGCATCATTTCGACATGCTGGCGCAGTTCGAGCGGCGTATCGAACAACAGGATTTCGCTGCCTTCCTCGTAGTAGCTCTCGATTTCCAGGCCCTCCACGAAAAAGCACTGCACGGTGCCGGCCGCGGCGGCTTCGAAGGTGCGCGGCCCGGGCGTCGATGCCTCCAGATTGAAGCGGCTGTTGGCGAGATTGAAGCGCCGCCCCAGATTAAGCGTCACGAGCGAACTCGCACACCAGTCGGGCAACTCGGCATTCGGAACGCGCTGGTTCTGCGCGAACGGCATGTCCGAGGGCCACTCCGACCCCACCACCGCCACCTTGAACGACGACAGCGCCTGCGCACAGTCCCTCAACAACGCTACGCGATTCGGAAATCCGACGCCGCAGAAGAACACGTCGCGCGCCTTGTCCGGGTTCCATTCGCGCACGTGCGCGGCCGGGTCCGCCGCGAGCGGCAGATGATGAACGTGGAGATGCGCGTAGTGCGTGGCCGTCCAGCGATCGTTCGAGAAGATGACGTCCGCGAGCGGGATAATCTTGTATGAGAAGTCAAACTCATAAGGATCGTCGTGAAGCCAGAATGCGAGGCACGCCCCGGTATCGAGCGCCACCTCCTTAAGCCCTAAATAGTGCGACGTCGAAGGCATGCACGAGCCGAACACCAGGATGAGATGCGGCTCGAAATCGCGCGCGGTCTGCTCCGCGCTCTCGAGCGAGCAAATACGCACCGCGCTCACCTGCGCTAGCGAACGAAAGCCCTCGCCGACATATCCGCGCAGGACGGCGTTGTTGTTCACCGAGTCCGGCGATGCGCCGCAGACCAGCACTCGCATGGCGCTATTCATACGCGGCTCCGCACGCGGTTCACGACGAGCCTGAGCGTCTGCTTCAGCCCGTGCGAGCGATAAACGTTTGCGAGCCGGCGCGCCGTAAAGATGAGCCGGGCCGCGGACGACTCGCTCACGCCAGGCCGTTCGTTTACACCGACGTGCCATTTCGTCGACGGCAGAACGATGCCCATGTCAGCAAGGCGCGGATGCTTGATCTCCGCCCCCGCATAGACCTCAGGCTGCGGCGTGCGCAACAGCGCTTTATAGGCGTGGCGCAACGCTTCAACATGCGGCGACAGGCTCGCATACAACTGTTCGGAAATTCCCGCGCGCAGCGTGTCGAGCAATTCGGGCTCGTCGATGAGACGGCGCACGACGTCCACGAGTTGGCCTTCGCTAGCCGGCGCGATCTTCAGGCCGTTCACCCCGTGCTGAACCCGTTCGCCCAGCGCGCCGATATCGCTCACGATCGGCACGAGCCCCTGTTGCCACGCCTCCGACAAGGTCAGGCAATACGTCTCCGGCCAAATGGACAGATGCAGCGACGCGTCGCATTCCTTGAGCGCATCGGGAAGCGCATCCGCGGAATATGAACCATGCACGATCACGTTGCCGAGCTTCTGCGCACGCACGAGATTCCCGTAGCTAAAATCGATGCGGCCGAACACGTGGAACTCGACGGGGGCATCGGCGAGCATCGGCAACGCGCGTCCGATCAGCTCGCCCCCCTTTTGCCGTGTCACGTTGCCAAGAATCGCAATTTTCAGCTTCGTCGACGATGCGTGCTGCCGCACGCGCACCGGACCATCCGGCACTGGCACCGGCAGGATGATGGCGCGCTCGTGCTGCCGCACCGCGGGCAGCATCTTTGCGTAGATGTTGCGCGTCGATTCCGTATTGAAGACGATGAGGTCGCAACGGCGCATGACATCGTTCCAGAAGGCTCGCCGCCGCGCCTGGGAACCGGGCGCGATGCGATGCTTCTGCCACAGGCAGACATCGCATTGGGAGATGGAAACGTCTGGCGCCCCGCAGAACTCGTGCTTGAACGAAAGCAGGTTGAACTCGTGGCAGACGGGGAAAAAATCATGGGCGGTGAACGCGATCGGCACGCCCAGTCCGGACGCCACGTAGACGAGCGACGGAACATGCCCGATGAAGTGATGGAAATGGACCAGATCGACGCCTTGCTCCAGTAGTGCGCGCCGAAACGCCTGCTCCTGTGCGGGCGAGGTCAGCACGTCCGCATTGAATGCCTCGTTCACCCGGTAGCGTTGAATCTCAGTGTAATCGCCGGAAAGCACGCGCGCCTCGCGCGCTTGCGCGCCTTCGCCCGGGAGATAGAACAGCACCTTCCAGTCCGGGCCGAGCTTCGTGCGAATGCGCTCGAGATACACTTCAATGCCGCCGAAATTGCCGAAACTCATCACGTTATGCACCACGAACATCAGCGTACGCGGCTTTTGCGTGTCGACGCACGGCTTGCTGTGCGCGATGCCGCGCGCTTCAGCGAGGATCGCATCGACGCGCCTGTCGTAAGTGTGCTCGGCGAGCGCGCGCTCGCGTGCCGCCCCGGCAATCGAATCGCGATACGCGCGGTCCTCGATCACGCGCGTCGCTTTCGTCATGAAGTCCGCCGTGGACGAGAAAAGGATGATCTCCTTGTCCGGCTCGAAGGATCGCGCGACTTCGCGCAGCGACTCGTGCACCATCTGCACGCCGCCCGCTAGCGCCGCTTCGAACAGACGCGGCGGCGGCGTCTCCGCATATTCGCGGCCACCGGCGGACGCCGAAAACACGCGCGGCAGCAGTAGCGTAATCGCGCTGCGATTCACGAAGCGCGCGAATTCCGTCGGCGGCGTACGCCACGACAGGGTGCTTTCGGGCAAGTCCACGCCGTGCGGCGGCAGAAACGAATTGGTCGGCAGTGCGAGCTTGAACTTCCAGTCCCCTGGCATCCCGGTAAGGATCGAACGCACGAAGGCGCTTCGATTCGGCCAGGCTGTGCCCGCGAAAAAAAGATCGTAGCGCAGAGGACGATCGGCGGGGTGCAATGGGAACGAATGAAACTCCACCGCACCCGCGAGCGGCAAGTGGCGCCCCTTGGCGCCATAAGCGGTGACGCTCGACGAATCGTTCGTGAAAACGAGATCGAACAACCGCGCATGGTGCAGATTGACTTTCAGCTCGTAGGGGTCTTCAGTGACCCACAGGATCGAACGTCCACACACCGCAGCGATGCGCTGGCACAGCACCTCGTCCAGTTCCTCTCCGTCGAACGCGATGAACAGATTGCACTCATTCTTCGCCGCCACGGCGACCGCGTCGAGCGGCTCGGCCTTCGCGACGAACGCGACGTCCGGGTGCCGCTGCAGCGCGCTGAAGAGCGCGAGGCAAATATAGTGATTCGGGTTTCTGTACTTCGTATCGAATAGCAGAACCCGGAATGAGTGATCATTCATGCAGTATCTCGGAAAGCACGCCTGGTTGCCGTTCGAAGCTCGAACGCGACGAGATGCGCGTCCGGGTCGGTTATCGTTCAGGCGAGACGGGCGGCCCGCTCTCCCTCGGATGGTTTGGCCCGACGGTCCGCCGGGCGCCCATGGCGTTTCCCTTCGTATGACGGGGGTTACGTCGTCGCTTCGTATTGCGGCAACACTTCTTCCACCGGACCGAAGGCACGAACACGACCGCGCTCCATCCACAGTACCTTGTTGCAGACCCGGCGAATCTCTGGATTCGAGTGCATTGCCAGCACGACGATTTCCGCGCGGCTGTGCAGATCGGCGAGGCGTTCCTCCGCCTTGTGCATGAACGACGCGTCGCCCACGCCCATCACTTCGTCGAGCAGAAGGATCTCCGCGTCGACGGCGGTGGAAACCGCGAACGCGAGACGCACACGCATACCGCTCGAATAAGTCCGCAGCGGCAGGTCGAGGTAGTCGCCAAGTTCGCAGAACTCCGCGATAGCCTGTTGCTTCTCGCGAATCTCGCTATCCGACATGCCGAGCAACAGGCCGCGCAGGCGAATGTTCTGCATGCCCGTCGAGTTTTCATCCATGCCGAGGCTGATGTCGAGCAGCGGCACGATCTTGCCGTCGCTGCTGAGGGTGCCGGAGGTCGGCGCATAAATGCCCGCCATTGTGCGCAACAACGTAGATTTGCCCGCACCGTTCTGGCCGATAAGGCCCACGCGATCGCCCTTCTCGAAGCGCAGATCGACGTTGTCGAGCGCGCGCACGACAATCACGCCGTCGTTGTCTTCCGCGATGGTGTTCCTGCGGCCGATGCGCATCACTTTTTTCTTCAGCGAGCGGCCACGGACATCGTAAATAGGCAGGTCGAGCGTCGCGCCCTTGAGTTCGATAAATGCCATGTTCTGCTCTCTTTTACACCCAGTACGGGATACGCTTAAGGTAACGGCCGGTCAACGACAACGCCAGCAGCCAGCCCAAGGCGGCCATGCCAAAGCAAATGCCCCACGTCTGAGTGCTTGGAAACTGCCCGATCAGCGGCGCGCGCACCAGATCGATCAGATAGGCAAGGGGGTTCCACTCGATCAGGAAAGTGAAGCGGCTCAGCGACTTCGGGCGGAAGATGATCGGCGTGACATAGAACGCGATCTGCATCAGCGCATTGATGATTTGCGGCAGATCGCGAAAGCGCGCGGACAGCAGACCGACCACCATCGCGATCCACATTGCGTTGAGAATGTAGAGCACGAGCGCCGGCAAGAATAGCGGCAGCGTCTCCCAGTTCTTCACGCCAAATGCGGCGAGCAGAATCACTACGATCACGAAGTTGTGCGCCAGAATGACTAGATTGCGCCACACCACTTGCAGGACGTAGATGAGCTTCGGCGTCGAGGCCTGCCGGATGAACTGGCCGCTGCTGATATAGGCCAGTCCGCCTTCGGTCACCGTCGTCGCGAACATGCCCCACATCACGAGACTGACGGCAAGGAACGGTAAGTAATCTTCCATCGACTGGCCGAACAGCGTCCCGTACACCAAGCCGAGCGAGCCGATCATCACGCCCATACTGATTGTTAGCCAGAACGGACCCACGCGCGAGCGCGCGTAGCGCTGGCGCACTTCCAGCCAGCCCAGCAGTGTCCATAGCCGCCAGGAGCCGAGGCTCTTAATCAAGTCTTCCGTACTTTGTCTTAACATTGCTACCTTTCAACGAAGTTCATTGTTCATCTTTAGCAGCGCGCGTTCAGGGTTGTTCGAACGCGCCCAGCTTGCCGGTGAGTCCGTGCCACATGCCGCGCAGCGCCATCTTGAGGTGCTGCCCGCGCGGTTCGAGCCAGCCACCGTAAATCACGAGCCGAACGGGCAGCTTCACCAGTTCGGTCCATTTCCACGCCAACGGCATGTAGCCGCGGAGAATTAGCGCCGTCGCGTTGCGAAACAAATAGTAATGACGCAGCGGGCTATGACTGGGATACGCCCGTCCCAGCACGCGGATCGGCTCACCGCCGAGAGAGTGCGCGAGGTGCAAGGTCGGGGAGCCAAGCGTCTCGTATCCCCTGTTTCGCGCCCGCACGCACCATTCGAGATCCACGAAATCGATGAAGAGCGCGTCGTCCATCGGCCCAATGTCATGCCATGCAAACAGATTGATGCACGATCCCGACGAGATCAGGAAGTCCACCGAGATGAGTTCGGTCCCAGCCGGCTCGATCCGCTCGAGCGCGGGAAACCGGAACCGCACGAAAGGCGCCGTGCCGCCGAGCCGCGCGTCATCGTAAGCCGGGCCGATCAACGCGACGCGCCGCCCCGCATTCACCTCACGCTCGAGCAGCGCCGGCAAGCCAGCGAGCAACTCGGAGGAAGGCTCGCTGTCCTGATCAAAGATCAGCGCGCTCGAACAGCCGCGTTCGAGCAACTGCGCGACGCCCTGGTTGATGCCCGTGGCGATGCCACGATTCCCTCCATTCGGCAGATAGACCACGCTGTCGTGTAGCCCAAGCTCCGACGCGCTGCGGTGAATCTCCGTGTTATCGACCGCAACGCACAGGCCAAACTCGGCGAAGCGGTTCGCGCGCCTGATGCAGTCGTCGTCAGGGTGATAGAACACGACGACGATGCCGACTCCGCTCGCCTCAGCCACGTCGCGTCGACGCACGCTGCGAATTGCGCAGACGCGAGAGCGTCCCCAGACCTTCGTCAGCAGACGTGGACAGGCTGGAAATCTTCGTCACCACGAGCGGACCGTTCGGCGATGCCACGTTAGCGCTCAAGGGAAAGCTGCAACGCGCGCTCCCACTCCGGCGCCTTCAGGCCGAAGGCCTTCAACAGCTTCTCGTTCGACATGCGTGAATTCGAAGGACGAACCGCGGGAACCGGATAGGCCGATGCCGGAATCGGATTGACCTTGGGCTTCTTTTCAAGACCGGACAGACGGAAAATCTCTTCCGCGAAGCCATGCCACGACGTCGCCCCAGATGCGGTGAGGTGATATACGCCGGTGTGACGCTGCCACCAGTCGCGAGCATCGCTCGCTTCGGCGGCGCGAGCCTGCGACAGCACGCCGGCGGTCAACGTCGCAATCGTGTTCGACCACGTCGGCGCGCCGATCTGGTCCGCGACCACATTGAGTTCGTCCTTCTCCGCTCCGAGCCGCAGCATGGTGAGGAGAAAGTTCTTGCCGCGCGTGCCGTACACCCAGCTCGTACGGAAAATGAGATGGTCGCAGCCCGATGCCGCGATCGCCTGCTCGCCCGCGAGCTTGCTCTTGCCGTAGATGTTCTGCGGATCGACGGCATCGTCTTCGGCATAGGCGCCGTCCTTGTTGCCGTTGAACACGTAGTCCGTCGAGTAGTGAACCAGCGCGGCGTTGAGCTTCTTCGCCTCTTCGGCGAACACGCCGGGCGCTTCGGCGTTCAGCCGCATGGCTGCGTCGACGTCGGTCTCGGCCTTGTCGACGGCCGTGTACGCAGCTGGATTCACGATGAGCGCGGGCTTTATCTCACGCACGACACGGCGGATCTGGTCGAGATCGCTCAAGTTAAGGCCGTTGCGATCGAGGGTGACCAGGTTGCCGAGACCCTGTAGGCTGCAAGCCAGTTCGAAGCCGACCTGGCCGTTGATGCCAGTCAGCAGAATGGTACGTTGTTCGGATGTCCTCATGACGTCCTCACTCGAAGCAATCGGCTTCGGACAGGCGTTTGCCCGCGGCATCCTTAGCGGCGAGGAGCGGCTCGAAGTCGATCGGCCATTCGATGCCGATGTCCGCGTCGTCCCACAGGATGCTGCGCTCGTGAGCCTGATACCAGTAATCCGTGGTTTTGTAGAGGAACTGAGCCGATTCCGACAGCACGACGAAGCCGTGCGCGAAACCCGGGGGCACCCACAACTGACGGTGATTTTCCTCCGACAGATTCACCCCCACCCACTTGCCAAAATTCGGCGAACTCTTGCGGATATCGACAGCAACATCGAACACTTCGCCTTCGACCACGCGCACAAGTTTGCCCTGCGGATGCTGAATCTGGTAATGCAGCCCGCGCAACACGCCCTTCGCGGAACGCGAATGGTTGTCCTGCACGAACTCAACCCGGGTCTCGACCTGCTCAGAGAATTCGCGCGCGTTGAAGCTCTCGTAGAAAAAGCCGCGCGCGTCGCCAAACACCTTCGGCTCGATGATCTTGACTTCGGGCAATGCCGTTGCGGTTACTTGGATGGCCATGCGACTTGGTCCTTCGGAAGATTGAGTAGATATTGACCGTAGGCGTTTTTCGCGAGCGGCTGGGCAAGCGCGAGCAATTGCTCGTCGCCAATCCAGTTCTGGCGATACGCGATCTCTTCGGGACAGGCCACGACGAGCCCTTGCCGCTTTTGCAGCGTCGCGATGAACGTGGCTGCTTCAATTAGCGATTCGTGCGTGCCAGTATCGAGCCACGCGTAGCCGCGGCCCATGATCTCGACATTGAGCATCTGCAGCGACAGATACCGCGAGTTCACATCGGTGATCTCCAACTCGCCGCGCGGGGACGGCTTGATGTCGGCAGCAATGTCGCAGACTTGGCTGTCGTAGAAGTACAGGCCCGTGACGGCGTAGTTCGAACGCGGCTTGACGGGCTTCTCCTCGATGGAGAGCGCCCGGAACGACCGGTCGAACTCCACGACGCCATAGCGTTCGGGGTCGTGCACGTGGTAGGCGAACACCGTCGCGCCACCGGTGCGGGTATCGGCGCGTTCCAGCTGCTTCGCGAGATCGTGCCCGTAGAAGATGTTGTCGCCGAGAATCAGTGCCGACGGATCATTGCCCACAAAGTCACGGCCGATGATGAACGCCTGCGCGAGACCATCCGGCGAAGGCTGAACCGCGTACTGAATATTCATGCCCCACTGGCTGCCGTCGCCGAGCATGGCTTCGAAACGCGGCGTGTCCTGCGGCGTGGAGATGATCAGTACGTCGCGAATACCCGCCACCATCAGCGTGGACAGCGGGTAATAGATCATCGGTTTGTCGTACACCGGCAGCAACTGCTTGGAGACGACGTGTGTGATCGGATACAGGCGCGTGCCCGATCCGCCCGCGAGAATAATGCCTTTGCGCGCCATTGCCGTGCCCTTACGCGCGCTGCGCGTAGTTGGTCTCAACCCACTTCCGATACTCGCCCGAAGCAACTTCGTCCGACCACGCCTGATTGTCCAGATACCACTGAACCGTTTTGGCGAGGCCGGTCTCGAACGTCTCAGCCGGCTTCCAGCCGAGCTCGCGCTCGAGCTTGCGGGCGTCGATCGCATAACGGCGGTCGTGGCCGGGACGATCCTTCACGTAAGTGATCTGGTCGCGGTACGAGGCGCCCGCCTTCGGGCGCAATTGATCGAGCAGATCGCACAGCGTATGCACGACGTCGAGGTTTTTCTTCTCGTTCCAGCCGCCGATGTTGTACGTCTCGCCCGGCGTGCCACGCGCGAGCACTTCGCGGATCGCGCTGCAATGGTCGCCGACATACAACCAGTCGCGCACGTTCTGACCGTCGCCGTAAACCGGCAGTGCCTTGCCGCCGAGTGCGTTGGCGATCATCAGCGGAATCAGCTTTTCGGGGAACTGGTACGGGCCGTAGTTGTTCGAGCAGTTCGTGGTGAGCACCGGCAGGCCATACGTGTGATGGTAAGCGCGCACCAGATGGTCGGAGCCGGCCTTGGTGGCCGAATAGGGGCTATTCGGCGCGTACGGCGTGGTTTCGGAGAACTGTGGGTCGGTAGCGGACAGCGAACCGAATACTTCGTCGGTCGAGACGTGCAGGAAGCGGAACGCGGCCTTGTCGGCCTCGCCGAGCGCATTCCAGTACTGACGGGTGGCTTCGAGTAACGTGAAGGTGCCGACCACGTTGGTCTGCACGAAATCAGCGGGGCCGTGAATCGAACGGTCGACATGGCTTTCAGCGGCAAAGTGCAGCACGGCACGCGGCTTGTGCTCGGCGAACAGCGCGTCGAGCGCGGCGCGATCGCAGATATCGGCGCGCACGAAGACATGCCGCGGATTGGCCTGTTGCGACTTGAGCGTGCCCAGATTGCCGGCGTAGGTCAGCTTGTCCACATTCAACACCGCTTCGTCCGACGTAGCGAGCCAGTCGAGCACGAAATTGGCGCCGATAAAGCCGGCACCGCCCGTTACCAGGATCATGAAATTCCCTTCTAGATGTTGGCGGCAGATCGGAATCGGTTCGCCGATCCGCACGCCCTGCGTTGTGGTGTCCGATTCTTGTCAACGCCCAGCGCCGCCTCGCGCACAGCAGGCGGGCGCTTAAACGCCAATCTTATGAAGCCCTGATTATAAAGCCGCGCGGAGCAAAAACTAGAACCCTAACAACTTGAAACAGCTTGACAAGTTTGGTTTCTATTGACTTTCGAGGAAGTGATTTGGACGCAAGCGCGGCCACCAGAGGGCGCGTGCGCAAGGACGCCGAACCCACCGCAAGCGGATAGTCGGGTTTCGACCGTGGCGCCATGCAGTTAGGAAGCCTGAGGCCGCGCCCCGCCCGTTGACGACTGGCCCGGGCGCATGCCATGCGCCCGTCCAGCACAAGATAGCGGTAGATAGCCGCAGATACCGTGGGTTGCAGCTGCTACGCCGCCAACATCCAGCGCAGTGTATCCATGAACGGAATCGCCTGGACCTCCGGCACCAGCGAGCGCAGCTTGGCCGGCGAGCCCGCCAGCATCTTCACGTCGGTTTGGCGCACGAATGCCGGATTGATCTGGATCTCCAGCTCATGCCCGGTCAGCTCGCTCGCCGCCGACAGAATCTCCCGCAGTGTGAATGGCGTGCCGGTACAGACATTGACCGTCTCCGCCGCAGCCGCTGAGTCGAGCAAAGCCTCATAGGCGCTCGCCACATAGCGCACGTCCGAGAAATCGCGGGCCACGTCGATATTGCCCAGCTCGATCGCCGGTTCGCGTCGCGCGAAATGCTCGACGATCTTCGGCACGAGGAAGTTCGATGCCTGGCCACGGCCGGTGTAGTTGAACGGCCGCACGATCAGGATGGGCAGGCGGTCGAACCAGGTCCGCACCATCGTTTCCATGGCCGCCTTGCTGGCTGCATAGTGGTTGACGGGCGTGACCGGGAAGGTTTCGTCGATCGCGTCGCTCGTGACATTGCCGTAGACGTTCGCGCTGCTCGCGATCAACAGCTTGCGCGGCGTATGGCCAACGGCCGCGCAGGCCTCCAGCAGATTCAGCGTGCCGATCACATTGACGCGATAAAAGTCGAGCGGATCGTTATGGCCCACGAAACTGATCGCCGCGAGATGCACAATGTAGTCGGGCCGCGCGGCTTCGATCACGCGCCGGCAGGCGTCGGGCGAGGTGATGTCGAGCCTGAGGCGCGTCGGCGTTTCAGGCTCGTCGCGCCCCACCGTTTCGATCACGGTATGGCCGCGGCGGCGCAGATTGTCGACCAGATAGCGCCCGGTGAAGCCACTTGCCCCGGTAACGAGCGTGCGGATCGGTTGCTTCGCATGAGAAGACGACATGCTTTCTGCGTTCACGAGGGTCATCCTGTTGTATTGCAATATCGCGTGCGCCTTTTGCCGTAACCGTTGCTAACGGCTTCTGACGGCGCCCCCCGCGATATTCGTGCATCAAACGGGCTATTATGTCACGCTAACATGTTGCACCGCCAACGCGGCACGTCTCGCTCGTAACCGCGTGTATCGAACCGCACCGATTTCTCGATGACATCCTCCACCGCCGCCCCTACTGCCGCTTCAAGTGCCGCTTCCCATGCTGTGACGCAGCCGCACCCGCTACCTCTCGCTTTCGGCGACCTGCAAGGCTGCCGCAAGCCGTTCCAGCAGTTGCTGGCCAAGGCCGCGCCGCCCGCGGACACGCCGCTGTGGTTTGCGGGCGACCTGATCAACCGCGGGTCCGAATCGCTCGCCACGCTGCGCGACATCATCGCGCTGGGCAAGCGCGCGGTGCCGGTGCTGGGCAACCACGATCTGCATCTGCTGTCGGTGTCGGCGGGGATTCGCAAGTCGAAAAAAGGCGACACGATCGACGACATTCTCGCCGCGCCGGATGCCGCCGACCTGCTCGAATGGGTCCGCCACCGTCCGCTCGCGCATTTCGACAACGGCATGCTGATGGTGCACGCAGGTGTGCTGCCGCAATGGGACGCCGCCCTGACCATGGAACTCGCCGAGGAATTGCAGCGGGCGCTGCGCGCACCGAACTGGAAGGAGACGCTCGCGGGACTGTACGGCAACGAGCCGAATCGCTGGACGCCCGGCATCAAGGGCATCGAGCGGCTGCGCCTCACGTGCAGCGCATTGACACGTATCCGCTTCTGCAATGCGCAAGGTGCGATGGATTTCAGCAGCAGCGGCGGCCTGAATTCCGCGCCGCCGGGCAGCGTGCCGTGGTTCGACGTGCCGTCGCGCAAGACCGCGGACGTCACCGTGGTGTTCGGCCATTGGGCCGCGCTCGGCTTGATGTTGCGCGACAACCTGATCGGCCTCGATTCGGGGTGCGTATGGGGCGAAAAACTCTCCGCCGTGCGTCTCGCGCAAAATCCCGCGGAGCGCACGCTGACACAAGTCGACTGTGAGAGTTGTCGCGCCCCAGGCGGCGGCAACTAAGCCGCGTCGCGCCAGATCCGCGCTAAGCCCTAAGCTCTAAGCCCTCGGCGCTAGGCCGACCGGCCGGACGGATCGGCCGGCTCGATCAGCGCGCGCGACGCGTTGGAGGCATCGACGGGATCGAACGCATTGAGCGACGCCGCCGATGCGATCGATGCCGCGATCGCGGCACCAGCGCTCGCCGTTCCCGTCTGCATCTCCCGCAATGCCGCGGCAATCACCCCTTCCGCTTCCGCCGCCAGCGTGCGCCTGTCCGCGCCCGGCGCCAGCGGCGCGCCGACATACACGTGCGCCGTCAGCGGGCCACCGCGCAACAGCATGTTCAGCGATTCAGCCAGCGTCAGATCGTCGATATACGCCGGCGCGGTGGATTGCCGGCCCTGCGCGTCTTCGTACATGATGCACAGCGGCTGAACCGGCGCCGAGGCCGACACGGCGGCCTGGAACATATTCGCGTGAAACGGCAGCAGCGCCAGACCGTTTGACGTCGTGCCTTCAGGAAACACACACATCAATTCGCCCGCGCTCAGGCGCTCGGACAGTTCGTGCATGATCCGCTTCGCATCGCTGCGCTTCTCGCGCTGGATGAACACGGTATCCAGTTGCTGCGCCAGCCAGCCGACCACCGGCCACTGCCGGATCTCGGCCTTGGAGACGAACGGCGTAGGCCGCCACGCATTGATCACGTAGATGTCGACCCACGAGATGTGATTGGCGACCACCAGCGCGCCGCGGTCGAGCCGCGCGCTGCCGTTATGCACGACGAGTTGCATGCCGCACAAACGCAGCATTTTCAACGACCATTCGCGGTTGAGCGTCTGGCGCCCCTCTGCGCCGGCCTTCGGAAAACGGGTCGCGACGGTCCACATGCCGTGCAGCAGATGCGCGATGAGACGGGCCTTGCGTAACGCGAGCTTCATTGTCGGAGCTTTCCGTAACTGGGCGATGCCGCGAATATTAGCGCTGTTCGAAGGCGACGTGACCGGACACGATGGTCGCCCGCACGCGCGCCGGCAGTTCATAGCCGAGGAACGGCGTGTTGTGCCCCTGGCTCTTGAGTGCGCGCGGCTCGACGCGCCAGTAAGCGTTGCGGTCGAACACGCAGAGATCGGCGACGGCACCCACGGCGAGGCGGCCGGCCGTTTCAAGGTTCAGCACCTCAGCCGGTGCCGTGGTGATGCGGTTCAGCGCCTTGGCCAACGGCACGCCCGCTTCGTCGGCCCATTTCACCGTCAGAGACAGAAATAACTCGAGGCCCGTCGCGCCAGGCGTGGCTTCGGCGAACGGCAAGAGCTTTTCGTCGTCGTCGACCGGCGTGTGGTCGGAGCAGATCGCGTCGATCGTACCGTCGACGAGACCCGCGCGGATCGCTTCGCGGTCGCGCTGCTGACGCAGCGGCGGATCGAGCCGGAATTGCGCGTCGAAGTAGCCGATGTCGAGGTCGATCAGGTGCACATGGTTCACGGTGACGTCGCACGACACCGGCAAGCCTTCGGCCTTGGCCGCGCGCATCAACGCAATGCCCGCCGCCGACGAGACATGCGACAGATGCACCCGCGCCCCCGTCACCCGGACCAGCTCGAAGATCGTATGCAGCGCGATCGTCTCAGCCGACACCGGCACGCCCGACAGTCCAAGCCGTGACGCCAGCGCACCGCTCGCGGCCACGCCGCCACGGCCGAGATACGCATCGACCGGACGCAGCCACACGGTGTAGTCGTAGGTCCTCGCGTACTGCAGCGCACGCATCAGGACCTGCGTGTCGACCACCGGCACGTCGGCTTGTGAAAAACCGATACAGCCCGCTTCGGTCAGCTCGACCATCTCCGTGATGACCTGGCCTTTCAGACCAACCGTCAACGCGCCGAGCGGATAGACATGCGCCTGGTTCAGATTGCGCGCGCGGAACTTGAGCATCTCGACGAGGCCCGGTTCATCGAGCGTCGGATCGGTATCCGGCGGACACACGAGACTCGTCACGCCGCCCGCGAGCGCCGCGGCCATTTCGGATTCGAGCGTCGCCTTGTGTTCGTAGCCCGGCTCGCGCAAGCGCGCGGACAGGTCGACCAGGCCCGGCGCGATATGCAGGCCTTTGGCGTCAATCGTCTTTTCTGCATTGAAATCAGCAGGCGCATTCGCGTTGCCGATCGCGACAACCTTGCCCGCTGCGATAAACATGTCCTGCTGCTGTTCGGTGCCCGCCGCCGGATCGATCAGCGTGCCGCCTTGAATATGAATCTTCATGCGCTGCCTTAATGTTTAGCCGTGATTGCCCGCGACGATTCCCATCACCGCCATGCGCACCGCAATACCGAATGTCACCTGATTCAGAATCACCGATTGCGGACCATCGGCCACTTGCGAATCGATTTCGACGCCGCGGTTCATCGGTCCGGGGTGCATCACGATCGCGTCGGGTTGGGCGAGCGCAAGGCGCTCCGGCGTCAAACCCCAGCTCTTGAAATACTCCTGCGCCGACGGCAGCAACGCGCCGCTCATCCGCTCGTTCTGCAAACGCAGCATGATGATCACGTCGACGTCTTTCAGGCCTTCGTCGAGATTGTGGAAGACACGCACGCCCATTTGCTCGAGACCGCCCGGCAACAGCGTGCGCGGACCGATCGCGCGCACTTCCGGCACACCGAGCGTGGTCAGCGCGTGAATGTCCGAACGCGCGACCCGCGAATGCAGAATGTCGCCGACGATCGCCACGCGCAGATTCGTGAAGTCCTTCTTGTAGTGGCGGATCGTGTACATGTCGAGCAGACCTTGGGTCGGGTGTGCGTGGCGGCCGTCGCCGGCGTTGATCACGTGCACATGGGGCGCGCAGTGCTGGGCGATCAGATACGGCGCGCCGCTCGATGCATGGCGCACGACAAACATATCGGCATGCATCGCCGACAGATTGTTGATCGTGTCGAGCAGCGACTCGCCCTTGCTCGTCGACGACGCATTGATGTTCAGATTCAGCACGTCCGCCGACAAACGCGTCGCGGCGATCTCGAAGGTGGTGCGAGTACGTGTCGAGTTCTCGAAGAACAGATTGAACACCGACTTGCCGCGCAACAGCGGCACCTTCTTCACTTCACGATCGGTCACGCTGACAAATTGATCAGCGGTGTCGAGAATGTGATTGACGATCGCCTTCGGCAAGCCCTCGATCGACAACAGATGTTTGAGCTCGCCGTTTTTCGTGAGCTGCGGATTGCCCTTCAGGAAACCGTAACGGAAGCGCTCAGCGGCGCTATCGGCAGAATCCTGGGAGGCCTGGGTAGCGGTGTTCATGGTGTACCTGCTTCTTGCTTGATGCTTGATGCGCAAAGCCGCGTTCAATCGACGCGGGCTTCAGTATGAAAGGTGAAACGCGGAGTGCCTTCGGCGCCCCCTTCTTCGCGGGCGAGCACGAGCGTCGCGTCGGCCGGCACGTCCACCACGCCGCCAACGAAGCGCGCCGCCACCGGCAGCTCGCGGCCACCGCGATCGGCGAGCACGGCCAGTTCCACCGACGCCGGACGACCGTAGTCGTAGAGCTCATTCAACGCCGCGCGAACCGTACGGCCGGTGTACAGCACGTCGTCCACTAACACGATGCGGCGCTGGTCGACGGAGAACGGCAGCGAGGTCGGGCTTGCCTGCGAGTGCAGGCCTTTCTTCGCGTAATCGTCGCGATGCAGCGCGACATTCACCACGCCGAAGCCCGGCGCTTTCAGATCGCGAGCGAGGCGCTCGGCGAGCCACGCGCCGCCGCTGTAGATGCCGGCCAGCACGGGGCCATCGGCAGCGCTGAACGCGTCGCCATAAGCCTCGCGTATCTGTTCGAGCACGGCGCGATAAAGCGCTTCGGCGTCATTGGAACTCATGATCGTCGGAAAGTCCGTCTAGATATTGCTGGAGGATGATGCTGGCGGCTTCGGCGTCGAGCATGTCGGCGCGGCCGTTGCCGGCGCGGATTTCCGCCTTCGCCTCGACCGACGAATAGCGCTCGTCGATCCACGTTACCGGCAGATTGAAGCGGCCATTCAGCTGATTGCCGAAGCGCTTCGCGAGTTGAGTCATCTCGTGCGGCGTACCGTCCGGATGCAGTGGCAGGCCGACGACCAGCGCGTTCGGCTTCCACTCCGCGATCAGCTTGCCGACCGCCTCGAAACGGTATTCGCGGCTGCGGTTCTGCACGATCACGAGCGGCCGTGCGCTGCGCGTGAGCGAATTGCCCACCGCCACGCCGATCCGCTTTTCACCATAGTCGAACGCAAGCAGCGTCGCCTCACGTCCGGCCGGCAGGCTCATGCGTCACCTTTCATGCGTGACCTGCCTCGCCCGACAGCATCGACAGTGAAATGCCGAGCAGCGCGAGCGCGGCTTCCAGGCGCTCTTCGGCGGGCACGTCGAAAACGATCTTCGGGTCGGCTTCAACCGTGAGCCAGCCGTTCTTTGAAATCTCTTCTTCGAGCTGACCCGCGCCCCAGCCGGCATGGCCGAGCGTGAGCAGGAAGCGCTCCGGCCCGGTGCCGCTCGCGACGGCTTCGAGCACGTCTTTCGAGGTGGTCATCTCGAGCCCACCCGGCACCGACATGGACGACGTATAGGCATTGCCGTCTTTCGGATCGTGCAGCACAAAGCCGCGCTCGGTTTGCACCGGGCCGCCGAAATACACGGGCACATGAAGAAGGGGTTCGATCTCGAGCTTGAGATCGATGCGACTGAAGAGCGCTTCCAGGTCGATATCGGTCGGCCGGTTGATCACGAGGCCGAGCGCGCCGCGCTCACTGTGATCGCAAAGGTAGACCACCGTTCCTGAAAACGTGGGATCGGCCATGTTCGGCATGGCGATCAGGAACTGGTTGGTCAGATTGATGCGATCGGTACTCTTGGACATAGTTCGGATTTTAGCAAAGACGATGCAGGATGGCGGGCTTTGAGCGCGGGGACCGCGATGTGCGCGATGAGGTGCGCCGCGAGCCATCGACGGCGAATCAAGTTCCACTCTATCACGCACGCAGGCCTTGGCCACCGTGCCGGTGAGCGTGTTTTACGACACGCATATCGCGTGCCTCCGGCTTCGTACCCTTGATCCTCGGTCCTGCCGGCATGAGGATGCTTACCGGCGGACGGCACCTGCAGCCATACGCAGCCGCATGCAGCCAATGCCGCGGGAGATCAGGGGCCGCCCTGTTCGATCGACCGCGTCAATGCGGCCAGCGCGGCGCCGCTCCCCGCCGGCGAGACGCCCGCCGCCACTTTGTGCAACATCGCGCGCAAGGCTTCCGCCGCCTGCTCGAGCGTACTCGCCGCCGGTGCGCCGACGATCACGTGGGAGCGCACCGCCGGCGTCGATACGCCGGCGTGCGCGCGGCGGCGCCACGCCAGCCCGAGCGCATCGGCAACCAGCGCTATATGACCGAGGCCCAGCGCGCAGGCGGCGGCGCCGAGCCGGTAGGCCGCGTCGCCCGCCTGCAACGCTTCGCTCGGATCCGCTTTCTCGGGCTGATCGGCCGCGCGGGCATGGTCAGTCAACGCCGAAATCGAGGCATCCGCGGTTTGCAGGAAATCCTCATAGGCGTGCGCATTGACCGTCAGCACGCCGAGTTCGCGCGTCAGGGCGATGCGTGTCGCGCTGATCGCTTGCGCCTCCACGGCGCCGGCTTCCCAAAGCATTTCCGATGCCTGGTTGCCCGCGACGTGCCAATCGACCGTCAAACCATAGTCGTGCAGCACCTCGACCTGATCGGCATCTTCCGCCGCCGCGCCGAACAACGCGTAGTCGCGCCACAGGAGCGCCAGCGTCGCGCGCACCAGCGAACGCGGCGCGCGCTCGATGCCGCGCGCGTGATCCGCCAGGGTGAGATTGCAGCGCGCATAGAAACGCCGCGCGTCGGCTTCTCCGGTGGCGCGGCCGCTGACGCGCAGCGCCTTGGTACAGGCTTTGGCGAGCCGCCAGAAATCGTAGGGATCAGGCCCGGAGAGTTCGGTGAGAACGGCGTCCAGTTCATCCAGCGCAGCGTTCGTGAAAGCGAGCGCGGCGCCGCTGCTATCGGGCTGCGAGCGCAACACCGGCAACAGCGCGCGTTCATAACGCGCCCGCAAATGGGCCAGTCGATCCGCGGATTGGCCATGCAGCGACACCGGGGGCACCGGGCGAGCATTGAGTGCGAGGTCTTCGAACGCGACGGTCGTGCCGGGCGTGTGCTCCGACAGATGGATGCAGAGCGCGCGGTAGTGATTGAACAGCGTGGGCGAGCAGGACAGCTCGCGCAGATTGTGGCGCTCGAGCGCTGTGCGGAAATCAAGCAGAGCCGCGCCGAATACGGGCCGGGCACTCTCCCCGGCAACCGGATCGCCCTCGGCCAAAGGCGACAGCCGCACCAGCGCGTCCGCAAAGCGCTGCGCGCTCAGCCAGCCGGCCTCGCGCAATGCATGCGACGCACGCAGCAACGCCGAGGCGCTCTCGCTGTGCTGCTCGAACGCTAATAGCGCCTCGGCCAGCGCCAACTCCGCCGGACGGACGGCGCCGCCGCGCGGATTCGGCAAGGCGTCGAAGGAATCGGGTGCAGCGGATCGAAGAGTCATGGGCAGGCGACAGGAAGCTGACGGGCCGCCGCTCAAGGTCGCACGAGAGACTGATCGACTAACGCGCGAACTAGCGACAGGACAATGACAGACTACCGCTGCGACACGGCGCAACCTGGACGTTCCGCGTCGACGCGTTGGGGCTGCGTTCCGGGCGCATGCAGCGTTCGATACGGCGGACGCCGCCTGCGAAATGCCGCGCCGCAGGCACCCGGCAGACGACCGGCCGGATCGCGCCCGTTGCCCCAGGAACCTTAGATCTGGACCATCTCGAAGTCTTCCTTGCGCGCGCCGCATTCCGGGCAGGTCCAGTTAATGGGAACGTCCTCCCAGCGGGTGCCCGGCGCAATACCTTCGTCCGGCAAACCGGCTTCTTCGTCGTAAATCCAGCCGCAAATCAGGCACATCCAGCTTTGATATTCCATTCTTGTGTCGCGTCGTAGAGTCCGTGGAAACGGGAGCCATGATGGTACCGTGTTGCCGCCCCAATGCCTAGCAATCAGAAACGCCCAATCGCAACGTGCAGCGGCCTCGGGCGATGCGGGCTGCGTCGGTTTGCGCCGTGCTTGCGGCGCCGTGCCGCGGCGTGGCTGATCCGCTCGCGCGCGCGCTCGCAGCGAGCCTGGCGCTTTTTTTGCCAATGGCGGCCGCACATGCCGACCCGCCACTGCCAGTGACACGGGTCTTGCTTGCAGCCACGCTCCGGAGAATGCGAAAAACCGCCCTCATAATGGTTTAGGCCGCATAATTGAGCCGATTGCGCACCCTCTGCGCCTAAATACAGCTCCTTTTTGTAAATTTTCATGCCCAGCGACACGCCTCCGATCGTCCTCACCTTCGGCCTTTCCGATCCCACCGGTGGCTCCGGCCTGCAAGCCGACCTGTTGACCCTTGCCAGCATGGGCTGCCATGGCGTCTCCGTGCTAACGGGCTATACCGTGCGTGACTCGGCAAGCTGCGACGAAGTCACCGGGCTCGACCCTGAAGTCGTCGCGACTCAAGCTCGAATGCTGCTCGAAGATATGCCGATCGCCGCGTTCAAGGTCGGCGCCTGCACGCGCGCGGAAGTAGTGAGCGCGATTGCGGAGGTCGTCGCCGATTACGACGACATCCCGCTGATCCTCGCCCCCGATTTCACGCTCGACGACGAACACGTGCTCGCCGCCGACGAACTGCGCGAAGCGATCGCCGACCTGCTGGCGCCGCAAACCACCTTGCTGGTTGCCGATTCGGCCACCCTGCTCGCGCTCGCCCAGCCGGATGGCGACGCCGAAGCGCCGAGCCTCGACGCGGCGATCTCGCATCTGCTGTCGCAAGGCTGCGAATACATTCTGTCGACGGAAACCGGCACGCACCGGCTCGTCAATACGCTGTTCAGCGAAGACGGCCAGCTGCGCCAGGATATGTGGGACCGCGGCAGCCATCGGATCATGGGCATCACGGATACGCTCGGCGCCGCGATTGCCGCGTTGCTGGCGAATGGTCAGGAGCCGGCGGAAGCCGTGCGTGAAGCGCAGGAGTATCTGTATCAGGCGGTGCGCAACGCGTTCCGGCCAGGAATGGGCGCGTATATGCCGGACCGCTTCTTCTGGGCCCGCAGCAGCGACGATGAAACGCCGCCGACTGCCGGCAAAGACGCGGCGCCAGGCGAAGCCCGGCATTGAGAATTGGGGCGTAAGGTAAATAGCACCCTAAACGGCGCCCATAAAAAAACCCGCATCTCTGCGGGTTTTTTCTTTTGGAAAGCGCGCCTCGCGGCGCGCTCCCCCATGTGTTTCGAACTGAGCCTCCAATAAGAGAGGCCCAACCGAAATTACATGTCCATGCCCATGCCGCCCATGCCGCCGGGCATACCGCCGCCCATCGGAGCATCTTCCTTCGGCAGTTCGCAGACAGCTGCGTCGGTGGTCAACAGCAGGCCAGCGACCGAAGCTGCGTTTTGCAGCGCCGTGCGCGTCACCTTCGTCGGGTCCACGACACCTGCGTCAACCAGGTCGACGTACTCGCCGGTTGCTGCGTTGTAGCCGTAGTTGCCTTGGCCAGCAGCAACAGCTGCCACCACGACGCTGGCTTCTTCGCCACCGTTCGTGACGATCTGGCGCAGCGGCTCTTCCATCGCGCGCAGCACGATCTTGATACCTGCGTCCTGATCGGCGTTAGCGCCCTTCAGACCAGCGATTGCCGTACGTGCACGGATCAGTGCAACGCCGCCGCCCGCCACGATGCCTTCTTCCACAGCTGCGCGCGTTGCGTGCAGTGCGTCTTCGACACGTGCCTTCTTTTCCTTCATTTCGACTTCGGTCGCAGCGCCGACCTTGATCACTGCAACACCGCCGGCCAGCTTGGCCACGCGTTCTTGCAGCTTTTCACGGTCGTAGTCCGACGTAGCTTCTTCGATTTGCGTGCGAACTTGCTTCACACGTGCTTCGATGGTTGCAGCTTCGCCTGCGCCGTCGATGATCGTGGTGTTTTCCTTCGCCACTTCGATGCGCTTCGCCTGGCCCAGTTCAGCCAGCGTTGCCTTTTCGAGCGTCAGACCGGTTTCTTCAGCGATGACTTGACCGCCGGTCAGGATCGCGATGTCTTCCAGCATGGCCTTACGACGATCGCCGAAGCCCGGAGCCTTGACAGCAACCGTCTTCAGGATGCCGCGGATGTTGTTCACAACCAGCGTAGCCAGTGCTTCGCCTTCGACGTCTTCTGCGATGATCAGCAGCGGACGGCCAGCCTTGGCAACTTGTTCCAGTACCGGGAGCAGATCACGGATGTTCGAAACCTTCTTGTCGTGCAGCAGCACGAACGGGTTTTCGAGCACGGCAACTTGCTTGTCGGGGTTGTTGATGAAATACGGCGACAGATAGCCGCGGTCGAATTGCATACCTTCAACCACGTCCAGCTCGTCTTGCAGCGACTTGCCGTCTTCAACCGTGATGACGCCTTCCTTGCCGACCTTGTCCATTGCTTCAGCAATACGATCGCCGATCGACGAATCGCTGTTTGCCGAAATCGCGCCAACTTGAGCGATTTCCTTGTTGGTCGTGCACGGCTTGCTGATCTTGCGCAGTTCTTCGATCGCGGCCGTCACAGCCTTGTCGATACCGCGCTTCAGGTCCATCGGGTTCATGCCCGATGCAACGTACTTCATGCCTTCGCGGACGATCGACTGAGCCAGAACCGTTGCGGTCGTGGTGCCGTCACCTGCGTTGTCGCTGGTCTTGGAAGCGACTTCCTTGACCATTTGAGCGCCCATGTTCTGGAGCTTGTCTTTCAGTTCGATCTCTTTCGCGACCGAAACACCATCCTTCGTGACCGTCGGGCCGCCGAAGCTGCGTTCCAGGACAACGTTGCGACCCTTCGGGCCCAGCGTGACCTTCACAGCGTTCGCGAGGATGTTCACGCCTTCAACCATCTTGGCACGGGCGGAATCACCGAATACGACGTCTTTAGCTGCCATCTTCTAACTCCTTGAATTCTCTGGGATATGACCGGGAAAAGTAGCGACTTTGCGCTTACTTCTGCACCACGGCCATGATGTCTTCTTCGCGCATTACCAGCAGTTCGTTGCCGTCGACCTTGACGGTCTGGCCTGCGTACTTGCCGAACAGGACGCGGTCACCAACTTTCACGTCGAGCGCGATTTGTGCACCCTTGTCGTCACGCTTGCCCGGGCCGACTGCCAGAATTTCGCCTTGATCCGGCTTTTCTGCTGCGGCTTCGGGGATCACGATGCCCGACGCAGTCTTGGTTTCTTGATCCAGACGTTTGACGATCACGCGATCATGCAAAGGACGAAGGTTCATACATACTCCTCTCTTGATTGAGACTGAAGAACGCTGAGAAAACCCGGCTGGCTGAGCCAGCCGGCGATGTTGTTAGCACTCTCGTGCAGCGAGTGCTAATTATATGGACGGGTGGTGACAAATTCAAGAAGGGATCCGGCTTTGGACGGCAAGATCGGTCCAACTTTCCTGTCGAGATTCGCTTAACTTTGAACTTTGTTCATTTAACCCTGAACCCTGCGGCGCAGAAAAAACCCGATTACGTTACTTAATTTCCTTTTAAAACAAAAGCTTACGCACCTAGCGCACATGCCCGCGGAGCGTCATCGGATCAGGCTCGGAGGGGCATTTAGAGAATCAGCGCACAACAATTAGATGCGCGAACACTTTTTCCAGGGAAAACCCTCGTTCGACTGGTAGCCAGAAGCGTTGCCAGCGTTCATGCTTCCATGCAACGGTCGCAGGGTTGCTAAATTGGACCGTAGCGTTGTCGCCGCGGACAGCTCGGACAATGCTTGCGAAGTCAATTACACCATCTGCGTCGAGACATATACAGCATTAGATCTGCTCCCAACGGCCTGCTTTCAGAGGGTGTGCTAATCACGTGCATACAGCGCATCGCGCTTCACTTTGCTAGCTGCCTCGTATCTCGACTGGTCGGATTCTCTCCCTACGTCGAAACGCCGATCTCGGCGGCCGACGACAAATCAGGAATAGGCCTCGCCGGTCAGGAGCAACGCAGATATCTCCGGCTTCGATCCTTTGAGATCACTAATCGTCGCTATGTATCGCTTGGGCTCGGCATGCGGGATGGCCACGCCGTATTTTGCGTTAAGATCAGCTGGCCGCATCTCAAAACAGGCCAGACCCGCGCCTAGCGTCACCAACTTGCTTCCAAGCGGGGTCACGACAATCCGACATCCGCCGAGGATTTTCATACTTTCCTTGTACCGCTGCATTGCTTTCACCAGTTGGCGATAAGCCTCGAACGGGTTTGACTCGTGTACGTGCAAGATGTTGGTCGTCGGAGTCCGGCGGCTTGCAAACAGCGGCGTCGCATACTCCACCAATAGGTCATCGGCGCGCCGAGGATTCAGGGATGGGTGTGGTAACACGGGGCAGATCTCCGCCGAGTCAGGAATTTCAGCGAGTGCCATCAGCTTTTGCAACTGACTTACCCTGTTCTCGCCCAAGATAGGAAACCAAACGAGCGGCCAATCTCGCACGCTCTCTGCATGCATGGCACCAGTGAACCCCGGGATCAGAACAAGGTCATTGCTTGGATCTTCTGCGCGAATGTTCCCGTCCAATCGGGCGTCTTCCGCTACAAGAACCTGAAAATTGACACCGTTCGCCGCCAGCGGATGCAGACCATCCTTGACGATGGTTTTGTTTGGAACGAGCTTGTTGAGCAGGCTGGTTAGCAGCGCCAGGTAGGCAACCCGCGGCAGCGAACTGACGTCGAGAACGATGTCAGTTTGATCGGTGACTTCTTCGAGCACCCCCCTAATTCCGATGCCGAGTGCAGTGCTTGCACTAATGTCGTCTTCACCATTCGAGGATGAGCCGATAGGGATGTTCTTTACTGCTCCGAGCGGCGCAAAGATCGACTCCAGGCGCGCAGCATTTTCCTCGGTGAGTTGGGCGATGTCCTCTTCGAGTTCGTAATCTGTAAAGCCGACCAGTAGCAACTGAGCACTCTCGATATTTCGGCCGGACGCTTTCAGGCTGTTGACCATCTCCTGCATAACATATTGGGCGCGAACGTCAAAGCCGCGGCCCGCAATGTAGAGCAGACGCACCGGGCGATTGACGAAAAGCCGATCCCACATTTCGTGGACACCGTTTCCTCTGCGAAAGACATAGTGATCCCAAAGCATCATCAGTTCATCTCCAGACGGCGGCGGCGGCTGGGGACAAGGCCACGCTCCATCCAATCTATCATCTCGGCCGCTGTGACATCCTGCCATCCGCCTTGCTGTAAAGGCAGATCGTAGTGAGAGCAAAGCGTTCTGTTTAGATAGAAAACCGTACCGCTTTCCCGGGACGTACTAGCGGCACTGGGTTTAGCCAGCAACAGATTCTCCGCAGCGCATTCGGCCAGAACGCGAATCAGCAGCGTACTTTTCTCGGCCAGCGCTTTCGTCGCCGACCCGAGTTTGTTCAACTCACTCTGTGAAAGGCGCACGCCGGTAACACCCGGTGCATACGGGGCATTAGGCGCGAATGTTCTCTCGCGGCAGAAAACTCCAACGGAATCTAGAAGCCGCTGTGCTCGCAAGCCCTCAGTGTGACTTTTAGGAATGAACTCCCGTTTTCGCTTCGCAGCGTCCTTTAGCAGCTTCTCTTGCTCGACCGGGGTAAGGGTCGGCTCGGGCTTGCGTAGCACCTGCTTGTTCTGCATGCCGATGTAGAGTGCTGCCGCCAGCGAAAGCAGCTCCTCGACGTTGGCACTCGCCATCACACACAATCGATCAAGGCCGAAGTAATACGGAATCTTCAACTCGTCGTGCATGAAGATTTCTGCGGCACCTCGAACCTGTGAGTTGTCGCGGTCATCCAACTCTTCCGCTGACAGGGCCATGTCCAAGGTCATCTGACGTTTCGATTCGTCTCGCGCAAGCAGGATACGCGTGACATAGAGTTCGACTAGGGACTCTATGCTGGCTTCAGCACTGCGCTGTTCTGCTCGCGCCAGCCACTCGCTATATCGAACATTGCTCTCGTGCCGTTGGACATCGTCGCGAAATGCCCGGATGCCTTTGTCTACCTCTGTCCGAATTTCGTCAAGAACCAGTTCTCCGCGCAGGCACTGCGAGAACGAGTTGGATGCGACGACATTCTGTATCAACATCCGCCGATCCAAGATGCTTTGCGCAAATGTTGCAAACTGGTGAGGGCCTTTTGGCCCACTCCACATTTCTTCCAAGGTGTACTCGTGTATGTCTCTGCCTTGTCGAACACCCTGCGAGAGCAGACCGTCTCCGAGCGCAATGGATCGCTCGGCGAGCCAAATGGGGATGGTTGAACGCTGAACGGCAAGCTCGTCGATCAGTAACACGCGTTGCTTTCGACGAAGCTTGTGAAGATCGTCGATCATCAGCAATCGTTTTGATGCAACTTGCCGTCCATCGACAAAAAATTGCACTGTCTGGAGCCACAGAGCACCCTCGAACTGAAGGTGGGAGGGCATGTCCGCCGTGTTCTGTCCAACGAAGGCATCGAGCTGGGCATAGACGCGCTGCTCATGCTGCTCTGCCCAATCGGCAAGTTCCCGAGCGCTGGCGAGGCGTGGAATACCTTTCAGGTCATTTGCCTGTTCCGCATACTCCAACCGAATGGTGTCGAACTGCTCGGGTGTGCTGAAGCCAAGCAGTGCACCGACGCTACGAAGCGTTCTCAGGACCACCCGACAGTCGAGCAGCGCACGAAATAACCCCTCCTGTTTGATATCTGCGCCTGGCGGTAGGTCTGCATAGCCTGAAGCACAGGAGAGCAACACGCCAAGGAACTGGGGTCGATCTTGATCGTCCAGTACCCCTCTCGAGACCAGCTTCTGGAAAGACTCAGCCAACTCTGGTGAGCGTCGCGCTGTCCAGAATGCGCGCAGCGCTGTGGGCGTGAATGCACGCAGGAGCGTGGTTTTCCCTGCACCGGGGGCACTTCTGAAGATGTGAAGGCCGCCCTTGAAGGCGTCTTCGGCCAGCTTCTCCAAAATCTTCGGCGAGAAGAGTTGAACGAAGTCAAGATCCGATGTCGTGCGCTCCGACATGCGTTCCAAGAATGGATTGGTGTGATAGGCCATCAGAATTCTCGATGCCGGCTGACGCGAGGAAATAGACCGAATGGCCTGTACGACTCCGGTCCCCACAGCATGTAGATTGAGTTATTCGGGGTGTTGTGCGAAAGCACGACGGGCAACGCGCAACCGGCGAAGCCCATGCGGGCGTCAGACGTTCCGCCTACTTCAATGTGCTTATCGGTCGCTCTAGTGTCGTAGTAGTTGGTTTTTTCCAGAAGCGCACGGATTTTTGGCTCCGGCTCGCGCTTAAGTGAGATTTCCGGCTCGATGGGACATAGCACCCGCACCTGCAGCGGCTTATATCCCTTTTCTGAGGTGAAGCGTTCAGACCAGTATTCGATGTGGTCGATGGCCTGGCGAGTAGCGGTATAGAGGAGGAGAAAGACTTCGTAGTGGGATGGGTCCACAAGATCGCCTCGATGAAGGCGTTCGAATATCTTCTTGATTTTCCCTTTGAAAGTTCGCTTTTCGCTGTCGTACCGGATGTAGGTGTTGCCACTGCCAGAAAAATCATCAAGTAGCCAGATCAAGTTGAAACGGGGTTGCTCGAGCTTGAATCCGGAATCCGTAAGAGTGGCCTTCAATTCCTTGAGCATGTCGTCAGCCTTTTCATCGCTCAGTTCATAAGCCTGCCATATCTGTTCGTTCGTGATGTCGCCACCGCTCGCGCGCCGCAACTCGTTGGTACGAGCGCCGTCGCTCAACCCCAGATAGAGGGATTTGAGGCGAAGCTCGTTGAAGCGAGGGTGGCGTGAAATCGTCCCCACAAGGTGCGCGGAAATGTCGTGCTCTTCGGCGACGAGACGCATGCGCTCTTGAACAATCAGGTCGGGGTATGCAGTGCTGACCAGATGAGTGAATTCCGCGTCTGAGAAGTACACCAACCTGCAAGTCACGAGTTCAAGCGCCGCTTCGCGATCTTCAGGACTGAACTGGTCGAGCCAAAGTGCCAGGCTCTCGATAAAACGACGCCCCGGCCCAAACCGCTGGTAGTGATCGTATTTATAGTCTGCGAGCAACTGCAACGTTGGCAGAAAAAGCGGCGGGGCATCAAGATCGCGCCAGTCCATAACTTTGGCAAGCAGTTGCGCTGCGTTATGGTCATGCATGGTCGATTGACTCCGTTTGCACTGGCGGCGAAAGGTGCACGGCGAACGCACCCGTACCGTCTTCGATGAAGCGTTCCAGGTACCAGAGCGAGGCATCCACGTCACGCCGATGAGAAGGCGCGAGCTTCCAGCCGCGATCGAGCCTGCGCGACGGAACGTCCACGCTGAGTGAGAAACGATGCTCAAGAAGCGCCGAATCGTTCCCGGGCCACGCCCCCTGGTCGCCGAGCGTCAAGATCTCATAGGGGTCAATCTTGAACGTCTGGATGATGTGCGCGATCAGCCTCGATTTGCTGATGCCCTCAGCCAGAATGTCGACCGAATGCTTGCTCTTGACCATGCTAGACAGGTCGAGACCAGCCTGACGCAGTGCGTCTGCCACGACGAACCACATGTTGTCCGTGGGTAGTCCCTCTCGGAATCGAACGCTGACTTGGTAAGGGTGCGTGGTCTTGTGCTCGTGTATGGGCACGCCGAGAGCCTTTAGGCGCACGATGATTCGCGTGACATGACTCAGGAACTCACTGGTCTCCTCAGGTTTGACGGGCGTGGTCGTCGCATCGGCCAGTGATCCGCCGTTGTAAAGGCCGAGCTGAATTCCCTTCAATACGTCATTGGGGAGGCACTTTTCCAAGCACTCCTGTATTGATCCTCCGCGGCCGGAAGCGATACCGACGACGACTCCCGATCGGACGAGTCGTTCCAGATGGTCGAGAACGGTCTTAGGCGGAGGACTTTCGGTTCGCTGCGAACTGCTCAGCGTGCCGTCATAGTCGAAGACGACGGCACGAAAGCGCTGCTTCTCCAACGTATCGATGAACTCATCCTTGGCTCTGCGCATCGAGCCGTGGTTGCGTTGAGATGGCCATCTTGCGCCAAGCACGTCGTACTTTGATCGCTCTATGCCGTCCACATCTTCCACCGGGACGGGAATGACGTCCTGAAGCTTGATGTAATACAGTTCGCGACCGAACTGTGGAACCACGGGCCGACCCGGGTCCTGGTCAAGACCCTTGGCAATCGCGGAGACGAGGTGCATTTGCGCCACTAGGCCAGCGATCAAGTCGCGCGGAGTAGCACCGGCGAGGCCCATAGTCAGGGTTGGTACGTTGCTAGGGAACAGGGTTTTCATGCTTCCCCAGAGATCGCCGAGCGACGGTTCGGTAAGTGCCAGAACCGCGCAGTCTTGAGGGCGGTTGGCGAGCCAAAGATGCCTGCCGTGTGCGAACGACCTTAGATCTGCAAATTGGGTATGCAGCAAAGCGGCCTCGGAGAGCTTCGATTCCAGATCAGCAGCAATGGGTTTCAACAGCGGCGAATAGACTGCGGTCACAGCACCACGCGAAACGCATTCGACAACGAATGTCTGCGCTTCCGCGACCCAATCGTCCAGCGTCTGCAAACCGATGCGAAGGTCAGAAAACTGAGCTGGCAAGTGGTCCTGCGTTTGATTCAGCTCACCGTATGCGCGAGCGAAGAGCACTGCATCGAGTAGCAAACTGTTCGTCGCGAGATACCCATCTTTCTCGGCGAGTTCATAGACATGGGTGCTGACGTCCGTCAACTGTTCGACTTGGTGCATCAAGGGGCAGTCGGCTCGATTGGTCACCACGTGCACCGGTCGGGCGCTATGTCTACGTGCGCGCTGCATTGCTTCAATGATGTCAGGGTTCTTGCCCTCAGCCGAAATGAGAAACACCGGGCTCGAGGCGGCAAGTGTCGGATTGCAGATGATTTCCAACGGAGTCGAAGGCCTGGAAACTCGTCCGGTGTAGGCCTCGTGCAAGTTGCATAGCAGTGACGCTACGGTAAAAGAGCCTCCCGACCCCACGCCGATGACACTGGATTCACTGGCGCCAGCAATGGCCGCTTTCAGACGCGACACATCCGCTCCCATCGCTGCAGTGTATGTCTCAGCTAGATGTTGAAGTTCACTATCGTATTGCGTGAGCGGCATCTTGTTGTCGTGAAGCGTTGTCAATTAACTTCCGCAAGGCTATTTTCCTGCCGAGCAGTTTTTGCGCGCGTTGGCGCTTTCTTCTTGCGGGGCGCAGCATTTTCGGTCTGCCTCATTTCGGCCCGAATTTCCATTAGCAACACGCCAAGCATATTCAGCCCCTTGCCATTTACTTCTCCCCAAGTCCTATTCACAAGGTTATCCGTACGGCAAGACTCAACCAGCCGAGCTTCGCCAGTGGACAAAAGCAGCGTCCGCAAATCCTCATGTTGCGTGTACTTGGCTCTCAAGACTTCTCGCATCCGATCGAATTTCATTTTCGACCAGTTTGGCACGATGTCCCAGGTATATAGGCCGTGCGCAGCCATCGCTACGAGTGAAGGCGTAGGCGCACTCAATATCCAATCGCGCACAGCCTCCTTGCGGGCCTTCCCAGCTTGGTACGCGTGCTCGGCCGTCGGAAACTCCGCTCCTTCAAAGATGATGGCACGCCTGAACAGGTTGCTAAAGACTCCATATGGCTTCTCATTGGATCGATAGAAACGAATCTCAGTCAAGGTCACAGGCTCTTTGTCAGCCGCCGAAGCGGATGGCGTTCGTTCCTTTTTTGTTTTCGTCATAGACGATTATTCCTTTACGGGCGGCGTCAATGGATAAAGGTTCAGACTTCTGCAGTGGTTGACCAGCAGCACCTCCACCAGATTGGTAAGGCTGCGGCGATCATGAGCCGCAGCCATTTCCGCTGCGGCTTTGATTTCTGGGTCGACTCGCAACGTTACCGTTGCCGTCTTGATCTTAGGTCGTCCGCGTGGCATAGGTCGAAGATAGAATTGTGTACAGCAAAATGCTTCACGATGTAATTCCAATGTACTGCAGTTTAGCCTGCATGGAAAGTGTTTTCAATGCACAACGAATGCTCGCGCGAGGACATTTTCTTCATCGAGCGACCAATGCCGGCGCGGCTAACCGACAATGGCTCGGCGCGGGATCATCGATGGTGCCAGCATCCACTATCCACTGTTCACCCGAAGAGGACGGCGAACCGGCGGCGCACGCGCAAATAGTCGGCGCGCGTGGTCGGCGTGACCTTTCGCACGCGCACGGCGTCGGTTATCGTATGTATAGGCGGCTGATATGCTGGTCGAGTAAGGGGACGGCGGCGGCTCCTTCAACGTGAGCACAGGGCGGCCTCCTGCTCTTGGACCGGTAGCGACGCGCCAACGCCCTAATACAGCGTGAGCAGACCAACCCTAAGGTCAACAATACCCACGCGACATTCTCGTCACCAGACATTTGAAGCGGGCGTGTTGCAATGGATGATGGATCATCGCAACGGTCGATGACTTGCCCTTTTGTACGCACGCAGACCCGTTAGTATTCGCTGAGACCGGTTTGGACCCAGCGATTGCACAACTGCAAGCAATTCACCTTGTATTGGAAGACGCCGAGGTACGGAGAAAAGCGCCTCTCCCATCTCGCCGCTCCGTATGGAAGTACACCCGCTTATTTGCCGAGCGCCTTGTCGCTTCGATCGGCCATTCTGGCGGACGAAACAACGACGCGCGGATTGCGCGATCCGCCTGCGACGCGTTTCCTAGGCGAACCATTCGATTGACTCGGATTGCGCGCGGCACGCTTATTTCCGGCCAAATATTTCATGGTCGCTGCGTCAGCGGCTGCCGCCATTGTCGGCAAAAGAGTGCAGGAAAAGCCGCCGACAATGCCAATCGCCGTCAAACAGGCATCGGAAACATGCGGAAAAAAAGACGCAACTATTGCGGACAGTACGAATCCAGACGGCACCCCAAATAGCAAGCGGCCCCGCAGGTAACCCACGTGCTCCTTGGTCGCCGGTCCTCTACCCAGCCCACTAAGCAGAAGCTTGTCATGATCGATGATTCTAGACGCGACAAACACCATCGCACCTATGGTCCCTCCAAGTATCCCAGTCGATGTTCCGCGCCAAGTTTCGGGCAAGAGGTGACGCCACAAATCGTATGCACACCCAATAACAATTGCAGCCGTGAAAGCTCCAAACACTGCGGTCGGGTACGCAAAACTCCACCCTTTCAGCTCGCCGGCCACTGCAGCACTTTCAGTATTCCCCGACTTGATATCTACCGCCGACTCCATACCGTCCCTCTCCGTTTTAAATTGTAATGCCTGGTGAACATGCAACCGCCAGTTATCAGCACGGCGCTACGGCATGACATAGCTGACCAGCGCACACAGCGAGGGCCGGCGATGCTACCGCTTTTCGTTCGCCCCCGCCCCAACCACAGAAAAACAGCCGAAACAAAATTTTAATCAGCGAATTGGCTGATTAACATTTACTTCCAACAGCAATTTTTGAAGTTACCCATCGCCTTAGTAAGGATAAAACTCGATTATTTGCCCAATTTTATCTTGAAAATCGAGAAATATTCGCCTATCTTTTTTGAAGCAATTCCTCGGGACAGCATGAGTCGGTTTTCTGTTGCACTGCGACAATTGCGAGCTGAACTCGAACTGGCCCAAGGCGAGTTTGCTGCGCTGCTGGGATTTCGCCAAGCTTACATTTCAGCGCTGGAATGCGGAACCAAACTCCCAAAAGACGACGAGCTGGTTCGCAAAATCGTCGAAGTGCTGGACCTCAGCCCGGCCCATGAAACTATGCTTCGGCAGGCAGACCGAACGCGAAGGGCGCGAAGTAATCAACAAAGCGCGCCATGAAGGGCCGGCTCATGCGCGATTCGCTGCAAGCATTCTGACGCCTGACAGATCGCAGCCAATTATTCAGCGACGTGGATCCGCGGCAGCGCAGCCGGAGCGCGCTGATCCGCTTTTCTAGGCCTGCTTGAAAGCCGCCGAACGTTCGAGAAGCTCCCGACGGCGTCGATCGGTGTCGTCGTTCAGTTTCTTCCGGGCCGCGAAGAATACTCTCGCCGCCTCGATGTCTGCTCGAAGCTCATCCGGTGTCGGCGGGGTCGCGTCGGCATCCGCCGCGGTGTCATGCGCGGCGAAGTGGGAGCAGCGCGCCATCGCCTCGTGGAGCGCGACATATTCCTCGTCGCTCAGCGTCACGGCCCGGAGCCGTTGTGTCGACACGCCGGGCCGAAAGCGCACCACCGTCTCGCACAGAATTGTCTCCTCCACCCCACGCTCCCAGGTCTCGCGCAACCGACCATATCCAGTCCGGACAAGATTCTCGCTTCGATCGACTTCTCCGCCATCGAGAAGGCCGTCGGCCTCCATTGCCATCTTCTTGATGCGTTCCAAGCGTTCGCTAACCTTGATCCCGGCAAACGGGAGCTCAGGAAAAACGAGTCCCGCGCGCTGCCTGACACGCCGCACGCTCATCGCGCTCGCTTCAACTTTTTGGACGCTGGCCTCATCGGCCAAATGAAGCGCGAAAGGCAAGTCGTGAGTAAACACAATCACCTGCCGGTTCGACGCTTCTTGAACAAGCCGACGCGCGACCTTTTCACGATGCGCGTGATCGAGCGACGACATGGGATCGTCGAAGATGATTGCTCCATGCCCGTCCACCAGTGAGACTTCCGCCATGAACGCGGCAAGCGCAAGCGCGCGCTGCTCGCCCTCGCTGAGGACTTCGCCCACGCGCTCGCCGCCAGAAGTGTCAAGCTTCACCTGCTGCTTGGCCTTTCCTCGTTCCATTCGCGTAGTGCTGCGGATCGGCACGTGGCCCACGCCCAGTGCGGCGCACTCGCGCGCGAAAGCCGCTTCTGCGTCGGCGGACAACGCTTCGGCGTGAAGCGCGCTCATCTTTCTCGAAACGGGAGTCGAATCCGCCGCTCGATGAGCAGCTTGGAGCTTTTTCTTTAACGCAAGGTCATCCGCGATCTGGATAATCTGCGCGAGCCTTCCAGAGAGGGCTTGCCGCGACTTCAAGTCAGCGAGCGCTTGCTCGCTCTTTTTGCGCCCGTCCTCTGCCGCGAGCTTGTCAAAACGCGCGGCCTCTTCCTCGATGGCGCGAGACAAATCACGGAGCACAGTGGAATGCGAAACGATCGCCGGCACCGCAGCGTCGAAACGCTTAGCCGCCCAAGCATCGGCGAGCGCGGCCTGTCTGTTCGACAAACTGTCGCCCGCTTGTTGCAGGGCTTCGCGCGCGCCTGGCTTAGCCTGCTCAATCTCGTTCATAAGTGCATGGTCTGCCAGCAGGGCGGCCGCATCAACCGAGGCGATGGAGGAAAACGCGGCGCTGGCTTTGAGCTTAGCGGCCTCCGCGAGCTTTTGTGCCTCTTGCTCGACAAACGTCTCGAAGCGTCGCATGCGCTCCGCCGCGGCGGCCGCGAGATCCTGCTGGCACAGCACGCAACGGCTGCCATCAACGAGCGGGAAATGATGTTCCGGGTAGGCCAACGTCGTTGAATAATGCCGCGCGGCGCTCAGCAGCGCGCGCCAAGGATCTGAGCCGGTGCCCGGCAACAGGCCGCCCTCCGCTGCAAAAGCCTCCGCCGCAAGCCGGGCTGCCGTTTCAGCAGCGACAACGGCCGCCCCATGTCCAATCGCGGCTACCGCCTTTTCATCGGAAAGCGCCGCCTCGCACCGCTCCCATCGGGTCGCCAGACCATCAATACGCGCCCTTTTGCCACGAAAATCGGCCGCACGCGCGGCGGGATTCGCCTCCGCAAGCTCCTTCGCTAATCTTTGCAATTCCGAGACATCTGCTTCGGACAGCGTGGCCAGCGCCGCCAGTTCCTTTCGATACGCCGGAAGGTGGGAGCGTTTCTCGAATGCCGCCAGCGAGCGGCCTGCCGCATGCTCGCCCAGAAGGTCAGCGAAGGAAGCGGCGGACGCGTAAATGCTTTTGATCTCCAGTTCGAGCAGGGCGCGAAGCGTGCCGCACAGGGTCGCCAGCTTCGCGAGCACGTCAAGGCCGCGCGGCGTGTATGCAACCTCGCCCTCCGCGTCGGTGAAGGCGCGCGCGCATTGGCTGTCGAACACGGCCACCGTCGCCAGCTCCGCAGGGGCCGGCGAGCCTTGCCGCCAAGCCAGCATTTCAGGGCCGGCGGCGCCCTCCCGTTGAATAAGGATTTCAGCGGTCGGATTCGCTCCCGCCGCATCAGCGAAAACGTCGCCCAAGATGAGCCCGCCCGTCGCCCTCGCTCGGCACGCCTTGCGCAACACGCGCGAGTATCCCGATTTGCCCGCCCCGTTGTTTCCGTAGACGACCGTCACGCCGATCGGCGAAAAGAGGATCGACTGGTCTGCGGCGATGGCGTTGACCCCACGCAGGCTGCGCAGCGCCAAGAGGGTGATCGGTTTCGATGCGGCGTCGCTGACCGGCAGCAGATCGCGAGTCAGGGGTTGTGCGACACGGCCGGCCGGATCATCGATGCCGGCGTGCGCTTTCGCCAAGGCGACGATCTCGCCGATCTCGGCGTCGTCAATCCGGCCGTTTATGACCAAACGGCGGGCGGCGTCAGAAAGCCACGGTTGTTGTGTCTCGATCCAGTCGGCGATGCGCGCGAAAATCATGAGCCGTGTCTCTCGTGTAATTTAGTGCGCGGAGTATAGCTTTCGCAGCGGGCGCCATCGGCGAGACGAAAGCTTTCTTATGACTTTTTCACGACATAGCCGATAGCTCGAAGCGCCACTCCCCTCCGACTGATCTATTTTGCATGGCGGGTTCCCTTCATGGACATTGTGGTCGAAGACACGGGCTACGGCCTGCCGCTGGAGATCCTCGCTGCTTACGGAGGCGGCGTGGACGTCCTGGGCAAAGTCCAATCGTCGGTATCGCGCCGCTCGCTGATTATCGGCGTCGCCCGCGAGCTGACCCCGGGGAGCAGACGGGTCAGCACGTTTCCGCAGGAACGCGGGCCTTCGGACCCGCGTTTTTTCTTTCTGGCGGGAATGGCCCGGCGTCGCTCCTTGAACGAGACTTCCCATGCGTCGTCCCGATCGAGATGTCAGACGGACGGCAAATTTTTAGTGACCGCCTCACACGCTCTGTCGGTCATTCCGGAGGGTATTGGGGCTGGAACTTTGGTATAAAGAAGGCACTATCAATGGTATTCAAATGCGAACATTCGAACCCATGAATTCACTGGAACTGGTAAGTGATCTTGAAGCAAACATACAACACCAGATCAAAAAAATTGACCATCTCTACCGCCAACGACAGATCACCAATCGACAGTATTCCAGTGAATATTTGCATCCGAAAAAAGCAATCGACGAAGGGAATGCTATATTAAATCAGGCTTATTCTGATGCTCTGTTAAATTCAATGGCATCGCTCATCGACTACTATTGCATCTGCTGCACCCTGAAAATTGGGATTCCAGTTGAGAAAATCAGAAAAATACAATATCGTCCCCTTGCCGCTAAATTTCTGATTGAAAGTTCGTCGCTTGAGAAGTCGGAGAAAGCGACGGCGACAATCGAGACGCTGAAAAACGTATTCAATGGAAAATACCCGGAACTCGCAGCGGCCGGCGGCCATGGATACTGGATGGGTTTTCTGGGTGAAGCGATATCACGCACCCTGAATGAATACGGTGCGCTGGGGCGTAGCCAGTTTGAACCCATTTACCACGCATCTGAAGCTCGACTGCAGATCGATCCTAAAGTAGAGAAATATTATCACTACATGCGTCCTCTGTTTTGCAATATCGCCAACAGATCGGGCGTCAGGAATAATATTTATATCGATATCAACAACTTTCTCAAGCACAATGCCGTGCCTTATCTTTCAACCCACAGGGAAAGCTTTGAGGACGAGCACCGGATCTTTTCGTATTTCGAAATCAAGCATACGCACCGTGATTTCTTGAAGGATGGGATCCTGAAAGATGTTGTCAAAACCAGCTTTAAGGAACTGAAAACTGATCTAGAGGCAAAACACGCCAGTGGAAAGTGCGGCGCTTACCTTTGCGGGCTGGAGAAAGCGTGGGGGCTTGGGCCTGTCCTCGACATAGATTTCGTCAATGGCTATATCAGCCCAGATAAGAATACCCTGTATTTTTTTGTGGACACGGTCCTGCTGGCAAAAACCGAAAGCGCGACCTTGATTGATGCGCACGGTAGCTTGTTGCAGTCATTGCAGGCACTTGCGCGAGATATTGATCGCGGGCTGAAACTCGAATTCTAATCTGCGGCGGTTCATGGCCGACTCGGATGCGGTGACGCGTTTCTGCCCTCTACGACTGGTCATCCGCCCTGATCTCGCGCGAGGTGGCTGAGATTGACGGCATCGACCACCTGCAGATAGCTCATCATCGTTTCTTCGGCGGGGCGTTGCAGGTAAAGCCCGAAAAACGAGACGAGTCCCCCCCCGGTGGACGACCGGGACCTGAAATAGCGCATAGCGTGCCTGCGCGTCGGTTTTGGTGAGATCGCGGGGATCGGCTGTCGCAGACCGGTGGTGGCGAGGGGCTCGCTACCCGCATGATGCCGACGTTCGAATGGCCGCCTGAGGACCGGATCGAGCGGCCGTAGTTGGCCGAAGATGTGTCAAAACGACAAAGGTTATCGCTGACTCACGCGTGAATGTCTGTGTTTGGCGGCCATCCAGGCAAGCCAACCCTTACGATAGGCGCGAGCGTCGACTAGTGCGTGATGTTCTCGATTGTCTGTACCGTAGTAGTTCATTACGGCCTCGTGATACACCACGGTATCGATCAACGGACGAAGATCAAACGGTGTTGGCACAAGATTGCGTGGGATAGTGTCTCCAATGAGCTTCATCAGAAACCGGAAGTCGGTCTGCGAGTCACAAGCGACTCTTACCGACCTTGGAGAGGCGACAAGCCAATCAAGCAGTCGGGCGCGCGCCTGCTCTAAAGAGACCGCGTCTCCGTCAAGGACTGGCAGAACTTCACGCTTAACAAATTCCGAGCAGTCCGCTTCCGTCCATGTGTCCTTGAGTTCAACATAGAATTCCCTCTGTCCATCTTCCGTCACTATGCCCAGGCTGATCAGCCTGGGAGTCGGACTATCGAACCCTGTGTACTCAGTGTCGAGAAAAAGGAGCATTTCAAATCAAATCTCGTGGCGTATTACTGCCCATATTTTCATTTGTGGACCGATCTGGGCGAAATCGTTCAAGCAACATCCATGCAATCTGCGTCGCAACTGTGAGTTTGCACCGGAAGATGTTCACGTTCTCACCAATCAGGAAAATTCAGCGGTTTCTGCGAACCAAGCGCGCCGCAAAGATCGATCTATGTAAGAGCTGTAAAGTCCTCGAACAGCCGCCGCAACAAGTGGTGGCTCTAGCTCGCCAGATATTTGGGGTTGGGCCATTGGTCTATATTGACCCGTTTCGAGCAGCCACGCCAGGAAGCCCAGAGGTAGCTGCATATCGCATCCCGTTACGTAGAAATACCCGCGCAATACTGCTGCAACGAGCGATTTCTGGAATGAGATATCACTATCTTGCAGTTCTTCCCCATCCTCGTCCGCAACTCTGCTATCAGGCAGATGTACCAGGCATTTCGTACAATTTGCGAGAGTACGCCCGTCCCCGAGGCTGCTCAAGCGGGTCCTTGTGGATTGGAGTGTTGCCGAACAGGACCAGCATCGGCTTTTCAGGCGAACGCGATGGATGAGGCAGGTATTCAAGCCGGCGATACGCCACTCAAGTCGCAGATATGGGTGCTTGTCACACGAGAGACAGTGGTCGCAGAACTTGTACGCCGGCGTTCCACTTTCGTCTCTGTGCAGTAGGACGCCTAGACTCGGACACGCACGGATGGAACGGAAGATTGAGCCGAGACGAAGCGTTTCATTTCTCGCGACTGCGGTACCGGCACCGATGCGACAGAGTGTTGGTCCGTCCAGTGCGACGTCGGGATCGGCATAGCAGGGTAAGCCGAAGGCTTTCATTAAGGTGGGATAGTTGACCGCGTGCATCCTACAGATCCTCAGAATCCATGAGGCTGGCGACTCAGTCGTATGAATCTCCGGTGCGATCACAAT
>NZ_JAQQEF010000022.1:0-120365 GCF_046027605.1 Paraburkholderia fungorum
GGGGTTCGAGGCAGGAGCCTGGGTATACGCCGGAGTACTTCCTGACAAGCCGCTTGAGCCCGCCAGAGCAAACTTCCAGATGGAATACATCAACATAGGATGCCAGTACGGACCGTTCTTTCGGGCGTTCAATCCCGGCGATCCTGTCGACCAGAATCGCATGGAAGTCCAGTTGCACGAAGTGGCGCACCTTCGAAATACGGCTCACGCGAAGGATCAGAAGGTTGAACTGGCGGCTACGGTCGCGGACCCCCAGCTCTTCGATCAGCAAACTGCTTACGGCGCGAGTGCGGCACGCGTGCTGGCTGAATTCACACCCAACCGGGCATTGGCGAATGCCGAGAACATTGCATTTTTTATCGAGAGCGCGAAGGATGAAATCTGACCATTGGATGATGAACGGTATCCGGTCCGCCGCCCTTATTGCGGGTTTCGTGGCGACGTTGGCATGTTTCGCCTCACCCGCATCTACGACTCAAACTACGGATAGTTCCATGACAGACAAACAGACTTCAGGTCAAAGTGCCAACCAGACGGGTGTCGTGCCTGATGAACGGGTTAGCTGGGTCAAGAATCCGCTGATTACACAGATCAGGTGGGCGAGAGTGAACATTGACCCCGACTATCTGGAAATCAGGTATTACGTGATGTACATAAATCCGGGTGACAAAGACGTCAAAACAACAGGTCGGCCCACGCCGAGCGGTCCGGTCATGAGGCTTTATTCCGAGGGAAAGGAGATTCAGCCGGCACAGTCAAAAAAATTGGATGTTGAGCCGTATATGGCCGCTCCGCGAGACGCAGATATAGTGCGGTCTACTCATTTTATGAAGCCGCATGAGCGTTGGGATGGAGAAGTGGCGGATGAGTTCGTAATCATGAACAGCCAGTTCCTTCCCGGCACGCACATCTACGAGATCGTGTACTGGCAGACGCAACTGGACTGGATCGATGTCCGGAAAGTTCTCGAAGGCACCGACGCGCAGGGCAAAGGCCGGATGATGTATCCGATCACCGACAACGCACCGTCGAACCGTCTGTATTTCAAGGTCTATGTGCCGACCGATGAAGAAGCCAGAAACGGGCGCCACATGGAATTCCTTGGGGAAGTGGATGCCCGCACCCAGCTTCTTCCTGCCATGCCTTACGCGCGGCCCGGTGACTACGCACCCGCATCCGGCTACTGGTCGGCGACAGGCGAAAGCATCGAGCGTTTGGGCGGGTATCACGAAGTGTTCGTGAAGGACGGTGATTCGCTACCAAATCTGCCAGGCGACAGGGGTGTAGACCCTTTCGGCTTCAGGTGGAAGTACATGGGCGAACACAGTCAGACCGTAGGGAAATAGCGTCGCGTCGCCTCGAAGCAACCTGCGCTCAGCCAAGGTTGCGTTTGCTGGTAGACCAGCTCCCACGGCGGAAAGTTGGTCGGCAGCATACGCTACGATGCACCGGCTCGCGCCATCCAGCGCAGCGCGTTGAACATTTCGCGCTGTTCGTATCGGCGCTGCGGTGCGTCTTCGTTCATCAAGGTGAGGTAAGGAGCGGCGAAGCTCCATTCCTCGTCCGAAACATCCGTCGGGTATGGCTTGCATTCTCTCATCCCGCCAGGTTGCCAGGTCTGACCGGAAGTGCCTGACACGCTCTAGCAGCCATCGCGCGATTGTCGCTTTCATATTCATCGAAGAATTAGTTGGTTTGCCCACGCAAACCCGTCTCGTATCGTTTCGCCAGTTTTAAACAAATACAACATCGAAACGGGAATCTGAAAATGAAACGACTTTCTCTCCTCGCCTTGCCCGCGGGCCTTCTGCTCGCTACCGGCGCTCAGGCGCAAAGCAGCGTCACGCTGTACGGCATCGTCGACGCCGGTATTGCCTATGTGCACAACGCACAAGGCGCGAATGGCCAGAATCAATCGACGCTCGTGAAGTTCAACAGCGGCAACATGTCCGGCAGCCGCTGGGGCCTCAAGGGCACCGAAGATCTGGGCGGCGGACTGGCCGCGGTGTTCCAGCTCGAGAACGGCTTTAACGTCGGCACCGGTGCGCTGGGGCAAGGCAGCCGCGAATTCGGGCGCAAGGCGGTGGTCGGCCTCTCGAGCGGTACGTGGGGCGCGGTCACGCTGGGACGTCAATACGACCCGGTCGTCGATCTGGTTCAAGGCCTGACTGAAGACAACTACTTCGGTGGCGTGTTCGCTTCGCCCGGCGACCTCGACAACTACGACAACAGTCTGCGTGTGAGCAACTCGGTCAAGTACGTGAGTCCGCTGTTCGCCGGCTTCCAGGTCGAAGCACTGTATGGCGTGGGCGGCGTGGCCGGTGCAACCGGCAGCGGCCAGACGTACAGCTTCGGCGCGGCCTATGCGAATGGACCGCTGTCGCTCGGCGCAGCCTATTTCTACGCGAACGGCGGCAACACCACCACGGCGAATGTGCGCACGTGGACCAGCAGTTCCGATTCGCTGTTCAACACGGTGATCAACTCGGGTTTTGCGAGCGCGAAGTCGATTCAGATCGTGCGGGTCGGCGGACAGTATGTGATTGGCGCGGCCACCCTCGGCGCGGCTTACTCGAACACGCAGTACGCAAACGATGCGTTCTCCGCGTTCCACGACACGGCCAAGTTCAACAACGGTTCGGTGTTCTTCAACTATCAGATCACCCCAGCCTTGCGCACCGGTGTGGGTTACAACTACACGTCGCTCACCGGTCCGAGCTCGGCGCACTACAACCAGGTCAACCTCGGTGCGGATTACGCGCTGTCGAAACGCACCGAACTGTACGCGCTGGCCGCCTACCAGAAGGCGAGCGGCAATACGCTGAACGCGAGCGGCAAGGTGGTGAGCGCGCAAGCCTCGATCGGCAGTTATGGCGTGAATTCAGGGACGAACAGCCAGGAATTGGCGGTGGTGGGCATCCGTCACAAGTTCTGATGTCTGTATGATCGAGCCGGTTGCCTTGCTGGGGGCCGGCTTTCCGAAGGCCTTCCGACGCTCTTCCCGATGCCTTCAAAAAGCGCAAAGGTGAGGACATTCGGGAGGCGGTGCACAATCGCGATACGTGAGCCGCGCCCCATCACTCCGCCTCACCCTCCAGCAATTCCGACGACGACTCCCGCAAGCATTCGCTGAACAGATCCGCCGCCGGCGCCGCGGTATCCGCGCGCCACACCAGCACGACTTCGCCCAGCGGTTCGAGCGGGGCGAGCGGCAATACGCGCATGCGTCCACGGCTCACGTGATGCCGCGCGACCGACAGCGGCAGGATCGACACGAAGTCGCCGCCGATCAGCAGCGACAGATTCAATGTCAACGAACTCGATTCAACCGCGCCGCGATCGAGCGGAATGCCGTGCTCCGCTAACGCCTCCGCCAGCGTCGCGAAAGCGGGGGAACCGCGCAGCGGCGTAATCCAGCGCGCCGGGCGCAGATCGTTCCAGCTCACCGGCATGTCCACCTTGCCGAGCGGATGGCTCGCCCCCACGACGAACACGAACGGCTCGCGATGCAATGTCTGCTGGCTCAACAAGCCCGGGTTGCCGGTGATGCGGTTGCGGCCGAGCGCGAGATCGAGCTCGCCTTCGTCGAGCATCTTGATCAGCTTGTCGAGCGTTGCTTCCACGAACGACAGTGTCGCTGACGGCGCGCGCCGCATGAACAGTTCGACCGCATGCGCGATCAGCGGCTGCGGAATCGTGACCACTGCGCCGAGGCGCACGTGACCCGCCGTGCCGGTGGTCAGCGCGCTGACGTCGCGGCGCGCGAGTTCAATGTGCCGCAGAATTTCGCGGCCACGCGCGGCCATCACTTTACCGATGCTGGTCAACTCGACCGCATTGCCGACCCGTCGCGCGACCGGCACGCCGAGCGCCTCCTCGATTTCGCCGATCTGTTTCGAAATGGCCGGCTGTGTCACGTGGAAGGCGGCCGCGACTCGCGTCACCTGGCCAAGCTCCGCAAGGCTCACCAGGATGCGCAGATGCGGCAGCTTCAGGCCGCTGCGAAAGAAGCGGTCGATTGCGTCGTTTTCGGTGGTTGCCATCAGTGTTGACTCGATACACATAACTGAACAGTAATGACCTGCGCCGAAACGGTGATTTGCCGTACGGCGCTCAATCCGGCTAATCTTCAATATCGGCAGGACGGTAAGGCGTGAAGCGGGTGGGTCGAGGATAGCAGTTACGCTTCGATCGCATGACTCAGGGTATAACCGGAGCCGCTCCATGCGCCGCATCGCCGCGACCACAGCGCGCATTCAAGCGCGCGGAAGGAGACAAGTATGAGCACCCCTCTATACGGCGGCGCCGAGCGGCGCACTGTGCCTGATGAACCGTCGGAACCGGTGGAATCCGCTGAACGCGCGGCGTTGTATCGAAAGCTCGCCTGGCGCATCGTGCCGTTTCTGTTTCTCGCCTTCATCGTCGCGTATATCGATCGCGTGAATGTGAGCTTCGCCAAATTGCAGATGCTCACCGATCTCTCGTTGAGCGAGACCGTGTACGGCGCGGGCGCCGGCATCTTCTTTCTCGGTTATTTCATTTTCGAGGTGCCGAGCAACCTCATCTTGCATCGCGTCGGCGCACGCGTCTGGATCGCGCGGATCATGGTCACGTGGTCGATCGTCTCCTGTCTGACGATGTTCGCGAGCGGCGCGACCTCGTTCTATGTGCTGCGTTTTCTGCTCGGCGTGGCCGAAGCGGGCTTCTTTCCAGGCATCGTGCTGTATCTGTCGACGTGGTTTCCGTCGAACCGGCGCTCGCAGATCATTGCGCTGTTCATGGCGGCGATTCCCGTGTCCGGCGCGATCGGCGGTCCGGTGTCGGGCTGGATCATGCAGCAGCTGGCAGGCGTGCACGGGCTCGCCGGCTGGAAGTGGCTGTTTCTGATTGAGGGGATCGCCTCGTTGGTCGTGGGCGTTGCGGCGTTCTTTGTCTTGCACGACCGCATCGAGTCGGTGAGCTGGCTGAACAAAGACGAAAAAGCGTTGCTCGCACACGACCTCGAAGCCGATGCGCAGACTCGCGCGCATCAAACGGTACGCGGCGCGTTCACTAATCCAAAGGTGTGGCTGCTCGGCCTGCTGTATTTCTGCATCGCGATGGGCAATTACGGACTCGTCTTCTGGCTGCCGACAATGATCCGCGCAAGCGGGGTGGTGAGCGTGGCGAATATCGGTTTGTTGTCGGCGGTGCCGTCGCTGATCAGCGCAATCGCGATGATTCTGATCGCACGTCACGCCGACAAGCACGACGAACGGCGCAAGCACGTCGCAGTGTGCGCCGTGCTGGGAGCCGCCGGCATGCTGGCCTCGGTGCTGCTCGGTCAACACGTATGGCTTTCCATGGCGGCGCTGGTGGTCGCGGCGATCGGCATCAATTCGATTGCGCCGGTGTTCTGGGGCATCCCGACCGCGCTGATGGGCGGCGTGGGCGCGGCGGCGGCCATCGCGGTGATCAACTGCACCGGCAATCTGGCGGGCTTCGTGAGCCCGTACGTGATCGGCTTCCTGAAAGACGCGACCGGCACCTTGCTGCCCGGCATGATCGTGCTCGCCTGCGCGTTGGTGCTGGCCGCGGTGATTGTGATGGCCATGCCGGCTACGCGCAAAAATTCAGCATGAGGAGAGCAGGATGACGCAGCAGGTTTGTATGGTCACCGGAGCGGCCACGGGTATCGGCGCGGCCACTGCGTTGCGCTTTGCGAGCGCCGGTTGGGCGGTGGCGATCGGCAACTTCGACGACAGCACGCGTGAAGCGGCGCTGGCTGTCGAAGCGCAATGCCGGCAACTCGGCGCCGAGACGCTGGTGTTCGATGCCGATGTCGGTTCCGACGCCGCGTGTGTGCAAGCGGTCGATGCGGTGACCTCGACGTGGCAGCGCATCGACGCGCTCGTCAACTGTGCCGGTACGACGCGATTTATTCCGCACGGCGATCTGGCCGCCATCGACGAGATGGAATTCGAGCGCGTGTATCGCGTGAACCTGATCGGCATGTTTCAGATGACGCGCGCCGCGGTACCCGTACTGCGCGATTCGTCGACAGCTTCGCATAGCACGGCGGTGATCAATATTTCGTCGCTGGCCTCGCTGAACGGCACGGGATCTTCGATTGCTTACGCGGCCTCGAAGGGCGCGGTCAATACGCTGACGCTCTCGCTTGCGCGCAATCTCGCCCCGCGCATTCGCGTGAATGCGCTTGCGCCCGGCATGGTGGACGATGGCCTGCCGCGTCGCGTGCTCGGCGAAGAAGCGTACGCGAAGATCGTCGACAGCATGACGAAGGTCGCGCCGCTCAAGCGCGTGTCGCAGCCCGGCGAGATCGCCGACCTCGCGTGGTTCATCGTTGCGCATGCGCCTTCAATGACCGGCCAGGTGATCGCCGCCGAGAACGGCATGCTGCTGAACGGCTGAACGGCTGAACGGCTGAACGGCTGAACGCATAGCAGACGCACACGTACAGGAAAAACCATGAGCAATCTCCACAAACACCGTTCGCGCACCGTCACCGAAGGCATCACGCGCACACCGCATCGCGCGTTCCTCCGGGCGACCGGCATGGACGACGCCGCGATCGAAAAGCCCTTCGTCGCGATTGTCGATACGTTCGGCGAAAACACGCCGTGTTCGATGTCGCTCGCAGCCGTTTCTGACAACGTGCGCCTCGGCGTCGCGGCGGGCGGCGGTGTGCCGATTCGAGGCTCGGCGATTTCAGTGTCGGACGGCACCTCGATGAATCATTCGGGCATGCGCTTTAGCCTCGTGTCGCGCGAGATCATCGCGGACAGCGTCGAGGTGTTCGTGCGCGCGCATTGCTACGACGCGTTCGTCGGCGTGGCGGGTTGCGACAAGACGTTGCCCGGCATTCTGATGGGCATGGTGCGGGTGAACGTGCCGGGCGTGTTTCTGTTCGGTGGCGCGATGCTGCCGGGCATCGCACCGGACGGCACACAAGCGACGATCCTGACCGCGATCGAAGCCGTCGGCGCGGCGCAACGCGGCGACATGTCGCTCGAAACTTTGCGCGGCATCGAGAAGCGTTGCACGCCAGGTGCGGGCTCTTGTCCCGGGCAATTCACCGCGAATACGATGGCGATGGTCGCCGAAACGCTGGGTCTCGCGCCGCTCGGTTCAGCGATGGTGCCTGCCGTCTACAGCGAGCGTATTGCGATTGCCCGGCGTGCCGGCGAAACGGTGATGAACACGCTGAAAAACGGCGGTCCGCTGCCGCGCGATCTGGTTACGCGCAAGAGCCTGGAGAATGCGTGCGCCGCGGTGGCCGCGACCGGCGGCTCGACCAACGCCGCGCTGCACATTCCGGCGATCGCGCATGAAGCCGGCATCCGCTTTACGTTGGACGATGTGTCCGAGGTGCTCGCCCGCACGCCGTTGATTGGCGATTTGCAGCCGGGCGGCAAGTACCTCGCATTAGATCTGTATCACGTCGGCGGCGTGCCCGCCGTGCTGAACGCGCTGCTCGCGGGCGGTTATCTGCATGGCGATACGCTGACGCAAACCGGCGAAACGCTCGAAACCGCCTTGAAGGCGTTTGCGGGTCCTGATGGACGCGTTGTTCGTCCGCATAACGAGCCGCTCAGCGAGAACGCCGGGCTGGTCGTGTTGCGCGGCAATCTCGCGCCGGATGGCGCGTGCCTGAAGACGGCGGGATTGAAGTCGCTGGTATTCAGCGGGACTGCGCGCGTGTTCGAAACCGAAGAGGCGTGCATGTCGGTCGTATCGAAGCGCACCTATCAGGAAGGCGACGTCCTCGTGATCCGCAACGAAGGGCCGAAGGGCGGCCCGGGCATGCGCGAGATGCTCAGCGTGACGGCGGCGATCTACGGTCAAGGAATGGGCGAGAAAGTCGCGTTGCTGACCGATGGTCGTTTCTCGGGCGCGACGCGTGGCATGTGCATCGGCTACGTCGGACCGGAAGCGGCGGCCGGCGGCCCGATTCGTTTGCTAAGAGACGGCGATCGGATTCATATCGACGCGCACAAAGGCACGCTCGACGTCGAATTGAGCGATGAGGAACTCGCGCGGCGCGGCAAGGAAGTGGTGCCGTTCACGCGTGGCCGTCTGGGCGGCGTGCTGGAGAAATACGAAGCGCTGGTGCGGCCGGCGAATCTCGGTGCGGTGACGCATTCGGGCGCGGTGGACTGGCCGTATGAGGCTTCGATCGGTGAGGATGAGGCATGAGCGCCGGCGTCGTGCAAGATGTGGCGCGAGTGGGATTCTGCGGTATCGGCAAGATGGGTGGCCCGATGGCATTGCGGCTGATCGCGGCCGGGCATGCAGTCAGGGTGTGGAATCGGTCGCCGGGGAAGATGGCGGAATTGACGACACAGAGTGCCGTTATCAGTGCGTCGCCCGCGCAGTTGGCCGAGGCCAGCGATGCCGTGATGTTGTGTCTCGGCGACGCTCAGGCGGTTGAAGACGTCGTCTTCGGTGCGCAAGGACTCGCGCACGCATCAACCGCACCGCGTTTTCTAATCGACCATTCGACGATCACACCCGCCGAAACCCGGCGCTTCGCCCGGCGTTGGCACGAACTGACGGGCGGCGCGTGGATCGATGCGCCCGTGTCCGGTGGTACAGCAGGCGCAGCCGCGGGCACGCTTGCGATCATGTGCGGCGGCAGCACGCACGATATTGCCGCGATCGAACCGTTGTTGCGCGCCTATGCCTCGCGCGTCACACGCATGGGCGCCACTGGCGCCGGACAAGCGACCAAGCTCGCGAACCAGGCGATTGTCGTGACGACGATCGCGGGCATTGCCGAAGCTTGTGTCCTAGCTCAACGCGCCGGCATCGACGCGGCGTCGATGCCGGCCGCCTTGCAAGGCGGTTGGGCCGATTCGGTGTTACTGCAAACCTTGATGCCACGGATGCTGACACCGCCGTCGAGTCCATCAGGCACGATCAAAACGATGCTGAAGGATCTCGATGCTGCGGCGGAGTTGGCGCGCGAAGCTAACGCGCCGTTGCGCGCCGTCGGCGAAGTGCGCAGGATTTTGCAGGAAGCCGTGGCGCGGGAACTCGGTGATGAAGATATCTCACAGATCGTTCAGGTTCTGCTCGATCAGCGAGTGACGCAGTTGTGAGTAAGCGGTGGACACAGAGCGACGAGCACGGAGCACGGAGCACGGAGCACGGAGCACGGAGCACGGAGCAACGGGCACTGAGCGCTACGCGCGAGCGCCGCTCGCACCCCCTCTTACCTGGGTATGCAGATTACTCAGACCCATCCAAAGGTGAGGGTTTGCGGGAGTAGCCTGTTCTGGACCCTCGGTGCCGCGCCCAGCATGCCTTTGCGGCCTGTCCCCGAACGCTGGAGGTGAGCGTTTTCGGGAGTCGCCTGATGTGCGCTTCGCGCCTGGCCTCGACCGCTCCGCGTTAAAGGTGAGACTTTTCGGGACCCGACGCGCGCGTCGTACAGCGACTATGCGAGCCGTCCAATACCACCTTCCCTATTGAAGGCATTGCGCCTCTACACCGGTTGATCGACATCGATCTTCCTGAGCCGCGCTATTTGCAGAGGGTATTTGCGTGCCGCACGATGAGATTAGAGGCCGAGCGCGACGCAGTGGTTATCGCGCCCGGCACGTGACGATCGGCATGTCAGCCGAAAGGTGAGGTTTTACGGGAGCCTGAAGCTTGCCGCATCAGCCTTGCTTCGCGACCTCGCGAATATCGGCCACGGGCGTTTGCCCGAATGCATCGCTGAAGGCGTAGTCGAGCAGTTGGGTCGCGCATTGTTCGGGCGTCGACAACTGGCCGTTACGCTTGAGGTCTTCGAATCTTTCGCGCATCGGAAATTGCTCGATGCCGCTGCCGCGAATTTCCGCCTGCATGTTCGTATCGATCACGCCCGGCGCGAGGCTGCAAATACGCAGCGCGCGATTCGCGTCGAGTGCCACCGCGCGTGCGTGATGATCGAGCGCGGCTTTGGTCGCGCAGTAGATGCTCCAGCCGGGATACGCATTGCGTGCCGCGCCGCTGGAAATATGCACGATGCGCCGGTCGGTTGCGTCGACGCTGGCTGCGGTCACGGCGGCCGCCAGCATCAGCGGTGTTGCCACGTTCAGGCTGACGGCGGTTGCGATGTCTGCGGCGGCCTGGCCTTCGATCGGACCGATCGGCTGCACCATGCCCGCGTTGTTGATCAACAGGACGCTCTGCGCGCCGCTGACGAAGCCGCGTAATGCATCGGTTGCGACCCACTGCGCGACGCGGGCAGGGTCGGCAAGTTCGAGTTCGATTTCTTCGAGCAGGGCCGGGAAACGGTCTTTCAGCGTGGCGTGACGCGAGCGGGACAAACCCAGCACCGCGACGCCACGGGCCAGCAGTTGTTCAGCAAGAGACGCACCGAGGCCGCGATTATGGCCGGTGACGATCGCGCGGATCGGAGAAGAAGAGGTCATATTGTTTACTTGGGATCGTTGGCTGACGAGGCCGCTATTTTCTCACGCAATGTTTACGGCTTGCAGCGAGGCGGTTTTTCGAGCCGCATTCAGCCAGAGCGGAAGCGTTCCCGATACTGCATCGGCGTCGCGCCGATCCGCCTCGAGAAGACAATGCGCATCCGGTCGGCGGTGCCGAAGCCGCAATCGTAAGCAATCGCCTTGAGCGCCGCGCCACTGCTTTCGAGCAACTTGCGGGCCGCATCCACGCGAGCGCGCTCGACGAATTCGTGGGGCGTCACGTTCGTCTCCTGCACGAACACGCGCGCGAAATTCCGTGCGCTCATTCCCGCGACGTCGGCGAGTTGCTTCACCGTAAAACTCTCGCGAATCCGCTCCATCACGTGTGCCTGAACTTTGGCAACCGGCGAGGTTTCGTCGGCCGGTGCCGTGAGATAGGGGCTGAACTGCGATTGCCCGCCCTGGCGCTGTGCGAACACGACGAGGCGCTTGGCGACAGCCAGCGCCGTGTGCGGTCCGTGATCCTCCGCTACGAGCGAAAGCGACAGATCAATGCCCGCCGTGACGCCGGCTGAAGTTACGAGCTTGCCGTCACGCAGATAGATGCGGTCGAAATCGACGCACGCTTGCGGAAATTGCGCGGCGAGTTGCGCTGCATGCTGCCAGTGCGTGGTGACATTGCGCGCGTCGAGCAGTCCGGCGTGGCCGAGCGCGAAAGCACCGGTACAGATCGAGCCATAGCGTTCGCATTGCGTGGCCGCGTTGCTCAGCCAATCCAGCAACCGTGGATCGGACGCGTTGCCGTCGGGCAGCGCGGGTCCGCCGGCGACCAACGCCAGGTTGAAAGGGCGGCGCATCTGCTCGAAGGTGGCGTCGGCGATGAGCGCCATGCCGTTGGACGCGCGCAACGGACCGGGCTCCGCGCTGACCAGCGCGACCTCATAGCGCTCTTGCGGCGCGACGAACCGATTGGCTTCGGAGAATACATCGACGGGACCGGCGACATCGAGCGCCTGTACGCCGGGAAAGATCGCGATCGCGACGGTAGGCATCGAATGATTTCCTTTGATGATGGACGGAATCCGCAGGCCGCGCCAGTCGTCCTGGAAGGAATAGAGAATAGGGGTTAGGCCGGGCCCCGCACCTATTTTCGCACCAGGCGTCAAAATAGGCGCATTGCACAACCACGCGGCGCCTCGCCATGGTAATCAAAAACCTTCTACGAAGGCTCGACCTCACCACGCTTCAACTCTTCCTCGCCGTGTACGAAGAAGGCACGCTCACGCGGGCGGCGGAGCGTGAGGCGATTGCCGTATCCGCCGCGAGCAAACGTCTGCTCGAACTCGAACAGGCGGTCGGCGCCACGCTTTTCCAGCGCAACGCGCGCGGCATGACGCTGACGCCCGCCGGCGAAACGCTGCTGCATCACGCGCGCCGCGTGATGCGTGACATCGAAAACATCGGTATCGAACTGGCCGGCCATGCAAGCGGGGTACGCGGCTACGTGCGGATGATGGCCAACCTCTCGGCGATCGTCGAGTTTCTGCCGGAGGATTTGCGCGCTTTCCAGTTGCAGCACGAACGCGTCAAGCTCGATCTCGAAGAGCGGCCGAGCGGCGGCGTGGTGGAAGCCGTCGACGACAGCCTCGCCGACCTCGGCATCTGTTCCGGCGAGGCTGACACGCGCGATCTGCACGTTGCGCACTATCGGCACGATTCGCTGGTGCTGGTGATGCGCGACGACCACCCGCTGGCCGCGCGCGCCAGCATCATGTTCGCCGAAACCCTGGATGGCGATCACGTCGGCCTGCACGCGGCCAGTTCGATCAATGCCCGCACCCACATGGCCGCGCGCCAGGCCGGCAAGCCGTTGCGCTTGCGCATCCACGTGCCGGGTTTCGACGCGGTCTGCCGGATGGTGCAGGCCGGCATGGGCGTCGGTGTCTTGCCGCTCAAGGTGTATCAGCTCATGGGCCGCTCGCTTGGCCTCGTCGGCGTGCCGCTGGAAGACGAATGGTCCGAACGCAGCCTGGTGCTGGTAGTGCGCGATGTCGAGGCGCTGTCGCCGGTGAGCCGCCTGCTGTTCGACCACTTGGGTTCGATCGAAGCGTCCGAAGCCCCGCTGGCCGTCGCGGGCACCTGAGCGTTCGCCGTTCGCGAACGGTCGTTGGCGAATTGCGGTTGGACGCCGTTACAGTGCTGCTCCTAAGCTGTCTCTCAACACGAAACCAGCATCGGAGACAGCATTATGGGTGGACCCCTTCAGGGTATTCGCGTCATCGAGATCGGAACCCTCATCGCCGCGCCGTTTGCCGCGCGCCTCATGGCCGAGTTCGGCGCCGAAGTCATCAAGATCGAAGCCCCCGGCACCGGCGACCCCCTTCGCAAATGGCGCAAGCTGCACGAGGGCACCTCGCTCTGGTGGTATCTGCAGTCGCGTAACAAGAAATCCATCTGCGTGAACCTGAAATCGGCCGACGGGATCGACATCGTCAAACGGCTCGCCGCCGATGCCGACGTCGTGATCGAAAATCTCCGCCCCGGCGCGCTCGAAAAGCTCGGCCTCGGCTGGGACGTGCTGCACGCGATCAATCCCAAGCTGACGATGGTTCGCATCTCCGGCTACGGCCAGTCCGGCCCATATCGCGACCGGCCTGGCTTCGGCGCGATCGGTGAAGCGATGGGCGGCATCCGCTATACGACAGGCGAAGTGGACGGCGCACCGGCACGCGTCGGTGTCAGTCTCGGTGATTCACTTGCTTCGCTGCATGGCGTGATTGGTGCGCTGATGTCGCTGCTGCGCGTGAAGACGGGACAAGGCGAAGGCCAGGTGGTCGATGTCTCGCTGGTCGAAAGCGTGTTCAACCTGATGGAAAGCCTGGTGCCCGAATACGACCTGCTCGGTCATGTGCGCGAGCGCAGCGGCGGCGCGTTGCCCGGCATCGCGCCGTCGAACACCTATCCGACCGAAGACGACGGCTATGTCGTGATCGCCGGCAACAGCGATCCGATCTTCAAGCGGCTGATGCATGTAATTGGCCGCGCCGATCTCGCCGACGATCCCGCGTTGGCCCACAACGACGGCCGCGCGAAGCAATGCGCACTGCTCGATCAGGCGATCGCCGCATGGACTTCGCACCATTGCACCGACGACGTACTCGCCGCGCTCGAACGCGCTGAAGTGCCGGCAGGGCGCATCTATTCCGTGGCCGACATCGTCGCCGATCCGCACTACCAGGCGCGCGACATGTTGTTGCCAACGCAACTGCCTGGCGGCGCCTCGGTGAAGATGCCGGGCATCGTGCCGAAGCTGTCGGACACGCCGGGCGAAGTGCGCTGGCAAGGTCCCACGCTGGGTGAGCACACCGGCAGCGTGCTGAGCGGACTCGGATTCGCCAACGAAGATATCGAGCGGCTGCGCCGCGAGGGAGCCGTGCAATGAAAGCGAGCGACACGAATCTCGACAAGCTGATCGTGCAGGAAGTCGCGCCGCGCGACGGCTTGCAGATCGAACCCACCTGGGTCGAAACCGCCGACAAGATCGCGTTGATCAACGCGCTTTCCACGGCAGGCTTCGCACGCATCGAGGCGGGCTCGTTCGTCTCGCCGAAAGCGATTCCGGCGTTGCGCGACGGCGAAGCCGTGTTCCAGCAGATCGAGCGCCATCCGGGCGTGATCTACGTTGCGCTGATTCCGAATCTGAAGGGCGCCGAACGCGCGCTGGCCTCGCGTGCCGACGAACTGAATCTGGTGATGTCGGCGAGCCAGACGCACAACCGCGCCAATATGCGGATGAGTTGCGAGGCGTCGCTGGCGGCGTTCGGCGATATCGTGCGGCACGTCAAGGATTCGGGCGTGTTGCTGAATGCCTCGGTGGCTACCGCATTCGGTTGTCCATTCGAAGGCAAGATCGTCGAAGACCGCGTGATCGGCATTGTCGATACGTATCGCGAGATGGGCATACAGGGCATCACGTTAGCCGATACGACCGGTATGGCGAATCCACGCCAGGTGTCGCGGCTAGTCACGCGCGTGCTTGAACGACTGCCGGCTTCCGCGCTCACGCTGCACTTTCACAACACACGCGGTCTGGGTCTTGCCAACGTGCTGGCCGCCTACGAAGCCGGTGCGCGCCGCTTCGACTCCGCGTTGGGTGGCCTTGGCGGTTGCCCGTTCGCGCCAGGTGCCTCCGGCAACATCTGCACGGAAGACCTCGTGAATATGTGTGACGAAATCGGCATCCCGACGGCGATCGACCTGGAAAAGTTGCTCGCGTTGTCGCGGGGATTGCCTGCGCTGCTCGGCCATGACGTGCCCGGGCAACTCGCGAAGGCCGGCCGTAACTGCGACCTGCATCCCGTGCCCGAATACGTTCTGCAGATCTGACATTTCCCCTAACTGATTACACGACCGGACGGCATCGCCGAACCCGGCATTGGAGACAAGCATGAGTGACCTTGGCGCAATCGCAAGCGGCGGCCGTGAGTACAGCGCGGACGACGCCGTGGCAATCATCCGCAAAGTAGCGTGGCGGCTCATGCCGCTGATCATGGTCTGCTACCTGTTCGCGTTTTTCGACCGCATCAATATCAGCTTCGCGAAGTTCCAGTTGCAAAGCGACCTCGGGCTCTCCGATACCGCCTATGGTCTCGGCGCGAGTCTCTTCGTGATCGGCTATGTGTTGTTCGAGGTACCGAGCAATCTGTTTCTGTACAAGGTCGGCGCGCGTCGCTGGATTGCACGGATCATGATTTCATGGGGCCTCGCGACGGCGGCGATGGTGTTCGTCAACAACGAGTGGCAGTTCTATGGACTGCGCTTTGTGATCGGCGCGATGGAAGCGGGCTTTGCGCCGGGCGTGCTGTATTACCTGACACTCTGGTTTCCGCCGAGCTATCGCGGACGCATTACGTCGATGCTGTTTCTGGCGTCGGCATTCTCCGGTTTGGTCGGCGCACCGCTCGCGGGGCTGGTGATCGGGCATATGAACGGCGTGCTCGGCATGCCGGGCTGGCACTGGTTGTTCCTGCTTGGCGGCCTGCCGTGCGTTTTTCTCGGCTATCTCGTGTTGAAGCTGCTGAAGGATCGAATCGAGGACGCGGGGTGGTTGACGTCGAAGGAGAAGTCTTTTCTGTCGACGCAGATTGCTCAGCAAAGCCGGCATCCTGGCACGGGGCATTCGTTGCTTGGCGCAATCAGGACGCCCGGATTCCTGACCTTGGGCCTGGTGTACTTCCTGATTCAGGTGGCATCGTACGGCTTGAATTTCTGGGCTCCGCATTTGATTCGCGTCGCGGGCACGAACAATCCGACGGTGATTGGTTTGCTGACGGCGGTGCCTTATGTGTGCGGTGCGATCTGCATGGTCGTGGTGGGGCGGCTGTCTGACGCGAGCGGCGAGCGGCGCAAGTTTGTTTGCGGATTGCTCGTGATGGCGGCGGTTGGATTCTTTGCCGCGGGCTTCTTCGACAAGCAGACTACGTTGCTGGTTGTCGCGTTGGCGGTGATGGGCGCTGGGGTGGTTGCTTCGATTCCGGCGTTCTGGGCACTCCCGCCGAAGTTGGTCACGGGCGCGGGCGCAGCAGGCGGGATTGCGTTGATCAACACGCTCGGCCAGCTTGGCGGGATTGTCAGCCCGGTGATGGTCGGTCGGGTGAAAGATCTGACTGGCAGTACGACGCCCGCGTTGTACGTGATCGGCGCGATGAGCCTGGTTTGCGCGTTGATCGTGTTGTACGGGTTGCCTGATTCGCTACGGCAAAAGGATGCCGCGCTTTGATGGCGGCAGTGGCATGGACGAAAGCGCCGCCGCCGAGCCGCCGAGCGACATGACCGTCAGCCTCTGCTATGCAGCGCTGTGATCTCCTGCAAATCCGGATCGTGGGGTGTGGTTCTATGGGGTTGGCCTTTCCTTGATCTGGCTTTTTGGCCTTTCCTTGATTTGTTATTGGTCTATTAGCGTCGCCCCTGTGCGGGGCGGGCACTTACTTCTCTTTGCCGCCGCAAAGAGAAGTAAGCAAGAGAAAGCGGCTCAAACCGCCAATTCTTAAGCGGGTCCCCCGCACAGCCGCGGTAGTGGTCCATCTGGAATCCGTGCTCTCGCACATTCGGCGTTAGTGACTAGGCCGTCATCAGTTCCCACTCCGCACTGCGTGCGTCGCGGATGGGTATGCATGGGAAACCAGGAGCTTCGTTTGGGCGTAGTGGGGGCCATCGGCTTCGCCTCGGCCAAGCGCCTCCGCACTCTTCGGCAAACCCCCGCTTCGATTGAAATATCGAGGTGTTGCACTCGCACTCGCACTCGCACTCGCACTCGCGCCCAAAGCCAAAGCCAAAGCCAAAGCCAAAGCCAGCGCTAAAATTGAAGTCAAAACAAATCAGCCGAAGTCTCAGCTAGAGCTAGAGCTAGAGCTAGAGCTAGAGCTAGAGCTAGAGCTAGAGCGCGGCTAGGCTAGAGCGGCAATGGCAATGGCAATGGCAATGGCAATGGCAATGGCAATGATGCGCGAGGATACTAGGCGGAATGCGAGAGGCAAAACGAAGTGGGTGGTTTTAAGAGGAGCTCTTCGGCGCGCGCGGCGCCGCCGGAAGAATGACGGCTTTGTCACTGAGGCGGAATGTGCGAGAACACAGATTCCAGATGGACCACTACCGTGACTGTGCGGGGGACCCGCTTAAGAATTAGCGGTTTGAGCCGCTTTCTCTTGCTTACTTCTCTTTGCGGCGGCAAAGAGAAGTAAGTGCCCGCCCCGCACAGGGGCGACGCTAATAGACCGATAAGAAAACAAGGAAAGGCCAACGCCGTAGGCAACCAGACAATAAGCGCCGAGTAGGCAACCAGCTCAAGGAAAGGCCAACGCCGTAGGCAACCAGACAATAAGCGCCGAGCAGGCAACCAGCTCAAGGAAAGGCCAACACCGTAGGCAACCAGACAATAAGCGCCGAGCAGGCAACCAGCTCAAGGAAAGGCCAACGCCGTAGGCAACCAGACAATAAGCGCCGAGCAGGCAACCAGCTCAAGGAAAGGCCAACGCCGCAGGCAAACAGACAACAAGCGCCGCAAAGGCAAAAAAAACCCTTTAAACCTTCAGCGGCGAAGCCGCCACTTCCTCCCTCGACTGCACCTGCAAAACCGCATCCCGTTTATCCAGCAAATGCTGCCGAAGAATCGCACTTAACCTCTTCCCATCCCGCGCCTCGAGCGCCTTCAACATCTCATCATGATCATGAATCGCACTATCCCACTTCGGGACCTGAAAATTCGACCGAAACCTCAACGCCTGCAGGCGTCGATTAACCGCCATATAAGTCTGCCGCAGTGCTGAATTCCTCGCCGCTTCATTGATCTTGTCGTGAATCGCCTGGTTACGGCTGTAATACCCCGCCAGATCATTCTGCGTCCGGCACGCCAGCATCGCGTAATGCAATGCCTTGATCTCGGCAAGCTCGGCCGCCGTCATCCGCTGCGCCGCCAGTTCGCCGGAAAACGCTTCAAGACCACTCATCAATTCGAAAGTCTCGCGCAACTCCGCTTCCGACATCTTCGACACCGACGCGCCTCGATTCGGCGAAATCTCGATCAGCCCTTCCGCAGCCAGCACCTTTAACGCCTCCCGCAACGGCGTGCGCGAAATCCCCAGCGTCTCGCACAACTCGCGCTCGTTCAGCTTCTTGCCCGGCTCGAGCACCCCCTCGACGATAAAGCGGCGAATGTGCTCCACCACCGTGTCGTGCAAGCGCTGACGCTCAACCTTCGGCATCAGAGGGGAAGTAGTTACACCCATGTCGAAATTCGAATTTTGCATACAAAAGCCCTCAACCTCGTGTAATGGGATTTTATCGGAAGCATACAGATTAGTTAAGAGCGCGGGTAAACACTGGTGCCATCGGGCAAATTTCGCCTTGGGATCGTCGCCGATCCTCTGATATAGTTTTTTTGCATGCAAAATTCAATCGGAGGAGCCAAATGCTCAAGCTAGACTTTCATCCCGCTGGCCGTCACTTCCTGCAGATCCCGGGTCCGAGCCCGGTGCCCGATCGCATTCTTCGGGCGATGAGCTACCCGACCATCGATCACCGTGGCCCGGAATTCGGCGAACTTGGTCTGAAGGTGCTCGAAGGCATCAAGAAGATCTTCAAGACGCAGCAGCCGGTGGTGATCTATCCAGCCTCCGGCACCGGTGCGTGGGAAGCGGCGCTGTCGAACACGCTGAGCCCTGGCGACAACGTGCTGATGTTCGAAACCGGCCACTTCGCGACGCTGTGGAAAAAGATGGCGGAAAGCCTCGGGCTGAAGCCCGAGTTCCTCGGCCTGCCCGGCATCGAAGGCTGGCGGCGTGGGGTTCAGCCGCAAATGATCGAGGAGCGCCTGCGTGCCGACACCCAGCATGCGATCAAGGCGGTGTGCGTCGTCCATAACGAAACCTCGACGGGGGTCACGTCGGATATTGCCGCCGTGCGCCGCGCGATCGACGCCGCGGGTCATCCGGCGCTGCTGCTGGTCGACACGATCTCGGGCCTCGCCTGCGCCGACTACCGCCATGACGAATGGGGCGTGGACGTCACCGTGTCGGGCTCGCAAAAAGGCTTGATGCTGCCGCCGGGCATCAGCTTCAACGCCATCTCGCCGAAGGCGTTCGCCGCCAGCAAGCAGGCCAAGCTGCCGCGCAGCTTCTGGGACTGGGCCGACATCGTCGAGATGAACAAGACCGGCTACTGGCCGTACACGCCGAACACGAACCTGCTGTACGGGCTCAACGAGGCGCTGGAAATGATTCTCGGCGAAGGGCTCGACAACGTGTTTGCCCGTCACGCGCGTCTCGCCGAAGCCACCCGCCGTGCGGTGCGTGCCTGGGGCCTGGAGATCCAGTGCGCGGATCCCGCGGTGTATAGCCCGGTGCTGACCGGCGTGATGACGCCGGAGGGCATCGATGCCGACGCGGTGCGCAAGGTCATCTACGAACGCTTCGACATGTCGCTCGGCACCGGCCTCGGCAAGATGAAAGGACGCATGTTCCGCATCGGCCATCTCGGCGATTGCAACGACCTGATGCTGCTGGCAACACTCGCCGGTTGCGAAATGGGTCTGCGCCTCGCGGGTGTGCCGCTCAAGGAAAGCGGGTTGCCTGCCGCCATGGAGTGGTTGAGCCAGCCGAAGCAGGCCTCGGGGCTGAAAGCAGCGGCTTAAGCACCTGGGCGCGTGGTGCGTCACCGCACCGGCAACTGCAACTGCAACTGCAACTGCAACTGCCGGCGCTATGCCGCACTTCAATGCAGTCGCGGAGCGGCGCCGCGCGCATCAGTGCGTCAGCGCATCCGCACCACAGGCGACAAGCAACAGCTCATCTCGCACCCAAGGAAGGCGGGAAGTACTTCCCTCACGAAGCCGCGCATAGAACGCGGCCCATGAACACCATGCAAGGGTCCCGCAGCGTACCTCGCTGACGGGCGACGACGCAGCACGCCATTCCAGGCGCGCCGTCGATAGACTGCAACGGAGAGAGACGATGAAGCGGTTTCGTATAAGCAGTGCGACCAGTATCGTTCTAGTGATGCTAAGCATCATGTACTTCATCACTTACCTCGACCGCGTCAACGTCAGTACCGCGGCCGCCGGATTTGGCAAGGAGTTCGGACTCTCGCATACGGAAGTGGGCCTGGTGTTTTCGGCCTTCGCCTATCCGTATCTGATTTTTCAGATCATCGGTGGCTGGGTCAGCGATCGTTTCGGTGCGAAACGCACGCTGATTTTCTGCGGCGCCATCTGGGGCGTCGCGACTTTGCTGACCGGCCTTGCCGGCGGCCTGGCGTCGTTGCTGGCCGCGCGCGTGCTGCTTGGTTTCGGCGAAGGCGCCACGTTTCCCGCTGCCACTTCCGCGATGGCGCGCTGGGTCGCGAAAGAAAAGCGGGGTTTCGCGCAGGGCATCACGCATGCGGCATCGCGTATCGGCAATGCGGTGGCGCCGACTTTGATCGTGCTGGTGATGGCGACCTGGGGCTGGCGCGAATCGTTCTATATCTGCGGCGTGTTCAGCCTGCTGTGGGTGGCGGTGTGGTCGTTCACGTTCACCGAACATCCGAAAGATCATCCGCGTATCACGAGCGAAGAACTCGAGGTTCTGCCCGCGCCGAAGCCCAAAGTGGCCGCTGTGCCGTGGGGCAAACTGTTTCGCCGCATGTGGCCGGTCACGATCGTGTACTTCTGCTACGGCTGGACCTTGTGGCTGTTTCTCAGCTGGATTCCGCAGTACTTCCTTCATAGCTACCACCTGCAACTGCAAAAGTCGGCGATCTTCGCGTCGGTCGTGTTTTTTGCCGGAGTACTTGGCGACACGCTCGGCGGCGTCCTGACCGATTGGATCTTCACGCGCACCCGCAGCCTGAAGCGTGCTCGTAGCTGGATGGTGTCGGTGTGCATGCTGTTCTGTCTGCTCTCGCTCATTCCGTTGATGTTCACGCACAGCCTGTATCTGTCGATGGCGTGTCTCGCGTCGGGTTTCTTCTTCGCCGAAATGACGATCGGTCCGATGTGGGCGATCCCGATGGACATCGCGCCGGAATACTCGGGCACCGCGAGCGGCATGATGAACACCGGCTCGGCATTGGCCGCGATCATTTCGCCGGTGGCCGGCGGGTTTCTGATCGACTACTTCGGTAGCTGGGAGTTGCCGTTCGCCGGCAGCATGCTGTTGATGGCGATCGGCGTGGTACTCGCGCTTCGCATGCAGCCGGAAAGCAAATTCGAATTTAATGCGGCCGACAAAGCACACGTTACGACGGGTGCGGGCGCATAAACGCAATGCGTTATCCCCTCACTACGCTTTTAAAGAAATGACGACACTATTGAGTCAACGTCTCGCCGATGCACGCCGCCAGCACCTGACGCTCGATGCATTGCCGCCCGGGCAAACACCCGCTGACGGCGCTGCCGCCTACGCGATCCAGCACGATGTCCTGCGCATACTTGACGCGCCGATCGGCGGCTGGAAGATCGGCGCGAAGTCGGATAGCGGGCCGATCCAGGGCGCGCCGTTGCCCGCGAGTGATTTACATGCGGACGGCGCACGGCTACCGCGCGAAGCTTTTGCGCCGTTGGGGCTCGAACTGGAGATCGCATTCCGCTTTGGCCGCCGCTTCGAGCCCTCCGCCACCCCTTATAGCGAAGCAGAAGTGCGCGCGGGCATTGGCTCGATTGGCGCGGCCATCGAGATCGTGGCGAGCCGTTACGCCGGGTGGCCCAACGTCGACAAGCTCGCTCAACTCGCGGATTTGCAGAATCACGGCGCGCTGATCGTGGGCGAATTTACGCCGTATCACGAGGACTTTCCTTGTGTGGCTCCGCAACTGCGTTTCTGCTTCGACGGAGAGGACGTGGTCAAGGCGACGCCCGCCAACCCGGCCGGCGATCCGCGACGCCTGCTGACATGGCTCGTCAATCACGCCACCTCGCGCGGTATCGCGGTTACGCCGGAGATGGTCGTCACCACCGGTTCGTACACCGGTATGTTTTTTCCGCAGAGCGCGGGCACGGCAAGCGGGCACATTGAAGGGCTCGCGCCGCTCAGCCTGACGCTGTACTAGCCCGCTTTCTTATAGGCCGACGATATGACGAACCCCACTTCCGCTTTACTCGTCAAGCCGATCCATCTGGTGCCGTCGGCCGCACGCCTGACGACGCCGCTCGCGCAGCATCTGCGCAAATCATTGCGTGGCGACGTGTTGTTCGATGCCGCGAGCCGCGGCCGTTACGCGACCGATGCGTCGATCTATCAGATCACGCCGATCGGCGTGGTGGTCCCGCGCGATCAGGACGATCTGCGCATTGCACTGGAAATTGCACGCAGCGAGAAAGTGCCATTGCTCGCGCGTGGCGCGGGCACGAGCCAATGCGGTCAGACGGTCGGTGAAGCGCTCGTGCTCGACACCAGCAAATGGCTGAACAACATCGTCGCATTCGATGCCGACGCGCGCACGGTGACGGTCGAACCGGGCGTCGTGCTGGACCATCTGAACGCATGGTTGAAGCCTCACGGTTTGTGGTTTCCGGTCGATGTGTCGACGGCAGCGCAATGCACGATAGGCGGCATGGCCGGTAACAACTCGTGCGGTTCGCGCTCGATCGAATACGGCAATATGGTGCACAACGTCGAAGCCATCGACGCGATTCTCGCCGACGGCAGCGAAGCACGTTTCGCGTCATTGCGCGAAGCGCCGCAAGGTGTGCGCTTGCAGCAGATATACGAAGGCGTGAAGCGGATCGCCGGGCGGGAGCGCGATGAAATCGTCGAGCGCATACCGAAGGTGCTACGCCGTGTGGCGGGCTACAACATCGATGTGTTCGATTGTCAGAACCCGCGCGCCTATACCGACGACGGCATCGCGAACCTCGCGCATCTGCTGGTCGGCTCCGAAGGCACGCTCGCGTTCAGCCGGCAACTGACGCTGAAGCTTGCGCCGCTGCCCGCGCATAAAACGCTGGGTGTGGTGAATTTCCCGACCTTCTGGCAGTCGATGGATTGCGCGCAACACATCGTCAAGTTGAAACCGGTGGCCGTTGAACTGGTCGATCGCACGATGATCGATCTGGCGATGAGCAATCCCGCCTTCCGGCCGGTGATCGAGAAGGCGTTGGTCGGCGAGCCGCAAGCGATCCTGCTGGTGGAATTCGCGGGCGAGAACCGCGACGAGCAGCTTGCGTCGCTCAAGCAACTCACCGAACTGATGGCGGATTTGGGCTTGCCCGATTCGGTCGTCGAAATGCCGGCCGCGAATGAGCAGAAAGCGTTGTGGGAAGTCCGCAAAGCCGGCTTGAACATCATGATGAGCATGAAGGGCGACGGCAAGCCCGTCTCCTTCATCGAAGACTGCGCGGTGCCGCTCGAGCATCTGGCGGAATACACGAGCCGGTTGACCGAAGTCTTCCACCGCAACGGCACGGAAGGCACCTGGTATGCGCACGCAAGCGTCGGCACACTGCACGTGCGGCCGATTCTCGATATGCGGCGCGACGGCGCGGTGAAAATGCGTGCAATCGCCGAGGAAGCCGCTGCATTGGTCCGCGAATACAAGGGCGCCTATTCGGGCGAACATGGCGACGGTTTGTGCCGCGGCGAATGGGTCGCGTGGCAATATGGGCCGCGTCTGAATCAGGCGTTCAGCGAGATCAAGGCGCTGTTCGATCCGGATAATCGTTTCAATCCCGACAAGATCGTGCGTCCGCCGAAGATGGACGACGCGCGCAATTTCCGCTTTGCGCCGGGCTACGCGGCGCATCGGATCGAGACCGCGCTCGACTGGTCCGCATGGAATGTCGAACGCGATCCGTTGACGGGACAGGAGACGCTGCCGGGCAGCGGCAACGATCTGGCCGGCGGTCTCGCGAAGGCCGTCGAGATGTGCAACAACAACGGCCATTGTCGCAAGTTCGACGCGGGCACCATGTGCCCGAGTTATCGCGTAACGAAGGACGAACAACATGTGACGCGGGGACGCGCGAACACATTGCGTCTGGCGATTTCCGGCCAGCTCGGCGAAGCAGGACTTGCCAGCGACGAGGTCAAGGACACGCTTGACCTGTGCGTCTCATGCAAGGGCTGCAAGCGCGATTGCCCGACGGGCGTCGACATGGCGAAGTTCAAGATCGAGGCGCGGGCGGCGCGCGTCAAAAGCCACGGCCTGCGTCTACGCGACAAGCTGGTGGCTTTCATGCCGCGCTATGCGGCGACGGCGAGTCGCATGCCGGGCTTGATGGCGCTGGCCGACAACGTGCCGGTGTTGTCGGCGTGGTTCAAGCGAGCGGTTGGTTTCGCGCCTGAACGAACGTTGCCGCGTTTCAGAAAGTCGTTTTTATCCGGTGCTGTGACGACTGAACAGCCTCAAGGCGGCGCGCTGAAAGAAGTGCTGTTATTCGTCGATACATTCAACAACAACATGGAACCGGACAACGCGCGCGCCGCGCAGCAGGTGTTGGAAGCCGCCGGTTACACGGTGCATTTCAACACACGCCAAGGCGAACGGCCAGTGTGCTGCGGCCGTACTTTCCTCGCGGCAGGTCTGGTCGATGAAGCGAAGCAGGAAGCGCGGCGCATGCTCGATCTGTTCAAGCCGTTCGTGGAGCGTGGTGTGCCGATCGTCGGTTTGGAGCCGTCGTGCTTGCTATCGTTGCGCGATGAGTTTCTGCACTATGGTTTCGGTGAAGAGGCGCAGCGGCTGTCGCAACAGGCGTTTCTATTTGAAGAGTTTCTGGTGCGCGAGGAAACGGCCGGACGTTTGCAGCTTGCATTGAAACCGTTGGCCACGCAGCAGGCGCTGGTACACGGCCACTGCCATCAAAAAGCCTTCGACGCTTTCACGCCCGTGCAAACCGTGTTGAACTGGATTCCTGATCTCAAGGTGTCGACGGTGGAATCGTCATGCTGCGGGATGGCGGGGAGTTTCGGCTATGAGGCCGAGCATTACGCCACATCGCAGGCCATGGCGGAGCTCTCACTGCTGCCCGCGGTGCGCAAGATCGATGGAAACACGCTGATGGTTGCGGACGGCACGAGTTGCCGGCATCAGATTCATGATGGCGCGGGCGTCGACGCGATCCACGTGGCGCGCGTGCTGGCGATGGCTTTGCAGTGAGAGTGTCAGCGCGCTATTGCGCGCTGACCGCCTGCCGATACGCCGTTGGCGCGACGCCGACGCTTTCACGAAAACGATGGCTGAAATGGCTGGCGTTCGCATAGCCGCATTGTTCGGCGACTTGCGCGAGCGGCAGTCTCGTGATGCGTAGCAGCGTGCGGGCGCGTTCGAGCCGCTGTTGTGCGATCCACGCTGCGGGCGGCAGTCCGAACGATGCGCGGAACATGCGCGCCAGATGAAATTCGGACAATGCCGCTACATCGGCAAGCTCGCCAAGTGTGAGCGTTTGCGCGAGATGATTCTCGATGTAGTCGCGCAAGCGGCGCCGCGTCGCAACCGACAAACCGCCCTTGAGCGACGTATCCGTGCGACGCACGCCTTGTGCGCGCAGCAGCAGACTCAACACCTGATGCGCGGTTTCATTGGTTCGCAACCGGCAGTCCGGGTCCTGCCAGTCTTCATTGGCGAGCGACTGACACAGGCTCGCGATGTGAGCGTCTTCGAAATAGGTGCGATCGGCGAGGGTCAGTTCGCGCGGCTCGCGATCGAGTTCCTGCACGGCGCGCTGCGTGAAGTGTTCGGGCAGAAAGTAAAGATGCATGAAATGCATGTGGCCGCGCACCCACCAGCGCGACTCATGCTCGCCTGGCAACGCGCAGAGCCGCGACGGCGCGCCATAGCGTCCGGGCATTTTCTGACGTTCGGTGCGATAGCCGCCATCCAGATAGCACGACAGCGTGTGATGGCCCGGGCGGTCGTAGACGGTTTCGGCTTCTTCGGTGTCGCGGGTCCAGACGGCGATGGCGAGCTGGTCGCCGAGCCACGCGAAGCGTTCCAGATTTGCGTTGGCGCTGCGCAGCGTGTGACAGATCGACTGAAGGCCGAACGGCGTTTCGGTTGAGTTGATCACGGTGGCGGGCGGTCTGGCGTTCACGAAAGCGAGCGGGATGTATTTGGAGCACAGGGAAGCGCCAGTATACGGCGGGCGATCACTGGCGGCGCGACCCTCTGAAAAAGTGCGCAATCCTGGACAAGTACGACCGCTGGCGCTGCAGCATAGTGGGACTTCCTTTTTTGCTGCTGCAGGCTTCGCCATGAATCTCTTGCTGTATGCCGTCACCGTCCTGATCTGGGGCACCACGTGGATCGCGATCAAGTGGCAACTGGGGGCGGTACCGCCGCCGGTGTCGATTGCCTGGCGTTTCTGGATCGCCGCGCTGTTGCTGTTCGCGTTGCTGCGCATCATGCGCCGGCCGATCTGGCCGCCGCGCGCCGCATGGCGCTTCCTTTTCGCGCAGGGGTTGGCGCTCTTCTGTCTGAACTTTCTGTGCTTTTACTACGCCGAGCAGGTGGTACCGAGCGGCCTTGTCGCGGTGGTGTTTTCCACTGCGCCGCTGTTGAATTCGATCAACGGCAGACTGTTCATGGGCCGTCCATTGCAACCGTCGGCGATTGCTGGCGCGGCGTTGGGGCTCATCGGAATTGTGTGCCTGTTCGTCCAGCAGATGGCCGGCCACCTGGGCGATCACGCGGTGTGGCTGGGGCTCGCTATCGCGTTCCTGGGCACCTTGTGCTTTTCGGCTGGCAATTTGTTGTCGAGCCGGATGCAATCGATGGGCTTGCACCCGTTCGCGACCAATAGCTGGGCGATGTTGATTGGTGCCAGCATCCTGACGGTGGGCAGCGCGCTCGCGGGCTTTTCGTTCTCTATCGAGCCTGACGCGCGTTATCTTGGCGCACTCGCCTATCTAGCCGTATTTGGCTCGGTGATCGGTTTTACTGCGTACCTGATGCTGGTCGGGCGGATTGGACCGGAGCGTGCCGCCTATTCCACGGTGTTGTTTCCGATCGTGGCGCTGGCGGCATCGACGATCTTTGAGGGTTATCGCTGGTCCGCATTGGCGGTGGTTGGACTTCTGCTTGTGGTGGCGGGCAATCTGGTGGCATTCGATCTTACGCGACGACTTTTTGCGAGGCGGGTGAGGGCATCCTGAGGGGCAGCACCCTATCCGCGACATCGAGGCGAAAGGACAACCGCAGGCAAGAAAAAAAGCCGCGGTCGGCCTTATAAAGCACCCTTCGGCGCGCGCAGCGTCGCTGGAAGTATGACTGCTGTGCCACTCACGCGGAGTGTGCGAGAACCCGGATTCCAGATGCACCACTACCGTGACTGTGCGGGGGACCCGCTTATGAGCTGGCGGTGTGAGCCGCTTTCTTTTGCCTATCTTTTCTTTGCGGCAGGCAAAGAAAAGTAGGTGCCGCCCCGCACAGGGGCGACGCTAATAATCCAATAGCAAATCAAGGAAAGGCCCAAGCGCCGGATGAAGGAAAGCCCAACGTCACAGACGGATAAAAGCCAGCCCCCGACCGCGAGCAAAAAAGAAAGCGCCCCCGCGGCACGCGTCTAAACAAACAGCACCCGCGGGGTATGCATTAACCACATGGGTAGACGAACCCTCCCAACCCCCGTATAATCCCCCCATCCTAACCGTGAAATCCCAGCTACATAGCCAAAGTTAGAAGGGGTTGAATGCAACTTAGCAGCAAACTGCATCCAACCCACCGCAGGTAGAAACCCAGCACCAAGGGGCCCCAAACCCCTGCAAAACTCGGCCAAAGCACGCGCAGCAGCTTTCCGAACATCATCGATGGATCTGGCACCAGCCGGTTGTTAACAACGGGCAAGCCACCGAAGGCGAAAGCAACACCACCGCCCTCGCGCCGAGGTAACCAACAATCCCCCGGCACCACTCGGTTCAATTCGCGGCACTAGCCGCGTCCCGAACTTCCCATTCGCAGCGTCATCACGACGCCTGTGCGGCGCGGCTATTTCCGCGCGTCGCTCGAACAAGGAGGCGCATCTTCATGATTCAACGTCCTGCCAGACTGATCGGCAGTCTTGTCGCCATCGGCATTGTCATCGCGTTGCTATGCCGCGCGATCGACCCCAGCGCGCTGCACCAGTACGCGCCCGACCTCGTCTACTACACGAAACGGCACTTGCTGCTGGTCGGCTACTCGATGGCCTTGGCACTGCTCGTCGGCATCCCTTGCGGCGTGCTGTTAAGCCGCCCGTCCTTCACGCGTCACGCCGAACGCTTCATGCAGATCTTCAACATCGGCAACACGATCCCGTCGTTGGCCGTGCTGGCGATTGCGCTCGGCATTTTCGGGATCGGCGATATTCCGGCGCTGGTCGCGCTGTTCCTCGCATCGCTGCTGCCCATCACCCGTAACGCTTACGAAGGCATGAAAAACGTATCCCCGGCCTTGCGTGAAGCGGCCCGCGGTATCGGTATGACCGGCTGGCAGTCGCTCGTGCGTGTGGAGTTGCCCAACGCGATGCCGATCATCATCGGCGGCGTGCGCACGGCGCTCGCGATCAACGTGGGCAGCGCACCGCTCGCCTATCTGATCGGCGCAGACAGCCTCGGCACGCTGATCTTTCCGGGCATCTACCTGAACAATCAGCAGCAGCTTTTGCTCGGCGCCGCGGCCACCGCGATTCTCGCGCTGGTGCTCGACGGCATCGTCTCGGCCGGCAGCCGCTACCTGCTCGCGCGACGCGGGGTGACGGCATGATGAATCTGTTCAAACGCAGTCGCTGGATCGCAGCCGGCACACTGCTCATCACGAGCCTGCACGCTAGCGCAGCCGCCCTCGTGCTCGGCGGCAAGAACTTCACCGAGCAATACGTTCTGACCGAGATCACGTCGCAATACTTGCGCTCGAAGGGCTACACGATCGACGCCCGCACGGGGCTCGGCAGCACGCTATTGCGCAGTGCGCAGGAGAACGGCCAGGTCGATATCACTTGGGAATACACCGGCACCGCCGCGATCGTCTACAACAAGATCACCGAAAAGCTCGATCCGAAGACGATGTACGAGCGCGTGAAAGCGCTCGATGCAAAACGTGGTCTCGTCTGGCTCGACTGCTCGCCGCTGAACAACACGTATGCGCTCGGTTTGCCGCAGCAAGTGGCGCAGCAAACGGGCATCCGCACGATCTCGCAACTGGCCGCGAAGCTCGCCGCCGAGCCGAAAAAGAAGCATGTGTTCGCGATGGACGCGGAGTTCGCCAATCGTCCGGATGGTTTGAAGCCACTCGAAGCCGCCTACGACATGCAGTTCAGCCGCGCGGAAACGCGTCAGATGGACCCGGGCCTCGTCTACACGGCGTTGCATAACAACCAGGTGTCGATCGGTCTGATCTACACGACGGACGGCCGCGTGAAGGGCTTCAACATCATGCCGCTCGAAGACGATCGCCACTATTTCCCCGCATACAACGCAACGCCGGTGGTGCGCAAGCCGATCCTCGACCAGAACCCGCAACTCGCCACGCAGTTGAACGCGCTATCCGACGCGCTGAACAACGACGCCATGCTGGAGATGAACAAGCAGGTCGATATCGACGGCAAGCCGGTGCGTGAAGTCGCGGCGGATTTCCTGCGCACGCACAAGCTGCCCTGAGCGGAGACCTTTGACATGACTGTATTCGACTATCTATCGGCCAACTGGCCGGAACTGCTGCAACTCACCGCGCAACACGTGTGGCTGGTGGGGATCGCCGTGGGCTGCGCGATTATCGTCGGCGTGCCCCTGGGGATCCTGATCAATCGCCACGAGTGGCTGGCCGCGCCGTTGCTGAGCGTGGCAACCGTCGTGCTGACCTTGCCGTCGATCGCGCTGTTCGGCTTGATGATTCCGGTGTTCTCGCGCTTCGGCCAGGGCATCGGCGCGGTGCCGGCGATCACCGCCGTGTTCCTCTACTCGTTGCTGCCGATCATGCGCAACACCTACCTCGCGCTGCGCAACGTCGACGCCGGCATCAAGGAAGCCGGTATCGGCATCGGCATGACGGACTGGCAACGGTTGCGCCTCGTCGACTTGCCGCTCGCGGTACCGGTGATTCTCGGCGGCGTGCGCACGGCGGTGGTGATGAACATCGGCGTGATGACGATTGCCGCCGTGATCGGCGCCGGCGGTCTTGGCACCCTGATCATCCGCGCGATCGGCCAAAGCAACATGATGAAACTACTGGTGGGCGCTGTGCTCGTGAGCGTGCTCGCGATCATCGCCGACTTGCTGCTGCAAGCATTGCAACGCTTGCTGACACCGAAGGGAGTACAAAAGACATGATCGAACTCGACAAACTGACCAAGACGTTTACTCAGAAGGACGGCCAGCAGGTACGCGCCGTCGACTCGGTGAGCCTGACCGTTGGCGAAGGCGAAATCTGCGTGTTTCTCGGGCCGTCGGGTTGCGGCAAGACCACCACGCTGAAGATGATCAATCGTCTGATCGCGCCGACCTCGGGCCGCGTGCTGATCAATGGCGAGGACACCTCGGGACTGAACGAAGTGGAATTGCGCCGTCACATCGGTTACGTGATTCAGCAGATCGGGCTGTTCCCGAACATGACGATCGAAGAGAACATCACGGTCGTGCCGCGTTTGCTCGGCTGGGACAAGAAGCGCTGCCGCGAACGCGCGACCGAACTGATGTCGATGGTCGCGCTCGATCCGAAGCAATATCTGAAGCGCTATCCGCGTGAGTTGTCGGGCGGCCAACAGCAGCGGATCGGCGTGATTCGCGCGTTGGCGGCCGACCCGCCGGTGCTGCTGATGGACGAACCGTTCGGCGCGGTCGACCCGATCAACCGCGAGTCGATCCAGAACGAGTTCTTCCAGATGCAGCGTCAACTGAACAAGACGGTGATCATGGTGAGCCACGATATCGACGAAGCGATCAAGCTCGGCGATCGCGTCGCCGTGTTCCGTCGCGGTCAACTGGTGCAATACGATCATCCGGACACGCTGCTCGCCCATCCGCGCGACGAGTTCGTCGGTGCATTTGTCGGTCAGGACAGCACGTTAAAACGCCTGCTGCTCGTGAAAGCCGGCGACGCCGCGACGCAACCGGAAACCGTGCGCGCCGACACGCCGCTCGCGCGAGCGTTCCAGATCATGGACGATAGCGATTGCCGCTATCTGACGATCGTCGACGACAACCAGCACGCGCTGGGCTATGTGACGCGGCGCGCCGCACGCACGGGGCAGGGCGTGTGCGGCGAGCATCTGAGCGAGTTCAAGGCGACGGTGAGTGCCGACGAGCATCTGCGCATCGTGCTGTCGAAGATGTATCAGTTCAATTCGTCGTGGATGCCGGTGCTGGATAGCGACGGCCGTTATGTCGGCGAAGTCACGCAGGATTCGATCGCCGATTATCTGAGCTCGGGGCGCTCGCGCCGACAGACTGGTCAGCCGGCGATCGTGTCGCCTGCTATCGCCGCGGCGGAAGCGGCAGCTGCGCAGGTTGCTGCGATAGAACACCACTGAGGCCGCCAGGAGCAACCGCTGGTTGAACGGGCAGCGCGTGACGCACGCTACGCGCTGCGAGCAATCAACTGGCGATAGCCGGCAACGCATCCGGCCGCGCCACTCGATCAAGAAACTCAAGCCACCCGCCGCCCTTCGCTCCATGCCGGAGCGAAGGCCGCGAACCCAGCCAAAACCGCCGCGCTCGCATACGTCACCAGCCCGATTCCAGCAACCCACCACAGCGCAATCGACACATGCGGCGCCAGAATCGTCGCCGCACCCGCCATCGCGACGCCCACCAGCCCTCCCGCCTGCGGCAACGCATTCAGCAAGCCCGAAGCCACGCCGGCCAGTTCGCCGGGTACCTGTTCCAGCACCGTCGAAATCATCGGCGGCACCGACAATGCCGTGCCGCCGCCGAACATCACCATCGCCGCATACGTGACGATCCACGGCGCGTGCCATGCCAGACTCATTGCCATCAGCGGCACCGCAACGGCGGCCAGGACGAGCCCCGTTGTCATGAACTGCGCGGCGGCGCGCACCTGCCAGGGGTTTTGCCGCACGGAAATGCAACTGTTCGCGGAGATCGTCGGCGAGGACGGATCGATTGAGCGCGAGGAGCATGTGCTCGCCGGCGCGCGACGATGTGCTTATCGCGTGAGGGTTAAACGCAAATAGCGGCGTAGTGCCGCGCAGGTTCGGGTTGAGTCCGATCACGAATGGACGTCGGCGCACGATCGGTATATAACAACATGAAAGGATGGCTTTGTTCACCGATGCAATGGAGAGACGCTTCATGACGCAAGACGTAACGCCCAAGCCGCCCGCGGGCGACCGCCCCGAGCTGGAACACCTCGATGCAGCGCTCAGTCACGTGGATCAGCAGGTATCGTCCGGCAGCATTGCGTCGGGTGCCGCGAAGGGCATTCTGTATAGCCTGATCGAAACGCTCGGCGCGTTCGTCGGCGATCCCGATCTGCCTGAACACGCGCGCTCGGGTTACGAGGGACTGCTGGAAGCCGCTCGCGAATTGCGCGCGAAGCTCGACCACTGAAAACGGTTACGCGCTGCTTCCGGGCAGCGTGGTTCGCAGCGCATTCGCCGTCGCATTTCGGCGGTGCGGCTCTCTGTGATAAAAAGGCGCACTGTTTCCAACACTGCGCCTTTTTATGCTCTCCACGTCCGCTATCGCGTTACTGGCTGTCGGCATCATCGTCGTGCTGATTACGCCCGGTCCCACCAATACACTGCTGGCGGCGGCGGGTTTGCGTCAGGGCGTGCGGCTTTCCTGGCCGCTGATCGCTGCTGAACTGGCCGGCTATCTCGTGTCGATTTCAGTGTGGGGACATTTTCTTGTGCAAGCCGCGCGCGCGTTGCCGTGGTTGCCGTCGCTGCTGCGCGTGGCGGCCGGTGTGTACATCGCGTATCTCGCCGTCGACATGTGGCGCGCGGCGGTGGCCTTGCCCGATTCGACGCAGCGCCCAATCGGCATGCGCACGCTATTCGTGGCGACGCTGCTCAACCCGAAAGGCTTGTTGTTCGCCGGGACGATCTTTCCCGCTGTCGCGTTCGCGCAGGTGCCCGCGTATGCCACCGCGATGCTGATGTTCGCCAGCCTGCTGGTGCCGATCGCGCTGGCGTGGATCGCGTTCGGTGCGGCGCTCGGCAGCGGCAAACTCGGCTGGTTGAATCCGGTGAAGATACAGCGCGGCGCGTCGATCGTGCTGGGCGTGTTTTCCTTGTCGCTCGCATGGGCGGCGTTGCATTGACGGCGTCGCTATCGTAGCCTTCGGCGACGACATTGGCCGCTCGCGTTTGCTCGAGCGTGCAGGGCACTGAAGCACACGCTCATGCTTGCGCGGTGTTGTCCGCCGTCAACGCACCGAGCCACTCGGGCGGCGCCGAAGTGATCTCCAGTTGCGGCGTGCCGTGCCAATCCGCACAGCGTTGCAATGCGCGGCGCAGATCGCCCGCCAGCCTCGCACTGAGCCGCACACCGGGTTCGATATGCAGCGATTTCAATTCGAATACGCCGTGGGTCCGATGCGCTTTCGCATCCACGCGGCCGACGAAACGCCCCCGGCTCAACAGCGGCAACACGAAGTAGCCGTATTTGCGCTTTGCCGCAGGCGTATAGCATTCGATCGCGTAGTCGAAGTCGAATAGCGCGGCGGCGCGCTTGCGGTCCCATACCACTGGATCGAACGGCGACAGCACCGTGGTGACGGTCGAAGCCAGCTTGCCGTTTGCCGCGTCGTCGATCATCGGCGCGAATTCATGATGGACGAAGGTGTCCTGCTTCCAGCCTTCCACTTGCACCGGGATCAGCTCCCCCTGATCGGCGAGTGCACGCAGTTCGTCGCGATAGGGACGGCGCGGCAGCCGGTAGTAATCGGCGACCCAATCGGCGCGCACGACGCCAAGCGCGCGGCAGGTACGGCGTAACGCTGCCTCGACGACAGTGTCCCGTGGCGGCAGATCGCGCGCGTCGTCCCAGTCCGGCAGCACGCGTTCGGTGAGATCGTAGACGCGATGAAAATTGCGCCGCTCAGCCACCATCAATTGTCCGATGGCGAACAGCACCTCCAGATGGCGTTTCTCCGGCTTCCAGTCCCACCAGCCGTTGCCCTTGCCTGCCTCGCGGGCGAAATCCGCCGAACGCACGGGGCCCGTCGCACGGATATGCGCGAGCAGTTTATCGATCTCCTTGCGATGCTTGTTGTGCCACTCGGCAGCGTATTTCCAGCCCATGCCGCTCGGGTCGAGCATGCGGTGGCGTAGCAGGCCGTAGTCTTCGGTCGGGACGAAACAGGCTTCGTGCGACCAGTATTCGAACAGCTTGCCTTCGGCGAGATGCTCGTCGAGCCATTGCTGCGGGTACGCGCCGAGGCGGCTGAACAGCACGAGATACGGACTGCGCGCGACGACGTGGATCGTGTCGATCTGCAACTGCGCCATCCCGCGGATCGCGTCGAGCACGTCGGTTTTGACGGCCTTGCGACGCGGCGGTGTCAGCAAACCTTGCGCGGCCAGATGCAGGGTGCGGGCGGCGGATAGCGGAAGCGTCTTCACGCGGGCGTGGGTCACGTGCGCTGGGCGATGAGTACCCGCGAGAGCCCCATGCGCATTCGAGCGAAGCCGCTCAGGCACTCAAAGCAACCGCTTCGCCTGCCGAGACAGCCAGCAGCTGATGGATCTGCGCAACCACCGCCGCGCCTTCTCCGACCGCCGCCGCAACCCGCTTCGTCGAGCCGGCGCGCGCGTCGCCGATCGCGTACACGCCTTCGACCGTCGTCGCGAGATCGCAGACGGAGGTTCCGTCCGCGCTGGTGCCGGTCAGCACGAAGCCCTTGTCGTCCAGTTCCACCCCACAGGTGCGCAGCCAGTCGGTGTTCGGATCCGCGCCGGTGAAAAGGAACAGATGCCGCGTGTCGAGGCGCGTGGTGCCGTCCGGCAGCGGCTTTTTCAACGAGACCGACGCCAGCCCGATTTCGTCCGCCTCCAGCTGGCCCACTTCCGAATGCGGATGCACGAACACATTCGGCAACGAGCGGATGCGGTCGATCAGATAGCGCGACATGGTCGCTTCAAAGCCGCTTCGGCGAATCAGCACGTGGACCTTGGCCGCGTGCGTCGCCAGATAGACGATCGCCTGGCCCGCCGAATTGCCGCCGCCCACCAGCACGATCTCCTGGCGTTTGCACAGCTTGGCCTCGACCGGCGAAGCCCAGTAGTAGACGCCGCGCCCATCGAAACGGTCGAGTCCTTCGAGCGCGGGGCGCCGATAGACCGCGCCGCTCGCGATCACGATGGTGCGGGCGGTGATATGGCCGCCGCACTTGAGTTCCAGCCGGTAAGGCGAGGCCGCGCAATGCAGCGCCTTGACGTTGACCGGAATCGCCACGTGCGCGCCGAATTTTTGCGCCTGCACGAACGCGCGGCCCGCCAGCGCCTGGCCGGAGATCCCGGTCGGAAAGCCGAGATAGTTCTCGATCCGCGAACTGGCGCCCGCCTGACCGCCCGGCGCGCGACTGTCAAGTACGATGACCGACAGACCTTCGGACGCCGCGTACACCGCAGTGGCGAGGCCAGCCGGGCCCGCGCCGACGATCGCGACGTCGTACACATGCGAATCGTCGAGATCGGGCAGCAAGCCGAGGCAGGTAGCGAGTTCGGGCATGCTCGGATGACGCAGCACCGAACCGTCGGGGCAGATCACCAGCGGCATGTCTTCTCTCTGCGCGGCGAATTGCTCGATCAGACGCAGCGCGTCTTCGTCGCGCTCGTCGATGACGGAGTGAGGATGGCCATTGCGCGACAGGAAGCCTTGCAGCATGACGAGCCGCGAGTCGTTGCTGTTGCCGATCAGGATCGGGCCGCCCGCGCCCTTTTCGATCAGCGCCACGCGCCGCAGGATCAGCGCGCGCATGATGCGCTCGCCCAGTTCGGCCTCGGCGACGATCAACGCGCGCAGCTTGGCCGGCGGGATCAGCAACGCGTCGACCGTGCCGACCGCCATGCCGTTCACCAACGCGGGCCGTCCGGACAACTGGCCGACTTCGGCGAGAAAATGCCCGGCGCCATGTTCCGCGATCAAAACTTCACGCCCGATGCCATCGCGCTGATAAACCTTCACGCGCCCATTCAACACCACGAACATGCCCGGACCGGTGTGGCCGGTCTCGAACAGCAACTCACCGGCTTCCCAGTGGCTTAGCTCGCCGAACCGGCGCAGACGATCGATTTCCGCGCACGTGAGTTCGGGGAACATCTGATGCGCGCGCGACGCGAGCGACGAAAACGGCGCGTCGGCGACGACGGCTTGTTGCCCTTCTGTTTCTTGAATCGACAGCATTGAACCGCTCCTTCTGTGTTCATCCTGATTGATCGACACGGGTCGCGAAGCGGCGCGGGCGCGCGAGGGCGCCGATAGGGATGCGCTGCTGCGCTATACGGCCTTCGGCGCGATATCGTCAACCGCCACGTCGGGCGGCGGTATATCGGGCAGCGCGTCCACCGTCTTGCCCGAGTCGCGCCAGGCTTCCATGCCGCCGCGTAGCGGCAGCACGTCGGCGAAGCCGGCCTCACTCAACTGTTTGGCCATCCATGCCGCGGATATTTCGTTCGGACATGAACAGTAAATCACCACCTTCTGATCGTGCGGGTATGTCGCGACGATCTCGTCGAGTTGGCGCTCGTCGGCGAATTGCGAGCCCGGAATCACGAACGGATCGAGCACGCGCTTCTCCTGCGAGCGAATATCGAACAGCACCGGCGTGTTGCCGGCCGCGACCAGCGCCGCCAGTTCATCGACTTCGATCCGCTGGGTCGCGAGCTTGGCAATCAGCTGGCGCCGCCGAATCCAGCGATAAGCCGCATACAGCAGCAGCAACGCGACGGCCACCACTGCAGCCGTGCGCCCGAGGCGGCCGGCCATGGCGAACAGCATGTCGATTTGCCGGGCGAACAGCGCGCCGATGATCAAACCGGTTCCCGACCACAAGGCGGCGCCGATGCTGTCGTAAGTGAGAAACGTGCGGTAGCGCGTGCCCATTGCGCCGGCCATTGGAATCGACACAATCGACAGGCCCGGCACGAACTTCGCCACGGCCAGCACACGTACGCCCCAGCGGCCGAAAAAGCGTTCGGTCTTTTTTACACAGGTATCGCGCGACAACGAAAGACGGCAGATCGTTTTCAGCGTATTGCCGCCATACATACGGCCAGCGAGATACCAGGCGCTGTCACCGATCAGCGTGGCGAATATCGACAGGATCAGAACCGGCAATAATTGCGTGCCCACTGAGCCGGGATGCATGGCCGCCATTGCGCCAAACAGCACGAGCGACGGCATCGCGGGCACCGGCAGCCCGAGTGAAGCGGCCAGCACGTTCACGAAGACGAGCGCCGGTCCATATTGCTCGACAAGGTCATGTAGCATCGGCTTACATCCGTCGCCCTTTCGGGAACGGCGCGGGTAGGGAAAAGCAAAGGAGAATGCAAGGATTATGGACGCATTTTCAAGACGTGCAAACGCCGAGAAAACGGGTCCGCAATCGGGAGCTTAAAAGCACGTCTCCGGCATGTCCCAAGGATTAAAAGCGCGGCTTAGAAGCGCGAATGAAACAAAGCGAAATGGATTGAAGCGTGCGCGGCGAGAGGGCGGCGAATAACGCGCTACAGATTCGCGTAGGAAACCCTGCAGTGCCCAAACCAGAGCGGGCGGTATGAAACTGCGCCCGGCATTCGCGCGTAAGCGCAATGCCGGGCGCAGCAGCTTTACTGACGATGATTGTGTTGTTCGCCCGGCAACTCCGCGCCATGCGCGCGAATCGCCGCAATCAGTTCGGCAGGCGTGATTTCGTAGCGCACTTCGCGGTGAATGCCTGGCTTGCGCTCGTCGACCTCGATCAGAAGAATGCCTTTGCCGTCTTCTGTCGATTCGAGGCGCAGCGAGCGAAGTTCGCGCGCCGTTGCGTCGTCGTATTCGGTGAGCAGGGCCATTGACCCGGAGGACCCGGTAGTGCGCATCGAAGTTGTCCTTCTTCCGTTGTTGATCGAACCATTGTACGGGCAGTTGTCGCGCCGCGTGTCGCGCGAGGCTCACACCGCGTGTCTGCCCGTTTACCTGTCTGTTTGCCGGGGCGCCGCTGCGCCGTGTTGGCCAATCGCTGGCGAGGCACGCCGCTCAATGCGGGCCGTGACGCCCGACTGTGACAACCAGTTTAACGCGACTCCCGGCACCGTCGGCTGCATTTTTCGTGCCCCGTGGCGGTGCAACTATTGTCTCCCCAGCTGTCACGGCGCTGACGCGCGTTTGGGTTAGGGCCGGGTGCGACGCGCGAAACTCTCGGCAAAAAAAAGCCCGTCCTCGGAGAGGACGGGCTGCTAAACGCCGTTGTTACTCGGGTCAGCCTGCCCTTGCAACTTATTGGGCGCTGACGCTTGCATCGTGATGCGTCAATTCCGGGCTGTCGAGGTGGGAGTAACGCCGATCTATCAGATCAATGCAATGCCAAATCTCCCGGCTCGACCTCGTGCGCGGTTCCCTGTGCCGCGTCGCGCTTGAATCCGGCCGCCGGCTTGTGGGCGGGATGCGGCGCCATGTCGCGCGCAAGTGCCTGCCGCAGCGGCTCTGCAGCTCGCCGCGGGGGTGTTGCATCGGCGACGGTGAAAAGGCTCACCGCTTCGTCGAGCACGCGCATCTGCGAGGTGGTGCGTGCCACCAGTTCGGTGCCGAGCGCCACTCCGGTCGCACTCGCCTCGACCACTGATTTGATTTCCTTCGAAGACGCCGCGCAGCGTTGCGCGAGCATCCGCACCTCGCCCGCGACCACCAGATCGGCGGTCAGATCGCCCGCCGCGAGGCGGGTCGCGAAGCCGGACATATCGCGAATCGGTTCGGCGAGCTGGCGCGTCAGCACCCGCCAGGCCACGAGGTTGAATGCGGCGGTGACGCCGAACGCAATCCAGAATGGCGCGGGCGGTGTGCCGCCCCATGCCGCGAGACCGGTCAGCAATAACGCCAAGGGCGTGATCGCATAGCCGGCCGCCGCACGCGTCGCAACCGGCAGACGCATCAGCGATTGCACACGGCCGGGCAACCCCGTGCGCACCACCACGCCACGGTGCAGTTTGAACGCTTGCGATGCGCCGGTGCGCAGGCGCGTGTACAACGCTTCGGCGGTACGCACCGCGTCGCGTTCCGGCTTCACGCGCACGCTCAGATAACCGACCACCGCGCCTTTGTCGACCACGGGCGTAACGTTCGCGAGCACCCAGTAATGGTCGCCGTTCTTGCGGCGGTTTTTGGATGCGGCCGGTCAGGTCGGTCGCGGAAACAAGCATCTGTGACGAAGGGAATTCGTACTCGTGCCCGGTGACAGGCTGTTGTTGCGCATGGCTTTCCTTGCAAGCGCGAACGCGCGTCCGCACGGTCCTTACGTCGATGCAAGGAATAACGGCATTAACCCCGCGGGCTTGAGGGTTTCCCAGTAAACCACTCAGGTTTATCCGGCGCACAGCCGTTAATACAGGGTTATTTGATGCGTGCCGAATCGCCGTGGAAAACGGTGCCGGATGGCGTGCCGCCGTACCTTCAAAAGCGTTACACTGCGCCGGATAAGGCCTGCAGACGCATCTCGTCACCCTGACACTCGCAGCGGTCTGCCTGCGCGAATCCGCTACTCAAGTGACCGATGCAGAAGATCCTCGACCGTACTCAGGAGTCACTGGCCCAGGCGTTCGCTTCGCTTGCGCAAAGCGCGAAGCGTCAACAACGCCTGTATCTCGCAACGATCGGCTCGCTGATGCTGATCGTGGTGATATTCACGCTGCTTCTCGCGGTTCTCGGCGCGGCCAAACAACTGGACTACCGGCGCGCCTTAGCTACGGTGAATGCCGCCGATATCAGAGCGCTGCTGCATCGCGAGGAGGCGTTTCTGGCGCGTGCGGAGTTGACGCTTGCTTACTACGACGCTTTCGAAGGTCAGTTGCCGCTGCCTGAGGGCATGGCGGAATCGGTCCAGAAAACGGGCGCGGCACGCAGTCTTGTGGAGACGGGCGGCGCGCATATCGATCTGCTGGTTGGCGACGCGACTCGGGCAGCGTGGGGGCCGCAGCTGAACACCCGACTCTGGCGCCTGTACCAGACCGGCGTCTCGACGCTGGCGACCGAGCAGGCCTTCACACTGCGCCAGCGCGCGATGCTGATCGGACTGAACGAAGACTACGCGGTCATGCTCCCCGCCGCCGACGCGCCGGGCGCCGCATCGGGCGCCGATGCGTCGGGCGCCGGTGCGTTGCTGCTGCAACCCGCAACGATCGGCACGCTGCGCGATGAGATCGAGCGTCAATTGCAGGCTCAGACCGGCAAGCGCGTGCCGGGGAAAGGCGAGCGGATATGGCTCGGTCCCTATCGCGACCCGCTGCAAGGCGTACCCGTGATCATTGCCGTGAGCGCCTACTATTCGGGGGACACGCCGGTCACGCTCATCACGGCCAGCATCCCGGTCAGCACGCTGCCCGACTATTTCACCCGACCGGCGGTCGACGGGACGCTGCTGATCGCGACGCCAGACCGTCGCGTGATTGTGTCGTCGCCGCCGGTCGACGCGGGCACGTCGCAAATGCTGCGCAACCTCGTCGCCGATATGCCCGCCGACGGGTATCGCTACACCCGCCACGGCGCGGTGCTGGTCGAGCCGCTCGCGCCGGACTTCGGCTCGCTGGTGGGTTACCTGCCGTGGCGGGCACTAGTCTGGGCGCTACGCTGGCAACTGGCGACGCTCGCCGGCCTTGCCCTGCTCGTACTGGGAGCCATCGCGCTCACCGCTCGCCTATGGGGGCTGCGGCTGTTACACAAGACGTTCGTCGAAACGACGCGCGCGCTGGAAAGCGAAACCATCAATCACATTCTCGTCAGCGCGACGCCGATCGGTTTATGCATCGTTCGGCAAAGCGATTTTTCGATCCTCACCGCCAATGCGCTGGCTAACGAGTTGTTGCATATCGAAGCGGGCAGCAACCGCCTGCCGCCGCACATCGTCGGCGAGTTCTCGGCGCAGGCGCCGGACAAGCCTTCGCTGACGGCGTTTGCGAAGGTGGCCGCTTTTGTCGCGCCTGCACAACCGTTGCCGTCGCAGTCGCATTTATTGCAAGCGGTCACTCAAGCCGCAACCCAACCGGTCGCGCTAGCGCAGCCAGACCAGGGCGACGCGGCGTCCGCGCAGTTCCTGCAGTTCACCTACGGCGCCGCGCGTTATGCCGACGAAGACGTGTTGTTCTGCGCGATTCTCGACGTGACCGCGCAGCATGCGCTCGAACAGCAATTGCGGCTCGCACAGCAGACTTCCGAGAGCATGATGCGGGCGCGTTCGAATTTCTTCGCGTCGATGAGCCACGAAATCCGCACGCCATTGAACGCGCTGCTCGGCAACCTCGAACTGTTCGCGCGAACCCCGGGCCTGGAAGCGCACACGCGACGGCTCGTCACGCTGGAGGTGGCGGCCGGCGCGCTGCGCCGCATCGTCAACGACATTCTCGACTTTTCGAAGATCGACGCCGGCGAGATGCGGCTCATGACTGAATCTTTCCGGCCAATCGACGATTTCGAAAATATCGCGCTGTCCTACGCGCCCATGACGGCGGATCGCGCGATCCGTTTCTATTCGCACCTCTCGCCGACGCTCGACCAGACCTTGCGCGGCGATCGCACGCGCATCGCGCAGATCGTCAACAACCTGCTGAGCAACGCGTTCAAGTTCACGTCGTGCGGCAAGATCACGTTGAGTGCCGACGTGAAGGACGATCTGCAAGGCCGCCCGATTTTGACCTGCCGGGTCTGCGATTCGGGCGTCGGCATGGATCAGGCGCTGGTGGCGCGCATTTTCAATCCGTTCGAGCAGGGCGAGGCGAGCACCTCGAGCCGCTATGGCGGCACCGGTTTGGGTCTGTCGATCTGCGCGCGGCTGTGCGAATTGATGGGAGGACATATCTCCGTCGAGAGCGTGCTTGGAGTGGGCAGTGCGTTCAGTGCCTCGATACCGCTTGCGTTGCCGCCCGATGAATTGCGCGTGCCGGCCGTCGAGCCGGCACGCCGTGGCAGCGTGCTGGTGTTGTGTCAGGAGCGAGAGTCAGGACAACTGCTCGACGGCTGGTTGCAGCGCGCGGGCTGGTCGACCCACACGGTGACGTCGACGCGCAGCGCGTTGGCCTGGTTACGCGTGAACCGGCCGCACGCGATGCTGATCACCGGGGAGTACAGTCTCGACGCCATTGCCGGATTGCGCGCGGTCCAACCGGTCGGCGCGGCGTGGATCACGCGAACCGGGCCGCATCGTCCCGCGGCGCGTGGCGAGGGCGTGCTCGAAGCCACTGAATTCAGCCGCACGGCGATCCTGTCCGCCATCGAACTTGCGGCCGAGGGCGGGGTGGCTACCGATAGCGCGGAGGCGCTCGCCGGCGAGCTTGCCGAGGCACTGCCGCCGGCTGTGAATCCGGCATTGCACGGCCTGACGGTTCTCGTCGCCGAAGACAACCCGCTGATCCAGACCTTGATCGTCGAGCAGCTCGAGGCGCTCGGCTGCCTGCCGACGATCGCCGGCGACGGACGCCAGGCGCTGGCGGCATTCGAGCAGGGACACTTCGAGGTCGTGCTGACCGATATCCACATGCCGGTCATGGACGGTTACGGATTGCTCGCGGCGTTGCGCAAGGCGCATGTGGACTTGCCGGTGCTGGCCTTTAGCGCGGTCACCGACAACCGGCAGCAGGAAGGCTGGCTCGAGCGCGGCTTTACCGGCTATGTCGCAAAGCCGGCGTCGTTGGGCGAGTTGGAGACGGCGTTGCTCGCGGTGACGTCGGCACGAGCCGGGGTGTCGACGTCAACGGCGAGCGCGCCGGTTGCTTCAGCAACCTCCGCAACCGCCGGCGCATCCGCTGAGCCGGCCAACCCGCTCAGCGCGGACGACAAGACGCGTTACACGGCCATGCTGAAAGAGCACCTGCAAAATGATTTGCCGAGGCTCATGGCGATTGTCGAGCAGGAGGACCGGACGGCATTGGGTGGCTGGGCGCATAGCGCCGCCGGCGCGTTTCTCGTGGTGCAGGAGCGGCAGTTCGCGCAGCTATGCCGTGAGCTTCAGCGGCTATGTGAGAACAGCGAAAGCTGGACCACCGAAATGGACGAACGTGCGATCTCGTTGCACGAGGCGATCGGCGATCAGTTCGGATTGGATGAAGCGTCGATGCATTGATGCGCCTCGCCGCGGCGGCGTGGCGCATCACGCACACTGCTTGCATCGCGTGTATGGCGACAAGGGCGCCCCGATGTGCCGGCGCGCCCGGTTCTAGATCAGCCGTCTCTCAGAGCGGCAAAGTTAAACCAGCCCCGTCATGTAATACACCGCGATCACAAAGAAAACCGCCAGCGTCTTGATGACTGTCACCGCGAAAATATCGCGGTACGACTGACGGTGCGTCAAACCCGTCACCGCCAGCAACGTGATCACCGCGCCGTTATGCGGCAACGTGTCCATGCCGCCGCTCGCCATGGCAACAACCCGGTGCAGCACTTCCATCGGAATGTGCGCGGCTTCCGCGCCCTTGATGAACGTGTCGGACATGGCCGCGAGCGCGATGCTCATGCCACCCGATGCCGAACCCGTAATACCCGCCAGCGAACTCACCGACACCGCCGCGTTGACGAGTGGATTCGGAATACTCTTCAGCGCATCGCTGACCACCAGGAAGCCCGGCAAAGCCGCGATCACGCCGCCGAAGCCATATTCCGACGCCGTATTCAACGAAGCCAGCAGTGCGCCGGCCACGGCAGCCTTGGTGCCGACCGCGAAGCGTTCGCGCACGCGACCAAACGCCGTCACCACGACCATCACGATACCGAGCAGCAAGGCGCCTTCAACGGCCCAGATCGCGACGACGCTTTTGATCGTCGTCGTGACCGGTGCATGGATGCCCGGCAGGATGTCCGGTGCGATGGTGTACGACGCGCCGTACCAGTCCGGAATCCAGCGGGTCAGCAGGAAGTTGGCCACGCCGACCAGCACCAGCGGTGCGACCGCGAGCAGCGGATGCGGCAGGTGCTTCGATTCGACGCGTTCCGGTTCGTTGACGAGATCCGTGCCGTAGCCTTCACCGGTCGCCATGGCCGCGCGGCGGCGCCATTCCAGATACGTGAGACCAACCACGATGATGAACAGCGAGCCGATCACGCCCAGTGCGGGAGCGGCCCACGAGGTTGTCTTGAAGAAGGTGGTCGGGATGATGTTCTGGATCTGCGGCGTGCCCGGCAGCGAATCCATCGTGAACGAGAACGCGCCGAGCGCGATCGCACCCGGCATCAGGCGTTTCGGAATATTGCTCTGGCGATACAGCTCGGCGGCGAACGGATACACCGCGAACACCACCACGAACAACGATACGCCGCCATAGGTGAGCAGCGCGCACACCGCGACGATCACCGCATTCGCCCGTGAACGGCCGATATAGCGAATGGCTGCGGCGACGATCGACTCCGAGAAGCCGGACAGTTCGATGACCTTGCCGAACACCGCGCCCAACAGAAACACGGGGAAGTAAAGTTTGACGAAGCCGACCATCTTCTCCATGAAGATGCCGGAGAACACCGGCGCGACGGCGCCTGGATCGGTGAGCAGCACCGCGCCGAGGGCGGCGATCGGTGCGAACAGAATGACGCTGTAGCCGCGATACGCGGCAAACATCAGAAACGCCAGCGCGGCGAGGACGATGACAAAGGACATTGAGTCTCCAAAGCTTGATAGTTCTACGTGTACGCCGTCCCGATGGTGCGACGACCCGGCGCCCGCAAATGCAGATTCCGTGCCACGCGCGCCGCAGGGCCTGGCCATTGATTTCACAGGCCAAAGTTCGAAACGGGATGCGCCCGATTGTACCCAAATGTCTCTAAAACGGGACGCTAATCACCCGAACTTGGGCCGAATCGAGGTTAAACCCTTATCTGTAGAGCTTGCTGGCGATCTCGTCGATGAGATAAGCTTGTCTACGAAATGAGACACGCATAAATAAAACGATAGCCGGAGACAGCGACACCATGATGAACGACTGGGCAGGCCTTCCTGCCACCTACGGCGACGTGTTGCGCCGGGCGTTGGATTCGCTCTTCCGTACGTTCGAAAATTCCAGCGAAGGCACGTTCATCGTCGACGCCGAGGCGCGCGTCGTCTGGATCAACAAGCGCTACGCGGCGCGCTTCGGTTTTTCGGATCCGGAGCAGGCAATTGGCCGGGATTGCGAGGAGGTGATTCCTAACAGCCTGATGCGCGAGGTGGTGAACACCGGCAAGCCGATTCTGCTCGACATCCTCGAAACGGACCGCGAGCCGCTGGTCGTGACCCGGCTGCCGCTGAAAGACGATGCGGGCGAAACTGTCGGCGCGGTGGGTTTCGCGTTGTTCGACGAGTTGAAGGCGCTGACGCCGCTTTTTTCCCACTACTCACGCGTGCAAGCCGAGTTGATCGCGACGCGTCAGTCGCTTGCGCAAGCAAGACGGGCGAAGTACACGTTCGGCAGTTTCGTCGGCACGAGCGCGGCCAGTCTCGAAGTGAAGCGCCAGGCGCGCCGCGCCGCGCAACTCGAGTCGCCGGTGCTATTGCTCGGCGAAACCGGCACGGGCAAGGAATTGCTGGCGCATGCCATTCACGGCGGCTCGGCGCGGGCAAATCAGCCGCTCGTGACCGTCAACGTCGCGGCGATTCCGGATACCTTGCTCGAAGTTGAATTCTTCGGCGCCGCGCCCGGCGCCTATACGGGTGCCGACCGCAAGGGACGCGTCGGGAAGTTCGAGCTCGCGAACGGCGGCACGCTGTTTCTCGACGAAATCGGCGACATGCCGCTGCCGTTGCAGGGCAAGCTGCTGCGCGTGCTGCAGGACAAGGAATTCGAGCCGCTCGGCTCGAACCGGATCGTGCGCGCGGATGTGCGGATCATCGCGGCGACGTCGGCCGATTTGCCGGCGCTGGTCGCGGCGGGGCGTTTTCGCGCAGACCTGTTCTATCGGTTGAACGTGCTGACGATCCAGGCGCCGGCGCTGCGCGAGCGTTCGTCCGATATTGAGGCGCTGGCTTACGCCATGCTCGAGGACCTGGCGACGCAAGCGCGCGGCGCCAGTCACTTCGAATTGCAAGACGATGCGTTGCGGCTGCTGTGTGCCTACGGATGGCCCGGCAATGTGCGCGAGTTGCGCAACACGCTGGAGCGGGCGGTGATGCTCTCGGACAGCGAGCGAATCGACGCACGCGCGTTGGCGCCGTTCATTGGTCCGGCGCAGGGCGGCGGCCGTCGTCCGCAGGTGCCGAGCGCGCTCTCCGGCGCGCACGCTTCAGGTGCGGCTGCGGAGGCGGAGGCGGAGGTGGGCGAGGCGGCGTCGTGGAGCGACGCCATGGCGGCGTTCGAAAAGCGCTTCCTGAGCGACGCCTTGCGCGCCAACGGCGGACGCGTGATCGAGACGGCCGCGCAGATCGGCATGGGGCGCGCGACACTCTACAAGAAGATCGCGGCACACGGCATCGAGATGTGACAACGTCCGGCGGCATAGTCCAGCGGCATCAAGTGACGCAGCGCAATTGCCGCGTGGCACAATCGCGGGATCGAAAAAACAAGACGTGATCGGGGTTTCAAATGAAACGCAGTCTCTTCTCTTTCGCGCGCCGGGCCTGTGCCGGGCTGGCGCTTCCCGCAATCGCCATGCTGGGCGGTTGCAGCAGCAGCGCACCGCTGTTTCTGCCGGACGGCCGGCCGACCACGCTGGTTCAATGTCCGGCCGGCTCCGACTCCTGCTCGCAGCAGGCAAGCGCGGCGTGCGGCGGCGCTTTCGACGTGGTGCGCCAGTCCAGCGACAACGGCACGCTCAGCCTGATTTACGCCTGCCGGGCGAAATGACGTCACGCCGGCCAACGGCTGGCGTTTGTCAGAGGATTATCAACTCCCTTTCTTTATCCCCGTTCGCCCAGAACGGCGGGCGTTTGCCCCTTTCAGCGGATATTATTTGACCGGACAAATCCGGGCCTACGGCTTACCGCTGTCACGCAATAAACCCATGGTCGTCATAACTATCTGCCTCTAATGCGTATTTATTGAAACGGCTATGATCCACATTGGATATTTGCCGTGCTGCTTCGATATTATTTGCTTTTACTGGTTGAGCCGATAAACGGGGACTCCGGTCTAGCCGTTAGGCCAAGTCCGTGCGCCACCTAACGGAACGCGAAGATTCTTCGCAGTATTGTCTTCTGGCCGGCTCGAAGTTAAACCTATACGAAGAATTTGCCGGCTTGCGGCAGGGCGGATTAGCCGTTAAAGAAAGATTTTCCGTTTGAGAGACTGGATGGCGTAATTGCGGCACGTTTCATGCTGTTTAAACGAGTTCAATGAGTAATTCCGGGGAAAACAATGAATCACCGCCAACTCGAAAAAGATATCGAGCATCTTGAACATGTAATTTCGCATATCTCCGCTGAAGACCGTATTCCGCTGTCATATTGGCGCAACCGCATTGCGTCGGTGTCCGGGGCGGTATTGGTGCCCGCGCAAGCCAGTCGCGTCAAACGGCTCAGTGCAGCACTTTCGGCCCTGGAGGCGCGGCGGAAGGCCTGACTGTCCCTCGGAACGAAGATGACGTGTACCTTCTGATCGGGTAACGTTCTCTGCAAAAATAAGGGAACGTAGCACCTACCGATTCAGGAGGAACATGCAACCAGCAGGACTTTCAGCAACACGGCTCTCCGCGCTCACGAATGCCATGCAAGGCTATGTGGAGCGCGGCGAAGTGGCAGGCGTCGTCTCGCTGGTCTGGCGGCGCGGCGAAATCGGCTATTTCGAGCCGCTCGGCTTGCGCGATGAAGCCGCGCAATTGCCGATGGAACGCGACACGCTGTTTCGCATCGCGTCAATGACCAAACCGGTGACGAGTGCGGCGATCCTGATGCTGATCGAAGAGGACCGGCTCGCACTCGACACGCCGATCTCCTTGTGGCTGCCGGAACTGGCTGCGCCCTCCGTGCTGCGCGATCCCACCGGCCCGCTCGACGAAACCGACCCGGTCAGAGCGCCGCTTACCGTGCTCGATCTGCTGACGCATCGCGCCGGCTACGCCTATCACTTCACGGCCACCGGTCCGTTGGCCGAAGCTTACGCGGCCGCTTTCAACGGGCTTGAAGCGCATGGGGACGCCAGCGCGTGGCTGGCGCGTATAGCGGGTTTGCCATTGATGTTTCAGCCCGGCTCGCGCTGGCACTACGGCATCGCGACCGATATCCTCGGCGTGCTGATCGAGCGCGTGGCAGGCATGCCGCTCGGCGAGTTCTTCCGCACGCGGATCTTCGAACCGCTCGGCATGCGCGACACAGCGTTCTGGGTGCCCGGCGCGCAGCTGACGCGTTTGGCGACGGCTTACGGCGTCGAGCCAGGCACTCGCCTGCGTGTGGTCGAAGATCATCCGTCGGCAAGCCGCTGGGCGAATCCCGAGCGATTTCAGGGCGGCGGTGGCGGTCTTGTCTCGACTGCGCAGGATTATCTGCAGTTCGCGCAACTGTTGCTGGGACGTGGACGGCTGGGGTCGACGCGGTTGCTGTCGCATCGCTCGGTCGATCTGATGCGCTCGAATTTTCTGACCCGCGACCAGCGCCGCGTGCCGGCGTTCGGTCATGTGCTGTGGGCGGGACAGGGCTTTGGCCTTGGCTTGTCCATCGTCGATGATCCGGCGCAGCAGTTGCCGCTCGGCTATCGCTCGATGGGTTCGTTCGGCTGGCCAGGCGCGTTCGGCACAAGCTGGTTCGCCGATCCGGTGGAAGACATGATCGGGCTTATGCTGATTCAGCGGCGTGCTGTCGAACCCTTTCCGATGTCGGTCGATTTCGAACGCCGCGTGTACGATGCGATTGACGATTGAGTGCATTGGCTACGGTCGTTGAGCGGGAAGCCCGGGACGGCGGTTAGTCGGGGCCGTCCTGCGCACCACCTTCCGCCCTGCGCGCGCGGCTCTATCCGGCACTTTATTCGTCTGATAGTGTGCGCCTAAGGAGACTTCCTTCGGAGCGTCCGCACTGCAGTTCGTCAAAATCGATCGGAGTACCCGCCATGGCCTCATACAAACAGTTGACCGCCCAACTCGAAAAGCTCCACAAGGAAGTCGCCGTGGCGCGTGAAAAGGAGATCGCCCAGGCGATCGCCGAGATCAAGCAGAAGGTCGCCGAATATGACCTGACGGCCGAAGAACTCGGTTTCACCAGCAAGCGCGCGGCGGGACGCAAACTGGCAACGGTCGCCAAGTACCGCAACCCGAAAACCGGCGAGACATGGAGCGGCCGTGGCCGCTCGCCTGGCTGGCTCGTGGGCAAGAATCGCGAACGCTTTCTGATCGAAGACTGACGTCGTGCGTCCACGGCGCCTGTGCTTGCAACGCGCCGAGTTTTTACTGAAGTGAAGTTGCGTTCGGTTTTTCTCGCACCGTAGAGAGGGTCCCGAAAACGCTCACCTTTCGCGTGAGCCTGCCGCGCGCGCCATGGATTTCGCGAGGCGCCTCGAGCCATCATTTGTTGTTTCGGTGAGCCTGGTTTTGTCCGATGACGCACCTTGCGGCGTGATCGCCTCTGCTGTTCCTCATAGCGGCACCCGTTCCCCGAAACCCGCGCCAGCCTTTGCTGGCGGGCGTTCCCAGGCTATGCGAAGCAACCCCTGGCGCGTCGCGTGGTTCTCACGCTTTGTTTTCCACGGACTTTACTTTGCTGCTGAACTTCGCGCTGCGGGTGCGTGAGCGGCCGTCCGCGTCATCACCTTTCATGGCGATTCGAGCTTCGCAGTCGCGAGTCCCGAAAACGCTCACCTTTGGGTTCGTGCGCGTGCGACGTGGCGCACCCACCGCACGCGTCTGCGGGCAAACCCGGAGATGAGTTCGCCTCATACCCCGCATCAAAACTCATCGATACAGGGTCGCGAGGACCGGACAGCACAATCGGTCATCCACTCAACCTCGACGGAAAGACCATGAGCGTATCGACGGACAAACAACTCTTTATCGGCGAAGGATTCGAAGGCCCCGGCGTCAACCTCGCGCACATCAACGTACTGGTCGGGCCGCGTGCCGGTCCGGCTGGACAGGCCTTTGCCACCGCATTGGCGACGCCTTCAGCGGGGCACGCACCGTTCGTCGTGATCGCGCGTCCCGGCGTGCCGACCAAACCGTTGACGCTGTACGTGAACAAGGCGCAGATCGGCAGCGACTTTCACGGCAACGCGACGTGGGGCGCCTCGCAAGCCGGCATTGCCAAGGCGGTCGCCGAGTCGCTCGAGAACGGCACGCTGCCGCCCGAAGCGGAAAACGATTGGGTGGTGGTGTCGGCGAACTGGGTCAACCCGGCGACCGACGATCTCGACGCCGTCTTCGAGAACAACTACCGCGCGTGCAAGAACGCGATCCTGGCGGCGATGAAGGGCTTGCCGCATCGCGACGAGGTGTTTGCCGCCGCGCGCGATGTATCGAATCCGTTCTACACCCCCAAGCAACGTTAATCACGCGCCACGCGGTTCGCGGTTCGCGCGCCATGCGTGCGATGCGACTGCCGGCGCGACCGAACGCGACCTGGAAGCAAGGAGACCAACCCTATGGAATACATTCGCCTCGGCCACTCTGGCCTCAAGGTATCCCGTCTGTGCCTCGGCACCATGAACATGGGCACGCCGCAATGGAAGCCCTGGATTTTCGACGAAGCGCAGAGCGAACCGATCGTACGTCACGCGCTGGAGGCCGGCGTCAATTTCATCGACCTCGCCGATTTTTATTCGACAGGTGTCGGTGAGGAAGTGGTAGGCCGCATTCTGAAGCGCCTCGCACGACGCGAGGAAATCGTCGTGACGACCAAGGTCGGCTATGACATGGGCGCGTATCAGAACGCCGGCGGCCATTCGCGCAAACACATCATGGACGGTATCGACGGCTCATTGAAACGGCTCGGCATGGAGTATGTCGATATCTACATGCTGCATTTCTTCGACGTGAATACGCCGCTCGAAGAAACCATGGGTGCGTTGAACGATATCGTGTGCGCCGGCAAGGCCCGCTATATCGGTGTCTCCACGATGTACACCTGGCAGTTCGCCAGGATCATGCAAGTGTGCGAGCGCAACGGCTGGCACAAACCGATCAACATGCAGTTGCAATTGAACCTTGCATACCGCGAAGAAGAGCGCGAAATGATTCCGTATTGCCAGGATCAGGGCGTGGGCGTCTCGGTGTTCAGTCCGCTGGCGCGCGGTCTGCTGACCTGCGATCCGAACTCCACGCGTAATCAGACCGACTTTTTCACCGCGCAGATGTACGGCGATGCGGCTTCGCGTGAGATTGCTGCTTCGGTGGCGCGCGTGGCGGCGCGGCGCGGCGTGTCGGCTGCGCAAATTGCGCAGGCGTGGGTGCTGAATCATGGCGGCGTCGCCAGCATGCTGGTTGGTGCGGACACGCCCGCGCAATTCGATAGCGCCGTGGCCGCGCTCGGCACGAAGCTCGATACCGATGAACTGTTCGAACTCGAACGCAATTACACCCCGTGCGACCTGATCAACGACTACACCGCCGGCAAGCGCATCGCCCGCGAAGCGCGGCTTGCGCAAGGTACGTTCGTCGAGCACCTGGAGAAAGCGGCATGAATGCATTCCTCCGAACCGGACACTATATTGCCGGCGAGTGGTACGAAAGCGCGAGCACGTACCCGGTGCTGAATCCGGCGACGGGCGAGGTCATCGCTCAGGTCGCGAAGGGCGGCGCCGCTGAAACGAGACGGGCCATTGCCGCTGCCGCACGCGCTTTACCCGCATGGCGCGCGATGACCGCGAAGGAGCGCGGTGCACGCGTGAAGCGCTGGGGCGAACTGATGCTGGAGAACCGCGACGCGCTTGCCGAGCTGCTGACGCTCGAACAAGGCAAGCCGCTTGCCGAAGCGCGCGGCGAGGTCGGCTATGCGGCGAGCTTCTTCGAATGGTTCGCCGAGGAGGCCAAGCGCGCGTATGGCGACGTGATCCCGAGTCCGAATCCGAACGCGAAAATCATCGTGACGCGCGAACCTGTCGGCGTGGTCGCGGCCATCACGCCGTGGAACTTCCCGCTCGCGATGATTACGCGCAAGGCCGGTCCCGCGCTCGCGGCAGGCTGCACGATGGTGCTCAAGCCATTGGAAGAGACGCCGTTGTCAGCGTTTGCGTTGGCCGTGCTGGCGGAGCAGGCCGGCATTCCACCGGGCGTCTTCAACATCGTCTCCGGCGATGCGGTAGCGATCGGCGGCGCGCTGACGGAATCAGATGTGGTGCGCAAGCTGTCTTTCACCGGATCGACGCGCGTCGGCAAGTTGCTCGCGAAGCAGTCGGCGGATACGTTGAAGAAGCTGTCGTTGGAGCTTGGCGGCAACGCGCCCTTCATTGTTTTCGACGACGCCGATCTCGGCGCCGCCGTACAAGGTGCGATGGCCTCGAAATTCCGCAACACCGGACAGACCTGTGTTTGCGTGAATCGCTTCTATGTGCAGGAGGGTATCTACGACGCGTTCACCTCGGCGTTGTCCCAGGCCGCGCAGAAGATGCTTGTGGGCAACGGACTGCAAGGCGAAGTCGAGCAAGGTCCGCTGATCAACCAGGCGGCGTTGAAGAAGGTCGAGGCGCATGTGGCCGATGCGTTGCAAAAGGGCGCGAAGGTGCTGACTGGCGCAAAGCCGCATGCGCTCGGCGGTACGTTCTATGAGCCGACTGTACTGGCCAACGCTTCGAAATCAATGTTGATCGCGGAGGAAGAAACCTTCGGGCCAGTGGCGGCGTGTTTCCGTTTCAAGTCCGAAGAGGAAGCCATCGCCGCGGCCAACGACACCCCATTCGGCCTCTCCGCGTATTTCTACACGCGCGATCTCGCTCGCGCGTGGCGCGTTGCCGAAGCGCTGGAAAGCGGGATGGTCGCGATCAACGAAGGAGTCTTGTCGACCGAAGTCGCGCCGTTCGGCGGCGTCAAGCAATCGGGCCTTGGCCGTGAAGGTTCCAGGTACGGTCTCGATGAATACACCGAACTGAAATACATGCTGATGGGCGGCCTCGGCCGCTAGCCCTACGCATTGAACGTTTATGTGCCCGCCTCGCGCTGCATCCGCGCGGCGCGGACGAAGCAGCCCTGCGTAGCTGAAGCCGGTTGCACGTCGGATACAAACCGCACACCCGACGCACACGTGCTGGTCACGCAGCGCTGCCCACACAACGAAGGAGACAGCGTGAGCAATCAGGATATCCAGACGGCCACTCTTGGCCTTGCACCCACTTTGCCGTCCACCGCCGCGGCGGTATTGCGCGGCCCCATTTCCCTCGACGATGTTCCGCTGAACGCGTTTCACGTCAAGATCGCCGGGCTCACATTCGGCGCTCACTTTACCGAAGGGTTTGCACTCGGCACGATCGGCTATGCGCTGGCGTCGCTGAATCGTCAGATGCCGCTCGACGCATTCTGGATGGGCATGATCGGCAGCTCTGCTTTGATGGGCATCTTTGTCGGCAGCCTGGTTTTTGGTTGGCTGTCGGATCGGTTGGGACGGCAGAAGATCTTTCTACTGAGCTTCCTGATCATCACCGCAGCGGCGTTTGCGCAGTTCTACGTGCGATCGCCGTTGGAACTCTGCGTGTTGCGCGTGCTGATCGGCTTCGGCATGGGCGGCGATTTTGCGGTCGGGCACGCGATTCTCGCCGAGTTTTCGCCGCGCAAGCATCGTGGCACGTTACTCGGTTCGTTTAGCGTGGTGTGGACCGTCGGCTATGTGGTGGCGAATGTGCTCGGCATGCACTACGCCGATGCGTCGCCCGATGCATGGCGGTGGTTGCTTGCATCGGCCGGTGTGCCGGCGCTGATCGTGCTGGTGCTGCGAATGGGCACGCCTGAGTCACCGCGCTGGTTGCATGGCAAGGGTCGCGTCGCCGAAGCCAGGGCGATCGTGCTCAAGCACTTCGGTCCCAACGTGACACTCGACGACGGCATTGATGAACCCGCAGTTCACGGACATACCGGCTTTGCGCGGCTTTTCAGAGAGGACCTGATTCGCCGGACGATTTTCAATTGCGCGTTCTTCGTGTGTCTCGTGATTCCGTACTTCGCCATTTACACATTCCTGCCTACGATCCTCAAGGCCATTCATCTGAACGACGGTTCGGGCGCGGACTTCCTGCTGAACGGTTTCCTCGTGCTGGGCGCGCTGATCGGTATCTGGCTCACGATCAAATTGTCGCGCCGCGTGTTTCTGATTGGTTCGTTCGCGGTGACTTGCTTGTCGCTGGTCGCGTTGAGTGTGCTGCCGGAGTCTGCAACGCTGGCGACGATCGTCGCGTTTGCCGTTTTCACGCTGACGATGTCGGCATTCTCGAATCTGGTCGGCGTGTTTCCGCCGGAGTGTTTCCCAACCGAGGTGCGCGCATGCGGTGTTGGGCTTGCTATTGCGTGTAGCCGCCTTGGATCGGCCGTCGGCACTTTTCTGTTGCCGCTCGGGATCGTCCATCTAGGTTTTCACGCGACCATGATGGTGCTTGCGACTGTTTTGCTGATCGGGATGGTTGTGTCGATCGCCTGGGCGCCTGAAACAAAGCACCTGACGCTGAACGAAGCTAGCGGCGCGTAGCGCACCTACACGTTCAGATAAAACCCGCCGCACCGGCAACGGTGCGGCGGGTTTTTTTTATGCGCGCCGCTTGGGAAATCTACGTTTCGCCCAGCATTTTTAAGAACAGTCTTATTCCCAGTTTCGGGACGTAGTCGTCTGTCAGAAATATCTCATGTCGCGTAGGGCGATTCTTAATTAAATAGGAATCGTCCTACGTACTTATGTCGCCGCGAATTTTAATATTTGTTTGCGCCTGAACGAGAGGCCAATAGTTCGAAACAAAGAGCGCCGCTTACCGGCGCAGAACATTGGAGCGTGAAGGGGCGAACGGCAGGTTGAACCAATCACGCATCCACCGTTGACTTGAACTTTTATTAATTCACTGGAGCAGCAAACATGAAAGCAATGATCCCCGCACTCGCAATCGCAACCGGCAGCCTGTTGGGTCTCGCATCGTTCGGCGCCAACGCCGCAGACGGCACGATCACCTTCACCGGTACCATTTCCGATACCACTTGCTCGATCAATAGCGTCGCATCGGGCAGCCCGTCCGACAAATCGATCACGCTGCCGACCGTTTCGGCAGGCACGCTGTCGACCGCGGGTGCTACTGCTGGTACGTCGAGCCCGACGGACCTGGCATTTACGCTGAGCGGCTGCTCGGGCTCTGCAACGAAGGCGATCGCTAACTTCGAAAACGGCCCGCAGGTCGACCAGACCACCGGCAACCTGAAGAACGCCGGCGATGCAGAAAACGTGCAAGTTCAGTTGCTGAATGCAAGCATGAACCCGATCAACATCACGACGAACTCGAACAACCAGTTGGCAACCGATGGCGTGACGATCACTGGCGGTGCAGCCAGCCCGAAATACTTCGCACGCTACTACGCGACGGGCAAAGCGACGGCCGGTTCGGTGAACACCTCGGTTCAATACACGATGCAATATCAGTAAGCAATGACCGAAGGCGTTCGCTTAGGTGAGCGCCTTTTTTAACGGCCTTATTTCAAGATTAAATTTTGAGGTGATTGTGATGAAGATGCTCAAAAAAATGACGATGGGAATCGGTTTTGCATGTGCGCTGCTTGCAGGCAGCGCACATGCAAGCGTAACGATCGGCGGTACACGAGTGGTGTATCCGCTCGAGCAGCGCGAAGTCACGGTCAAGCTGGATAACGACAGCAACAACCCATCGCTCGTGCAGGTGTGGATGGACGACGGCGATGCCAATGCGAAACCGGGCGACATCAAGGTGCCGTTTGTGATTACGCCGCCGATTTTCCGCATGGATCCGAAGAAAGCGCAGACGCTGCGCGTGATGTATAGCGGCGACGCGGTACCGCAGGATCGCGAATCGGTCTACTGGCTCAACGTGCTGGACATTCCGCCTAAGGCAAGTGCGGCCCCGGATGTCAATTCGCTGCAGCTCGCCTATCGCACCCGCATCAAGGTGTTCGTGCGTCCGGCCAAGCTGCCGGGCAAACCAGAAGACGCGCCGGCGCAGTTGAACTGGAAGGTTGCCGCGTCGGCGGACGGCAAGGGCCAAGCCGTGAGCGTATCGAATCCGACGCCGTACTACGTGTCGTTTAGCGAAGTCGATGTCGAAAGCAGCGGTCATACCTTCAGGAATGAAAAGGGCGGCATGGTTGCGCCACACGCGTCTGTAGTTCTGGCAGTCGAAAAGATGAATGCCGTACCAGCAGGCGCGAAGGTTCACTACACCGCCATCAGTGATTACGGCGGCGCCATCAACGGCGACGCGACGCTCGGCCAATAGACCGCAGCAGTATTGCCGGTCGGGCGGCAGCCTCCCGCCCCATAGCTCAACTCTTTCTCGACAGCGGCGTGCATTGCACAGGCAATGCATGAAGGACGACGCACGTCCGTTGCAGGACATTGGATCAGTTAAATCATGAAACTCTCACCTCGTCATCAATCGCATGCTCGCACCAGTGAATGTCCTGGTTCGTTCGGCCTGAACCCCGTCACCGCCGTTGTTATGTCGGTGTTCGCGGTGCTGGGCGGCATTCAGCCGGCGAGTGTGAGTGCAGCAGAAAGCACCAATGCCGCCGCAGCGGTTCAGTTCGATACGACGTTCTTGCGTACCGACCCGAAGCAGACAGTGGACGTTACGCGTTTTGCGCGGGGCAACATGGTGTCGGCAGGCGTCTATTCCGTCGACCTCTGGGTCAACGACGTTCGTGTGGCGCGCCAGGATGTGCGCTTTGTGGCGGCTAGCGAAGGGCAAAGTGCGCACCCGTGCTTTAGTCGCCCGATGCTTGAAAAGCTTGGTGTCGATTTCGCGAAAGTCGGTGCGGATACTGGAGTGAAGGTGGCAGAACATGCTTCAGCCGCAGCAGGTGCAGCGAATGACACACACGACGCCGCAGGCGCTGAGGCGGCGCCCGTTAGTGCGCAATCCGATAAAACCGCTGTAGCCGCTGCGGGCGCTGACGAATGCGTCGACTTGGGCGCAACGGTGCCGGGCGCGACCGTCGACTTCAACTTCGAAGAGCAGAAGCTCGTGCTGAGCGTGCCGCAGAAGTACATGCGCAACGCCGCGCGCGGCTACGTGCCGCCGGACATGTGGCAAACCGGCGTGAATGCGGGCTTTGTCAGCTACAACGCGAACACTTACCACACCGCTGGTTCGGGCACGCAGTCGACGCAAAGCTATCTCGGCCTGAATGCCGGCGTGAACATTGGCGCGTGGCACTTCCGCCATCAATCGTCGTTGTCGCAAGCGACGGGCCAAGGCACGCATTTCGACAACATCGCAACCTATTTGCAGCACGACGTTGCCGCGTTGAAATCGCAAGTGACGGTGGGCGACGGCTACACGACGGGTGATGTGTTCGACAGCGTGCAATTCCGCGGCGCGCAGATCGCTACCGACGACCGCATGTTGCCCGAATCGCTGCGTGGCTATGCGCCGGTGGTGCGTGGCACGGCGGAGTCGAATGCGCGTGTCACGGTTCGCCAGAACGGTCAGGTGATTTATGAAACCAGCGTGTCGCCGGGCCCATTCGAGATCAACGATCTGTACGCAACCGGTTACGGCGGCAATCTCGACGTGACGGTGACGGAAGCCGATGGCCGCACCAAGACCTTTACGGTGCCGTTTGCTTCGGTCGCGCAGTCGCTGCGTCCCGGAACGACGCGCTTCTCGGTGACCGCCGGGGAACTGCGCAACTCGACGCTCGAAACGAAGCCGAACTTCGCGCAATTCACATTGCAACGTGGCCTGACGAATCTGGTGACGGCCTACGGTGGCGCTGTCGCTGCCAACGGCTACGTGGCGGCTGACGTGGGTGCGGCACTGAACACGAAGTTCGGCGCGTTCTCCGCGGACGTAACAGGCGCGCAGACACAGATCCCGAATCAAAGCACGATGCGCGGCACCAGTTTGCGCATCGGCTATAGCAAGTTTATCGATCCAACCGACACCAATATTGCGGTTGCCGCTTACCGTTATTCGACTGCAGGCTTCATGAATTTGTCGGATGCAGCATCGGTGCGTGATCTCGCAATGCGCGGCGGCGATACGAACTCGGTCTATCGTCAGCGCAACCGCTTCCAGCTCACGGTCAACCAGAACCTGAAGGATCACGGCACCGTGTTCCTGAGCGCTTCGTCGCAGCAGTATTGGAATCATGGCGGTAGCGATACGTTTTATCAGGCTGGCTATACCAACAGTTTCAAGTACGGCACCTACAGCATTACAGCAGGACGTACCCGCAATTCGGACGGATCGATGTCCAATCAGTACATGCTTAGCACCACGCTTCCGCTTGGCCATAGTCAGCATGCGCCGCTGATGTCGACGAATCTGTCGAGTTCGGGCGGCAGTACCAACTTGCAGGCGAACGTGAGCGGCTCGCTGGGTGACAGCAACCAGTATTCGTACAACGCGTACGGCACCTATGGCAGCGGTAATGGCAACAGCTCGGCCAACACAGGCGTGAGCGGTGCATGGCGCGCGCCGTATGCACAGATGACGGCATCGGCTAGCGCGGGTTCGGGTTCGAGCCAGGTATCGGCCGGTGTCAGCGGCACGGTCGTCGCGCATCCGGGCGGCGTGACTTTGTCGCAGACGGTCGGTGACACCTTTGGCATCGTCGAGGCACCGGGGGCGGCGGGCGCAAGCGTGAGTAGCGCGCCTGGCGTCAAGCTCAATAGCCGTGGCTACGCCGTGGTGCCTTATTTGACGCCTTACGGTATGAATACCGTTGACATCGACCCGAAGGGCACCTCGACCGATGTCGAATTCGAGTCGACTTCGGAACAGGCTGTGCCGCGTCTTGGGTCGGTGGTGATGATCAAGTACAAGACCGTGAGCGGGCGTGCCGCGCTGATTCGTGCGCCGCAATTGGGTGATAAGGCATTGCCGTTTGGTGTGGATGTGGTGGATGGCAATGGCCACAACGTGGGTGTGGTCGCGCAGGATAGCCGGATTTTTGCGCGCGGGCTGGAAGATAAGGGCTCGTTGTTCGTGAAGTGGGGCGAGGCGGCGGCTGAGCAGTGCCGGATTGATTATGTGTTGCCGAAGTCGACGGGTAAGGCTGGCGCGGCTTATTTGTCAGTAGAAGGACATTGCGTCGGCGGTCAGGAAAATCTCAACTAAATAGGTGAACACGATGTTCAGATGGAATAGGATACTTCGCTGCCGACTGATTGGTCAGCGCCAAACTGCTAACTCGGATTGCGAGTGCCGATCGAATTCTTCTCTGGCACGATCCTACGTGCGCGCAATGCTTGTTTTATTCGCTGCACTGCTGTCCGCATCCGCGCATGCGAACCTGAGTTGTAATCCAGGTCCGCTCAACATAGTGTTGAACGCTGGCACGATTTCCGTACCGGTAAATGCTGCTGTCGGCGCAACGGTGAAAACAGTAGCGCCGGACGCGTTCCAGTTTTTGTGTTCCATGGGTGGCAGCGGAGGCGCGCAGTCGTCCGCTACGCTGTACGGCGATCTGACGGTTACGAATCCGCTCGCGCCGGGTTTTAACGATGTCTATCAAACAGGCATTACGGGCCTCGGCATTCGTTACACCTTCAATTCAGCGAACTGTGGCATCAGTAACCAGGTGCTTGCCAACGGTTCGACACGCCTGAATTGTCCGTTTACCGGGCCAGCGGGCGGCTCGGCTGTGCCGCTCAATCTCACGGTGACGTCGATTTTGGTAGTCACCGGGACGATTGCGCCTGGAGCGTCCACCTTGTCGACGATACCGCAAATAGCTCTTACGTTCCGCACCTCGGACGGGGGGACAGCTTCGTGGGCTAAATCTCCGATCTATTCCGGTAGTGCGACCGGCACGCTCACGCACGCGACGTGTTCGGTGAGCCAGCCCAATATTTACGTCCCCCTCGCCACGGCCGACACCCGAGCCTTTGCCGCTGGTTCTGGGGCTGTCTTCGCACCTACACCGTTTTCATTGACGTTCGCCTGTAGCGCAGGGGCGAAGGTTTCGATCACGCTGACGGACAACGTTAACCCGGCGAGCCGCTCAAATACGTTGCAACTCACCGCCGACTCGTCGGCCAAGGGAATAGGGATCCAGGTGCTCAATGGTTCGGGGCCGGTTTCGTTCGGCGCCGATGCCGCGACGCCGGGCAATACGAATCAGTGGTTGATCGGTGATTCGCCGAACGGGCAGCTACAAGTTCCCTTGACCGCGCGCTACATCAGTACCGGAGCGGTCTCGGCAGGTACGGTCAAAGCGCTTGCCACTTTCACCATCTCGTATCAGTAGCGGCACAAAGGGCGGCCATTCGCCGCCCTTCCGCGCGCACACCGGTTCTCCACAGGCCCTCTTGGCACCCCGAGGCGAGGCGGTTTTCCCTATACATATCCCCATGACGTGTATCATTCGTTCCCTGCGCTGTTCTGCGCTGGCGATTCCCGTATTGTCGAACGCTCGTTCGTAAGCTGGTTGCGACGCGGTCGAGTTGCCATTGTGAGGAGGGTCCCAAGCCCAACTCCCGCAGCTCGACGCCGCCACGCCACGCGTGGCAGCCCAGAGGCCACAAGCCGCTGAAGACCGCCCGAACCCCTATCCGTGACCGCCAGACCCGATGTCAGTCTCCGAACTCAAACGCCGCCGCACGTTCGCGGTCATTTCCCACCCGGACGCGGGCAAGACCACGCTTACTGAAAAGCTGCTGCTGTTCTCGGGCGCGATCCAGATCGCCGGTACCGTTAAGGGCCGCAAGAGCAATCGCTACGCGACGTCCGACTGGATGGAGATCGAAAAGCAGCGCGGCATTTCGGTGGCCAGCTCGGTGATGCAGTTCGAGTACGGCGACGCCGTGATCAACCTGCTCGACACCCCGGGCCACGAAGACTTCTCCGAAGACACGTATCGCGTGCTCACCGCGGTCGATGCCGCCGTGATGGTGATCGACGGCGCCAACGGCGTCGAAGCACAGACGCTGAAGCTGCTCGAAGTCTGCCGCAGCCGCAAGACGCCGATCGTCACTTTCATCAACAAGCTCGACCGTGAAGTGCGTGAGCCGCTCGAACTGCTCGACGAAATCGAACAGCATCTGGGCGTGGCTGCTGTGCCGTTCACGTGGCCGATCGGCATGGGCAAGGAATTCCAGGGTGTCTACGACATCCAGCACGACCAGGTGCGCTTATTCCGCGCCGGGCAGGATAAGGCGGGCGGCGAGGTCGAAACGCTGCAAGCGCCCAGCAACGAAGAAGGCGAACGCCGCTTCGGCCATAGCTGGATCAAGGCGAAGGAAGAGATCGACCTGATCACCGGCGCGTCGCCTGATTTCGATCGCGAGCAGTTCCTCGCCGGCCAGCAATCGCCAGTGCTGTTCGGCTCGGCGATCAACAACTTCGGCGTGAAGGAAATTCTCGACGCGCTGGTCGATCTTGCACCGCCGCCGTCGATGCGGATGACGGTGCAACGTCCGGTGATGCCGGACGAGCCGAAGTTTACCGGCGTCGTGTTCAAGGTGCAGGCGAACATGGACCTGGCGCACCGCGACCGCGTGGCGTTCATTCGCGTGTGTTCGGGGCATTTCGAACGCGGCATGGCGGTGAAGGTGACGCGTACGAACAAGACGTTCCGCGCGAATAACGTGGTGACGTTCCTGTCGCAGCGTCGTGAGACGGTCAGCGAGGCGTATCCGGGCGACATCATCGGTATCCCGAATCACGGCACGCTGAGTCTCGGCGATACGCTGACTGAAGGCGAAATGCTTCAGTTCGTGGGCCTGCCGTTCTTCGCCCCGGAAATTTTCCAGACGGTCGAAGTGGTCGATCCGATGCGCGCCAAGCAACTCGGTGAAGCGCTGAAGCAGCTTGGCGAGGAAGGCGCGATTCAGGTGTTCCGTCCGGAAGTGGGCGGCTTGATGATTCTTGGCGCTGTGGGTCAACTGCAGTTCGAAGTGGTGTCGCACCGTTTGTCGACGGAATACAAGGTCGATGTGCGCATGGCACCGGCACGTTACCGGATGTCGCGCTGGGTGACTTGCGGCGATGCAGCGGAATTGCGTCGTTTCACCGATTCATATGCAGCGCGGATCGCGCTTGATGCGTCCGATGCACCGACTTATCTGGCGTCGCACGTTTCGGAAATCGAAGTCGCGCAGAAGGCGTGGCCGAAGATCGTGTTTAACGAATTGCGCGAGCATTCGGGCGCGCCGTTCAAGAAGTCGATGTAAGCCGCCCTAGGTGGGCCTGGTATGCGATGAGCCCATCGAGCAAAAAAAGGCCCTGTGGAAACGCAGGGCCTTTTTGCTGGACGGTTCACGTGGTTGTTGTGCTCACTCTCTGTGCAAACGGAAGCTTATGGAGCACAGCGATGATCGCCCTTGATCGATCAGTGTGGCGCTGCCACTGTTTGCTGCGCGTCTGCATCGGCATCTACATCGGTCGCGTTTTCAGTGACGGCTCGTTTGCTTTCTACGGTTTGTTCCGTAAGCGAAGCTTGCCCAGCGGTTCCTGCTGCCTCTGCAAGAAGGCGCGCCGCCCGGCTCGCGGTAATGCGGCTTTGAGGGATGCCTTTCGCATCGAGCGCGATGACCTGGTACAACTCACGGTCACACTCAAGCATCTGCTGATATTGCTCCCCCATGTCGACGAGCAACTCAAGCATGGTGCGATGACGTCGTCTTTCGTCAGTTGTAATAGCAGGATTCCTACACATTGAAGACGCAAGTGTGATCAGCGTATTGATTTGGCTCAACTGCCGGTCACAGAGGCTGAATGCCGAAAGTGCAAGCTTTTCGTACTGGAGTGCGTCGACTGGCGGGCGTGAATCGGGTTGAGATTGTTTTGTGGATTTGCTCATGATGCGATCTCCCTGGTACATCTCGAGACGCCCGACACGCGTTTGTGAAGCGGGTGAGCGGGCACGAAGCGGGTTTGGAAGACCGGGACACAAACAAACCGGCGAGCCTTGCGGCTCCCCCACCACGGCCCGCCCATTGAAATATAGACGTGCGGCGGTAGACGCACGACCCGCCTGGGCGGGTGTGCGGTTTGCATCACAGGCTTCCATTCCTGACCGCCGGGTGTTTCCCGAAGGCTTGATGATTATAAATGAGGGCGGCGTGGCGATGATCGTTTGCGTGGGCCAAATTGCCAGTTTTGACCATTTGGACAAGGCCCACTGAGACCGGTCAGAGCTTGATTAACGACAGCGCGGAATCACCCGGTCGCAATTCGCTTCACCGCAGACTTGAGCAGATTGCAAGTATCACTGGTAAGACATGGTGAACGTAGCGAGCGCCCTTACCGTTCCCGGTGAGACCTTGCCGGTACTAACGTATCGTGCGGTCAGCGGCACCTGTAGTGGCCCACTCGGCGAGGCGCCGATCAGCCACTGGTTGGTATTGCCGACAGTGGCCGAGTCCGGGCCGAACGATATCGGCAGTCCATCCTTCAGAATCTGGACGCCAATGCCTTGCGACGTCGAATCGCCGGTGGGTTGAAGCTTGTTGCCCTGATTGGCCGGGTTGACATTGTCGGTGAGCGTAATGAGTACCTTCGCACCTGACACGCAACTAAATGAAAGCGAGAATGCCTGCGAACCCGCGGCGGAGCCGTTACTGGAAGACAGCGCGCCTGTGCTGATGTTGGGAAGCGTAACAATCAAATTAGGCTGGTTGACCGAACAAGTGGCTTGAGTGAGCGTGCCGGTTGCGGTGCCCGTATAAAGATTCCCTTGGCTCCAGTTGGAAGGTGAGTCCGAGGACTTAAAACTAATTGCGATCGTCGGAGCAGTCGTAAGGTTGGAAATGCCGCCCTGAATGGGACCGGTAACGACCAACTGAGCGGTTATGTCGATCTTGGCCTGCATGTATGCTCCGCCGAGGGGACCGGTGAATGGACAGGTAACGGCGGCCTTACCGTTCGTCATAACGACATCAGTGGCGCCGCATGCCGACGAATTGAATGTGTAGCGGACCCCTAGGCCGGAAACGCCCGTTTGATAAACGTCTGTACCGCGTACGAGCGCTGCCGTCGTCGAGAAATTAGCAGTGTTCGTACCGGACGTGGTCATCTGACCAGAATTGAGGAATTTACACTGCAACGTATATGTGGCGGGTGCAAGTGTGCTTACCGTTGTGCCAACCGCTGTATTCGCGGGAACGGAAATGGACCCTGCGGACAGGATTTGATTGACTCCGGATTGGTTGTTGCATGTGATATCTGCGTGAGCAAAGCGGGGGATCAAGCCCGCAAGCAAAAACAACAGAGCACATACATAGAAGCGCGTTGATGATAAATCAGCATCGCGCTTGCGAGCCCGTCCGGCAGGTTGTTCTGGATAAGCATCTTTAGCGCGAGATCCGGTCAATGCCGCTGTCAATTCAAACATATGTTCACCTTTCCGATTCGCAAACAGGCAAGAGCGGAGCGGCTCAGTGCCGGTACCTGCTTGCGTTTACGCAGATCACATGTTCACCGGGTGCGATCTCGAAAAACATCGGAAATATCTGAATTCGCCAGGAAGATTCCTATCGACCGTGCAGAAATGTCCGGCATGGGAGGCGAATGCTAAGTGAACGAAGCTGCTCGACAGATGGGAGAAGGTGAGGAAAGGGTGAGGCGAAGGCAACTGCGTGGAGTGCTTCAACTGGGAGCGACAGACGGCGGGACGGTGGGAGGTTGGGCTTGGTGCCCCTCACTCCATCTTCAAAACCTCTTCCCGCATCCACGCAGCAAACGCTTGCACATACTCAAGCCCCACATGCTGCTGCGGGATATCGAGCCAGTAGCCAAACGGTCCGGCCACCTCAATATCAGAAAACCGCGCGAGACTCCCATCCGCCAGTTCCTCGACGATCATGTTCCGATCAACCACCGCCAGCCCCGCGCCTTTCCGCGCCGCGCGAATCGCCTGCTCCAGCGTGGAAAACTCAATACCGTTTTCCGCATAACGCGCCGGCAAACCCGCCTTCGCCAGCCAGTTCGGCCATAGATCCAGCCGCGCATCGTTATGCAGCACGTGTAGTGCAGGTAAATGCTCAAGCAGCATATCGAGCGATTCGCTCAGCAGACTTGGCGCGCCAACCAGCACGTGGCGTTCAGTCATCAGCAATTCGGAATGTGCACCCGTCAGCGCGTCGCGGCCGAAGCGGATGTTGCAGTGACAATCGTCCGTGGACGACGTGCGCACCGACAGTTCGACATCGGGCATTTCGTCACTGAGCGAACCGAGCCGCGGCGAGAACCACTGTGTCGCAAAGGTGGGCGGCACGGTGACGACGAGACGGCGCCGCCCTTTGGCCGTGGTGATCTGTCGAAAGCCGCGCTCGATCGTGTCGAACGCGTCGGAGAGGCAGGGCAGAAATTGCAGCCCCGCCTGCGTCAAGCGGACGCCCTTGTGATCGCGCTCGAACAGCTTCGCGCCGAGCGATTCCTCGAGCAGCTTGATCTGCCGGCTCACCGCCCCCTGAGTGACGCACAGCGCGGTGGCCGCACGGTTGAAGCTCATGTGCCGGGCCGTTTCTTCAAAGAAGCGCAACGCGATCAGCGATGGCAAGCGCCGCATAAATCACCTTCTGTTCTTTGTTCATCCGGGGAAGGCGCAATGAGTTGTCGCGCGCGTTCACGGAATCCATGTTCGTGCCGTGCGTTGTCTCCGACGCACCGTGCCGGCCTTCAATCCGCTCGCCCGTTTCAAGGAAAACGGGCTGTTCGGCATCCGTAGGATTGTCGCATTCCGAGTCGATATTTTGCCTAAGCGCGCTAAAAATATTCTGGCGCGCGTTGGGGTGAGTTCGAAGTGATTTCGCGCACTGCAACCCGCGAATTCATAACCACCGCGCAAGGTCCCGACTTCGCCTATCCTGACGAAGACGCGCACGCCTCCCTTCAGGCGCGCTTTCCTCACCCTGCGGAGCGCCCGTGACCGTTCGCAATCTCGATGCCTTGTTCCGACCCAAGTCCGTCGCCGTGATCGGCGCTTCCGAGCGGCCCGGCAGCACGGGCGCGATGGTGTGGGCGCGCGTGCTCGAAGGCGGTTTCGACGGCCCTGTCTGGCCGGTCAATCCCAAATACAACACGCTTGCCGGCCACCCGGTGATCGGCGATGCCGGCGATCTGCCGCAGGCGCCAAGCGTCGCGGTGATCTGTACACCGCCGGATACGTGGCCCGGCATCATCCATAAACTCGGCGGCCTGGGCACGCGCGCGGCGATCATCGTCGGCGAGGTGCGTAGCGATGACGATCGCCTGCATCTGCGGCACGCGCTCTCGGCGGCGCGGCCGAATCTGTTGCGCATCGTCGGGCCGGGCAGTCTCGGGGTGGTGTCGCCGGCGTTTCATGCGCATTTCGGCGCGCCGTCGTGCACGGTGAAGCCAGGCGGCGTGGCGTGGGTGTCGCAGTCGAACGCGCTGACCAACGCGGTGCTCGGTTGGGCGCATGCGCGTGGGCTCGGGTTTTCGCACGCGGTGGCGCTGGGCGGCGAGGCCGACGTGGATGCCGGCGACGTGCTCGACTACCTGGCGAGCGATCCCGGCACACGCGCGATCCTGCTGGAGTTGGACACGGTGCGAGCTGCGCGCAAGTTCATGTCGGCGGCACGCGCGGCGGCGCGCAACAAGCCGGTGCTGGCATTGCGCTCGGGCCGCGCCGATCCCGCCGACGCGCTGTACACCGCCGCATTTCGTCGGGCGGGCATGGTGCGCGTCGACTCGCTCGACGATCTGCTCGACGAAATCGAAACGCTCGGCGTGGGCCGGGTGGCGGCGGGCGCGACGGCGACGCTGATCACCAGCGACAGCGGCCTCGCGACGCTCGCCTGCGACGCCTTCGCCGCCGCTGGCGACACACTCGCGCCATGGCCCGCGGAAGCGGACGCGGCACTAAGCGAAGCGCTGCCGCACTCGGTAGCCGGCAATCCGCTGAGGCTCGGCGACGACGCCCGTCCCGAGCATTTCGGCACGGCGCTCAAGCTGCTCGCCGAGCATCGCAGCACCGGGACGGCGTTCGTGGTTCACGCGTCGACGCACGGCGCCCCGGTGGACGAGGTCGCGCAGGCGTTGATCGCGAATCAGCGCTTTGCGTATCGCGGGCTGCTGGCGTGTTTTTTCGGCGGCGTGGATGCGGCGACGCGCGACGCGCTGCACGCACAAGGTATTCCGGTTCATACAACACCGCAGCGGCTCGCGCGCGCATTTGCGCGTCTGGTCGACTATCGGATGGGCCGCGAGTTGTTGATGCAGACGCCGGAGGGTTTGCCGGCGCAGATCCCCGAAGCGATCGATGCCGCTCAGGCGCAAGCGCGTGCCGCCATCGCCGCAGGTGAGCACCAACTAACCGGCGAGGCGGCGGCGCGGTTTCTTGAGCGTTTTGGACTGCGCGTTGAAACGCAATCGCGCAAACCCGTCGTCGACATCGCCGTCGAACTTCACGATGACGACAACTTCGGCCCCGTCTTCCGCTTCACCGCGCCATCGGTGGACGGCGTCTCCGACCCGCTGCGCGTCTACGGCCTGCCGCCGCTCAATCCAATGTTGGCGCGCGACATCGTCACGCGTTCGCGCTACGCGCGGCTGATCGCGCCGGAGCCGGCATTGGCCGCGTTGACGGCGTTGTCGCAAGCAGTCTGCGACGTCAAGGAACTCGTCGGCCTCACGCTGACGCTGCGTGTGTTCAGCGAGCATGTCGTCGTGGTCGAGCCGACGCTGACCGTCGCAGCCACGCGCAGCCGGCTCGCCATCGTGCCCTATCCGCGCCGCTTCGAAGAGACGCTCGACTGGCAGGGCCTGCGCGTAACGATCCGCCCGATCCGCCCGGAAGACGAAGCCGCGCATCACGACTTCGTCGAAGCGATGACACCGGAAGATTTACGGCTGCGGTTTTTCGGCGCGGTCGGCAGCTTCGATCACTCGCAGCTCGCGCGCATGACGCAGATCGACTACGACCGCGAAATGGCGCTGATCGCAACCGTGACGAGCGAAGAGGGTTTTACGCGCACACTCGGCGTGGTGCGCGCGGTGGCCGATCCCGACAACGAGACGGCGGAGTTCGCCGCCGCGGTGCGTTCCGACCAGAAAGGCCGGCGCCTCGGGCAATTACTGATGGACCGGATCATCAAGTACGCGCGGGCGCGCGGCATCCACTGGCTGGTCGGCGAGGCGTTGCGCGAAAACACACCGATGATCGCGCTGGCCCGATCGTGCGGCTTCACCATCACGCCGACGGAAGATCCGGGCGTCGTCGGTTTCAGAATGGCGCTGGATGAAGCTTAAGCTCAAGCCGCCAGCTTCGTCGCCGCTTCATCAACCTGCGTGCGCGTCACCGACAACTCTTCCAGCAATGCTTCAGCATAAACAGCGCCGGTCTCGCGTTCCAGACGCGCGATGGTCGCGGCGCAACGGTTCGCGTCCTTCAGCGTCGCGATGAACGGCTTCACCGATTCGCCCGCCTTGAAGGCATCGAACAACGGAATGCGGATATCGTCCGGCAGTGGACGCGCCGTCCATTGATACGGCTTGCCGTTGAACGTGAACTGCGGCGGCAGCACGCGCTCTTTCTTCGCGGCCGGAATCAGGCCGAAGGTGCGCGCGGCGTCACCGATCTGCTCGGCCGAAAATAGCTCGTCCGGGCTGATGTCGAATTGCTTGATGAAGGTCTCGATGCTTTGCATCGCCGCAGCGCGGTCGTCGCGGCGCTTTTGCGCATGAGCGACGATGTCGCGCAGTTCGTCGGCTTCTTCAGGCGTGATCGTGAAGCTCGACTGCTTCTGCTGGAGTTCGGAAAAACGCTGGAATTCGGAATCGGTCAGAAGTTTCGCCATTGCTTGATCGTTGAGCGCGCAGGAGGGGACCCATGCGGCGTGATTTTTGAGAGGGTCGCCATTCTAAACCATCAGCGCTACGCGGCCGTTTCCCGAAACATCGACAATGCCTGAACCGTTTCGCGTAGCAAGGCAGTCGCCGCCTCCAGCGTCGGCGCGACATACTCATCGATACGGCGCAAGTACGGGCAGGTGAGCACCGCGATCGCCTGACCGGACGGCCCCTGGATCGGAAACGTGACGTCGGTCACACCGAAAGTCTGCTGACTGTCTTTTTGCGAAAAACCCGCCGCGCGAATCCGCTCGCATGCCTGTTCCAGCGCATCGCGATCGATCGTGACTTCGCCCTTTACCTTGGTGTGTTCGGTCAGCATCTGTTCACGCTGCTCAACGCTTTGAAACGCCAGCATCACGCGGCCCGATCCGGTATCGATCAGGCCGACCCGTGAACCGAGCCGTACCGACATCCCCCATGTACCCGGCCCGTCCACCTGCGCGATCACCAGCAGATTGCCGCGGTCGTACACCACCAGATGGCATGACTGTTCCGCAGCATCGGCAAAGCGCTGCATCAGCGGCAGTGCTTCAGAGATCAGCCGGTTCATCGGCGGATGACGATGCGCGAGCGCATATAGCTTCAGACCCAACGAATAACGGTCGCCCGCCGCCGAGCGCACCACGTATTGCCGTGCGACCAGCCGCTCCAGCATCCGGTACATCTCGCTCGCATTGCGTCCAAGCAGCTTGGTGATTTCGGCGCGCGTCAGCCCTTCTTTCTGCTCGGCAAGCAGTTCGAGGATGTCGAGGCCCTTGTCAAGCGCGGGCGCGCGGTAACGGTCGGCGTCGTCTTTGTCTTCTGCGTCCATGGTGAGCAAGGTTCCGTGTGCTTTTCTCATTATCTGGCGCGTGAGTGTAAGTGCGCGGTCTTTCTGGTGCGAAGTGTCGGGGTCCAGGGGAAACACCGACGCATGGTGCAGTGCACCTTCCTTGACTTCGAAAAGTCCGTATATGAATAATACGTTCATTGGTGAATAAGCGCACACCAATACTTCATAAGAAAGCGCCGGACGAAGTGCCCGCCACTCGTATGACGGTTCACGCAGTTCCCCGACACAGGAGACAAACCATGTCGTTCGCAAAAGGGCCGCACGCGGCTCGCCGTATGTTCCGCAGTTCGATGTTTGCCGTTGCGGCGGCAGCTTGCATCGCCGGCCTCGCCGTGAGTGGCGCCGCGCAAGCCGCCGACGCAGGCAAGATCGGTCTCGATCTGCCGTTGCTCACGTCGCCGTTCTGGCAGTCGTACAACAACTATCTGCCCAAATACGCGAAGGACATGGGCATGGATATCCTCGCACCGGTCAATTCGAACGGCGATCCCGTTCAGCAGATTACCGACATGAACAACCTGCTGAATCTCGGTTCGAAGGGCATCGTGGTCGGGCCGCTGGATTCGGCGGCGATCAGCCGCGCGCTCGATGCAGCAGCGGCGAAGAACGTGCCGGTAGTCGCGGTCGACGTCGCGCCGACGCAAGGCAAGGTGGCAATGGTGGTGCGCGCCGACAACCGCGCGTACGGCGAGAAGGCATGCAAGTACATCGGCGAGCACGTGAAGTCGGGCAAGGTCGTGCAGATCATGGGCGACCTGGCCTCGGTGAACGGGCGCGACCGCTCCGAAGCATTTCGCTCGTGTTTGAAGGGCTATCCGGGTTTGTCGCTGCTGGAGATTCCGGCAAGCTGGAAAGGCGATGTTGCCGCCACCGCGCTCGACAGTCTGCTCACCGCGAATCCTGACGTGAAGGCGATCTACATGCAGGCGGGCGGCGTCTATCTGTCGCCGACGTTGCAAACCCTGCGCCGCAAGCAGATGCTATTTCCCGCCGGCGATGCAAAGCATGTCGTGATCGTCAGTAACGACGGCATTCCTCAGGAGTTCGAGGCAATCCGCCGCGGTGATATCGACGCCACCGTGTCGCAACCTGCCGATTCGTACGCAAAATACGGCCTCTTCTACATCAAGGCCGCGCTGGCCGGGCAGACCTTCAAGCCGGGTCCGACCGATCATGGCAGCAACATCGTGCAGTTGTCGCCGGGCGTTCTCGAAGATCAATTGCCCGCGCCGCTCGTGACGAAGTCGAATGTCGACGACAAAACGTTGTGGGGCAATACCGTTAAATGAGCGAGCTGACTCCCTCCGTGCCGGTTGTCCCATCCCCCGAGGGGGCTTCCTTTGGGGCGTCCCCCAAGGGGGCTTTCCTCGGCGCGCAGGGACTTCCCGCGGTAGTCGAAGCGTTTGAGGTCACCAAACGCTTCGGCTCCACGCCCGCGCTGAAAGACGTGAGCATCCGCGTGATGCCTGGCGAGTCGCATGCGCTTGTCGGGCGCAACGGTGCGGGCAAATCGACGCTGGTGTCGATCCTCACCGGCCTGCGCAAGCCCGATACCGGCGAGGTGCGTTTCGGCGGCGTGGCCGCGCCGTCGATCGCGGACCGCGACGCATGGCGTGAGCGCGTTGCCTGCGTTTATCAACATTCGACGATCATCCGCGATCTCTCGGTTGCGGAGAATCTGTTCATCAACCGCCAGCCGGCGCGCGGCGGCGTGATCGATTGGCGCGCGATGCATCGCGACGCGCGTGAGTTGCTGGACCACTGGAAGATCGACGTACGTGAAGACGCGCGCGCCGGCGATCTGAGCGTGGAAGCACGGCAACTGGTGGAGATTGCGCGGGCGTTGTCGTATGGCGCACGCTTCATCATCCTCGACGAACCCACCGCGCAGCTCGACGGCGACGAGATCAAGCGCCTGTTCCGCCGCATCAGCGAATTGCAGCGCGAAGGCGTGACGTTCCTGTTTATCTCGCATCATCTGCAAGAGGTCTATGAAATCTGCCAGGCCGTGACGGTGCTGCGCGATGCGCGGCATATCGTCAGCGCGCCGGTTTCCGCGTTGCCGCGCGAGCAGTTGATCGAAGCGATGACTGGCGAACGTGGCGGTCTTGCCGTCGCCGATGCGGCGGCGCGCGCCGCGTTGCCTGCGGACACAGCGATCGCGCTGGAGGTCAAAGAGCTGGCCGGTTCCGATTACGAAGGCGTCTCGTTCACGGTGAAGCGTGGCGAAGTGGTCGGGCTGACCGGCGCGACGAGCAGCGGCCGCACCAGCGTGGCCGAAGCGATTGCCGGTTTGCGCGCGCCGAAGAGCGGTGCGATCCGCGTGGACGGCGTGACGCTGCCGCCCGGCGACGTGCCGGCAGCCTTGGCGCACGGCATTGGCTGCGTGCCGAAGGATCGACATCACGAAGGCCTGGTGTTGACGCAATCGGTCGCCGAGAACGCCTCGATGACCATCGCGCGTTTGCTGGGCAAATTCGGCATCGCGCCACCGGCGAAGAAAAACGCCTTCGGCCAGAAGATGATCGACGCGCTCGGCATCGTCGCGCAAGGTCCCGAACATATCGTGTCAGGGCTCTCGGGCGGCAACCAGCAGAAGGTCGTGATGGCGCGCGCGCTCGCCACCAATCCCAACGTGCTCGTGCTGATCGACCCTACCGCAGGCGTCGATGTGAAATCAAAAGAAGCGTTGCTGTCAGTCGTGGATCGGGTGCGCGAAGACGGTAAAGCCGTGCTGGTCGTGTCCGGCGAACTCGACGATCTGCGCACCTGTGACCGCGTGCTGGTGATGTTCCGTGGCCGTGTCGCGGCCGAATTTCCCGCGGGTTGGCAGGACCATGACCTGATTGCGTCCGTTGAAGGAGTGAGTCTTCATGAAGAATAGTGTGCCCAGCCCTGCATTCGGCACGGCGCAAGGTCAGCCAGCGCAGCCTCAGCCGGTTGCAATGGCGACGCGCGGCAAACGTGCTCGCAGTGAGCTCGCGCGGCTGCGTGAACTGGCTCTGCTGCCCGCGCTCGCGTTGCTGATCGTGATCGGCGCGTTTGTCAGCCCGAGCTTTCTGACGAAGGCGAATCTGATCAGCGTGCTGGGTGCGTCCGCGGCCCTGGCGTTGGTCGTGCTCGCCGAATCGCTGATCGTGTTGACCGGCAAGTTCGATTTGTCGCTCGAATCGACGGTGGGCATTGCGCCCGCTGTCGGCGCGATGCTGGTGATGCCGGCGGCGTCCGCGGGCTTCGGGACGCAATGGCCGGCGGCGGCAGGTTTGCTGGCGATCATTGTGGTTGGCGCGGTGATCGGCTTCGTCAACGGTTTTCTTGTGGTGCGTTTGCGGCTGAACGCGTTCATCGTCACGCTGGCGATGCTGATCGTGTTGCGCGGCATGCTGGTCGGCGCGACCAAAGGCGGCACGCTGTTCGATATGCCGCCTTCGTTCTTCGCGCTTGCGACCACCATCGTGCTCGGCTTGCCGCTGTCCGTGTGGCTGGCGGCGGCCGCGTTTGCGATCGCGGCATTCGTGTTGCGTTATCACCGCCTGGGCCGTGCGTTATACGCGATTGGCGGCAATCCGGAAGCGGCGCGCGCGGCGGGGATTCGCGTTGAGCGCATCACGTGGGGCGTGTTCGTGCTCGGCAGCATCCTGGCTTCGGTGGGCGGTTTGATCGTCACCGGCTATGTCGGCGCGATCAACGCGAACCAGGGCAACGGCATGATTTTCACGGTGTTCGCGGCGGCGGTGATCGGCGGCATTTCGCTCGACGGCGGCAAGGGCACGATGCTCGGCGCGCTTTCCGGCGTGCTGCTGCTCGGCGTCGTGCAGAACCTGTTGACGCTTGCCCAGGTGCCGTCGTTCTGGATCCAGGCGATCTATGGCGCGATCATCCTCGGCTCGCTGATGGTGGCGCGGCTCGCCAGCGGCGAAGGTCAAAACTAATGCGCACGCGTCACGGAGAACTCACTTGACCAGCCGTCCATTGCAAACGCCCCAAACGCCTCCAACATCGCTAACCGACCCACGCCTGATCCTGCTCAGTCCCACAGATAACTGTCTGATCGCGGCGGCACGTCTCGATGCGGGCACGCAAGTCGAGATCGAAGGCGAATGTGTGACGCTGGCCAGAACCATCGACCTCGGCCACAAGGTGGCGCGCCACGAACTCGCGAAAGACGACAAGGTGCTGCGCTACGGCGCCGTGATCGGTCACGTGACCGAAGCGGTGGCGCGCGGTGCGCATCTGCATACGCACAACCTCGAAAGCGACTACTTGCCCACTTATACGCACGACGCGGGCCACGAGTTCGTCCATCACTGATGTGAGCACAATGACGTGGCCTCGCGCCGCGCTGGAATGATCATGACTGACACTTCCGTAGCATCCGCCGCCGCGCGGCCGCCCGTGCTGCAAGGCTATCTGCGCAGCGATGGCCGCAAAGGCATCCGCAATGTAGTCGCGGTGGCGTATCTGGTCGAGTGCGCGCATCACGTCGCGCGCGAGATCGTCACGCAGTTTCGCGAACCGCTCGATGCGTTCGACGATCCTTCAGCCGAGCGCGAGCCACCGGTGCATCTGATCGGCTTTCCCGGTTGCTATCCGAATGGGTACGCCGAAAAGATGCTCGAACGCCTGACGACACATCCCAACGTAGGCGCGGTGCTGTTCGTGTCGCTCGGATGCGAGAGCATGAACAAGCACTACCTCGTCGATGTCGTGCGCGCGAGCGGCCGCCCCGTTGAAGTCCTGACGATCCAGGAAAAAGGCGGCACGCGCAGCACGATTCAATACGGCGTCGACTGGGTTCGCGATGCACGCAGGCAACTCGCCGCGCAACACAAGGTGCCGATGGCGCTGAGCGAACTGGTGATCGGCACGATTTGCGGCGGCTCGGACGGAACCAGCGGCATTACCGCGAACCCGGCCGTGGGCCGTGCGTTCGATCATCTGATCGACGCGGGTGCGACCTGTATCTTCGAAGAAACCGGCGAACTGGTGGGCTGCGAGTTCCATATGAAAACGCGCGCCGCGAGGCCGGAACTCGGCGATGAAATCGTTGCGTGTGTCGCGAAGGCGGCGCGCTACTACTCGATACTCGGGCATGGCAGTTTTGCTGTCGGCAATGCGGATGGCGGCCTCACTACGCAGGAAGAGAAATCGTTAGGTGCGTATGCGAAAAGCGGCGCGTCGCCGATTGTCGGCATCATCAAACCCGGTGATGTGCCACCGACCGGTGGCCTCTATCTCCTCGACGTCGTGCCTGACGGCGAGCCTCGCTTCGGCTTTCCGAACATCAGCGACAACACGGAAATCGGCGAACTGATCGCGTGCGGCGCGCATGTGATTCTATTCACGACCGGACGCGGATCCGTGGTCGGCTCGGCAATTTCGCCAGTCATCAAGGTGTGCGCGAATCCCGCGACCTATCGCAATCTCGCCGGCGATATGGACGTCGACGCCGGCCGCATTCTCGAAGGCCGCGGCACGCTCGACGAAGTCGGCCGCGAAGTGTTTGAGCAAACGGTGGGGGTGGCGCTCGGTGCGGCGTCGAAATCGGAAACGCTTGGGCATCAGGAATTCATTCTGGGGTACAAGACTTTTGAACCGGTGGGGCCGGCATGTTTGCCGTCGAATGCTGCACCGCTGCATCGGGTTGTTGCGATCGAGGCGCGCTGAGCGGGGCGTGTGTAATCTTATTGGCAGACAATCCGTTAGTGCGGCGCGCTAATCTCGGTCTCGCGTGGTAAAAACACAGATTGGATTGGGGTAGCGCTATGGGACCAGAGTAAGCGCTAAAGCGCTAACTCTGGTCGACAAAGGAGACGCGATCAATGACGACGAAGATCGGTTCGAAAATCGAACAGCGGCGTGGCATCGGCCGCCGTGCATTACAAGTCACCGGATTGGGGCTCGGTACGGCGCCTCTGGCCGGCCTCTACCGCGATCTGTCCGATGAAGACGCCCACGCGACCATTGCTGCCGCGTGGGACACAGGCGTGCGTTACTTCGATACCGCGCCGCATTACGGCAACACGAAAGCCGAGCATCGTCTGGGCGACGCCCTGCGCCGCTATCCGCGCAGCGAGTATGTGTTGTCCACCAAAGTAGGGCGCCGTTTTGTGCCCCGCACCACGCCCTGCGATCCGAAGGAGGGCTGGCAAAACCCGCTACCGTTCGAAGCGATCTACGACTACACGCACGACGGCATTCTGCGTTCGTTCGAAGACAGCCAGCAGCGTCTGGGCATCGTCGATATCGACATTCTGCTGGTGCACGATATCGGCCGCTTCACGCACGGCGATAAAAACCCGCATTACTGGCGGCAATTGACCGAAGGCGGCGGCTTTCGTGCTCTCGATGACTTGCGTTCGTCGGGTGCGATCAAAGCGGTCGGGCTCGGCGTCAATGAAGGCGCGGTCATACTCGAAGCGATGGCCGAATTCGATATCGATTGCGCGTTGCTTGCGGGCCGTTATACGCTCCTCGAACAGACGACACTCGACGACCTGCTCCCAGCATGCGAACAACGCGGCGTCAGCATCCTGTTAGGTGGCGCATTCAACTCGGGCATTCTGGCGCGCGGCGTCGAAGGCGACCTGAAATTCAATTATGGTGACGCGCCGCAGGAAGTCATCGAGCGCGTCGCGCGATTGGAAGCAGTGTGCCGAGTCCATGGCGTGCCGCTTGCTGCCGCGGCCTTGCAGTTTCCGTATGCGCATCCGGCGGTTGCCACCGTGTTGACCGGCGCGCGCAGTGCCGACGAATTGCGTGAGAACACCGCGTCGTTCGAGCGGCCGATTCCCGCGGACCTATGGTCCGCGTTGCGTGAAAAAGGCTTGCTCGACAGTCGCGCGCCCGCGCCAGAGGATTGATTTGACGATGCATATCGACGCTCACCAGCACTATTGGGACCCCGCTCGCGGCGATTACGAGTGGCTCACGCCGGAACTGAAAATTCTGTACCGGCCATTCGGTCCCGCCGACCTGAAGCCATTGCGTGAAAAAGCGGGCATCGAGCGGACGGTGGTAGTACAGGCGGCGCCGACGATCGACGAAACACGTTACTTGCTGGACATCGCGCGCAACGAACCCTCGATTGCGGGTGTGGTGGGCTGGGTGCCGTTGCTGTTGCCGAACGCGCCGGCTGTGATCGAAGCGCTGGCGCGTGAGCCGAAGTTCAAAGGCGTGCGGCCGATGCTGCAGGATTTGCCCGACGACACATGGATTGCAAACCCCGACCTCGCGCCTGCGATCGACACACTGATCGCGCACGACCTGGCGTTCGACGCATTGATCTACGCGCGGCACGTCGAGCCTTTTGAAACGTTCGCAGCGCGCTTTCCCATGTTGCGCATTGTTGTCGATCACGGCGCGAAGCCGCCGATTCGCTACGGTCGCGCGGGCTGGCAAACATGGGCCGACGCGATCACGCGGCTCGCCCAGTTGCCACAAGCGCACTGCAAGCTGTCGGGACTCGTCACCGAAGCGTCGCCTGGCTGGACGGAGGAAACGCTGCAACCGTATGTCGACCATCTGCTGAAATCATTCGGTCCCGCGCGTTTGATGTGGGGCAGCGACTGGCCGGTGCTCGATCTGAACGGCGACTATCTACTGTGGCATTCGGTCGCGAACACCTTGCTCGCGTCCTTGAGCGATGACGAGCGCGAAGCTGTTTTCGGCGGCAACGCCGCTGCGTTTTATCGACTTTGATGTGACGAAGGCGCGTTACGAAGTCAAGTTACGAAGACGAAAGAAACAAAAGAAGCCCATTCAACTGGAGTCGTAGATGACACAAAGACTGGCCGGCAAGACGGCCCTGATCACCGCGGCAGGACAAGGCATTGGTCTCGCCACCGCGGAACTGTTCGCGCGCGAAGGTGCGCGCGTGATCGCTACCGATATCCGCATCGACGGACTCGCCGGCAAGCCGGTCGAGGCGCGCAAGCTCGACGTGCGCGACGAGGCGGCGATCAGGGCGCTGTCGGCCGAACTCGGCGCCGTCGACGTGCTGTTCAACTGCGCGGGTTTCGTGCACGCCGGTTCGATTCTCGAATGCACGGACGAGGATTGGGACTTCGCCTTCGATCTGAACGCGAAAGCGATGTATCGCATGATCCGCGCGTTTTTGCCGGCCATGCTGGAGAACGGCGGCGGCTCGATCATCAATATGTCGTCGGCGGCCTCGAGCGTGAAGGGCGTGCCGAACCGCTTTGCGTACAGCGCGTCAAAAGCCGCGGTGATCGGGCTGACCAAGTCCGTTGCTGCGGACTTCATCACGCGTGGTGTACGCTGTAACGCGATCTGCCCGGGCACGGTGGCCTCGCCGTCGCTCGAACAGCGGATCGGCGAGCAGGCCAAGGCGCAGGGCGCGACGCTGGACGCCGTGCAGGCGGCCTTTGTCGCGCGTCAGCCGATGGGCCGCATCGGCAAGCCGGAAGAGATCGCCGCGCTGGCGCTGTATCTCGCGTCTGACGAATCGTCGTTCACCACGGGTCATGCCCATGTGATCGACGGCGGCTGGTCCAACTAAGTTGGGCCGCAAGATAGCGCAAGACACTGCCAGACACTGAACCTCGAACCTGAACTGAACATACTGAACGTAAAGGGAAGTGCAACGATGAAACTGCTTCGTTATGGGCCGAAGGGCCAGGAAAAGCCGGGCCTGCTCGATGCGCAGGGCAAGCTTCGCGATCTCTCGAAAGTGGTGCCCGATATCGACGGCGCCGCGCTGAGCGACGCAAGTCTCGCCAAACTGCGCGCGCTCGATCCGGCCTCGCTGCCGCTCGTGGAAGGCAACCCGCGCATCGGCCCGTGCGTGGCCAGGATCGGCAAGTTCATCTGTATCGGCCTGAACTATGCGGATCACGCGGCCGAATCGAATCTGCCGGTGCCCGCGGAGCCGGTCATCTTCAACAAGTGGACGAGCGCGATTACCGGCCCGAACGACGACGTCGAAATCCCGCGCGGCTCGAAGAAGACCGATTGGGAAGTCGAACTCGGCGTGGTGATCGGCAAGCCCGCGAAATATATCGACGAAGCCGACGCACTCGATTACGTCGCCGGCTACTGCGTGATCAACGACGTGTCGGAACGCGAATGGCAGATCGAACGCGGCGGCACGTGGGACAAGGGCAAGGGCTTCGATACGTTCGGCCCGATCGGCCCGTGGGTCGTGACGCGCGATGAAGTTGCCGATCCGCAGAACCTGAGCCTGTGGCTCGAAGTGGACGGGCATCGCTATCAGAATGGCAGCACGAAGACGATGGTGTTCGGCGTCGCGAAGCTGGTGTCGTATGTGTCGCAGTGCATGAGCCTGCAACCGGGCGACGTGATTTCGACCGGCACGCCGCCGGGAGTCGGTATGGGTGTGAAACCGAACCCGGTGTATCTGAAGCCGGGTCAGACGATCCGTCTGGGTATCGAAGGTCTTGGCGAGCAAACGCAGAAGACTTACGCGGCGGAGTGAGTTGCGCGTTTGGCTAACGATGTAGTGTTAATGTGAGCCGTTAGATGTGAAGAGGCCGTTCCCGCGCAATGCAGGAACGGCCTTTTTTATCGGACCCTCAGCCGTTCAACCCACCGGTTCGTGTTCGCCCATATCGCCGATCCGATTGATCGTGCCTTGGGCAACTGCGACGAGCTTCTCACGGCCGTCGTCCATCACAAACACGTTGCACTGGCAGGTCGCCTGGGATCGGCCCGCGTAGACGACCTTCGCACGCGCGATTAGCGTGCCGTTCACCACCGGCCGCAGGTAGTTGATCTTGTACTCGCCGGTGACGACCTTCGGACCCAGCGACAGCGCGCCAGCAAAAGTCAGCGCATTGTCGGCGAGATAACTGATGACGCCGCCATGCACAAAGCCATGCTGTTGCCGCAGCTCGTCGCGGATCGGCAGGCAAAGCGTCAATTCGTTGGTGCCCGTGTGCATCAGCTCGGCGCCTAACAGCATGCTGAACGGCTGGGCGTGCAGTGCGCCGCGCGCCCGGTCGAGGAGGTCGGTCATTGTGGTTCCTTCGGGGCGGTGGCCCGTGGTGATCTCTGCACCGGCGTGCGTTGTGCAGTCCCTACCCACTCTAGGAAGCGCTCACACACCGCGTCAAGGTCAATCGGAAATATGTGCGAGGCATTGTTGCAACAAATGATTGGAGTAGCGAAGTTGACCGATGAAACGGGGTTGTAACGCGATCTTTGACGAAATTGCCCTCAAGGAACGCGCGCCGATGCCGTTAACCCTGAGATCGCTCTCGTCATTCTTTGCATTCGGGTATTCACGATGTTCAGCAAGATCAAGGTCGCATCCGGCCTGTTGTGTGTTCTGGCCGCGTTCTGCGTTTTCCAGCTGGTCACGGTGGGTTTGGGATTCTGGTCACTCACGCGCACGCATGACGACGTCGGTGACCTGTCGAACATCGCGTTGAAACAGGTGGATGCGGTCAACGAAACGACCCAGCGTCTGATGGACGCGCGCATCAACCTGTCGCGCGCCGGTACGCGGATGGTGCGCGGCGGCGCTGAGCCAGCCGATATCGTGCAACATGCCCGTGAACAGCTGACGGCGGCCGATCAGTCGTTCGGCGCTTTCCTGAGCGCGCAGAAAACCGGCGACGAAAACAGCGCGCGCGCTGCCGCGCTCGCCGAATGCTACAAAAAGCTGCACGATGCGCTCGGGGAGCTGGTGCAATTTCTCGACTCGAACAATATCCAGGCCTTTCTCGATCAGCCGACCCAGTCGTTCCAGGACGCCTATCTCGCCGAGTTGCACAACTTCGCGAAATTCGGCGACACCGCTAGCCATGCGTCGCTCAATTCGATCGATTCCCGCATGAGCGCCTTCCGCGCCGTGAGCAGCGCGATCCTGCTGTTGCTGGTGGTCGGCACGTTCGCGGTGTACGCGGCGCTGCGCAAGGGCGTAGTGGCCCCGCTCGAGGAAGCCGGCCGTCATTTCGAGCGCATCGCGCAGGGGCGCCTCGACCAGCCGATCGCCGCGCGCGGTGCCAACGAGATCGGCCGCCTGTTCTCGGGTCTCGCGAAAATGCAGGCTAGCGTGGCACGCACCGTGCAAACTGTGCGCGAGTCCGCCGACTCGATCCATCTGGGTGCCGACGAAATCGCCACCGGCAACGCCGATCTGTCGGCCCGCACGGAAAACCAGGCGGCATCGCTCGAAGAAACCGCGTCGAGCATGGAGGAGCTGACCGCCACGGTGCGCCAGAACGCCGATCACGCCCGCGAAGCCAACGCGCTCGCCGAAACCGCGCTCGAAGCGACCTCGCGCGGCAGCGAAGTGGTCAATCAGGTGGTCGACAAGATGCGCGGCATCGCGCAAAGCTCGGACAAGATCGCGGAGATCATTTCGGTGATCGACGGCATCGCGTTCCAGACCAATATCCTCGCGCTGAACGCAGCCGTCGAAGCGGCGCGCGCGGGCGAGCAGGGCCGTGGCTTCGCCGTGGTGGCGGGCGAGGTGCGGGGTCTCGCCCAGCGCAGCGCGCAGTCGGCGAAGGAAATCAAAACGCTGATCAGCGAATCGGTGGCCGAGATTCAAGGCGGCTCGACGCTGGTCGAGCGTGCGGGCGAAGCCATGACCCACGTTTCCGCATCGATTTCGCGCGTCACGCAGATGATGGCGGAAATCAGCGCGTCGTCGCTCGAGCAGAGCACGGGCATCGAGCAGGTCAACCAGGCGGTGGTGCAGATGGATGAGATGACGCAGCAGAACGCCGCGCTCGTCGAGGAAGCCGCCGCAGCGGCAGCCTCACTGCATCAACAGACGCAGCAATTGAAAGAGGCCGTTTCCGTGTTCGAAATTTCGGAAACTGTGTTGCGAACGCAACAAATGGACGAACCGCGAGGGCAAGGGGCAGCGTTCGCGCTGTCGGGGATGCGGGCAATCTGAACCGCACAGGTGCCCGGAAAAAGAGCATTTGCCAAAGAAAATGGCCCGCGAAAGCGGGCCATTTTGCATTAGACGCAAGCGCCTAAGGGTGCCTCAAAGTACCTGAAGGTACTTAGGCCGGCTGGATGTTTGCAGCCTGCTTGCCCTTCGGGCCTTGCTTGACTTCGAACGTCACTTTCTGGTTTTCCTGCAGGGACTTGAAGCCGCTGCCTTGAACTTCCGAAAAGTGAGCAAACAGGTCTTCGCCGCCGTCGTCCGGGGTGATGAAGCCAAAGCCCTTTGCATCGTTAAACCACTTCACAGTACCTGTTGCCATTTTTAATCCAGTAAATGTTGTGTGTTGCATTCGCGACCGCTATTTCTCAACACGAGATCGAGCGCGAAGTACGAGTTGTATCACGTCTTTATGATGGACGCCAATCAACAAGTATTCGGGTATTCCCCTGATTGGGCCGTTTTGGGACCTTTTTGGGGCCCAGAAAGCATTTTGCGGGGTGTTCCAGCCGGTAGGGTAAACTGCTTGTATTACTCTTCCAGGAAAAACATTGACACATTATTTGCAAGAAGAACTCACCTCGTTCTGGAGTCGTTTGACCCCCTATCTCGCGATATTGGAGTCGAAATCACCTCAAGAAGGCGCCCCGGACCCGGTCGGCCGTATCACGGTCGACAGCGACGATCACCAGGCTTTCGCCCTTCACACTACCGATAAAAAGCCGCATGGCGACACATCGGAAACCCCTACCGGACAAAGCGCGACCTACACGCGATTTAAAACTGCCGGCGCCGACTGGGGACCTTGGCAACGCGAAGAATATTGATTGACCGGCCAGTCGGCGTTTTAACGCCGAGGTCCGCGCAACGTCTGCGGGTGTTAGCCCGGCAGCGCCGCGTAGGCGGTGGCGAGGTGATAGGGCGTGGTCGACGGCATGTCGGCACGCGCCACGTCACCCGCCGCCGTTTTGCATTCGAACCAGCCTTGCGGACGCAGGAAGCGCTGCCCGAAAAGCTCGATTTGCCGCGGCAGCGCGGCGAGGACGGCAGGGTCGTGGTGGCTTGCCAATGCGCGCAGATATTCTGTCTGAGCCCAGATTCGCTGGGTGGCGTCCTTGATCCGCCCAGTTTCGTCGAGCGAGGCGCACACGCCACCCGTTTGCGGGTCCACGCCATATCGCTGCGCGAAGCTGAACGCGCGCGTCAACGACTCGTCCAGACCCGAGGCTTCGAACAAGGCGCCAGCCTGCTTGACCAGCCAGAACCATTCGAACTGGTGGCCGGGTTCCAGGCGGTTGTCGTCCGCGCCAATCGGCAATTCAGCGATGCAACCGCTCGGCGCATGTACAAAGTGACGCGCGACAGCGCCGGCGAGACGGCGCAACGCCGCCTCGAAGGCGGTATCGTGCGTGGCGTCGCGCGCGGCCAGCCAGGCTTCGGTCAGGTGCATCAGGGGATTCTGGATTGGCATGCCGGTCACGCTGGCGAAGTCGGCGGTGAGCGCGGCGTTGAACAGGTCGCCTTCGGCCGCGAACTGCGACTGAATCAATGCCGACGTGCGATGCACGACTTCCAGCGCGTCGCGGTTGCCGGAACGGCCGCCGTATTCCGCACACGCGAACACCACGAATGCATGCGTGTACAGGTCTTTGGTGGTGTCGAGCGGAGCGCCCTGCGCATCCACGCTATAGAACCATCCGCCGTGGCGCGTGTCCTGAAAGGTGTGCATCAATGAATCGAACAGTACCTGGGCGTGGGCCGCATCGCCTGCTTGTGAGTATACGAACAATTGCCGCGCGCACGCCATCGCCCGGTAGCGTTGCGCGGGCGATGGCTCGGGACCCTCGGCGCTGAGCGCTTCGTAGGGCAGTTGCAGCGCGGTATTGAAACCGGGCCCGCGCCACAGCGGCAGCACCACACGAGCGAAGTGATCACGCAATGCGGTGGCGAGTGTGTTCGTCGAAGCGCTGGAAGGGGTCATGCTCTGCATTAGTTCGGTTGGTCAAACGCGGTCATTCGAAACGCCGGTGGACTTTGGCTCACGCCGTGGCGCAGCCGTCGCCGATCGTGCTGAGTCGGCGATTATGGATGCTGAGCGGCCTGCAACGGGAAGGCTCGCAAGCAGCATGTCGATCGTCCTTGCCACTCGCGCGGCGGCGTGCGGCCAAGCATAAAGCAAACGGCTGCTGCTGGCATGGCGCCACAGGTGCGCAATGCGCTTCAAATAATTTCAGATAAGGAGGAAAAACAATGCTGGGAAACCTCGAACTCATTTCCCGTCTGGTGCTGGCGGCTGCGCTCGGCAGCGTGATCGGCTTCGAGCGCGAACGGCTTTCGTGGGCGGCGGGGTTGCGCACGCACATGCTGGTTTGCGTGGGTTCGACGCTCATCATGATCGTGTCGGCCTATGGTTTCGCCGAAGTGTTGACGGGCGAGCATGTCGTGCTCGATCCGTCGCGGATGGCCGCGCAGGTGGTCTCCGGTATCGGCTTTCTCGGCGCGGGCTCGATTCTGCTGCGCGGCGAGATCGTCCGCGGGCTGACGACAGCGGCAAGCCTCTGGTCGGTCGCGGCGATCGGGCTGGCGGTCGGCGGCGGGCTATACACGGCGTCGATCGCCGCGACCATCATCATTCTGATCATCCTCGCCGGGATCAAGCCGCTCGAGCGCCGCTTCATCACCGTGAAGCAACGGCGCCAGCTCACCATGATCGTCGAGCGCGGCACCATGACATTCCATTCGATACACGACGAACTCGGCGCCGCGAGCCCGCGCGTCAAGCAGTTCGTGATGCAGCAAAGCGACGACGCGCCGGAGTGCGATGAAGTCGTGATCACACTGCATCGGGTGTCGAATACCGAATATGAGGCGATCTGCGCGCGCTTGCGTCAGCTGCCTGGCGTCAAGCAATTCCGGCAGGACGCGTCGTCGCCTTAAAAAGCGGAAAATCGTCGGCGAATGGCTTCGGCAGGGGCGCGCGGCCATGCGACAATGCGGTCTCGAAAAATTCCAATGGCATTGACGAGCGGTGCCCGGCGCCCGCTTTTCGGCGACGACCGCTTTTTTCTCTATGGCAGATTCCGCAGCATCCACGCAGTCCCGGCCTCAGCGTGCCGCTTCGAAGAAGCGGCGTCAGGCCACCGTCTCGACCGAAACTGAAAACAAGCTGGCGCGCGCCGCGCGCTCGGCACAACGTCTCGCGCAACTGAGCGATGCCTCGCGCGACGACAGCACCCTCGACCTGTTCCCCGACGATCCCACCCGCGCCACGCTGGAGGCGATGAATATCGACGTCCGGCAAGGCACGTTGCATGGCTTTGAATTACCCGATGTCGTGCTGGCGGCGGTCGGCGCGATCGATGCCGATGGCGCGTTGCTGGACGCACGGGCGGCGCGTCGCGTACCTCGCGCTGCGAAATCCGATGAACCGGCGCCGGTGAATGCGCAATTGAGCGGGTGGGAGACGGAGGCCGCAAGGGCGACGGTATCGCCTGTCGGCGAACTGGCTTTCGGGGAGGTAGCAGCGTTAGTGGATGAGAAGCTGGCATCGTCGACATCTGACGCGGTCGCACCGCTCACGCCGGCGATGGCGGCGGCCACGGTGGTGCGTAGCGTGACCACGCTGCGCCAGGCGGGTGAGCTGGGTGCCACGACCACGGAGCCAGCGGTTGCCTCGACCTCGGGCGGTACCAAGGCGCTTGCGCCGCCGCCGCGCTTCGCGGCGACCTTTGCCAAGGCGACGACGGCTTCGAGAGAAGCGGTTGGCGCTGAATCGGTGGATGCGGGGGAGGAGCTCGGTTCGTCTTCGTCTTCGTCCGGGTCTGGGGCTGATTCCGGTGAGGTGGTGGCTGAGCCGGAGCCGGCTGCCAAGGTGGCGGGCGATGTGTCTGCGTTTGCGGGTACACCAGCACCAGGATCCGCACCGGCGTCAGGATCCGCATCCGCGCCGGCGCATTCGCACCCAAACGCCGCTTTCGCTGCGCCGTCCTTCCGCGAAGCTCAACGCGCCGAAGCAGCCGCGGCAGCGCTGCGCGCCGCGCCTGAACTCGATCGTGCGCGTGCGACGGCCTTCGCCGACACCGTCGATGCCTTATATGGCGTGATCGCCGACCAACGGCTCGCCGCGACCGACCATTCGCGCCGCATGAAATGGATGCTGTCGATCGTGGTGGGCGCGTTGCTGATGACGGTCGCGATCGGCATCACACAGACCGTGCTCCTGATGCGCCTGACGCGAGAAACCACCGCCCAGCAGCATCGCATTGAACAGATGATGCAGAACCAGCAGGCCGCCATGGCGAGCTTGCTCGAGACCCACATAGCGATGGCCAATGCCGCGGCGGCCAACGCGGCTTCCGACGCAGCCGCATCCGCAGCACCTCCGCCGGTTGCGGCGACGCCCGCTCATGGCAAACGCAGCGCGCGAATCCAGCACGCGCACAAGCCGAAAGTAGCCAATTCGCGCTGATCTGCTGTGACCGCCGCGCCGGCGTGAGCGGGCGGCGGCTTCACCAGAAGGAACCTTTTGACCCTGAAATATTAAAAAAGGGACGTTGTCATGATGCGACGCATCATAAACGGAAACCCTGTGACAACTCACGCACCCGGAAAATTGCTGCATTGCACTAGCTTTTTCCTAGGGAAAACCCTATAATTCTTCTTAAGGGAAAACCCTAGCAAATGCAGTAACCAACCGGGAGTCGCCATGAGCTTCATTTTTGCATTGTTCCAAAAGGTCAGCGACCTCTTTGCGTCGCCCCATCTGCCGCTGGATTCGGACTACTCGTATGCAGCCCGTAGCCGTGAAGCAGACCGCATGCGCAAAGCGCAAGCTACGTTGTTCGGCATCAAGCTGAGCGACTAAAAAGCCAAGTAGTAAAGCCTGAACGCGGACCGCCGCGTATGGGCGCGCACGTCGAGTGCGTATTGCCTCATTGAAGCCACTGCCCGTGAATGCGTGCCGTGGCTTTTGTTTTGGTGCCGCCGCGGGCGGTCGCCGTCCCTTTTCGCCTTTCGGAATATTTCCAGGCCGAAATGAATGTAACAGGGGCTGACGAGATGTCGTCGCGCCATCTCGCCGATTCCCCGCGCATGCGCTGTAGATGGGCGGCGAACGCCAGAAAAGCGATCTCTCATCCGTCCCTTTCTACGAAATGTGTGCTTACAAGTGCTCACGTCTTCATGCGGTTTGGGCCGCTAAAGTTGGTCTCAAGCGTGCGGCGTCTGGTCCGAACCCAACATTGCGGTTCAAGTTGGACCTAACACGGGCGCTGGCTTGACACAAAACTTTGATGGGAGGTCACTTTGAAAACCTTTAACAAGACATCGCGTTCGATTATTGCAACCTTGCTGGCCGGCGGCGCATTGCTTGCGGCCGGCAGCGCCTTCGCCCAGGAACGGGTGGTCATCGAGAATGGTCCGGGACCGGCGGCCTACGGGCAGCCGCACATGATGCCGGTGGGCGTCTCGATCAACATCGGCTGGCATGGCGACCGGTATTACGACGGCCATCGCTACTGGGCTCATGACGACTGGATGCGTCATCACCCGCACGACAACGATCCGCATCACCACGACGACCATCGTCCGCCCCAGCGTTACTAATACCCGCCTGACGGCGCCGCGTGACGCGGCGTGAAGTCCGCAAAGCCGGTCCTTCCTCACGGAAGACCGGCTTTGTCACGTTCGGTCTTTAAAATTAACGCGCTGCGCTATGCTTGAACGCTTTCATCGATGGCAGCAGGAGAGCGGCGTGAACAAGGCAGTGATAGGTGTAGTCGGTACGGGATTGATGGGCGTCGGCATCGCGACGCAAAGCGCATTGCACGGGCATCGGACAATCGTCCACGACGTCGACCCAGCACGCCTCGCGAGCGTTACACCGAAGGCGGAGGCGGTGCTCGATGAACTGATCGACGCCGGACGTATCGACCACGCTGCCAAACAGGCGGCGCTTTCGCGCATCGAGACGCACGCGCAACTCGATGTCATGGCGTCGGCGCAATTCGTGATCGAGGCGATTCCCGAGGTGCTCGAGTTGAAGCATCGGCTGTATGCGTCGCTGGCCGGCCTGATGGCGGACGATGCGATTCTCGCGAGCAACACGAGTGGCTTTCCGCCTGACCAACTGGCCGCTCCGCTGCGCGCGAAAGAGCGTTTTCTGATCGCGCATTTCTGGAATCCGCCGCACATGATTCCACTTGTCGAAGTCGTGCCGGGTACCGCAACCGCGCCGCAAGTCACTGAGCAGACCGCCGCGTTGATGAGCGCGATCGGCATGGAGCCGGTGGTGCTGGCGAAGGCGATTCCAGGTTTTGTCGGCAACCGGTTGCAGTTCGCGGTGCTGCGCGAGGCGTTGCACATCGTGCGCTCGGGGGCGGCGACGCCCGAAGTGGTCGATCGGGTCATGAAGGCGTCGCTTGGACGCCGGTGGGGGATCGTCGGACCGCTCGAAGGCGCGGACATGGGCGGACTGGACACCTTCGTCGATATTTCCACGCATCTGATGCCGGAACTCGCCAAAGACGAAGATGTGCTCGATCTGCTGCGTGCGCAGGTGAATGCGGGGCGCGTCGGCATGCGCAGCGGCGCCGGTTTCTATGAATGGGACGAAGCCCAGTTGACGAAAGTCAAGGAAGGCCGCAAGCGGGTGATCAGCCGCGGGTAATGGAGCCAGACGCGAGGCGGGAGGCGCTTTCCGCTGCTACGCAGCCGACGATCGACCCGGCGCCGCCGCCAGCTTATTTCGCTGCCTCCCGATTCCACTCAGAATCGATTCCGCCAGTCCCTTCGGAAATCCTGAAGGCACCAGACCGCTCACCGCGTTGATCGCGTGATCGGTCGAGTCGACTACTTCGGCGATGACGTCCCGCGCCGTCTCGCTTCCCAGCTCGACTTGTCGGGCCTGCTCGATCCAGTGCCGACGCTGAATCTTGTCGATCGGATAGTGATTGGTACTGCCACGAACGGCCATCGCCATCTTCGCCTCCTGACGCGCAATCTGATTGCGCCCCGGGCCGATGACCGGATGTGCGGAGAGCACGTCGTAAAGCGGCGTCGAGCGGTATAAGCCGTTGGGTAAATGGAAAATGCTGAAGTTCTTCGCGTGCCCATCCGTTGCCGCCAGTAACCAGAAGACGAGTTGAGTTTTGAAGAACTGGCGCCGGTCCTGATCCGCGTTTTCCGACCCGAGCAATACGTCCATGATCTCGGCGATGCCCGGCCCACCGTCAGCCTGGTACTTCAGGTGCGAGGGCCTTGCGGTGGCCTGGCACATGTCTTCCTGAGGAAGGCGCACGATCCAGTTCGCGTCACTGGACAGCCTGCGGTCGAAGCGCTCAACCACGAGCGCTTCTGATCCTCGAACGTTGCAATCTCGCAATCCGCCACGGCCAGTCCATACGCCGCTACGATTTTCGAGCACAGCCATTCGTTTTCGATCGACGTCCGCATATCCGCCTGCATGTTCCCAACGAGGCCGAGCGGGAGCTTGAAGATATGCGTGGTCGGCGTAGTCTGCGGTATAAATACCTCCCGCCTCATCCGCCAACCCCAACGTAAAACCATGTCCCACTACTTCTATGATCCCGCTGCCGGTCATGGCCTGCCGCACGACCCGTTCAAGGCCATCGTCGCCCCGCGTCTGATCGGCTGGATTTCCTCACGCGACACCGACGGCACGCTGAACCTCGCGCCTTACAGCTTTTTCGGCGCGTTCGCCAGCTTCCCGCCGATCATCGGATTCTGCAGCGAGGGCCGTAAAGACAGCATCGCCAATATCGAGGCGACTGGCGAATTCGTCTGGAATCTCGCCACCAGGCCGCTCGCCGAGCAAATGAACCGCTCCTCCGCGCCGGTCCCGCCGCACATCGACGAATTTGAACTCGCCGGCCTCACGCCGGCGCCGGGTCGCAATGTCAATGTGCCGCACGTCGCTGAAGCGCCGGCCGCGCTCGAATGCAAGCTGCTGCAAATCGTGCGGTTGCATACGCTCGACGGCAAGCCAATGGACAACTATCTGTCCCTCGGACAAGTGGTCGGCGTTCACATCAACGAGGCCTACCTGAAAGACGGCCTGTTCGACACGCACGCCGCGCAGCCCATCATGCGCGCCGGCTACCGCGCGGATTACGCGGAAATCGGCGAGATGTTCCAGATGTTCCGCCCGAGCGCATAACAGTCCGTAAAAAGCAGCGGTGCGCCACGTAATGCGTGGCGCGGCCTCAGCCTTTGATGACGTGACGTCGCGGCCCCATCGCCTCCGGGCAGCCCAAAGCCGCCCCTCCCAAACTGGCCCGCTTGATGCTTGCAACCGACGCTCCAACGCGTCGTTTTCACCTGCCGGCTCACTCAAGAGGAGCGCGATCATGTCCGCCGAATTCGCCACGCAGTTCAGCCATGTCCGTCCGCAAGACACGTCCTACGTGGATCAGGGCCTGCGCGACTTTTTTCTTTACCGCGATTTAGGCATCGCGCAAGCAACTGGCGGCAAGGTACTCGCGCAACTCGTCAAGGCGAATCACGCACCAGAGCAAGGCACGGGCTGGCACCGCCATGAGGCCGATTTCCACATTGTGATCATGCTGAAGGGCTGGGCGCGCTTCATGTACGGCGACAAGGAGACGCTCGTCGCCGCCGGCGATTGCGTGCATCAGGCGCCGGGCATCATCCATTACCTATTCGATTACTCGGAAGATATGGAGTACATCGAAATTGTCTCGCCGGCCGATTTCAAGTCGATTGAAGTCGACGGTCCGTGCGAAGTGCCTGCGGTGCAGCCGTGGAAGAACGTCGCGGCTTGATCGCCGCTGTGTAAAGCCGCGGCACCTCGCATACCGCGGCCGTCCAACCGAACAGTTCATTGCGCCGCCGGCGGCCGCCGGCGCGGCGCGCGTGACGCTTGCTGTGGCTTGGCGGCGTCGCCGGCCATGGCTCCGTTCGGCGTGGCAGCCGTCACGTTGGTATCCATCTCGACATCGCCGACCGCCGCCGCAGCCGGCGCTGCGGCCATCACCTCAGAAGCCGCGGCCACCGACACCGGCTGGATCGTGCGCGCCCGCGAACTCACCAGCACCGCGCGTGGCTCGTTGTCGTAAATCACGGCCCGTACGCGTGGATAGATCTGCCGCTCCCACCGATGCCCATTGAACACACCATAGTGCCCCACACCGGTTTGCACGTGATGCGTCTTCAGATATGGCCGCAACTTGTCGCACATGTCCTGCGCGGCGAGCGTCTGCCCGACCGCGCAGATATCGTCTTTTTCTCCTTCGACCGTGAGCAACGCGGTGCGACGAATCTTCGAAGGCTCCACGAGACGCCCTTCTACTTCGAGCTCATGCAACGGCAGCGCATGCCGCTGAAAAACCGTATCGACCGTCTCCAGATAGAAGTCGGCCGTCAGGTCCATCGTCGCGAAGTACTCTTCATAGAAAGCGTGGATCGTGTCGGCCTTCACCGGATCGCCTTTGGCTCGCTCGTAATACAGGGTATCGAACGAATCGAGATGGCGGCCGAGGTTCATCGACATAAACGCGGTCAACTGCACGAAGCCGGGATACACGCGACGATGCGCGCCCGCAAAACCGAACGGCACAGCGCTAATCAGGTTCTGCTCGAACCACTCGATCGGCTTGCTCTTCGCGAGTTCGTTGACGCGCGTCGGGTTGATGCGCGTGTCGAGCGGGCCCGCCATCAGCGTCATGCTCGCGGGCTGCGCGGGATTGTCATCGGCGGCCATTAGCGCGACCGCGGCCAAAGCGGCGACCGTCGGCTGACACACCGCCAGCAGATGCGTGCCTGTTCCGATCGTCTCGGTGAAGTCGATCACGTGCTGCACGAATTCGTTGAAGCCAAAACGGCCCTGGGTTAACGGCACATCACGCGGGTTGTGCCAATCGGTGATGTAGACATCGTGCTCCGCCAGCATCGTGCGCACGGTGCCGCGCAACAGTGTCGCGAAGTGGCCGGACATGGGCGCGATCACCAGCACGCGCGGCTGCGGATGCGAAGGTGCAACGTCCTTACGAAAATGCAACAGCGAACAGAACGGCGTGCGCGCGGCCACTTCCTCGACGATTTTCACCGGTTTCCCTTCCGTCACGACGCTATCGATGTCGAACGGCGGCCTGACGGGCGTGAGTCCTGCGAGCGTCAACAACTCGCAGGCCGCGCGTATCGAGCGTCCGTGCGACGTATCGCCGAACGCAGGCCACGCGTCGAGCGAATGATTCACCAGCGCCGCGCTGTGCCGCATCGGCAGCATCATGTCGGCGAAAGCCTGGTATGTGGGATATGCGAACAGGTTCATAACCTTCGCACGAATGCAGAAAAGGAAGGAGCCCGAATAGAGGCAAGTCATGTGCCAATCATGCGGCCGCACTGGCGCGGCCGTCCCTCACGTTGGCATAGCATTTGCGCGAGTCATGCGAGCGGGCCGAAATTGCCGCGCTTTGGTGCGCCCGCGCACGGCAACGTGCATGCGCATCGTCAGGCGCCGGCGGAGCGCCTCATCTGGAGGAGAAACGTATGGCAAATACCACGCTCACCATTAGCAGCAAGAATTATTCATCGTGGTCGCTGCGCGGCTGGCTGCTGACCAAATTTAGCGGCTTGTCTTTCGAAGAGATCGTGATGCCGATCGACGACCCTGCCGCGCGCGCCGAATTGCTGCTGCTCTCGCCGTCGATTCTGGTGCCGTGTCTCTTTCACGATGGCATCAAGATCTGGGACACGCTGGCGATCGCCGAATATCTCAACGAGCTGAAACCGGAAGCGGCGCTATTGCCCAAGGACATCCGCGCGCGAGCACATTGCCGCTCGATTTGCGGTGAGATGCATTCGGGTTTCGGCTCGCTGCGCTCGGCGTTGCCAATGAATCTCAAAGCGCACTTCCCGGGCTTCAAGGTATGGGCGCGCGCGCAGTCCGACATCGAGCGCATTGTGACGATCTGGAGCGAGTGTCTGAAGCAGTATGGCGGGCCGTTTCTGTTCGGCGAACGTAGCGCGGCGGATGCGATGTACGCGCCGGTGGTGACGCGTTTCGTTACCTACGACGTCAAGCTGGATCCGGAGATTGTCGACTATGGGCAGCGCATCATCGCGCTGCCTGAAATGCAGCAGTGGATCGCGGACGCGCAGCAGGAAGTGGAGGAGATCGACGAACTGGACGTGGAGTTTTGACTCGCTTAATCCCGTCGCGCCTCCAGCTTGAACACACTCACTACCTGCGCCAGCCGCGCAGCCTGATCGCGCAGTTCAGCCGCCGCGAGTTCCGCCTCGCCGACGATCGTCGCATTCTGCTGGGTTGCCTCGCCAATCTGCGTGACGGCAAGGTTGACCTGTTCGATGCCGCCCGATTGCTCGCGTGACGCAGTGCTGATCTCCGCCATGATCGCGCGCACCTGGTCGACTTGCTGAACGATGCCTTGCATCGTCGAACTGGCTTCTTCAGCGATCCGGAAGCCGCTCTGAACGGTCGCTGTGGAGGCGGCGATCAGGCCTTCGATCTCCTTCACCGAAGCCGCGCTGCGCTGCGCGAGCGCGCGCACTTCCGACGCCACCACCGCAAAGCCCTTGCCGTGCTCGCCGGCGCGCGCCGCTTCGACGGCAGCGTTCAGCGCAAGGATATTGGTCTGGAACGCGATGCCTTGGATCACGCTGGTGATCTCGGCGATCTTCTGCGACGAGCGGCTGATCTCGCCCATCGTCGAGACCACGCGTTCGACGGCGCGGCCGCCTTCGAGTGCGGCGTCCGCGGCTTTCGTGACGAGCGTGTTGGCTTGCGTGGCGTGGTCGGCGTTCTGCTGCACGGTCGACGTGATCTGTTCCATGCTGGCCGCTGTTTCCTCGAGGCTGCTCGCCTGCGTGGCGATCCGCGCGGCGATGTTGCCACTGCCGGTGGCGATCTTTTCGGTGCCTTCCGACATATCCGCCGACGCATTGCGCACTTGCGAAACAATGCGCGCGAGGCCTTCGCCGATGCCGTCGATCGATTGCATCAGGCGGCCGATTTCGTCGCCGCGCGCATTCGCGCCATTCGCCACGCGCACGCTCAGGTCGCCCGAGGCAAAGCGCTCGGACGCCTTCGCGGCTTCATCGAGCGGCCGGCTCACGAGACGGCGCACCGCGATCAGGAACACGATCGCGAATGCGCCGACCAGTGCGAAACCGATCAGCAGGAATTCATTGCGCGTCGTGACGACGTCCGCCATCACCTCGTCGCGCGGCGCGACACCGCCCACCAGCCATTGCCATTCAGGCACCGTGATGAACGAGACGAATTTGTCGCGCGCGTTGTGCTCACCGAGCGTGGCGTCGGCGGAACTGAATTCGAGCTGGCCTTGCTTCATGTCGAGCATTTGCTGGTACGGCGCATTCGTTTTGCCCGCGTTCTGACCGGCGGCGGCCGGATGCACGATCAGCTTGCCGCGATCCGCGCCTTTCGACGCGTCGACCACGAAGTAGTAGCCGCTATCGCCGATTTTCAGCTTGCTGATGCCGTCCTCGACTGACTGGATCTCCTTGTCCACATTCACGCCCACGAACAGCGCGCCGATCACGCGGCCGCTTGCGTCGGCAATCGGCCGATATTGAGTAATCAAACGTTTGCCGAAGAGCGAGGCGAGTCCCGTATAGGATTGGTTCGCGAGGATCTGCCTGTACGCTGGCGCCGTGCGGTCGAGCAGCGTGCCGATGGCGCGTGAGCCGTCCTGTTTTTTCAACGACGTCGTCACGCGGACGAAATCGTCACCGCTGCGCGCGAACACGGTGGCCACTGCGCCGCTGCGTTCGAGAAACTGGTCGGGAATCGAGAAGTCCATGTTCAGGACTTTGTCACCGGCCTTGATGGCCGGGGTCGCAACGCCGTTGATGTCGACTTTCTGGGTCTCGTCGAGCGTGTAGCCCGTGGGCAGGAAGCTCGCGAACAGCGACATCGAGCGATCGACCTCGTCTGAGAGCGCCTTGTCGAACAGCGTGATCATCGCGGCGATCGAGCGGTCCTTGTCGGCGATGCGTTCGAGCACCTGATTGCTGACTTGCTGGCCGGCGGCGCGGGTGAGCGCCAACGTGAAGGCGGCGAAAATCAATGCCACCAGCACGCAAGACAGCACGGCAAGCCGGGCGCCGACACTGGCGCGGCGCAAAGAGAGAAATTCCATGGGTGCTCGGGGTAAAGAAAGACATGTAGTGCGCAAACCATGCGAATTCATGGCTTACACCCATATGATGATTACGGCCGATTTCCCGATATCTTTAGCGTTTTAGAAAGCTCGTCGTAATATATCGACGTAAATTGCCCGTCAACGCATCAACGCTTCAGCACACCAAGGCATCAGCGAAAGGGCGTCAACGCATCAACGCGCCGACGCCCCGCGCCAGGTGCGCAGCAGAAGCGCATTGGTGACGACGCTTACGCTCGAAAACGCCATCGCCGCGCCGGCCAGCATCGGATTCAGCAAACCGAACGCGGCCAGCGGGATGCCGATCAGGTTATAGACGAACGCCCAGAACAGATTCTGCTGGATCTTGCGCCAGGTCCGGCGCGAAATATCGATGGCGTCCGCCACCAGCGCGGGGTCGCCGCGCATCAGCGTGATGCCGGCCGCCTGCATCGCGACATCGGTGCCGGTTGCCATGGCGATGCCGATGTCGGCGGCCGCGAGCGCGGGAGCGTCGTTGATGCCGTCGCCCACCATCGCGACGATGCCGGCGCTGCGAATTTTCAGGTCGCGGATCACGCGGGCCTTGTCGTCAGGCAGAACTTCGGCGTGAAATTCGTCGATGCCGAGTGCCTTGGCGACGCTCGCCGCGCTGCCGTGGTTGTCGCCGGTGACGAGCACGCTTTTGATGCCCATCTGGGCGAGCCGTTCGACGGCCGCGCGGGCGTTCGGTTTGACCGTGTCGCCGAAAGCGATCAGGGCGAGCGCGACCGGTGCAAGCGGCGCGCGCTGCATCAGCCAGGAGACGGTGTTGCCGGCGGCTTCGAGCTGTTTTGCGCGCTGGGCGAGTTGCGGTGGCAACGGGATACCGAGTTCGTTGAGCCAGCGCGTGCTGCCGAGCGCCAGCGTACGGCCGTCGATGTCGGCTTCCACGCCTCGTCCGGGCACCGCGCGCGCGGCGTTTGCTGTGAGGGTTGTAATCGGCGACTTTGCCGCGAGCTTCACTCCGTCATACGCCTTCACCACCGCCCGCGCCAACGGATGATCGCTATGCCGCTGTACGGCCGCGGCGAGCGCCAATGCCTCATCGCGTCTCATATCGCCGATCGCCTCGAACGCCGTCACCGAGGGTCGCCCGACCGTCAGCGTGCCGGTCTTGTCGAACGCAACAATATTCACCCGATGCGCGGTTTCCAGCGCCTCGGCATCCTTGATCAGCACACCGTGCCGCGCGGCGACACCGGTGCCGGCCATGATGGCCGCGGGCGTCGCCAGTCCAAGCGCGCACGGGCAGGCGATCACCAGCACGGCGACCGCATTCAGAATCGCCGCTTCGCCGCCGGCGCCGGCAATCAACCAGCCCACCAGCGTCAGCGCCGCAATCGCCAGGATCGCCGGCACGAAGATCTCGCTGACCCGGTCGACCAAACGCTGGATCGGCGCCTTCTCGGCCTGGGCGCTTTCCACGAGACGGATGATGCGCGCGAGCGTGGTTTCCGCGCCGATCGCGGTGGTCGTCACCGCAATCGCGCCTTCGCCATTGATCGAACCGGCGGTAACCGGATCGGCTGCCTGTTTCGGCACCGGCAGGCTTTCGCCGGTGATCAGCGATTCGTCGATATGGGTACGGCCTTCGAGCACCGCGCCGTCGACCGGCACGCGTTCGCCGGGGCGCACGATCACCACCGTGCCGACCCGCACCTGCGCGAGCGGCACTTCGCGTTCCTCCGCGCCGACGCGGATTCGCGCGCGATCGGGGCGCAGCGCGTTGAGCGCGCGGATCGCATCCGTGGTCTGGCGCTTGGCGCGCGCTTCGAGCCATTTGCCGAAACGCACCAGCGTAATCACCACCGCCGACGCTTCGAAATACAGACGCGTCATGTCGCCCGGATGGGTGGCCAATTGATAGACGCTGATCCCATAAGCCGCCGACGTGCCGAGCGCCACCAGTAAGTCCATATTCCCGGCGCCGGCCCGCACCGCACGATAGGCCGCGCGATAGAAGCGTGCGCCGAACACGAACTGCACGATCGAGGCAAGGGCGAATTGCAGCCACGGGGAAAGCATCGCGTGCATGCCGAACCATTCGCCGACCATCGGCAGGACGAGCGGCAGCGTCAGCACGGCGGAGGCGAGCACCGTTGCCAGTTCGCGGCGGGTTTGGATGCGTTTGCTGTCGGCGGCGTTGGCAGCGGTGGCATTGTCGGCCGACGCCGACGCCGACGCCTCGGGCGGCAAAATCAACGTTGCTTCGTAGCCGGCCTTCTTGACCGCTGCGACCAGCGTGTCTGCATCGGTATTTGCGTCCGAGCCCGACTCGCTGAAATTGACGGTTGCCGTTTCGGTCGCCAGATTCACCGACACACCGGCGACGCCCGGCACCTTCGCGAGCGCCTTCTCGACGCGCGTTGCGCATGACGCGCAAGTCATGCCACCAATCGCCAGTTCCTTGACCTGCGGCGCTTGCGCTGGGGTGAAGTCTGGAAGCGCGGCCGGCGTCGCCTCGTAACCCGCCTTGCGCACGGCACTGGCGAGCGTGTCGGGGTCGACGGCAGCATCGCTGTCGACGCTGGCTTTTTCCGTGGCCAGATTCACCGACGCGCGCGTGACCCCCGGCACTTTGGCCAGCGCCTTCTCCACGCGCATCGCGCACGAGGCGCAGGTCATTCCGCCGATGTCGAGTTCGGTGGTTCTGGAGGACGTGGCGTCCGCGGGACGCAGTGGGGAGGCAAGTTCGGTCATGGTCAGCAGGGCTCATAGCGGCATCGGGCCGCATCATGAGTCCAGTATCGACCTTCCCATGATGGGAAGGTCAAGGACGTTTTTGTGGCGAGCTCAAGCGCCGCCACCGGCCACAAAATACGCCGGTCGAAAATAGGCTCAGAACGCGGGCGGCGCGTCCAGCATGGCCTGACCTACTGCCTTCTGTTCGTCGCTGGCGCGCGCCAGCAGCGTTTCGGCCGCACCGCGCCGGTCGGCGGCTTCCTTGTTCTGGCCGAGTTTCCACTTGCCGACCAGTCGTGTGATCTCGATCTCGAGGCCGACGATCGCGCCAAGCATCTGGGCGATATAGTCGGCCGGCGCGTCGCCCATTTTCCACGGCACCGCTTCGCCCGCTTCCATTTTGCGGGTGAGCCGCGCGACGAGGCCACGCAAGAATGCCTCGTCCTCGCGCACGACGATCCGGCCATGCGCGTGCACGACCATGTAGTTGTAAGTCGGCACCTGGCGATGTGTCGCGTGCTTGCTCGGATACCAGGTCGGCGAGATATAGGCGGCCGGCCCCTGGAAAATGACGAGGGTCTCCGGGTTGGCGGCGACTTCCTGCCAGACGGGGTTGGCGCGGGCCACGTGAGCGCGCAGCACGCCGTGGGCATGCGCGGGCGCGCCACTTCCTGCCGAAGCGAGCGCCGGGTCGGCGCCGGCGGCGCGCTGCGCGTCATCCCTTCCGGGGCTTGGCTTCGCGTCGAACTCAAACGGCAAATGATTCGCATCGAGCCCATTCGGTCCCTGGGTAATCAGCGCGCCGAACGGCTGCTCGGCAATCAGGCGATGGAGAACCTCTGGGCGGTTCTCTTCAAAATGGGCAGGCATATACATAAAGCACTCCGGAGACAAAAAATCGGCGGGTGGTCGGAAAGGGCGGCCAGCAAGGCAAGACCCAGCACGGAAGTGACAAGAATCGTCAAGCTTATTGTCAACGGTGTTCGCGCGCGCATTACAACGCGCTATTGCTGCCTTTGCGCTTGCCTGGTGAGCAAGGATACGATACAACCCGATGTTGTCGGCATCGCAAGCCGCGGACTGGCTGCGCTCGGCTTAGGGAGGCCACGCAAACAGGTTTCGCTGCGCACCGACGTCTCCCTTAGGACCGACGTTCCGCCACCTGAACGAATGATAAAAAATCGCCAAGAACTGTTTTCGCTTCACTGGACCTGCGCATCGCTCGCAGGCCTCGCATTTCTGGCTGGCTGTGCGTCGACTCCATCCACGACGCAAAAAACCACTGGCTGGATCAAGGACGAAGTCGCCGATTCCTATGTGTTCGGCTATCCGCTGGTGCTGATGGGTGTCGCGCGCGACGCGGCGGTCGGCACCGATCCGGGCCAGGCGCCGGTCAATACGCTGCGCAACGCGCAGGCCTTGCCGCCAATCGGTGCAGCCAATCCGCTGCGGCCCAGTCTCGACACGCTCGACTCGACCGGCTGGCTGGACCTCGGCAGCGAGCCGGTGATCGTGTCGTTGCCCGACTCGCATGGCCGCTACGTGGACGCCCGTGTCCTCGACATGTGGACCAACGTGGTGTGGTCGACCGGCTCGCAGTTTGCCACCCGCGCAGCGGGTATCAAGGCGCAGACGATTGCCTTCGTCGGCCCCGGCTGGCAGGGCGATCTGCCCAAAGGCGCGAAGCGCGTCGACGTGCCGACCCGTAACGCCTGGGTGAGTGTGCGTATCCAGTCGAACGGTACCCGCGACCTGACGGCGGTGCGCAAGCTGCAACGCGCCATCCGCGTCGCGCCGTTGAGCGTCTATGCCGGCGATACGCGCGTGGCGTCGATTACGCCGCCGCGCAGCAACGCCGCCGATGTCGCCGCCGCGGCCGCTTCCGGCACGCCGCCTGCGCAAGTCGCCGCGCTCGACGCGAACAGCTTCTTCAGCAAGCTCGCGCAGGCCTTGCCTGACAATCCGCCGACACCGGCAGATCCGCATGCGCTGAAAATCCTCTCGGACCTGGGTGTGACGCCTGGCGATCCGGTGAAGCTGCCGAGCGCGCCCGAGGCAATCGCCGCGGGCCTGGCCGACGGCCACGAGCGCGTCGTCACGCCGCCGTCCAATCTGCTGAGCGGCAACGGCTGGAGCTGGTTCGGCGACGGCGTGGGCAACTACGGCCCGGACTACGCAATGCGCGCTTACGCCGCTGCGAACACACCGGGCATCGGCACGAAGGACGATGAAGTGCGCGCGATTGTCACCCAGGACAGCGACGGTCATGCGCTCAACGGCGCGAACCGCTACCTGATCCACTTCGCGCCGAATCAGTTGCCGCCGGTACGCGGCTTCTGGTCGATCACCGCTTACACGAAGGACGGCGCGTTAGGGGAAAGCGCGCCGGCGCGTCTGGCGGTCGGCGATCGCAACGGTGCGCGCCGCAATCGCGACGGGTCACTCGACGTCATGGTGTCGTCGGCGCGCAGCAAGAGCGGCAACTGGTTGCCGGCGCCGCGCGCCGATCTGCAACTGATGCTGCGTTTGTATGCGCCGAAGCCGCAAGCTACCGACGGCAGCTGGCAACCGCCGGCGGTGGTTCGGCAATGAAGTGCGCGTCACCGAAGTGTGTCTATGAAGTTCGCCAATAAAACGCGTCGGTGATATGCATCGGCGGACGCGACAGTGATATGCGTCACTGTTGTGACAGCAATGCATGAGTAACGCATAACTCGGCATAACTCAGCCCCATGTCCGCCGCTTCGTGCCGGCGGACATGCGGTGCTGTAACGCGCAACAATGTGTAAGCTCCGGCTTACATTTCTATGCCGCGTAAGATTCACCACTTATACTGCCGCTTGCGGGATTTTCGTTTCGCGGCGGGCTTGCCGCCGCATTACCCAAGACCGAGCATGGCAAGCCTCAATAAAGCATCATTCGCCTCTTCCATGCAGACCGTGCGCGACGTCGCGCAGTCACGCCGTACCCGGCGTGTCATCACCGGTGTGCTGATCTTTCTCGTATTGTTCGGTCTGCTGGGCTTTTTCGCGGCGCCGCCGTTGATTCGCCACGTCGCCGAGCAGCAACTCAGCAGGCAACTCGACCGGCCCGCCACGATAGGGCGCATTGCGCTGAATCCGTACACGCTTAGATTCGAAGCTGATCGCGTGCATATTGGCGAGCGCGGCGGCGCGGGCGATTTTGTCGATATTTCGCGGCTCATCGTGCAGCCGTCGTGGAGCTCGCTGTTTCGCGCCGCGCCGATCATCGACGAAGTACAACTCGATTCGCCGCGTTTTCATATCGTGCGCTACGACGCGCAGCGCTTCAATTTCACCGATCTGATCGAAAAATTTTCGAAGCAGCCGGCCAAGCCCGATAGCAAGCCGACGCTGTTTTCGGTGTCGAACATCCGCCTCGAAAACGGCCAGATCACGTTCGACGACAAGCTGCTCGGCGCAACCCATGTGATCGATCAATGGAAGCTCGGCATTCCATTCATCGCCACGCTGCCTTCGAAAACCGACATCTTCGTCGAGCCGCTTTTGCGTGCGCGCATTGACGGTAGTCCGCTCGCTATCGACGGCAAGACCAAGCCGTTTGCAGCGTCGCGCGAGTCGGAAGTGTCGTTGCGTTTCGATGGGCTCGACGTGCCGCGTCTGATGTCCTATGTGCCGACCAAGCTGCCCGTGATCGTGCAGAGCGGCAAGCTGTCCACCGATCTCAAGCTCAACTTCGTGGTCTCCAATGATGCCCCTTCGTTGCGCGTGGCGGGCACGGTCGATTTGAACGATGTGGACGTGCGCGACCAAGGCAAGGCGCCATTCTTCGCGGCGCGCGCGGTGCATGTGGCGGCCGCGACGCTCGAGCCGTTGAGGAGCCTGTATCACTTCGACGATATTCGCATCGACGCGCCAAGCGCCAATCTCGCGCGTGATAAAGACGGCGTGTTGAGTGTCGAGAAGATGTTCGCGCCCGCGCCCGCTGCGAAGGCTTCCAGGTCGGCAGCGGCGTCTGCTTCCGCGGCGCCCGCTTCTGCGGCCACGACGGCTCAAAACGCCGCCAGCGCACCCGTCGCTGCATCCGGTGCGAGCGCCACGGACAAGACCGCACAGCCTCTGGATCTGTCGATCAAGCGTTTCGCGCTCAACGACGGCACCGTGAGTATTCACGATGAAGCCGCTTCGCGGCCGGTCGACCTTGGCCTGCAAAAACTGGCTGTCACGCTGACCGATTTCTCGACACTCGCCACCGCGCCGGCGCACTACACGCTGAACACCGGCTTCAAGGATGCGGGCGGTTCGCTCGGCGCGGCGGGTGCGTTCGGCCTCGTCGCGAAGACGGCCAGTGCGAAGCTCGATCTGAAGTCATTGAAGTTGCCGCTGCTGCAACCGTATCTCGACACCGCAACGGCCGCGCAGGTGGTGGACGGCGCGCTGTCCGCCAACGCGAACATCGGCGCGAACTGGTCGAAGTCCCCCGCCGCTGTGATGGTCACCGACACGCAACTCGATCTACAGTCGCTCAAACTCGCGGCACGCGGCGACACGACTCCGGTGGTCTCGCTCGCGCAAGGCACGGTGACGGTCAAGCAGGTGGACGTCGCGGGACGTACTGCCGACATCACCGGCGTCGACACGACTGGCCTCGTGGTCAACGCGCAGCGTCTGAAAGACGGCAGTATCGACCTCGCCGCGCTCGCTGGTCCGCATCAGGCCGAGCAGCAGCGCACGGCGATCCATGCGGTGAAGAAGGCGCAAGCCGAAGGGCCCGCGTGGCATTACAAGATCGGCGAACTCAACCTGAAAGACGCGAGTGCCAACTTCACCGACAACACCACGCCGCGGCCAGTGAAGCTGAGCGTGACGCCGCTGCAACTGAAAGTGCAGCAGATCAGCGACGATCTGAGCAAGCCGCTGCCGATCGATCTGCAAGCCACGCTCAACAAGAAAGGCACGCTCGGCGTAAAAGGCGATGTCACGGCCACGCCGCTCAAGGTGGCCGTCAAGGTGAACGCGAACCGTCTGGATGCGGCGGCTTTTGAACCGTACTTCGGCGGCAAGCTGAATGCGTTGATCGCGAGCGCGTTGCTCAATGCGAACGGCGACCTCGCACTGAGCCAGGCGAAGGCGCTCAAGGCGACGTACCGCGGCGACGTGGCGCTCGTCGACGTACGCATGCTCGACAAGGCGACGTCCGACCCGTTCGCGGGTTGGGGTTCGCTCGCGCTGACTAATCTGAAGGCGGACTACGACGAACACGGCACGGTGGTCGATGCGGGCCGCGTCACCTTCACTAAGTTCTATGGGCGTGTGCTGCTCGACGCGCAAGGCAAGCTGAATCTAAAAGACGTGGTCGCGCATGAAAGCGGCGCCGCGCAATCGCTGACGCGCGACAAGAGCGGCCACGAGCCGGTGCCGTTGACGCCAGAGGCCGCTTCTGCGCCCGTGGTGGCATCCGCCCCGCTTCCCGCATCTTCTGCAACGCCGGCCACGGTGACCGCCGCTACGCCGCCGCAAAGCCCGGTCAAACTGCACTTCGGTCAACTGGTGCTGCAACAGGGCCGCGTGACGTACACCGACAACTTCATCAGGCCGAACTTCACGGCGAACCTGGTTGGCATTCAAGGCACAGTCGGTGCGTTCGGCACGCAATCGACCACCTCCGCGCCTGTCGACATCGCCGCGAAGCTGGCCGCCAATGGTCCGCTGTCGATTCGCGGCACGGTCAATCCGCTGATCGCGAAACCGGCGCTTGATCTGACCGCGAGCGCGCACGATATCGAGCTCACCAATCTCACGCCCTATTCGGCGAAATACGCCGGCTATCCGATCACCAAGGGCAAGCTGAACGTCGATCTGCACTACAAGCTCGATAATGATCAGTTGAACGCGAACAATCATATTTTCATCGACCAGCTCACATTCGGCGATCACGTCGAGAACGATACGGCGACCAAGCTGCCGGTGCGGCTCGCGATCTCGCTCCTGAAAAACTCGCGCGGCGAAATCGACGTGAATCTGCCGGTGTCGGGATCGTTGTCGAATCCGGAATTCAGCATCGGCGGCTTGATCTGGCATGCCGTGCTCAATCTCTTGCAGAAGGCTGTGACCGCGCCGTTCTCGCTGATCGCCAACGCCTTCGGCGGCAACGGTGAGGAATTGGGTTACGTCGAATTCGAGCCGGGTTCAGCGAAACTTTCGGATGCCGCCGACAAGAAGCTCGACACGATCGTGAAGGCACTGGCTGACAAATCGTCAATCCGTATCGACCTGATCGGCCGTGTCGATCCGGCTGTCGACGAACCCGGTTTGCGTGCGCAGTACGTTGAACGCCAGGTCAAGCAGCAGAAGATCAAAGACGTGGTGGGCAACGGCGAGAGCGTCGATCTGTCGACTGTGACCGTTGATCCGAAGGAATACGACAAGTACCTGAGCAAGGCCTACAAGTCGGCCGACTTCAAGAAGCCGCGCAATTTTGTCGGCCTGACCAAGGGCCTGCCGGACGACGAGATGAGGAGCGCACTCGCCGCCAATGCTCCGATCGACGACGCCAGCTTGCGTCAGCTCGCGCAGCAACGGGCGCAGGCGGTGCAGCAGTATTTCGATGGCAAGATCGACAGCAGCCGCGTGTTTATCGTCGCGCCGAAGCTGAATGCGGATGGAATCAAGGACAAGGGCGCGACGACGCGGGTCGACTTCGGCCTGAAGTGATGGGGGTGCGCGCTCAGGCGGCGCGCGTAGGCCTTTTCTTCAACACCGTTTGCTCGATCACCCGCGCGAGCGTGTCGAACGCCGGACCGATCTTCTCGTTCGCCACGCAGGCGTATCCCAGCAATAGTCCGCGCCGCGCGGGCGTCTCGCTGCTGTAGTAAGCGGCGAGCGGCCGCACGATCACACCGGCGTCGTAGGCCGCAGCGGTTACCGCGCGATCATTCGCATGATCTGGCAGGCCGAGCACCAGATGCAGCCCGGCTTCGTCGCCCATCACCGGGAGTTCGTTGCCGAAACGCGCGGTGATCGCGTCGATCAGGATCTGCCGGCGCTCGCCGTAGAGTGCACGCATACGGCGAACGTGCGACGTGAGATGGCCGTCCATGATGAAGTCGGTCATCACTGCTTGCTGCATCAATTGTCCCTCGCGATACAACTCGGCCACGCCCGTGCGGAACGTATCCACCAGATGCTCCGGCGCGATCATGTAGCCGATCCGCAAACCGGGAAACAGCATCTTCCCTAAGCTGCCAACGTAGATTACCTGGCCAGCGTCGTCGAGTCCTTGCAACGATGCTAGCGGTCGGCTGCCGTAGCGGAACTCGCTGTCGTAGTCGTCCTCGATAATCCAGACGTTGTGCCGGCGCGCGTATTCGAGCAGCGTGCGGCGGCGCGCGAGACTCATCACCATGCCGAGCGGATATTGATGCGACGGCGTGACGAGCGCTAATCGCGGTGGCTGCTGCAGATCCTGTTCGCGTGGGTTGAGGCCCTCGTCGTCCACAGGCACGGGCACCAAGGTGATTCCCGACGACTGCAGCACGCTGCGCGCGCCCCAATAGCACGGCTCTTCCACCCATGCGCGATCGCCGACGTCGGTCAATAAACGCACCGCCAGATCGATCGACTGATGAATGCCGGTCGTGATGATGATCTGATCGGGCGTGCAATTCACCGAGCGCGCGACGCGCAGGTAATCGGACAATGCGCGCCTCAGTGGCCGATAGCCGCCGCCGGGCGCATAAGTCAGCAGATCGGGGTTGGCTTCCTTCCACAACTTCGCCTGCAAGCGGCTCCAGGTGCGCGCCGGAAACTCGGCGACGTCGGGCACGCCCGGCATGAACGCCCCCCACTGTTTGGCGGAGACGCCTGCCTGATCGATCAGCCGGCGTCCGCGCGTGGAGAGGTCGCCGAGATCTCGTTTTGGCGACTTCTGGGCCGCTTCCTCGTGCTCATCCACGCTCGCCACCGCCGGCTTCTTGCGCCCATTCACTGCCGCCGTGTCCGGCCGCGTGTCGGCGACATACGTGCCGCTGCCGGTGGTTGAGATGACATAGCCCTCGGCGGTCAACTGATCGTAGACGTGCAGCACCGTATTGCGCGCGATGCCGAGGTCTTCAGCGAGCGTGCGCGAACTCGGCAACTTGGTGCCAGGCGGCAGTTGGCCGGTCAGGATGGCCTGCTGCATCAGCCGCAAGGTCTGTCTGTAGACCGGTTCAGCGGCCGCGCGATCGAGCCGCGCGGCGAGCCAATCCGACAAGATCACGGTGTCCAAGTGGTTCTATCCGGAATAATGAAATGGTTCCATATTGTAGAACCGTAAGGGACTATAGTGAGCCACGCAATTGACGCTATCCCTCTGTCTTGCAGGGGGAGCCAGCCGAACCGCAGAGGAGACGAAGGTATGAAAACCGATGACGTGATCGTCAGCTTTCGAGGTGTGCGCAAGACATACGACGGCGAAACGCTGGTCGTCAAACAGCTCGATCTGGATATCTACCAAGGCGAATTCCTGACGCTGCTCGGACCTTCGGGATCAGGGAAAACCACGTGTCTGATGATGCTGGCGGGTTTTGAATTTCCCACCGGCGGCGAGATCTGGCTGGACGGCACGCTGCTCAATACCGTGCCGCCGCATAAGCGCAACATCGGCATGGTGTTTCAGAACTACGCGTTGTTTCCGCATTTGACGGTCGAGCAGAACGTCGCGTATCCGCTCACCGTACGCAAACTCTCCGCGCAGGAGCGCGCTGACCGCACGAATAATGCGCTGAAGATGGTGCGCATGGAGAGCTTCGCGAAGCGCTATCCGGCGCAGCTTTCCGGTGGTCAGCAGCAACGTATTGCACTGGCGCGGGCGCTGGTTTTCGAGCCGAAGCTCGTGCTGATGGACGAGCCGCTCGGCGCACTCGACAAGCAGTTGCGTGAGCATATGCAGTACGAACTTAAATCATTGCACGAGAAGCTCGGCGTGACATTCGTCTATGTGACGCACGATCAGGGCGAGGCGCTGACCATGTCCGACCGCGTTGCCGTGTTCGATAAAGGCATCGTGCAGCAGCTCGATACCGTCGACCGTCTGTACGAATCGCCGTGCAACGAGTTCGTCGCCAACTTCATCGGCGACAGCAACAAGCTGCGCGGCACGATTGCGAACGTCGATGGCGAGTACTGCGAGTTTCATCTGATTGACGGCACGCGGCTCACGGGACGCAATATCGGTGGCGCGCGGGCGGGCACGCCGGCGGTGGCTTGCATCCGGCCCGAGCGCATGAAGCTCGCCAACCTGATGAATGGCGTGTCACGACCGGGCGCCAATGCACTAAGCGGCGAAGCGCGCGGGCTGATCTATTTTGGCGACCACGTACGCATGCGCTGTGGGCTGCCGGAACAGGACGAGTGCTTCGTCAAGGTGCCACTGGGCACCGGTGCACTCGAAACCTTCACGCCTGGTGCGCCGGTTGCACTGGAGTTCGCACCGGAACACCTGCGGGTTTTTGCCGGGGCGTGAAGGCGTTTGGCGCGAAGCGATCGACGGAATTCGTTCGGTGCGGATCGTTCGGCGCAGCGGGTCCAACGTAGTTGATCAAATTCAGGCAGGTCGAGTCCGCAGCACATAACAAGCCGTACCGTAGTTCGCTGAAGTTGAAAGCACACCACCAAAGGAGAGCAAGACACCATGAACAAGATCGGGAAATCGCGCTGCGCCATCGCTGTCGGTGCTGTCGCGCTCGCGCTGGGCGCCGCGCAAGTCAATGCAGCTGAACTGACGGTCGTCAATTTCGGCGGCGCGAATGGCGACGCGCAAAAGGTCGCATTCAACCAGCCGTTCGAAACGCAAACCAACAACAAGGTGACTGCGGTCGAATATAACGGCGAGCAGGCCAAAGTTAAGGCGATGGTCGAAGCGAAGCATGTGAATTGGGACGTGGTGGAAGTCGAATCGGGCGACATCGGCCGAGGCTGTGATGAAGGGTTGTACGAGAAGCTCGACTGGTCGAAGATCGCCAAGAAATCGGATCTGATTCCGGATGCACCGCAAGCTTGCGGCGTGGGTTTCTTCGTGTGGTCGACAGCACTTGCGTACAACGCCGACAAGCTGAAAACCGCGCCGACGGGCTGGGCCGACTTCTGGGACGTGAAGAAATTCCCCGGCAAGCGCGCGATGCGCAAAGGCGCGCGTTACAACCTGGAATTCGCGCTGATGGCCGACGGCGTGCCGCCGAAGGACGTCTACAAGGTACTCGCCACCAAGGAAGGCCAGGACCGCGCATTCAAGAAGCTCGACGAACTGAAGCCGAATATCCAGTGGTGGGAAGCGGGCGCACAGCCGCCGCAATTCCTCGTTGCGGGTGACGTGGTGATGTCCACTGCGTACAACGGCCGTATCGATGCCGCGCAGAAGGAAGGCAAGAATCTCAAGGTCGTGTGGAACGGTAGCATCTACGACCTCGACTATTGGGCGATTCCGAAGGGCTCGCCGAACAAGGCGCTGGCTGAGAAGTACATCGCGTATTCGCTTACGTCGAAGCCGCAGCAGGACTATGCACATAACATCGCGTACGGTCCGGTGAATGTGGCGGCGATCAAGGCGCTCGATCCGAAGACGCTCGCGAATCTGCCGAACTCGCCGGCGAATGGCAAGAACGCAGTGTTGCAGAACCTCGCGTTCTGGACTGACCATGGCGATGAGCTGGAGCAGCGGTTTTCGTCGTGGGCTTCGAAGTAAGCAGGCTTGCGTGAGGGGCACGGCTTCTTTGTTGGTGAAGTCGTGCCGTATCGATGCAGGACGACGCGTGTCCATTTGAATGATGTGGACGCACGGTGGGATGCAATGGAGACGGACGTGACTACGATGACGATCGCCGCTGATTCGACGCCCGAGTCGAGTGTTCGGCTGAAGCGAGAACTGAAGGCCGCGGAAGCGAAAAAGCGCGCAATGGCGCTGCTGCTGATCGCACCGCTCGCCATTTTTCTGCTACTGATTTTCGTCGTGCCAATCGGTGCGTTGTTGACGCGCGCCGCGCAGAATCCGGAAGTTGTTAGCGCGTTGCCGCATACGCTCCACGCATTGCGCGATTGGGACCGCAAGACGCTGCCTCCTGACGCGGCGTATGCCGCATTGGCGGTGGACCTCGCCGCAGTCGCCGATAGCGACGGCATGGGTGCGCTGGCACGCCGCTTGAACGTCGAAATTCCGGGCTACCGTTCGCTGGTCGCGAAGTCGGCTCGCGCGATGCCGTTCGTCGACGACAACAACAAGCCATTAGCGCTCGCGCCCGCTCAGGTTCACGCGAAGTTCGTCGAACTCGACGAGCGCTGGAATGACGTCACCTACTGGCAAGCGATTGCCAAGAATTCAGGGGTGTATTCGCCGTTCTATCTGCTGGCTTCGTTGGACCACAAACAGGACGCGTTCGGGCATATCATTCCGACCGATCCAGACCAGCAGATCTATCTCGCTGTGTTTAGCCGCACGTTTGTAATCGGCGCGGTCGTGACGTTTTTCACGCTACTCCTCGGTTATCCGCTCGCGTACTGGATCTCGACGCTGTCCGACCGTCGCGCGAATCTGGTGATGATTCTCGTGCTGATTCCGTTCTGGACGTCGATCCTCGTGCGCGTCGCCGCGTGGATTGTGATTCTGCAAAGCGAGGGGCTGGTGAACAAGGCGCTGATTGCGAGCGGGCTATTGCATGACCCGCTGGCGTTGCTGTTCAACCGCACCGGCGTGTACATCTCAATGACGCACATTCTGCTGCCGTTCATGATTCTGCCGTTGTACAGCGTGATGAAGTCGATCCCGCCGACTTATCAGCGCGCCGCGATTTCGCTGGGCAGCCATCCGTTCGCCGCATTCTGGCGTGTGTATGTGCCGCAGACGTATCCGGGCATCGGTGCGGGCGCACTGCTCGTGTTTATTCTGGCGATCGGCTATTACATTACGCCGGCACTGCTCGGCGGACCCGGCGACCAGATGGTCAGCTACTACGTCGCATACTTCACCAACGTGACGATCAATTGGGGTATGGCGTGCGCGCTCGGCGGTCTGCTGCTCGCCGCGACGCTCGTGCTGTATGTCATCTACGGGCGCTTCACGCGCTCGTCACTCAGCCTTGGCTGATTGCCTGAACGGAGCTTACTCGCGATGAAACTTGCCAAGCCCTTGTTCGCGCCGCATACATCATGGGTTGAACGCGCGTGGTACTTCGCCCTGCGCGCGCTGGCCGTGCTGACGCTGCTGTATCTGATTTTGCCGGTGCTGGCGATTGTGCCTTTGTCGTTTTCATCGAGCACGTTTCTGGTGTATCCGATTCCGGGCTGGTCGCTGCGTTGGTACCAGAATCTGATTGCGTCCGATGAGTGGCGCATGGCCGCGAAGAACAGCTTTATCGTGGCGCCGTCGGCGACGGTGGTCGCGACCGTGCTCGGCACGTTGGCTGCAATTGGGCTGACCAAAGCGAACTTTCGCGGCAAGGCGCTGCTCATGGCGATTCTGATTTCGCCGATGATCGTGCCGGTGGTGGTGGTCGGCGTCGGCATGTATCTGTTCTTTGCGCCGCTGGGGTTGGCGAATACGTATATCGGGCTGATTCTGGCGCATGCGTCGCTAGGTGTGCCGTTTGTCGTGACGACGGTGGCTGCGACGTTGCAAGGCTTCAATTACAACCTGGTACGCGCCAGCTTGTCGCTGGGTGCGAATCCGCTGAAGACATTTTTCCGGATCACGTTGCCGGTGATTGCGCCGGGTGTGATCTCAGGTGCGTTGTTTGCGTTTGCGACTTCGTTCGATGAGGTTGTCGTGACGCTGTTTCTCGCGGGCGCGGATCAGACGACGCTGCCGCGGCAAATGTTTACGGGCATTCGCGAGAACATCAGCCCGACGATCGCGGCGTTGGCGACAATTTTGATTGTGTTTTCGACTTGCTTGCTGCTGGCACTGGAATGGCTGCGGGGGCGGAATGCGGCGCGGGCGGTGAAGGTGTGAGTGACAGGCCGTATCAACGACAGCCGTCCCGACCTTCTCCGATGCGGACTTTTTCTGCGTTTGACGTGGTCTTCCCAAAAGTCTCAACTTTCTGACGTCAATCTAAGAATCTTCCCATTCCCCCTCTAGCTGCGTCTCTTCATACTCAGAACCATCCTAAAGAAGATGCGTTCGACGCAGAAATCCAATGAAATTCCAATTAACGGTCCTCGCATGTGCGCTGGCCTTATCGGGTTGCGCGGACCATGCCGCGCGTGAGCGGCTCGGCATCGAAGATGCCACCGTGCTGAAAACTGGCGTTGGCACCTCGCAGAACGAGGCCGCAGGCGCGGTCAACGGGCAATGGATCGACACCTACGCGCCGATCGTCAGCAGCCGCACCGCGCTGACATCGTTGCAACAACGGCTCGATCAAGCACCGGGCGACAAAAACAGCTATTTCCACGCGAAGGCGCAATGCTGGTTAGACGCAGGCCAACAGGCCTGGCAGGCTAACGATCACTGGGGCTTCGTCGAGGAAGCAATCGGCCAGGCCGCAATGATTACGATGAACCTTGAAAAGGGCACGCCATTATCCGCAGCTAATCCAGCCTTGCGCACTGTGTCGAGCGTGCGCCCTGATCTGTGGAAGATCGTCAACACTATCAAGTCCGATCCCGCCATCGCCCACTGTCCTGAGGCGCAACAGCCGCTTGCGTGTGCCGAAGTCGAACTGACGCAAGCTGGACATGACGCATGGACGCGGAGTTTCTCGAACGCTGAAAAGCGCTTGCCGGAGGTTCAGGATAACTTGCGGAAATCAGCGGAAACGGCGCTGCAATGCTCGCAGGCGAAATCGGTGTCGGCAGCACCGGCGCGGGTACCGCAAAGGATTACGCTGCGAGCGGACTCCCTCTTCCGCTTCAATGGCGCTGACGAGGCAGCGATCTTGCCGTCCGGCAAGAAACGCCTCGATGACGTGGTGACTGGCATGAGACAGGCTCCCGCCATACGCGAACTGAAGATCACAGGTTATGCCGATCGGCTCGGCAGCGATGCTTACAACCGGAGTCTGTCTTTAAAGCGTGCACAGACTGTCATGCACTATTTGCGCGTCCACGGCATGACATTACCGATAGAGGCGCTGGGCGAAGGCAGTGCGAATCAAGTGGTCACTTGCGAGCAAACAAAGCGCGACGAACTGGTGCAATGTCTTGCGCCTAACCGGCGGGTGGAGATCGAGTTCCTGGCGGCTGACTCGTAGCTTGCCGTACATCGGATGACACCTGATATCGGCGGATGATGTCGTCGTTAGGTCGGTCAACATTTCGACTACTCAACGTCATATTCCGGTGGTATCTCATGTCGCTTAATCTTTCTTCGCCGTAATTTCCGGCAACGCGCCGGGCAAGCATCCCTCTGCAAAATATCCGCGCCGGAAATTTTGGACGGACAACGCAGCAGATTTCTTGTTCGAATACGGATTCTTTTGACGTGCTGCCCGTGGGCGTTGGCGTGGCAAAAATGAAAATTTTATTAGGAATACAATATATGTCTAAAATTTTGATTGTCGACGATCACCCCGCATTTCGGCTGGTTATCAAAATGCAGCTCATGCAACTATTGGGTGTCGAAGAAGTAATTGAGGCCGACAACGGGCAAACTGCTGTTGAATTGGCACGTCAGCATGCACCGAAACTTGCGATACTTGATCTCGATATTCCGCGTATCAGCGGACTTGATGTCATCCCGCGCCTCAAGCTCGCGCATCCGTCGATTCGCATGCTGATATTGTCAGGCCAGGATCCGGCCACGTTTGCACCTCGGGCAATGCGCTCCGGAGCGCAGGGTTTTGTTGCAAAGTCGCAGGAAATGAAGGAAATCATGCGCGGCGTGGAGGCCGTGTTGGCCGGGTACACTGTATTTCCCGTAACCGCTAGTGTTGGTGGATTCTCGTCCAATTCGGATGGTGAGAAAGAGGAAGACAGACTTACACAGTTATCGGACAAGGAACTCGTGATTTTGCAGATGCTTTCGAAAGGCATGTCGAACAAGGCAATTGGAGACGCGCTGTTCATCAGCGACAAGACGGTCAGCACCTACAAGAGCCGCATCCAGGAGAAGCTTGGATTGTCGTCCCTGGCTGCGCTGATCGAGTTTGCTTCATTGCACCGACTGATCGATTGAGTATTGCGGGCTATGAAAAAAATGAGCCTGCCTGGTTCTGCAGCAGGCGCGCGTCGTGTGCCGCGCTTGTCTCCCAGTTTTTCCCGCACTGCGAGGGTCGCTTCGATTCGTTTCGCGACGATGTTGGGCTGCCTCTTTGCATTTGCACTGCTGTGCGTGCTGCCGATCCGCGCCAATGCTGCTCCGTTATCCGAAAGCATGCCGCATGCGCCGCACGTCGACGAGTCGCGTCCGGCCGCGGCACGGGCCGCGCGCGATGCAGTTGGGCAACCTGCGCAACCGGCCCGTGATCTCCATTCCGCTCACGAGACAGCTGCCAGCGTACCTCTTGAGCTTGCTCTGAGTGATCGTCGCTATGCCGCGGGCCAACCGGCGACAGGCGCATATGATGCCGCGATCGAGCGCCAGACGTGGCTGTTGGCACTAGCCGCTCCGGCAGTTGTTGCGCTGGCGGGTGCGTGCTGGTCTCATGCTGCGCTGAAGCGTGTTGCTCGGAAGCTGCACCACAACGATAGCGAATGGTCGCGCCGGTGCAATGCAGCCGAAGCGCGGGCGCAGGCCGCACAGGTCGCGGCATCCGCCCAGGCGAGCATTGCTGCCAGCCAGGAGCGGCTGTGGTTACTGGGCGCGATGCGCCTCTACGCGCAAGCGCCGCTGACTGCGGTGGCGGGTCTGCTTGAGTCGGTAGAAGTGGTGGCAATGCCGCCCGCACAACGCACGCAGATGCCGGTGATCCAATCCGCGATTCGAACGTGGGTCCAAACGCTTGGTGACCTGCTCGATACTTCGCCGCTGGAGTCGCGCGCCGTCATTCTCGACGAAAGCGTGACGAATCTGCACGATCTCATCAATGGCGTCATCGCGTTGGCGTCTCCGTCTGCTGCTCAGCGAGGTTTGCGCTTGAGCGCGCGCGTCGATCAAACAGTGGCCGACCGGGTTCTCGCCGATAGCGCGCGGCTCGGTCAGATCTTTTTTTATTTGCTAAACCGTACGGTCCACTTCAGCACGCGCGGAGGGATCGCGGTCGTTGTCCGGGCGGAGCCCTTGAACTCCGGCTCGCAGCGGATTTTTATAGACGTGGCCGAGGTCGGCGAAAAAAGCGACGCGTATGCCGCTCAACTGCAACTCTTCGGGCCGGTTGCTTATGAGTCGCCCGCAGAAAAGTCGCTTGGCGATATTGATGCTTGCTTGCCGCTCTGTCAGATACTCGCGCAGCGCATGCAAGGCGAGCTCTCAATCACAAGCGGCGCCGATTCGTACCTTCGCGCGAGCTTCAATGCACCGTTCACCGTCGAGCAATGGGGGGCGTCGGCTGAACCGACCCGCGGAGTACAGCAGTCTCTGTTCGCTATTGCCGCGCAGCCGCTGGAAGCTGCCGCGAACGCCGCATTTGAGCCTTTTGAGCAACGCTATCTCGACGCGCTATCTGAAGAGGGTATTAATCTCCACACGTTTCTCGGCGCATGGCGCAGTTCGATGGATGATGACCTGGCGCGTCTGGACCGCTCGCGTGACGAGTCTGACATCAAGAGCTTACGGACCGTGCTGCATAGATTGAGCGGCGCCGTAGGCCTCGTCGGCGCGCGCAGTCTGATGGAGGCACTGCGGCGCGCAAGCGTGGTCCAGTCGGAACCGGAAGCGGGGGCAATTGACGCGCTCGCACTGCGCGCCGAAGCGCTAATGATGCAACTCGACACAGCCATCGACCCACACCGGAGCAACCTGTCATGACTCGACCGTTGGCCCTGATCGAGGGTGATCTGACGATCCCGTTGCCGCGTCCTTTCGACGGTCTGCCGCCGCCGTTCGGCTCGCGTCGGAACGTGCTGCGTGACGCGGTGCAACACGCTGTGCGTCAAACGAAAACTCCGGCGTCGGCTAGGCCGTTTCCGCCGGGCGTCAAGCATGTGCTGTTCTACAAGGCGCCGCCGCGACGTACTGACACGCATAAGTTTGACGCCTTGATGGCGGAAGCGAAGCACTACCTTGCCGCAAGTGCGGCTCGTCGGCCGCCTTCGTCACGCTCGGATCACGTGCTGGCAGCGACTATCTTCGCCGGTTGCACTATCGCGCTGACGTGGTTGCTGGTGACGTGTTCCATAAAAGACGCGGAAAAGGCGAAACCGATAGCGGTGACCTCGGCGGTTCTGGCGGGGGTCAGTCCGCGTGTCGATCGTCCGGAGCCGGTCTCCAAGGCGATCGTTGCGAATAAGGCCGTGGATAATGTCGCGCTTGAAAAGCCGACGACTCCGAAAATTGCTGCGGTCGCGAGCGCTGCGCCGGCAATGTCGGTGGCCGCCGAGGCGCCACGCGTTGCGAAGCCCGTGCCGGTAGTTCCGCTTATGCCGAAGCAGGCCGTGCGAGTCACCGCCGCTAGAAACGCTACGTTAGCGTCGTCGGAAAAGGCCGGGGATCGAGTCAAGGTAAGGCGCTTGAGCGAAACCCGCGTTACCGAACGTGTGGCCTTGAGCCGAGCAACCCGTCCGGAGATACGACCGGCGCCGTCAACGCAGCCGGAGTGGACCGCGAGCGCGTCGCGTTCGCATGACGACGCTTCGTCGAGCGTGACGCCGTGGATCAATTGGGCTGCTCAACAGCACCGGCCGTCCCCGACCATGCGCGCCGCAGTGCCGGTGGCCGGCGACAACAACTGGAACGACCACATGACGCAGCGCCGGATCACTGACGATCCCGCCGCCTTCCACGCCGACCGCAGCGGACAGTAGAAGTAGGTGGCTTTCAGCTAAACCCTACGCTGCTCGACACACATAAAAAAAAGCCCGGCCAAAGCCGGGCTTCCAAAGTCGGCTGCATCCTCCACAGGACGCAGCCCCTGCAAAACAGCCAAGCCGTTTGCACTACCGCAACCGCTACCGTTAGCTCAATAACCTCAAGCAGCCAGCAGCGAGCGCAGCACGAACGGCAGAATCCCGCCGTGCTTGTAGTAGTCGACTTCGATCGGCGTGTCGATACGCAGCAGAACCTGCACGCGCTTCTCCTTGCCGTCCTTGCCGCGAATCACCAGCGTCACTTCCTGTTGCGGCTTGAAGTCGTTGCCCAAGCCTTCGACGTCGTACGTTTCCTCGCCGGTAATACCGAGCGATTGCACGCTATCCGAGCCCTTGAACTGCAGCGGCAGCACGCCCATGCCGACCAGGTTCGAACGGTGAATCCGCTCGAAGCTACGCGCAACCACAGCCTTCACGCCCAGCAGTTGCGTACCCTTCGCAGCCCAGTCACGCGACGAACCCGTACCGTACTCTTCACCCGCAAACACGACAGTCGGCGTACCCGCGTCGATGTACTTCATCGCTGCGTCATAGATCGACTCTTGCTCGCCGCTCGGTTGGTGAATCGTCAGGCCGCCTTCCACGCGCGTACCGTCTGCCTTCACCGGGATCATCAGGTTCTTGATCCGGACGTTCGCGAACGTGCCGCGCATCATCACGTCGTGGTTGCCGCGGCGCGAGCCGTAGCTGTTGAAGTCGGCCTTCTGCACGCCGTTTGCCTTCAGCCACTTGCCTGCCGGCGAGTCTTCCTTGATCGAGCCAGCCGGGCTGATGTGGTCGGTCGTGACCGAGTCACCGAAGATGCCCAGTGCGCGTGCGTTCTTGACAGCGGGGATGCTGTCGGCCGGCGTCATCGAGAAGTCCTTGCCGAAGAACGGCGGCTCAGCGATGTAGGTCGACTTCGGCCAGTCGTAGACTTGACCTTCTTCGCCTTCGATCTTGCTCCACAGGTCGCCCTTCTTGGTCAGCGCCGAGTAGTTCTTGCGGAACGCGTCTGCGTCCAGCGCGAACTTGAGCAGTTCGTTGACTTCTTCGCTGGTCGGCCAGATGTCGCCCAGGTAGATGTCCTTGCCGCCCTTGCCCTTGCCGACCGGTTCGGTCATCAGATCGCGCGTGATGTTGCCGGCGATCGCGTAAGCAACGACCAGCGGCGGCGAGGCCAGGAAGTTCGCGCGGATGTTCGGGTGAATACGCGCTTCGAAGTTACGGTTGCCCGACAGAACCGCTGCCGCGACGATGTCATTCTTCGTGATCGCTTCGTTCAGTTCCGGCGTCAGGTCGCCCGCGTTACCGATACAGGTCGTGCAACCATAAGCGGCCAGCGTGAAACCGAGCTTGTCGAGGTACTTCATCAAGTCGGTCTTCGTCAGGTATTCCGTGACGATGCGCGATCCCGGAGCCAGCGAGGTCTTGATGTGCGGAGCAACCGTCAGGCCAGCTTCCACTGCCTTCTTGGCCAGCAGACCAGCCGCCAGCAGCACGCTCGGGTTCGACGTGTTCGTGCACGACGTGATCGCAGCGATCAGGATGTCGCCGTTCTTCACGTCGACGCCGTTGCTCGTCGTGTATTGCGCTTCGAGATCGTCGGCCTTCTTCGCAAAGCCGTTTTCCGCAACCGGCTTCGAGAACAGATCGCTGAAGGTCGACTTCACGTGACCGATTTCGATACGGTCCTGCGGGCGCTTCGGACCTGCCAGCGACGGCGTCACCGTGCCGAGATCCAGCGTGACGACCTTGGTGTAGTCGATCTGGCCAGCCTTCGGAATACCGAACAGACCCTGCGCCTTGAAGTAGTTTTCGAAAGCGGAGATTTCTGCGTCGGTGCGGCCCGTGCCCTTGAAGTAGTCGATGGTTTTTTCGTCGACCGGGAAGAAGCCCATGGTTGCGCCGTATTCCGGCGCCATGTTGCCGATCGTCGCGCGATCCGGCAGCGACAGCGACTTCGTGCCTTCGCCGAAGAACTCGACGAACTTACCGACAACCTTTTCCTTACGCAGCAGTTCCGTCACGGTCAGGACCAGGTCGGTCGCCGTCAGGCCTTCGCGCAGCTTGCCCTTCAGTTCGACGCCGACGACGTCCGGCGTCAGGAAGTACACCGGCTGGCCGAGCATGCCGGCTTCAGCTTCGATACCGCCCACGCCCCAGCCCACCACGCCGATGCCGTTGATCATCGTGGTGTGGCTGTCGGTGCCGACCAGCGAATCCGGGTAGTACACGGTGTCCGCGCCTTCGGCCTTCTTGTGCACGCCGCGTGCGAGATATTCCAGGTTCACCTGGTGAACGATACCGACGCCCGGCGGCACGACCTTGAACGTGTCGAATGCCTGCATGCCCCACTTCATGAACTGATAGCGCTCGTTATTGCGCTGGAATTCCAGTTTCATGTTCAGGTCGAGCGCGTTCTTTTCGCGGAAGTGATCGATCTGCACCGAGTGATCGACCACCAGATCAACCGGGACCAGCGGTTCGATCGACTTCGGATCCTTGCCCATGTGTTTCGCGACACCGCGCATTGCAGCGATGTCGGCGAGCAGCGGCACGCCGGTAAAGTCTTGCAGCACGACGCGCGACACGACGAACGGAATTTCGTCGACGCGCGCTGCGCTCGGCTTCCAGTTCGCGAGTTGCGTGATGTGTTCTTCGGCGATCTTCTTGCCGTCGTAGTTACGCAGCACCGATTCCAGCACGATACGGATCGAAACCGGCAGGCGGTCGATCTTGATGTTCAGTGCCTTGCCGAGTTGCGGCAGGGAGTAGAACTTGCCTTTGCCGGAACCGCTGTCGAATTCCTTGAGCGTTTTGTGGAGGTTGTGGGCCATGGTGTTTTCCTTGGTTTGATCGCGGAACTACTGTACTTAACTAGATGACGTACAAATCGACGTACTCATTGACCGGCATGGCTTCGAGCCTTGCCTGGTCCAGCGACACGTCGAGAATCGCCAGTTGTTGCCTGACCGGAAAGCGGCGCGCGAGGTTGGTCTTGAACTTCTCGACCAGCAACGGAATTCCGTCCTCGCGACGACGCTTATGACCGATCGGGTATTCGACTACGACTTCTTCGAACTTCGACCCGTCGTTGAATTCGATCGTCAGTGCATTGGCGATCGAACGCTTCTCCGGATCGTGGTAATCCTTTGTGAACTGCGCGTCTTCGACGCATTCCATCTTCGCGCGCAGCACATCGATACGCGGGTCTTGCGCGATCGAATCTTCGTAGTCCGCGGCCGTCAGGCGGCCGTGGATCAGGGGCACGGCGATCATGTACTGGATACAGTGATCGCGATCGGCCGGATTGTTCAAGGGGCCTTTCTTATCGATGATGCGGATCGCGGCTTCGTGGGTGCGGATCGTGATCTTTTTGATGTCTTCGACGCGCTTGCCGTTGACGGCGAGTTGCGCGTGCAATGTCATCGCCGCCTCCGCCGCGGTTTGCGCGTGGAATTCAGCTGGAAAGGAGATCTTGAACAGCACGTTTTCCATCACGTACGAACCGTACGGACGCTGGAATCTGAATTCGTTGCCCTTGAAGAGGACGTCGTAAAAGCCCCACGTCCTGGCCGTCAGCACTGACGGATAGCCCATCTCGCCGGTCTTCGCGATCAACGCGAGACGCACGGCGCGCGACGTCGCGTCACCTGCGGCCCATGACTTGCGCGAGCCGGTATTCGGCGCGTGACGATAGGTACGCAGCGCATGTCCATCGACAAACGCCTGCGATACCGCGTTGATCAATTCATCGCGCGTCAATCCGATCAACTGGCCGACCACCGCGGTGGAAGCCAGCTTGACCAGCAACACATGATCAAGCCCGACCTTGTTGAACGAGTTTTCGAGCGCGATACAGCCTTGAATTTCGTGCGCCTTGATCATGCCGATCAAAACGTCTTTCATCGTGAGCGGCTTTTTGCCCGCTGCGATGGCACTGCGCGAGAGCCAGTCGGCCGTTGCCAGAATCCCGCCGAGGTTATCCGACGGATGACCCCACTCAGCGGCAAGCCAGGTATCGTTGAAGTCTAGCCAGCGGATCATGGCGCCGATGTTGAAGGCGGCCTGAACCGGGTCGAGCTGGAACGATGTGCCGGGCACCTTTGCGCCGTTGGGGACGATCGTGCCCGGCACGATCGGTCCCATCAGCTTGGTGCAGGCCGGGTAGGTGAGCGCCTCGAGTCCGCAACCGAGCGTATCGATCAGGCAGTTACGCGCCGTATCCAGCGCGAGCGTGCTGTCGATCGGAAAATCCAGCACGTAATCGACGATATCGACCAGGACTTTATCCGGGTCGGGTCGCACGTTGGAAATCGGAGCGGACATCGGGGAGCTTTCCTGATGTAACGGATTAGTTGCTCTTGTTGATTGCGTTCGATTGCGTCGGAGCCGGTGCGCCTTGCAACATCGCTGCCGTCTTGCACTCGTCGGCCAGGCGCGAGCTGTCCTTATCCGAGAACAACATCGCCTTCGTCGGAATCACGACCAGGTCCATACCCGATGCGGCGTCGTGGAAGCGGTCTGCGCCCGTGGTGGTCGCTTCGCGCGGCAGATTGTAGTTTTTGTTCGCCCAGTGAACCGTGACGATCTGATCACGCTTCATGTCGCCCTTCAGGTCGAATGCCAGACCTTCGTTGCACGACCACTTTTCCGAGCCGTCCGGCACCGGGTCGACCTTCGCTTCCTTAGCCGGATTGGCTTTGCGCTTGATCAGGCGCTTCGGTTGCGGCTTCTTCGGCACTGCCTTGGCAGCCGGTTTCGTGGTGGTCGCCGTTTGCGCGGCGGCGTCAGTCGCGACGGTCAGCATCGTCGTGGACAGGGCGCCAATCACGGCGGCGATCATCAGCTTTTTCATGGAGAAAACCTTTCTATCTAGTTTCAGTTGAACAGTGCGCGGCCGGCCGGTCCGGATGGCCGCGAGTTGAACTGCACGCGCCTCGAAAGCGCACAGCGACCGCTATTTTCTCCTATTTAGCGGCACGTACTTCAAATTCTCA
>NZ_JAQQEF010000023.1:0-118497 GCF_046027605.1 Paraburkholderia fungorum
ATAGCGACGTTGGCCGCTTACACCTGCTTTGCGTCGCATCTGCGTGGCTCGCAGGTGGTTCCGTTGACGTTGGCCGTGTGGGCATTCTTGACGCTCTGTGCGATAAAGCATGAGCACGCGCAACCCGTCGCACTGAAAATCGGTCCGGACGGACTGTCCGTCTGGAATCGGACCGGCAGTTTGCTGATGCAGGGCCGCATTGCCGGCTGTTCGCAATGGAGCGGTCGTTTGCTTGTTCTGGCGCTGGCGCCGGACCATGGGCGCTCTCGTACGCTACTTCTTGCTGCTGACGCGCTTCCAGCGTTTGTCTTCCGGGAACTTGCCGTGCTGGGCCGGCGTGGCGCCCGTGCGTGACTGTAACGACTGTAACCGCTGTTACCGGAGTAACGTGCCGCGATGATGGGGACGCTACAATGGTCCCCCGCCATGCGCCCAATAGTTAACGGATTTATCAGGTGAGCGAAAAAGAAATTGATCAGGTGCTGGTCGAGCGCGTCCAGAAGGGCGACAAGGCCGCGTTCGAGCTTCTGGTCTCCAAATACCACCGTAAGATTCTCCGGCTGATCTCGCGCCTCGTGCGGGACCCGGCCGAAGTGGAAGACGTCGCCCAGGACGCCTTTATCAAGGCGTATCGGGCGTTGCCACAGTTTCGCGGCGAATCGGCCTTTTATACGTGGTTGTACCGGATTGCGGTCAACACGGCAAAGAACTACCTTGCGACCCAGGGGCGGCGCGCACCGACTTCGACGGAAGCAGATGCTGAAGAAGCTGAAACTTTCTCGGACGCCGACCAACTAAGGGATATCAACACGCCTGAGTCGATGTTGATGAGCAAGCAGATCGCTGAGACGGTCAATGCTGCAATGGCGGTTTTACCGGAAGAGTTGCGCACCGCCATTACTCTTCGTGAAATTGAAGGTTTGAGCTACGAAGAAATCGCTGAGATGATGGGTTGCCCAATTGGCACAGTCAGATCACGAATTTTCCGCGCTCGCGAAGCCATTGCGGCAAAATTGCGTCCGTTGCTTGACACACCCGAAGGCAAGCGCTGGTAAACACCGGCCCGCCGGTTGGGGCGCGGGTGCAATATCTGGATTAGTGGTGTCACTACGAGGTATTTGTAAGATGGGGAGCATCATGGGGTCGGTCTCGATGCAATCGCAAGCCAGCTCGCGCGGCGAGCGTCTGTCCGCTTTTGTCGACGGTGAGCTGTTCGGCGAAGAGCATCTGAACACGTTTGTTTCCGAACTGGACGGCGCGGATCGTGCCGCCTGGTCGTGCTATCACCTGATCGGCGACGCCCTGCGTTCCGACGATCTGGCGGTCAGCCCGGCGGCGAGCAGCGCGTTCCTGAGCGGTTTTGCCGCGCGTTTCGACAATGAGCCGCACGTGCTCGCGCCGGCTGCAATGCCGGTTGCGCGCCGTTTGCTGGCGCTGCGCCGGCGTGTGGTGCCGGCCTTTGCCGTCGCGGCTGCCGCGGCCACGCTGACGTGGATCGTCGTGCCGCAACTGCAAGGCGTGCCGGGCGGCCCGGGCGTGGCGCAGGTCGCGTCGATCCAGTCGCATGGCGATTCGGTGCAACGCGTGGCCATGGCGTCGGTGCCGGCCGCGACAGTCCAGCCAATCGCGCAAGACGCGAACATCATCCGTGACGCGAGTCTCGATCAGTATCTGGAAGCTCACCAGCAATTCGCGCAACAACCGGTCATGCCGGGCTCGATGCCGCTGATTCGCGCTGCCGCAGTTTCTACGCAAGGCCAATAGTTTGATGCAGACTCCGCGGTTGAATAAAACGACTATCTGGGGGCGGCTGCCGGCATTTCTGTTCTGCGCAGCCGTATTGTTGTCCGCTACACCGCGGGTCTTCGCACAAACCGACGATCCACTCGTCGCCCGTCGTACCGCTGCGGAGCTGCTCGATCGCATCCATCAGGCCGCCCAGCAGCAGAACTACGAGGGCGCGTTTGTCTATCAGCGCGGCAATTTCGTTCAGACGTCGCGGATTACCCATTACGCGACCCGGACGGACGGCGAATTCGAGCAACTCGAGAGCCTCGACGGCAAGCCGCGCAAAATGCTTCGCCATAACGACGATCTCTACACATTCGTGCCCGAGCGGCATCTGTGCGTGGTCGAGAAGCGCCAGAACAAGGATTCATTCCCGGCGTTGCTGGCTGTAAGCGGCGAGCAGGTGCTGTCTGTGTACGAGCCAAAGCTGCTCGGCGACGATCGCGTTGCCGGTGTCGACAGTCAGGTCATCGAACTCGACCCGAAAGACGCCTATCGCTTTGCTTATAAACTGTGGGCCGACAAGAAAACCGGCTTGCTGCTGCGCGCGCAGACACTTGATCCGAATGGTCAGGTGCTCGAACAGTTGTCGTTTTCGCAGATTCGTATCGGCGTGCCGGTGGACAAGACCCCTATCGTCAACGGTATTCGTAATACAGCAGGATGGACCGTGGTGCATCCGCCGGTCGAGCCGGTCGATATGGCTGCGCAAGGCTGGCAGATCACGCCGACGGTACCGGGTTTCCGCAAGATTCGTGAGCTGCGTCGCCCAATGGCCGCGCGTGACGCGGGCCAGCCGACCATTCCAGTCGACCAGGCGGTATTCTCCGACGGCCTCGCGGCCATTTCGGTGTTTGTCGAGCCGGTCGAGAACAATACGCGCAAGGAAGGCGCGGGTAGCAGCGGCGCCACCCACGTGCTGGTCAAGCGACGCGGCGACTTCTGGATTACTCTGCTTGGTGAAGTGCCCCAGACCACATTGCAGCAATTTGCGTCTGCCATAGAATATAAAGCTCCGAAGTAATCCTCCGAATCACTCGAATCCCTCGGCTTGCTACGATATGACGACTTTCTCGGTGCGCAAATTCCTCGCGGCCGCGGTGGTAGCGGCGTGTTTGCCGCTCGTGCCGCACATGGCGTCGGCGGCTCCAGCCGCCAATCTGCCCGATTTCACTGACCTCGTCGACAAGGTCGGCCCAGCAGTCGTCAACATTCGCACGACCACGCGCGTGTCGAACAGCGGTGCCCGGGGCGGATTGCCGCCGGGTATGGACGACGGTGACATGTCGGAGTTTTTCCGCCGCTTCTTTGGCATTCCATTGCCACAGTCACCGCAATCTCCGGGCGCCCCAAGCTCGCCGCGCGGCGACGATAACGGCGGAAGCGGCGGCAGCCAGGACTCGCCGGACAACAGCGATCCCGAACAGAACAGCGGCGTCGGCTCCGGCTTCATTCTGTCGGCTGACGGCTACGTGATGACCAACGCGCACGTCGTCGACGACGCGGACACTATTTACGTCACGCTCACCGACAAGCGCGAGTTCAAGGCGAAGCTGATCGGCGTGGACGATCGGACCGACGTGGCCGTCGTGAAGATCAGCGCTGCCAATTTGCCGACCATCACGATCGGCGACTCGAACAAGGTTCGCGTGGGCGAGTGGGTCGTCGCGATCGGCTCGCCATTCGGTCTCGAGAACACGGTGACGGCGGGTATCGTCAGCGCCAAGGGGCGTGATACGGGCGATTATCTGCCGTTCATCCAGACCGACGTAGCCGTCAATCCGGGTAACTCGGGTGGTCCGCTGATCAACATGCAAGGCGAAGTGATCGGCATCAACTCGCAGATCTACAGCCGCACCGGCGGTTTCATGGGTATTTCGTTCGCGATTCCGATCGACGAGGCGATGCGCGTGGCCGACCAGCTGAAATCCTCGGGCAAGGTCGTGCGTGGCCGGATCGCGGTGGCGATCGGTGAAGTGACGAAAGACGTGGCCGATTCGCTCGGGCTGCCGAAAGCACAGGGCGCGCTGGTCAGCAGTGTCGAACCGGGCGGTCCGGCGGATAAGGCGGGCGTGCAGCCAGGCGACATTATCCTGAAGTTCAACGGCCATTCGGTCGACACAGCAACGGACTTGCCGCGCATGGTCGGCGACACGAAACCGGGCACCAAGTCGACGATTACGATCTGGCGCAAGGGCCAGACGCGCGATCTGCCGGTCACGATTGCCGAGATGCAACCGGACAAGACCGCCAAGGCGGATCAGAAGAAGCCGCCGGTGCCGAAGCAGCGCGCCACGAACGTCCTGGGGCTGGCCGTCAGCGATATTCCTTCTGACCAACTGAAGGCGCTGAAACTGCACAACGGCGTGCAGATCGACGCGGTAGACGGGCCGGCCGTGCGCGTTGGACTGCAAAAGGGCGATATTGTCCTGCGCGTCGGCGACACGGACATCACGAGCGCGAAGCAGTTCGACGATCTGACCGCGCATCTCGACACGCAAAAGATGGTGGCGTTGCTGGTCCGTCGCGGCGAGAACACACAGTTCGTGCCGATTCGCCCGCGCGCGCAGAAATGAAACAGGTGGCGCCGCTCATGCTCTATGGGCGCGCGTGGTGCCACTTATGCGATGACATGCGCGCCGCGCTCGAGCCTTTGCTGGCTGAGTTTGGCGCGCAAGTCGTCGTGATCGACGTCGACACCGATCCGTTGCTGGAAGCGCGTTATAACGAATGGGTGCCGGTTCTCGTCTGCGACGGTGTCGAACTGTGTCACTATCACCTCGACGCGCCGCGGGTTCGTGCCGCACTTGCCGCACGCCTCACAGCGGCGCAATCGGAATCCCCGCATTCGGGGTCCAATTAAGGCTCCAGATCGCGCACGAACGTGCGTTGCCGCCTGCCTGTTTCACGTCTCTCCTGTCGACCCAGAGTTGGCGCTTCAGCGCTTACTCTGGTCCCATGCACGCTAGCTGCTGAGCCGTCTTTTCTGCCCGAGCTTCGCAAGATGCGCCGGGCGATAGCCTTTTCGGCTAAAATAGATAGGTTTTTCACCTACTTACAAGGCGTGCTCCGCTATTGTCCGAGCGCGCCTTTTTCGCTTGATCGGTACTGAATGGATCATATTCGTAACTTCTCGATCATTGCGCACATCGACCATGGCAAGTCGACGCTCGCGGATCGCATCATCCAGATCTGCGGTGGCTTATCCGACCGCGAGATGGAATCCCAGGTGCTTGACTCGATGGATCTCGAGCGCGAGCGCGGCATCACCATCAAGGCACAAACCGCCGCACTGACGTACAAGGCCCGTGACGGGCAGATCTATAACCTGAACATGATTGACACGCCGGGCCACGTCGACTTCTCGTACGAAGTCAGCCGCTCGCTGTCCGCATGTGAAGGCGCATTGCTGGTCGTCGACGCAAGCCAGGGCGTGGAAGCGCAAACCGTCGCCAACTGCTACACGGCGATCGAACTTGGCGTCGACGTGATTCCGGTCCTGAACAAGATCGACTTGCCGGCCGCGAACCCCGAGAACGCAATCGAAGAAATCGAAGACGTGATCGGTATCGACGCCACCGACGCTACGCGTTGCAGCGCGAAGACCGGCCTCGGCGTGGAAGACGTGCTCGAAGCGCTGATCGCTAAAGTGCCGCCGCCCAAGGGCGATCCAGAAGCACCGCTGCAAGCGCTGATCATCGACTCGTGGTTCGACAACTACGTCGGCGTGGTGATGCTGGTGCGTATCGTCAACGGCACGCTGCGTCCGAAAGACAAGATCCGCATGATGGCGACCGGCGCGCAATATCCGGTCGAGCATATCGGCGTGTTCACGCCGAAGTCGAAGAATCTCGAATCGCTGTCCGCAGGGCAGGTGGGCTTCATCATCGCCGGCATCAAGGAACTGGCCGCCGCGAAGGTGGGCGACACCGTCACGCTGGTGAACCGTCCCGCCGCCGAGCCGCTGCCAGGTTTCAAAGAAGTGAAGCCGCAGGTGTTCGCCGGTCTCTATCCGGTCGAAGCGAACCAGTACGACGCGCTGCGTGACTCGCTGGAAAAGCTGAAGCTGAACGACGCGTCGCTGATGTACGAGCCGGAAGTGTCGCAGGCGCTCGGCTTCGGTTTCCGTTGCGGTTTCCTCGGCCTGTTGCACATGGAAATCGTCCAGGAGCGTCTCGAGCGCGAATTCGACATGGATCTGATCACCACGGCGCCGACCGTGGTGTACGAAGTCCTGCAGCGCGACGGCACGGTCCTCATGGTCGAGAATCCGGCCAAGATGCCTGAGCCGTCGAAGATCGAGGAAGTGCGCGAGCCGATCGTCACCGTCAATCTGTACATGCCGCAAGACTATGTCGGCGCGGTGATCACGCTGTGCACGCAAAAGCGCGGCAGCCAGATCAACATGCAGTACCACGGCCGCCAGGTCCAGTTGACCTACGAAATCCCCATGGGCGAAGTCGTGCTCGATTTCTTCGATCGTCTGAAGTCGATCTCGCGCGGCTATGCGTCGATGGATTACGAGTTCAAGGAATATCGCGCGGCAGACGTCGTGAAGGTCGACATGCTGATCAACGGCGACAAGGTGGATGCGTTGTCGGTGATCGTGCACCGTTCGCAGAGCCAGTATCGCGGCCGCGAAGTGGCGTCGAAAATGCGCGAACTGATTCCGCGGCAAATGTACGACGTAGCAATTCAGGCCACCATCGGCGCGAACATTATTGCGCGCGAGAACATTAAAGCGTTGCGTAAGAACGTGCTGGCAAAATGCTACGGCGGCGATATTAGCCGTAAGAAGAAACTGCTTGAAAAACAAAAGGCAGGCAAGAAGCGAATGAAGCAGGTCGGGTCCGTCGAGATTCCGCAAGAGGCTTTCCTCGCGATCCTGCGTGTCGAAGACAAATAAGACGAACAACGGATCCCTATGAATTTTGCGCTGATTCTTTTTGTGCTCGTCATTTTGACGGGCGTCGCATGGGTCGCAGATAAACTGGTTTTCATGCCGCAACGGCGCCGCGCGGCGGAAGCCGCGGTCGCCGAGTTCGACCGCCAGCAGGCACGCGTCGGCGAGCGTTTCGCCGACGAAAATGCGGCGCAAACGCGCGCCCGTCTGCGTGACGACAAGCTGCGTCAACCGTGGTGGCTCGAGTATTCGGCGAGCTTTTTCCCGGTGATTCTGGTGGTGTTCGTGGTGCGCTCGTTCGTGGTCGAGCCGTTCAAGATTCCGTCGGGCTCGATGGTGCCGACTCTGCTGGTGGGCGATTTCATCCTCGTCAACAAATTCGACTACGGCATTCGCCTGCCGATCACCAACACGAAGATCACCGAAGGGCGTCCGCTCGAACGTGGCGACGTGGTGGTGTTCCGCTACCCGAAAGACGAATCGGTCGACTACATCAAGCGCGTGATCGGCTTGCCGGGCGACACCGTCGCTTATCAGGACAAGCAACTGACGATCAACGGCAAGCCGGTGCCGGAAACGCCGCTGCCTGACTACCTCGACGAAGAGCGCCTCGGCTACGCGAAGCAATTCGAAGAAGATCTGGACGGCCGCAAGAACGCGATTCTGAACAACCCGGCCGTGCCGCCATTCATCGTCGGTGCAGAAGATTATCCCTATCGCGATAACTGCACGTACAACGCACGCGGCGTGATTTGCAAAGTGCCGCCGGGCAATTACTTCATGATGGGCGACAACCGCGATAACAGCGCCGATAGCCGCTACTGGGGTTTTGCGCCGGATAAGAATGTCGTCGGTCGCGCGTTTTTCATCTGGATGAACTTCAGCAATCTGAAGCGCATCGGCTCATTCCACTGAGCACGCATGTCTTGATTGCACGACACGCCGCGCAGGTGGCCCACACTTCGGTCACATCAGTCGCGGCGTGTTAGCACGCTACTTTAAGAATCCGCGGTAACGTCGCTTCACCACGCTTTTTCCGCTGGCCGTCCCGCGTTTTCGCCGGGGCAGGCGCCCGCGTTATACTCTGCCCATGCCCCTATCTCCGTTGGAAAGCCGTCTGCGCTACGAATTTCGCAATGCGGAATTGTTGCGCCAGGCTTTAACGCACCGCAGTCATAGCTCCACGCACAACGAACGGCTCGAGTTCCTCGGCGATTCCGTTCTAAATTGCGCGGTGGCTGCGCTTTTGTTCCAACGTTTCGGCAAACTGGACGAAGGCGATCTGTCGCGCGTGCGCGCCAATCTGGTCAAACAGCAGTCGCTTTACGAAATCGCTCAGGCCCTGAATATCTCCGAAGGCCTGCGTCTCGGTGAGGGTGAACTGCGCAGCGGTGGCTTCCGCCGCCCGTCGATCCTTGCTGACACGCTCGAAGCGGTACTGGGTGCGGTATTCCTCGACGGTGGGTTCGACGCCGCTCAAACGGTCATCAAGCGCCTTTACGTGCCGATTCTCGATCATATCGACCCGCGCACGCTCGGCAAAGACGCCAAGACGTTGCTACAGGAGTATTTGCAAGGGCACAAGATTGCGTTGCCCACTTACACCGTCGTCGCGACGCATGGTGCAGCGCATAATCAGCAATTCGAAGTCGAATGCACGGTGCCGAAGCTCGACGTCAAGGTGTCCGGTTCCGGCGCGAGCCGTCGTGCGGCTGAGCAGGCCGCCGCCAAGAAGGCGCTCGACGAGGTGATGGCCGCCGCCCCTGCCGTGGTCGCCAAGCCGAAGCGCTCGAAAGGCGCCCGTGCGGCGAAGAAGAATGCCGAACAGGAGATCGTCCCTGGCGTGACCGGCGTACAGGCCGCGCTCGATTTGCGCAGCCCGGATCGCAAGAATGAGCGCGGGGCTGGGCGAGGTGAGTCCCGTGCCGCGCCGGTGACGGAATCCGCAGCCGAGAAGTCGACCCTGACTGCGACGTCCGCGCCGCTGGCTGTGATTCGTGCCGCGCACGTCGAATACAGCGGGCAGGACAAGTCGGAGCGCGCGGACAAGACGGAAAAGGCAGACAAAACGATCGTTCACGCGAGCGACCGGGCTGGTGACAAAGCCCCGGCGGACAAGCCAGCCGAGAAGGCGGACACCAAAACCGCAGACGCCAAGCCAGAAGGCACAAAGTCCGTTGACACAAAACCCGCCGAAGCCAAACCGGAAGCCGCCGCTATCCGCGGCACCGACAAGCACCGCAGCCGCGAAGCCGCACCTGGCGTGCCGGCACCTGTCGAACACGAACCCGGCGTAGCCGACGCGGTGCAAACCCGCGTCGCCGATGCGGGCCATTGATTGCCATCGGCGCGCCATTCTCCGCGCGTCGATCTGAACTTGCCGTAGCCCGAATATGAACGCTCCCACTCCCACTGGTTTTCGCTGCGGCATGGTCGCGATCGTCGGCCGCCCGAATGTCGGCAAGTCCACGCTGATGAACGCGCTGGTCGGCCAGAAAGTCAGTATCACGTCGCGCAAGGCGCAGACCACGCGGCACCGCATTACCGGCATTCATACACTAGAAGACGCACAGTACATTTTCGTCGATACGCCGGGTTTCCAGACCAAGCACAGCGGCGCGCTGAACCGCTCGCTCAACCGCGCGGTCACGTCCACGCTGACTTCGGTCGACGCGATCCTGTTCGTGATCGAAGCCGGCCGCTTCGGCCCGGACGATCAGAAGGTGCTCGATCTGATCCCGCCATCGGTGCCCACGCTGCTGATCGCGAACAAGCTCGATCGCGTGTCGGATAAGGACTCGCTGTTCCCGTTCATGCAGCAGGTCAGCGCGCTGCACAAGTTCGCCGAGATCGTGCCGTTGTCGGCGAAGAACCCGGACGACATCAAGCGTCTGATGGCGACCGTCAAGCCGTTCCTGCCGGAAGGCGCGCCAATCTATGGCGAAGACGACCTGACCGATCGCAGCGAACGCTTCCTCGCCGCAGAAATCCTGCGCGAAAAAGTGTTCCGCTGGACCGGCGACGAACTGCCGTACACGAGCACGGTACTGATCGACAAGTTCGAAACCGAAGGTCGTCTGCGCCGCATTTTCGCGACCATCATGGTGGAGCGCGATACGCAAAAGGCGATGATCATCGGCCAGAAGGGCGCCAAGCTGAAGCAGATCAGCACCGAAGCGCGCCTCGACATGGAAAAGCTGTTCGATGGCCCGGTGTATCTGGAAACCTTCATTAAGGTGAAGAGCGGCTGGGCGGACAACGAAGCCGGACTCCGTGCGTATGGGTACGAATGACGCGTGGATGACGCTGAATTCCGACGCTGACCCGGACGACTCGGCGCCGGCAGCGCCGGCTCGCGAGCCGTCCAAACCTGCGCGCAGTACCAGAAAATCCTCATCGAGCGCGAGAAGCGCTCAGGGTGCTCAAGGCGCTCAAAGCGCCCAAGGCGAGCCGCGCAAAGCACCGCCGCGCCGCGCGCCTCGCACCTCCGCTTCCGACTACCGGATCGCGGAGCAACCCGCTTTCGTCCTGCACAGCTATCCGTACCGTGAGACCAGTCTGATCATCGACGTGCTGTCGCGCGATCACGGCCGTCTCGCGCTCGTCGCGAAGGGCGCGAAACGTCCGCACTCCGCTTTGCGCGGCGTGCTGCAGACCTTCCAGCCGCTGGCGTTGTCGTGGTCCGGCAAATCCGAAGTGCGCACGCTGACCGGCGCCGAATGGGTCGGCGGCATGTTGCCTTTAGCGGGCGATGCGCTGCTGTGCGGCTTCTATGTCAACGAACTGCTGGTCAAATTCTGCGCACGCGAAGATCCGCATCCGCAACTGTTCCATCACTACGTCGTCACCATGACGCGCCTCGCGCATGACGAACCGCCGGTGCAGGTGCTGCGTTCGTTCGAACGTGTGCTGCTGCGCGAAACCGGCTATGCGATGGCGCTCGATCGTACCGTCGCGCGCAAAGCCGTGCAGGCCGAAGGCCGCTATGTGTTCGACCCGGAGCGCGGCGTGCGCGAAGCGTCCGACGATCTGCCCGCGCAATGGCCGGTGATCGCCGGACAGACCTTGCTCGATATGGAAAAGGACGATTACCATCGAGCGCAGACCGTGGCGCAAAGCAAAACGCTGATGCGCTTCCTGCTCAACACTTATCTTGGCGGCACGCCGCTCGCGACGCGCCAGATCCTGATCGACTTGCAGAACTTATGAGCTTCTTTCTTACGTCGCCGAATGTGATTGACCTGGGCGTGAACATCGATCACGTCGCCACGCTGCGCAACGCGCGCGGCACCGCTTACCCCGATCCGATCCGCGCCGCGTTGATGGCCGAAGAGGCCGGCGCTGACGTGATCACGCTGCATCTGCGTGAAGACCGCCGCCATATCGTCGATGCCGACGTGCGCACACTTCGGCCGCTGCTGAAAACGCGCATGAATCTCGAATGCGCCGTGACCCCGGAGATGCTCGACATCGCGTGTGAAGTCGAGCCGCACGACGTTTGCCTCGTGCCGGAAAAACGTCAGGAACTGACCACTGAGGGCGGCCTCGACGTCGCCGGTCAGTTCGAGGCCGTGCGCGCCGCATGCAGGCAACTCGCCGAAGCGAACTCGCGCGTGTCGCTCTTCATCGATCCGGACGAAACGCAAATCCGCGCCGCGCACGAAGCGGGCGCGCCGGTGATCGAGCTGCACACGGGCCGCTATGCTGAAGCGCACGATCCCGCCGAGCAGCAGCGCGAATACGAGCGCGTGGTGCGTGCCGTCGAGTTCGGCGCAACGCTCGGCATCAAGGTCAATGCGGGCCATGGCTTGCACTACACCAACGTTCAGCAGATCGCCGCGATCGAGGGCATCGTCGAACTGAATATCGGCCACGCGATTGTCGCGCATGCGATCTTCGCCGGCTGGGATAACGCGGTGCGCGAGATGAAGGCGATCATGGTCGCCGCCCGTCTCGGCGCACGCGCGTAACGCCGCGGCATCGCATATGACGATCTACGGCATCGGCACGGACATCGTTCAGGTCAGCCGCGTGGCCGCGGTGATGACGCGCACCAACGGGCGCTTCGCCGAGAAGGTGCTCGGTCCGGACGAGCTGCGCGTGTATCACGCTCGCCACGCGCGGTCGGCAGCGCGCGGTCTCGCCTTTCTGGCGACGCGGTTCTCCGCCAAAGAAGCGTTCTCGAAGGCGATCGGCCTCGGCATGCGCTGGCCGATGACCTGGCGCGCTCTGCAAACACTCAACAGGCCGAGCGGCGAGCCCATGGTGGTCGCATCGGGCGAACTCGCTGAATGGCTCGACGCGCGCGGCATCACGGCGCGCGTGACGATCAGCGACGAACGCGACTACGCCGTGTCGTTCGTGATCGCTGAAACGGGCGAAGCGGCGCGAGGGCCGGACGCCCCGCACGCACCCGCGAGCGACGAATAAAAAATATTTTGAACACGGCGCGCGTCGGCCGTGTCTCTCTTTGTCTCAAGCTTTTTTCTAGCGGAATTCGATGAAACTCACTCCCGGGCCGGTCATGCTCGACGTAGTCGGCAAAACGCTGAACGTCGACGACAAACGCCGCCTTGCCCATCCGATGACTGGCGGTGTGATCCTGTTCGCACGTCATTACGAGAGCCGCGCGCAATTGATCGCGCTGACTGATTCGATTCGCGTGATTCGCGATGATCTGCTGATTGCCGTCGATCACGAAGGCGGCCGCGTACAGCGCTTTCGCACCGACGGCTTCACGGTGCTTCCGGCCATGGGCAAGCTCGGCGCGCTGTGGGACAGCGACGTGTTGCATGCCACCAAGGTGACGACCGCGGTCGGCTATATCCTCGCGGCCGAATTGCGCGCGTGCGGCATCGATATGAGTTTCACTCCGGTGCTCGATCTGAATTACGGCCAGTCGCAGGTGATCGGCGATCGCTCGTTCCATCGCGATCCGCGCGTCGTGACGTTGCTGGCGAAGAGCCTCAATCACGGTCTCGCGCTGGCCGGCATGAGCAATTGCGGCAAGCATTTCCCGGGGCACGGTTTCGCGCAGGCGGACTCGCACGTCGCCATGCCGGTCGACGACCGTCCGCTCGACGAGATCCTGCGTGACGACGTGGCGCCGTACGATTGGCTTGGGGTGGCGCTCGGGGCCGTACTCCCCGCACATGTGGTTTATCCGCAGGTCGACTCGAAGCCGGCGGGCTTCTCGCGTGTCTGGCTGCAGGACATCCTGCGCAAAAAATTGCGCTTTGAAGGCGCGGTCTTCAGCGACGATCTGTCGATGGAAGCCGCGCGCCAGGGCGGCACGTTGACGGAAGGCGCGAGCGCCGCACTGCAAGCCGGTTGTGACATGGTGCTGATCTGCAATCAGCCGGATGAAGCGGAGAAGGTGCTGGACGCACTGCGCTTCACGCCGTCGAAGGAGTCGCAGCAGCGGCTCAAGCGCATGCGGCCGCGCGGCAAGGCGCTGAAGTGGAGCAAGCTGGTGGCGGACCCGCAATATCTGCAAGCGCAGGCGTTGCTGCGCAGCGCGTTTGCATGAGCGGCGGATAGACCGCGGGTCAGCTACTTCAAGCATTTGCATTGAACAAAAAAACGGCGCCTCACTATCAGGCGCCGTTTTCCATTCAAGCCAGGCTTCACGCGAACGCCGGCCTCCAGCCGGCCTCACTCACTCAGTTCAATCGCATCCGTTGCAGCTTGTTGTACAGCGTCTTCGGACTGATCCCCAGCAGCGACGCCGCGCGATGCCGCGTGCCGCCGACGGCATCCAGCGTCGCGCGAATCAACATTTCCTCGACGTCCGCGAGTGGCGTGCCGACGGTGACCTGCACGCGGCTGCCGTTCAGATCGCGGCCATTCACCGAGCCTGCTTCATCGGCGCGCAGCGATTCCAGCACGTCGCCCGATGCGTGATAGGCCCGGCGCACGCGATCCTGCAACTCGCGCACATTGCCCGGCCACTGGTACGCAAGACACTCGCGCAGGAAGTTCGGTCCGACCTGCTTGGCGACGTCCGACATGCCGCGCGCGGTGCCTTCGCGATTCAATTCGTCGACGACGGCTTGCGCGATCAGCGCCGCATCTTCGCCGCGCTCGCGCAGCGGCGGCAGCGTTAAAGCGGCCGCTTCGAGACGCAGCGCCAGATCTTCGTGCAGGCTGCCGTCGGCAACCGCCGCGCGCGGATTTTTGCGCGTGGAGGTGATCAGCCGGAAGTCAGTTGCCACCTGATTCGTGCCGCCAACCCGCATGAAGGTCTGCGAATCGAGTGCGCGCAGCAGTGCTTCCTGCTGGGCGCGCGGCAGTTCGGCAATTTCCTCGATGAACAGCGTCCCGCCGCTGGCCTGCTCGAACAGACCCGGCTCGCGCTGCTCGGCGCCGCTGAACGCGCCGCGTTCGTGGCCGAACAACACGCTATCGAGCGAGCGATGCGCCGCGACGCTGCCCGCCGTGCGGCAATCGAACGTGACGAACGGCCCTTTGCGGCGCCGGCTCATGTCGTGCAGCGTGCGTGCGGCGACCTGCTTGCCCGTGCCGGCTTCGCCGGAAATCAGCACAGCGGCTTCAGTCGGCGCGACGTGTTCGATCGTGTCGTACACATGCTGCATCACACCGCTGCGGCCCAGTATCGAGCCGAAACGGCCGAGTTGACGCAACGACGCGCGCAGCGTCTGGACCTCTTCGGTCAGTTCGTAAGGACGCGGAATGCGCGCGAGCAGGCTACGCAAACGCGGGATGTTGACCGGTTTGAGCAGGTAGTCCCAGATGCCGTGGCGCAGGCCCTCGATCGCGCTCTCGACCGTCGCATTGCCTGTCATGACGATCACGGGCAGGGCGCCGCCGGGTGGATGCGCCGGCAAGTGCTGCAACACGTCAAGGCCACTGCCGTCCGGCAGATTCAGATCGACCAGCACGACATCGGGGATAAAGCGGGTCAGCGCCGCCCGGGCCTCGGCGATGGTGGTCGCGGTGTCGACCGAGAAACCATCGGCGGCGAGGATGGCGGACAGACCTGACAGGCTATTGGGATCGTCTTCAACAATCAGGGCGTGGGGCATGGCGAGCGCTATTTTTTAGATTGACGGAATGCCCGGCATGCGGCGCCGAATACTTTGGCGCGCGACACGGGCGCGATGGCTGGCCGGTACTGCCGGTCGAATACCGCACCGCGCGAGCAGCAGCCGGTCCCACGGCTGCGCAGCCGCCGATGCCAACCAATTGGCATGAGCGCGACGCTGGTCGTGGAGTGCGACGTGCAAGCGGAATTCGGGCGACTCGACTCACGAAGTTCTGGTCCTTTGCTTTTCAGTGGATGGCCGCCGTGACGCGCTGTGGCGCGTGAGCGGCTCATCTGTATTTCCTTCATTCGACCGGTTAGAAATGCCGGTTGCTATCAAAGAAGCGCCGTACCTCAAGTTCCGCCTGCTCGCGGGTCTTGCCGTAACGCTCCTGGATCAGCCCCGCCAGTCTGTCGGCGTGGCCTTCCGCCTTGGTTAGCTCGTCGTCCGTCAATTCACCCCATGCTGCCTTGGCCTTGCCGACCATTTGCTTCCACTTGCCTTCAGCGATGTCGTTATTCATATCGCATCTCCGGAGTTGATGAAATAAAGCCGTGACGGCCTGTAACCCAACGAAGCATGGACTGTGCCAAAGCTAATTACTTAAGTTTATCAATGGTTTGACGAATGCGAAGCAGGAAGAAAGGGCTGCGGACTGGTATTTTCGAGAAACCTGCCGGTAAAGTTTTCCTCAACCATACACGGCGGCGCAAAAAAGAAAAAGCGCCCATGGCGGGCGCTTTTTTTTACCATTTTTTTATTGCCGCGCCGCACTTGCTCCGGCGTGGGATGCAGGCGGCAGACGCTTAGGCGCGGCTGCGGTACTCGTGCGTACGCGTGTCGATTTCGATCTTGTCGCCGATGGCGCAGAAGAGCGGCACTTGCAGTTCGAAGCCGGTGTTCAGCTTGGCATTTTTCAATACCTTGCCCGACGACGTATCGCCCTTGACAGCCGGTTCCGTGTAGGTGATTTCGCGGACCAGCGTGGTCGGCAGTTCGACCGAGATGGCCTTCTCGTTGTAGAACACGACTTCGCAAGCCATGCCGTCTTCGAGGTAATGAAGGGCGTCGCCCATCATTTCGTTTTCGACTTCGAACTGGTTGTAGTCGGCGTCCATGAACACGTACATCGGGTCAGCGAAGTACGAGTAGGTGACTTCCTTGCGCTCCAGCACCACGACGTCGAACTTGTCGTCTGCCTTGTACACGTTTTCCATGCCTGCGCCGGTCAGCAGGTTCTTGAACTTCATCTTGACGACGGCGGAGTTGCGGCCCGATTTGTTGTATTCGGCCTTTTGCACGACCATCGCGTCTGCGCCGATCATTACTACGTTGCCGGTGCGGAGTTCCTGTGCGGTCTTCATAAAACTGTCCTGTACGAAATAAGTAGCTTCAACTTTTGCTCAACGGCATACGGCGCAAGCGGCTTCGCTGCTCCTCGCCATACGGCGCGGGACCGCCTGGGAGCGGTGCGTGGAGCATGGCCGGCTGGCCGCGGTGACCCGCGGCGAGGCTGCAAATCTGCAACTCCTTGCAACCCCCTGCAACCGTTACCTGCTTTTTACCCTGTGCGGGCGTGATCACGAGTGGCGCCGATGCCGAGTTTGCCTCGCGAGTCGATCTGGCCAGTTAGTCTGGCGCATTGATTTGCCAGACGAATTTGCCAGATGAGTTTGCAAGACGAGCTTCCAACACTTACTCGCTGCGATCGGGCCGCGCTTGCGTCGTCGGCCGTTGGATAACCGCTTATTTTAACTGACTTTTTGCGAACAAGGCCAGATTTCCGGCGAGGTCGCCTACCTGGGACAGTTCGGCGGCCCAGTCGGCCGCGCGCTGTTTCAGCGCCGCGTGGTGGTGCCGGAATTCCGCCCAGTCCGGCCGGCCCGCGCCGTTCCAGGCGTGCCAGAAGCGTGCGAGCGCGTCCCGCGCGTCACTGGGGAGGGTGCGGCCGTAGTGGGCGAGCGCTGCGTCGAGCTTGGGCAAATGGGCGTCGTCGGCCTGGGGGTAGATGTGCCAGATAAAGGGTTTGGCGGCCCATTGGGCGCGCACGAACGAATCTTCGCCGCGCACGAAGTTGATGTCGCTGGCCCATAGCAGCGCGTCGTAGCCGGGTTGCTCCGTGAAGGCGAGCGCGTGGACGCTGAGGCCGCCGCGCTCGGCGTGCGAACCGGCGGTGAACGAAGGCAGGCCGAAAAAGCGCGCGATCGCGCCCGAAATGCGGCCTTCCGGGACCAGCAGAACGACCGGTTCGGCGCTGTCGCGCCATTGTTCGAGCAGGCTGTCGACGGCGGGGTTTTCGTAGGCGAACAGCGAGACGACCGTGGCCGTTGACGGCGGCGCGCGGCCGGTGGCGGTCAGCCACCACGCTTCGCGCGCGGGTTGCGAGGTTTCGAAGGCCGCCCGCGCGGTGTCCAGATGGCGTTCCTTCAGCACGCCGCCGGTGCCGGGGCCGAGTCCGGGGAAAAAGAAGGTCTTGGTCAGCGGGTAGCGGGGATGCGGCGAGGGCCGCAGATGGAAATCCGCGACCCAGTCTTCGGCGCTCAGATATTCGAGGTTGAACCAGACTGGCGCGCGTTCGCGCCGCGCCATCGCCGCGACGTAGATCGGCGGCAATTCACAGGCAAATGCCTCGATCACGACGTCGGCCACTTCGAGCGTATCGCCCGCGTGGGCCGGCTCGTGCCAGTGTTCGACGACGATGCCGCCGACCGCCTGGCGCGCGCGATCCAGCGCCAGCGAAGGGCATAGTTTCTGGAACGCGTGCAGGTCGTCGACGAACACACGCACCTGCCAGCCATGCTCGCTCGCCAGTTGGCGCGCGAGACGCCAGCACACGCCGATGTCGCCGAAATTGTCGATCACCGCGCAAAAAATATCGCAGGCGATTGCCGCGGGCGCAGCAGTGGCCGGTTCGGAAGGAGGCGGAACGGAGGACATGGTGGCGTGGGTCGCAGAGTGGAACGGACGGCTGGTTGGATGGCGCGGAACCTTGCTGGCGGGCGACGCAATCAGATGCAGCCGCCCCAGCATGCGCCGCTGCATCGCGCCATTCGATGCAGCAGGGTTCGAACGCACGCGGAATGCTCTAAACTGGCGATTCTAAAGCACTCATCCGCGGTTCCGCGCCTAAGTGACCGCCAGGTGACCATAAGTGACCCCTGAGCGCGCAGCACGTAGGCAGAGGCTTCTGCGGCACTGTCCCAGCCAACCGATTCTGCATGACCGAACCCGAAGCAACCGACGTTTTCGAGCCGAAAAAAGTGCTCGCCCAATTGCCGCATCTGCCCGGCGTCTATCGCTATTACGATACGCAGGGTGCGGTGCTTTACGTGGGCAAGGCGCGCGATCTGAAAAAGCGCGTGTCGAGCTATTTCACGAAGACGCTGCTGTCGCCGCGCATCGCGATGATGGTGACGCGCATCGCGCGCATCGAGACAACCGTGACGCGCTCCGAGGCTGAAGCGCTGCTGCTCGAAAACAATCTGATCAAGGCGCTGGCGCCGCGCTACAACATTCTGTTTCGCGACGACAAATCGTATCCGTACCTCAAGCTGACCGGCCACAAGTTTCCGCGCATGGCGTATTACCGCGGCTCGGTGGATCGCAAGAATCAATACTTCGGCCCGTTCCCGAGTGCCTGGGCGGTGCGCGAGAGCATCCAGATCCTGCAGCGCGTGTTCCAGTTGCGCACCTGCGAAGACTCCGTGTTCAACAATCGCACGCGGCCGTGTCTGCTGCATCAGATTGGCCGTTGCACGGCGCCGTGCGTCGCGGCGATCAGCGAAGAAGATTACGCGCGCGATGTCGCCAATGCGTCGCGTTTTCTGCTCGGCCGGCAGGGCGAAGTGATGAAGGAGCTCGAGCAGAAAATGCACGCGTTCGCGAGCGAGTTGAAGTTCGAGCAGGCCGCGGCGGTGCGCAATCAGATGAGTTCTCTGTCGACCGTGCTGCATCAGCAGGCGATCGAAGTCGGCGGCGATAGCGACGTGGATATTCTCGCGGTCGTCGCGCTCGGCGGGCGCGTGTGCGTGAATCTCGCGATGGTGCGCGGCGGACGGCATCTGGGCGACAAGGCGTATTTTCCGGCGCATGTGGAAAGCGCGTTGACGGTTGCGGAGGGCGGGCTTGAAGAGGGTGGCGAAGACGAGCTGCTGATCGACGTCGCAGGCGGCGCCGGCCTGGCATCTGACGAGGGCGTACGCGGCGACAGCGCGTCGTCCGATGCAGCTGACGCGCTCGCGATCGCCGAGGAGATGCCGTCAGAAGAAGACGACGATGAAGAGGACGCTGCGGTCGAGGCAGAGGCGGATGCGTTGGATGATGCGGCGGACTCCGACTCCGACTCCGACTCCAAAGTCGAGCCTTCGGCGCAACGCAAAGGCCGTGCAACCGCCGGCGGCATCGAATCTGAAGTGCTGGAAGCGTTCATCGCGCAGCACTACATCGGCAATCGCGTGCCGCCGGTGCTCGTGGTCAGCCACGCGCCGGCCACGCGCGAACTGGTCGATGTGCTGATCGAGCAGGCCGGCCATAAGGTGACCGTGCTGCGCCAGCCGCAAGGTCAACGGCGCGCATGGCTCGCGATGGCCGAGCAGAACGCGCGGCTCGCGCTCGCACGCCTGCTCTCCGAGCAAGGCTCGCAGCAGGCCCGCACGCGGGCGCTCACCGACACGCTCGGCATGGAGTGCGACGACCTCGCGCATCTGCGTATCGAGTGCTTCGACATCAGCCACACGATGGGCGAGGCGACCCAGGCGTCGTGCGTGGTGTATCACCATCACAAGATGCAGTCGTCCGAGTACCGCCGCTACAACATCACCGGCATCACGCCAGGGGACGATTACGCGGCGATGCGCCAGGTGCTCACGCGCCGTTACGAGAAGATGGTCGCGCAAGCCGCTGCGAATGCCACTGACGAAGCCGCCGAATTGCAAACCGATGCCTCCGCGGACCCGTCCGTCGCACCGGATGCAGCGGAGCCGGTAGCGGCTGGCGGCATCCTGCCGACCATCGTGTTGATCGATGGCGGCAAGGGCCAGGTCGAAATCGCACGCCAGGTGTTCACCGAACTGGGTCTCGATACCAGCATGCTGGTCGGGGTCGCGAAGGGCGAGGGCCGCAAGGTCGGTCTCGAGACATTGATTTTCGCCGACGGCCGCGCGGCGCTCGAACTCGGCAAGGAAAGCGCGGCGCTGATGCTGGTCGCGCAAATTCGTGACGAGGCGCACCGTTTCGCCATCACCGGCATGCGCGCGAAGCGCGGCAAGACACGCCAGACATCGCGCCTTGAAGAACTCGAAGGAGTGGGCGCGAAGCGACGCCAGCGGCTGTTGGCGCGCTTTGGCGGCCTGCGCGGGGTGGTTGCGGCGAGCGTCGAGGATCTGGCGAGCGTCGAAGGGATTTCGCAGGCGCTGGCCGAGCAGATCTACCGGCAGTTGCACTGATCCGGCGTCGAAGCGGCGCGCGTGCAAGGCGCCGCGCGCCGCTTTGCTTGTGGCAGGCCTTGTGACACGGCACAATTGCATCTCCCTTGTCAGACGCTGCGCCTGCCCATGCCGTTTAATTTCCCGATTTTCCTGACTTGGCTGCGGATCGTTCTGATTCCGCTCGTCGTCGGCGTGTTTTATTTGCCCGACATGATGATGAGCCCGGCACACCGCAATCTGGCAGCCGCGACGATTTTCATTCTGGCGGCGCTGACCGACTGGTTCGACGGCTATCTGGCCCGCAAATGGAATCAGACCTCGGCGTTCGGCGCGTTTCTCGATCCGGTCGCCGATAAGCTGATGGTGACGGCCGCGTTGCTGGTGCTCGTGCAACTCGCGCGGATCGATTCTGCGATTGCGCTGGTGATCGTCGGCCGCGAGATCGCTATCTCGGCGCTGCGCGAATGGATGGCGCAGATCGGCGCCTCGAAGAGCGTCGCGGTGAATTCGCTCGGCAAGTTCAAGACCGTGTGTCAGATGGTGGCGATTCCGATGCTGCTGTTCTATGGGCCGTTGTCGTTCGGCGGCGGTGTCACTGTCGACACGCGTGTCTGGGGCCTGTGGTTGATCTATCTGGCCGCGTTCCTGACGATCTGGTCGATGCTCTATTACATGAAGCTCGCGTGGCCACAGATCCGCGAGCGGAGTGGCGTTGCCTGATTGAAGATGGATCATCGAAGCGCCAGGTCGGGGCGCTTGAAGCATGTCCGCGCATGCCCGACGTCTGCGAAGCATGAGTGAAATCTTTTCAGTTAAAGACATTCGCAAAAGGGGTTGACACGTTTCAGTCGTTTCTCCATAATCTCGTTTCTCCGATGCACGCAGTTTGAAGCGCGATGCGGTAAGAGCGTAGTTGCAGTAACAAGGCAGCAGTTAGCAGGACAATGCGGGAGTAGCTCAGTTGGTAGAGCGCAACCTTGCCAAGGTTGAGGTCGCGAGTTCGAGCCTCGTCTCCCGCTCCAATTTTTAAAGCAACGCGTTGTTTGGCGAAGTAAAAGTGCAAGGCGTTGTGAAGTAGGGCAATGCGGGAGTAGCTCAGTTGGTAGAGCGCAACCTTGCCAAGGTTGAGGTCGCGAGTTCGAGCCTCGTCTCCCGCTCCATACATAAGGGGAAGCAACGCTTCCCTTTTTGTTTGGTGGGCCGGTCCTTACGGTTACCCACCAAACAAATCTGAGAATCTGCAGCTAGATTCCAGTCCGCTTGCGGCGCGATAGCAAAGCGGTTATGCAGCGGCCTGCAAAGCCGTTTAGGCCGGTTCGACTCCGGCTCGCGCCTCCAGTAGTTGATGTAAAGAAAAGCCCCGACTTGTCGGGGCTTTTCTTTTTATGCGGCTTCGTCGCCGATACCAACCCGGAGCGTTTCGGCAACGGGCTTGCGCGTTCCAGTCCCTACTTTCTCATCGTCACCTCGCCGCGCTTGGCTCGGCGCGAAGGCGCTTGCCCTGGATCGCTCATCACCCACTCAAAAACAATCGCCGACTTGCTTTTGCTGCATGAGAAAGCAGCCCCGGAAAAAATGCCTTTGCGGCGCGACCTGGACGCATCTGCAGGTGGCCTTGGTCCATGGGCTCTGGTGGGACTACGGCGCGCGGCACCGCTGACGCGTATCTACTGGACTGCATTGCTCTTCATCGATCCGCTGACCGCGTTGCCACTGCTATGGCGACCAACAGCCGGGCCGATCCTCAGTGTCGCCGTCATCGTGTCAGACGTAGTGCACAATTCATGGTTGGCACTGCATCATCCGATTCGCATGGATCTGTAACTTTCGCAGATCGTCTTCCTGTTGTTCGTCGTGTGCATGGTGCGGACCGTCTGGCAAGGGGCCGCGAGTGGCGCCTCCGCGCTGCGCGCCGTCGATTGAATTGCCCGATTGCCTTTTTGTGCAATTGCCCGTCTACACGAGGCTGCATGTATCTACAACTTACCGGCACCAACGTTCGTCTGCTCGGCTCAATGCATCTGTTTCCTGCGACGAGCCGCAGAACGCCGCCATGGATCGGGCAAGCGTATGACTGGGCCGAATCGCTGGTCTTCGAATCCGATCCGCCGACGATCCTGCCGTTTCTGAAGTCATATCCGCAGGATGGCGCAGCCCAACTGCAGCCCTTGCTATCCGCCGATGCCTGGAATCGGCTGCAAGCCGCGTGGCCCGCGGAAGGCCCGTTGGCGCCGCTCGCCGATCTGCGTCCGTGGGCCGCGCTGATCGTCGCGCCGACGCTGTTCCAGCAAGTCGTCGAAGGCGTCGAGCCGCGCATGCTGCGCTCAGCGCTCGCGCAATCCAAACCGTACCAGTATCTCGAGACCGCGCAGGACGTGGCGGCGTCGCTCGAAGCGATTCCGCTCGACGCTATCGGCACGGCGCTCGGCATGCTGATGTCCGATCTCGACGAGCCGCAGCGCACGCTCGAGCGAATGCACGCCGCCTGGCTGCATGGCGATCTACCGGCCGTGCAGCAGATTGCCGTCGAGTCGCCGATGTTCAATCTGCCCGGCATCCGCGAGGCTATTCTCGACGCCCGCAATCGCGCGTGGGCAGCGCACGTGACGGCGTTGCTCGGGCGCCCGGAGCGGACCCTGGTGGTAGTAGGGGCGCTGCATTTGTGCGGGCCCGGTAACTTAGTCGAATGTCTCGCACAAGCCGTTGAGCCGGTTTCTGTCGGCGAGTAGCGGGTTGCCGACGCGCAAGCCTGCGAGCCGCAATTCACCGTGAAATGTCTCGATTGCGGCACCTGCCGGGAACACGACGGCAACACGGCTCCCACTCGACCCGGAGAAATTCGCGAAACGGGCTCAATTGGACATAAAAACTGCCGCTATACACTACTGGCTCACGAACCCGGTCACCCCTCATAGTTTTACGGAACACTCCATGCAAGTCCCCCTGATGCCCAGCAATGAAAGCGCCCGCCTCGACACATTGCGTGCGCTGAATATTCTCGACACCTTGCCTGAAGAGCGCTTCGACCGGCTGACTCGCCTTGCCAAACGGCTATTCGGCGTGCCGATCGCGCTCGTGACGCTGGTCGATACGGACAGGCAGTGGTTTAAATCGTGTATCGGGATGGCAGCGTCCGAGACGGCGCGCGACGTGTCGTTCTGTGCGCACGCGATTCTCGACGACGAAATCCTGATGGTGCCGGACACCTTGGCCGACGGGCGTTTCCACGACAATCCACTCGTCACGGACAGTCCGAACATCCGTTTCTACGCCGGCTGTCCGCTCACGGTTCCGAATGGCAGCAAGCTGGGCACGCTGTGTCTGATCGACACGAAGCCGCGCGGCCTCGACGACGAAGAGCGTGAATTGCTGCGCGATCTGGCGCATATGGCTGAGCAGGAACTGGTGGCCGTGCAACTGGCCACGCTCGACGACCTGACGCTGCTGTCGAACCGTCGCGGTTTCGAAGCGCTCGCGCAACATGCATTGACCGTCTGCAAGCGGATGGATAAACCGGCGTCGCTGCTGTTTTTCGATCTGAACGATTTCAAGCTGATCAACGACACCCACGGCCACGCGGAAGGCGACCTCGCGTTGAAGACCTTCGCCGAGGTGCTGCGCAACGCGCTGCGCGAAAGCGATGTGATCGGGCGGCTGGGTGGCGACGAGTTCGTCGCTTTGCTGACCAACGCGGGCAGCGGCGAAACGCAGGAAGTCACGCAGCGTCTCACGGCCTTGCTGAGTGCGCGCAATCGCGAAGCACAGCGTGGCTACCAGATCCGCTATAGCGTCGGCCAGATTCAGTACGATCCCCCGCGGCATGCATCGATCGCCGACTTGCTCGCGGCTGCCGATGCGGCGATGTATAGCCACAAGCAGGCGTCGAAGGCACGGGCCGCGCGCGGCCACTGAGCGTGGCATGAATGCGAGCGTATCCGGTACGCACACGCGGCACACGCGGCGTGCCGCGGATTCCGGTGACGAGAAGATCCACAGCACTCGCAGCCGTACCGTCTGTCGACCTCGCGAGAATCGGCGCCGGCCCGGCGCCGCATAGCCTTAGTCCGCCACGCACGGCATAATTCCGCATTGCCACCGCCCGTGACGGCGCGCTTCCTTTGAAGATTTCCCATGACAGAATCGCAGCAAACCCCCGCCACGCGACTGGCGCAACTCGAATGGCGCTGGAAAGCGTTCGAAGACCTCACGACCACCGAAGTCTATGCGATGCTGGCCGCGCGCAGCGCGGTGTTCGTGGTCGAGCAGAAGTGCGTGTATGAGGATGTCGACGGGCTCGACTCAGAGGCCTGGCATCTGTTTGCCTATGGTCCCGGTGACGCGGGCAACACCCGGCGTCCACCGCTCGCGGGTTATCTGCGCGTACTGCTGGCCGATGCTGGCGACACCGATATCCGCATCGGCCGCGTTCTGACAACCGCGGAATTCCGCGGTATCGGCCTTGGCAATGCGATGCTCGAACGCGCGCTCGCGCATATCCGCGCACAGTGGCCGGGTACGCCGATCCGTTTGCATGCGCAGGCGCATCTGCAGGGTTTCTACGGCGCGTTCGGTTTTACGCCGGTATCAGAGATTCACGAAGAGGACGGCATTCCGCACGTGTGGATGCGTTCGGCCTAAGCCAGACTGCAAACCGTGCTCGGCGTGCGCGCGCCGCACGCCTTCCTGGGCCGCGACCGCAAAGCCCTTTCGGCATCGTCATTTGTCGGCCGCATCTTGCGATTCGGCCCCGCGCCTGATTCCGCCGTCAATAGCTTCGAAATGGTCAGTGCTGGCTGGCCGCCGGCGCTGACGTGGCTTGCCCCAAACCTTGCGTCGCCGTGGCGCGCCGCTCGCTGCGCAGACGTCCGCGTGCCGACAGCCGCATCCAGTGACGCAACGCCAGCAGTGCGCCGATCACGCTCATCATCGAACCCGGAATCCACAGCAACAGGCCGCCGATCTGCTGATCGCGCATCGGGCTCAGCCATGTGAAGGCGCGCCCGCAGATCGAGTAAATCGGATACAGCTCGTGCGGCGTGAAGAAGATAAACGCGCCGAGAATGATCTGCGGCGGAATCGCGGCGATCACCACCAGCACGCGCTTACCCGGCGACAAACGCGCGGGCGGTGCCGGGCGCGGATCGAGCACGAGCCACCAGAACAGCAGCCCGTCGATCACCATGCTCCAGTTCATCACGCGGTACAGCCGCCAGTCGAGCATCGCCATGAAATGAATCGGCGACATTAGCCAGAAGTAGATCAGCCCGACGAACAACGTGACGGCGACCACCGGATGCATCACCACGTCGAGTAGCTTGCGTACTACCGGCGTCTCCAGCGCGGGCCGCACGAAGCGCTGCCGCCAGCTGAATGGAATGCCCGCGCGCAATGCGGCGCCCGGATAAGAGAGCGCGATAAAGAACGGCCCAAGGTGATGCAGCACCAGATGCTGCGCACGATGCATGAAGAACTCATGCTCGAAGAAATAATCGAGCCGCGTATGCAGCGCGACATACAACGCGACCAGCCCGAACCAGAAAGAAATGCGCCGGCGAATCGACACCTTCGCCTTGCGTGCGCCGCGCACGAACAGGATCGCCGGCACCAGCAAGGCAATCACGACGGTCGGCGAGAACTCCCAGGGATCGAGCCAGTAGAGCAGATTCATCGCGAAGCGTAACTTGGTTACTTCGTTTGGGCGGGCGACTTGACCGCGAACGGCGTATCGAGCGTTTCGCCGTCGGAGAACTTCAGCGTCAGATGCACGGTGTCGCCCGGTGCGATCTTGTGCTTTGCGTCTTCGAGCATCACGTGATAGCCGCCCGGCGCGATCGACACCTGGCCGTGCGCGGGCACCGTCAGTTTGTCGACCATCACCATCTTTTGCGTCGAGCCGTTCGATACCGTTTGATGCAGCATCGCGTCGCCGTAATCGTTGCTGGAAATATCGACGAGATCGACCGGCTTGTCGCCCGCGTTCACCAGCGTCACGTAGCCGGCGGCGGGGAGGTTGTTCGGCAGCCAGCGGACCCACGCGTCCTTGACGCTGATCGCGTTGGCACCGGCGGCAAACGCCGCCGACGCGCAACCGAAGGAGAGGGCGAGGGTGCAGCTCAGTGTGGCGAACGTTTTGATCTTGATCGACATGAATGAACTCGGGAAAGGTCAGGAACGGTCATCAATGATACGGCGCAGGTCTTGCGCGATCGTATCGGGAGTATCGTGATCGGTGGCAAGCAGGCGCGCGTGGCCCTCCTGATCGAACACGTAGACGGCGGAGCTATGGGTGACTTCGTAGTTGCCGTTGGGGTCGCTCTTTTCCATCTGATAGGCGACCCGGTAACGCTTGGCGAGCGACTCGATCTGCCAGTCGGTGCCGGTCAGGCCCTCGGCGTGTTGCGCGTCGAAGGCGCCGACGTAATCGTGCAAGGCTTTGGGCGTGTCGCGCGCGGGGTCGACGGTGATGAACAGAATGCGCACTTTTTGCGCGTCCGGGCCGAGTTTGCCGAGCACTTGCATCAGGCGGCCCATCGTTTCAGGGCAGACATCGGGACAATGCGTGTAGCCGAAGTAGACGAGCGACGTGCGGCCTTTGAACGTATCGCCGGTTACGGCGCGGCCGTCGTCGCCAGTCAGCGTGAAATCGAGGTCCGGCAAGTGGCCGGTCACATTGGTCAACTGCCACGGTTCGGCGGGATGCGTGCAGCCGCTTAGGGTGGCCAATGCGCCCGCCATGACGCTCAACGCAACCAGGCGCCTCGTCCACGGCTGGCGCGGCGGTGAGAGGTTCGGCTGCGGGTGTCGGGACGAGATGATCGGGAACAAAGCAGGGTTCAATGACTCGATTGGAGAGCGGTGCGCGACGCTGCCTGTGAACGGATGCGACATGGTTCGGGCAACGCGCGCGGCTCGTTGTAGTGTGCAAATTGGGTCGCCACTGCAATAGTCTGCGTCGCTGCGACTGTATCGCAAAACGTCCGATTACGTCGCCGGCGCCCACGGGCGCGTGGCTTGCGAGTCAATTTGACGCAGGCGACTGAAAGCTGGCTGAAGCCGGATTGTTGTCTTTGTGAATGTGATGGTGAGTGGCGTCGGCCGTCATGCCAGGCCAGGCTTGTGGCCAGGCTTACTTTCTCGAAAAATTGACGGCGGCGCGGTAAGATGCGCACACTTTTCCGGCCGCAGAAGGCTGAAAGGCAAATTTAACCCATGCAAGCACTTCCGGCTGTTCTGTCTCCCAGCGAGACGGCATTTTTTTTCGACTTCGACGGCACGCTCGTCGAACTCGCGCCCACGCCGGACGGCGTGCTGGTACAACCGCGCGTCATTGTCCTGCTGACCGAGTTGCGGAGCCTGACGAACGGCGCGGTGGCGCTCGTGTCGGGCCGTGGCATCGACAGCATCGACGGCTTTCTCGGCATGCCCGATCTGCCGATCGCGGGTCTGCACGGCGCCGAGCGGCGCGACGCGAATGGCGACACGCAGCGCATTGGTTTTCACGACGAGCGCCTGTTGCGCATGGAGCAGGTGCTCGCGCAGGTCGTCAACGAACATCCCGGCATGCTGCTCGAGATCAAAGGCGCGGCGCTGGCGCTGCATTACCGCAACGCGCCCGACCGCGAGCCCGTGGCGCGCGAGGCGACCGAGCGGCTGGTGGCCGACTATCCGGCCTCGTATGTGTTGCAGCCGGGCAAGATGGTCTACGAAATCAAACCGAAGGACGTCGACAAGGGCCGGGCGATGCGCGCGTTTCTCGACGAACCGCCGTTTGTTGGCCGCAAGCCGGTGTTTGCCGGCGACGATCTGACCGACGAGAAAGGTTTTGCCGTCGTCAACGAGCACGGCGGCTGGTCGATCAAGGTGGGCGCGGGCGACACGACGGCGCATACGCGCGTCGAGTCGGTCACGGCGTTGCTCGACTGGCTGGAATCGATTGTCGCGGCGGCGCGCAAGGCATGATGGATACGCCGTATCGCTCAACGTACAACACGCACTGCATCGGGAATCGCGCTTCATGAGCCGACTGATCATCGTATCGAACCGGGTGGCGCCGATCTCGGAGGGCGGCCCGGCGGCGGGCGGTCTGGCGGTCGGCGTGTACGACGCGCTGAAGGAAACCGGCGGCATGTGGTTCGGCTGGAGCGGCGACGTGCTCAGCTCGGGTCAGCCGCAGATCAAGGTTGAAGAGCGCGGGCCGGTGACCTTCGCGACCATCGCGCTGATGCGCCGCGATTACGACCAGTACTACCGCGGTTTTTCGAACGCCACGCTATGGCCCGCGTTTCACTATCGGGCCGATCTGCTGCAATACGACCGGCATGATTTCGACGGCTATTGCCGCGTCAATGCGTGGCTCGCCCAGCAACTCGTGCCGCTCCTGCGCGAAGACGACGTCATCTGGGTCCACGACTATCACCTGATTCCGTTCGCCCAGGCGTTGCGCGCGGCCGGCGTGAAAAATCGCATCGGCTTCTTTCTGCATATTCCATTTCCGGCTTCGCAGGTGCTGCTGGCGGTGCCGCCGCATCGCGAGCTGGTCGAAGCGCTCTGTTCGTTCGATCTGCTCGGTTTCCAGACCGCGCCAGATTTGCGGGCGTTTTGCGACTACATCGTCAACGAGGCGAACGGCACGGTTGACACTTCGGGTCGCGGTCCGCTGACCGTGCATGCATTCGGCCGCAGCTTGCGCGCGGCGGCTTATCCGATCGGCGTCTATCCGGACGAAATCGCCGAGCTCGCGAAAGCAGGCGAGCGCGGCAAGCCCGTCCGCATCATGAAGACGGCACTGCATTCGCGCAAGCTGATCATGAGCGTGGACCGCCTCGATTATTCGAAGGGGCTGGTCGAGCGTTTTCGTGCGTTCGAACGGCTGTTGGAACACTTCACCGCGCAACGCAACAAGGTGTCGTTCCTGCAAATCGCGCCGCCGACGCGCGCCGACATGCACGCCTATCAGGACATCCGCTTGCAGCTCGAAGGGGAGTCGGGGCGCATCAATGGCCGCTTCGCCGAGCTGGACTGGACGCCGATTCTCTACATCCACAAGCAGTACGAGCGCTCGGTGCTGGCCGCGCTGTTTCGTACGGCGCATGTCGGCTATGTCACACCGTTGCGCGACGGCATGAATCTCGTCGCCAAAGAGTATGTGTCGGCACAGGATCCGGAGAATCCGGGCGTGCTCGTGCTGTCGCGCTTTGCCGGCGCCGCGCAGGAACTGGATGGCGCGTTGATCGTCAATCCGGTCGATATCGACGGGATGGCCGAGGCGCTCGCCACGGCGCTGGAGATGCCGCTTGTGGAGCGTCAGGCGCGTCATCGCGACATGATGGTGCAACTGCGCGAGAACAATGTGTCAGTGTGGCGCGATAATTTCATGCGCGATCTGCAGAGCGTGGGTGCGGCGAAGAGCGCCAGAACGGTGAAGGTACGTGCTGGCTCAGGCAGGAAAGCCGCGCGTGAGACCTTGGCGGGATAGGCGGCGATTCAGCCGGCGATTCAGACCGATTGCGACTGCCCGGGAAAACAGAAAAGCCGCTCGAAAGCGGCTTTTCTGTTTTTTTTTGCTGAAACGGCAGAGGACGGCGCGTCGCTTAGACCACGTGCTGCTCGTCCACTTTCTTGCCGCCGATATGCAGCGTGGTGCCTTTGCCATACTGCTTCGACAGCAGATCGCGGTAGAGGCCCGGGCGCTGGCGCAACTCTTCCGGACTGCCGTCGTCGATCACCTTGCCCTGGCTCATCACGATGATCCGATCGAAGTTATTCAGCGTCGACAACCGGTGCGCGATCGCGATCACCGTGCGGCCCACCATCAGCCGGTCGAGCGCCTTCTGGATCGCTTCTTCCGATGCACTGTCGAGCGCCGAGGTGGCTTCGTCGAGCAGCAGGATCGGCGCGTTCTTCAGGATCGCGCGCGCAATCGCGATCCGCTGACGCTGTCCGCCGGAGAGCTTCACGCCGCGGTCGCCGACGATCGTGTCGAACCCTTCCGGCATGGCTTCAATGAAATCGCTGCAGCGGGCTTCGCGCGCGGCGGCGATCACTTCGTCGCGGCTCGCTTCAGGGCGGCCGTACGCGATGTTCTCGTACACCGTGCGATGGAACAGCGAGATATCTTGCGGCACCAGCGCGATCGCGTGGCGCAGGCTGTCCTGGGTGATCGCGGCGATGTCCTGGCCGTCGATCTTGATTGCGCCGCCCTGGGTCTCGTAGAAACGCTGCAGCAGCGCCAGCACGGTGGACTTGCCCGCGCCCGACTTGCCGATCAGGCCGACCCGCTGGCCCGGTTCGATGTGCAGGTCGAAGTGATCGAGAATCGGCCGGCGGCGCGGATAGGCAAACGTCACGCTTTCGAAATCGACCCGGCCGCCTTGCGGCACGAGTTCGCTCGCACCATCGCGATCCGGCATGCCGTGCGGCTCGAGCAGCGTGCGGACAGCTTCGGCGAGCCGCGCGACGTGCTGCGTGACGTCGACGAGCGCGACGGCCAGATCGCGCGTGCCGTGCAAGATCGTAAAGCCCAGCGAGCTGACCAGCACGATGTCGCCGGAAGTCGCCTTGCCCTGATCCCACAGCCACAGTGCCCACCCCAGCAAGCCCGCCGACAGCAGCGCGGTGATGACCGCATGCAGCAGGCGCAGCTTTTCCAGATACAGCAGGCTCTGCTGGCGCGCTTCCATTTCCGCCTTGACGGTCGCGCCGAAACGCTGCTGTTCGCGAAACGTCATGCCGAAGGCGCGCACCAGACCCATGTTGCTGATCACGTCGACCAGCTCACCGTCCACCGACGCTGCCTTGGTGGCGAAGTGATGGTGCCGGGCCGAACCCCGTCCCGCCAGTTTGTAAAGCACGATCGACAGAATCGCCGAGCACAGCATCAGGCCGCCCGCCATCAGCGGATTCACGGCGATGATCATGATGATTGCACCGAGCACCGCGATACACGGCGGCAACACGTTCCAGGCGGTGGTGTTTTCGGCGGTGTAGACCGCATTCGAGGTTGCAGTGATGCGGCTCGCCAGCATGCCCGGCTGTTTCTCCGAGTAATAGGTGGGCGAGTGGCCGCTCAAATACTGGAACAGGTCGCGCCGCAGGTCACCCGTGACAGCCACGAAAGTGTGCGCGGCGACCCAGCCGCCGACCCGCCACAGCAGGTTGTCGGCGGCGATCAGGCCGACCAGGATGGCGAACGCACCCCACAGTGGGCCGGGGTGATGCCGGCCTTCGCCGAGCACGTCGATCAGATGTTTGATCGCGTATTGCGAAGCGAGCGCACAGCCCACGGCCGCAAACACGCTGCACAGAACGATCGCATGCGCGAGCGGATGGCGGCGAATAAAGCGGAAAAGAAACGCAAGCGGCCGATGCGCATAGCTCGCAAGCTTTGCGTTCTGGGCATTACGCTGGGCGATGGTTAAGTGTTCCAATTGATCGTGAGGTCGATGTGGTTCGGGTTGTGCATGCAAGGCATGGGCCACAGCAAAGAGTTCGCCGCGAAACCGATGCTTCGCATTGTAAACATGCAAAAGCGATTGCGCCCTGTGTATCCGGGCGATGGCGCGACTGATTTCGCGATAGACGACCGCGACCTACCATTGCTCGACCCGCCAGTGGGCCGGTGGTTCATGCGGGTTGCGGACTATTTCGGGATATAATTACAAATTGCATTCAACTGCGGTGCGGCATTTCTTCAATGCCTGCCGGTAAAGTTGACGCAAGAGCTTACAGATGCCGGGATCGAGGTCTGCGTTGCAAGCCAGTTGCTACTGTAGAACTGTCTTTTAAAACAAGGGTTTGCAAAGTGTTTCCCCTTTGTAACAACGTAAAGACTTTGAAATGTTGTGGTGCAGCGAGATCCCCGGCACTGATAATGCGTGCTCTGTTTGCCCACCGAAATATCTGACAGTTTGTCAACGTAGGTGTCATGTGTGCGTTTACCGGCACATGCGCAGACGGCGAACAGCTGATCTGGGCTCACTACCCAAGCGATCCATCGCAGGATTTCTCGAAAGAATCAGGCCCGCGCCGGCATATCCGGCCAGACTGCCCTGGCGAGCAAGCGAGTCGCTTTTACCAAACGCAGTATCTTTGCCTGATTTTTTACGAGGAGTTCTTCATTATGCGAATCGCTCAAATCGCTCCCTTGCACGAGGCGGTTCCTCCCAAGCTTTACGGTGGTACGGAACGCGTAGTGTCCTACCTGACCGAAGCATTGGTTGAACAGGGCCACGACGTCACGCTCTTCGCGAGCGGCGATTCGCAAACCTCGGCGAAACTCGAAGCGTTCTGGCCGCAGGCGCTGCGCCTCGACCCGACGATCCGCGACGTGATGGCGCCGCACATGTTGCTGCTCGAAGAAGTGCGCCGCCGCGCGGACGAATTCGACGTGCTGCATTTCCACATCGATTACTACCCGTTCTCGCTGTTCGCGCGTCAGCCGGTGCCGTTCCTGACCACGTTGCATGGCCGTCTCGATCTGCCGGAACTGCAACCGATCTTCAATACGTTCAGCGACGTGCCGGTGGTGTCGATTTCGGACAACCAGCGCATCCCGCTGCAACAGGCCAACTGGCTGCAAACCGTTTATCACGGTCTGCCGGAAAACGTGCTCACGCCGATCAAGGACGTTGAGCCGGGCTACCTCGCATTCCTCGGCCGCGTCTCGCCGGAGAAGGGTCTCGACCGCGCGATCCGCATCGCCGGCCAGGCAGGCATGAAGCTCAAGGTCGCCGCCAAGATCGACAAGGCCGACCGTGCCTATTACGAAGAAGTGATCAAGCCGCTGATGGCGCTCCCGCACGTCGAATACATCGGCGAGATCGGCGAAGGCGAAAAGCGTGAGTTTCTCGGTAACGCGCATGCACTGGTGTTCCCGATCGACTGGCCGGAGCCGTTCGGCCTGGTGATGATCGAAGCCATGGCGTGCGGTACGCCGGTCGTCGCGTTCAACCGCGGTTCGGTGCCGGAAGTGATCGAAAACGGCGTGTCGGGTTTTGTCGTCGAAGACGAAATCAGCGCGGTTGCCGCCGTGAAGCGTCTGCACACGCTGCCGCGCGCCAAGGTGCGTGCCGCGTTCGAAGCGCGCTTCTCATCGAAGGTGATGGCGAAGAACTACGTCGCTACCTACGAAGCGCTGCTGCGTCAGAAGCATCGCACGGTGCTGCGCGAAGTCAACGCCAGCTAAGTGCTGTAAGGAAAAGCAGCCCGGACGTCCTGCTGAAGCGCTGGCGGCGCCTCTGGCACGGCGCCCCCGGCGATCAGGCGGTCCGGCTGCACCCAACAACGCCCCGCGTGCGTCTCGCCCTCGGGGCGTTGTTGCATGCGCGCCGCGTTTTGCCTTGTGAACGGCAGAAAGTACGGTTTGGACACCGGCAGCATGAGCCAATCTCCGTAATATCCCTATAATGGCCGTGCCGCAAATTTGGCTGCGGCGCCGCCGACGACAGGAGGATGCCTTGGCGAGAACGAAAGAGACGCGTGCGAACGCGGCGCCCGGCGCCGGAACGATTTTCGCGCTGCGCGCCATCGGTCTCGTGCTCCTCGCTCGCTGGCTTTTTTCGATGGCGCAGATGGACCTGGGCGCGTCGTTGTCCGCGATGGTGTCCTCGCCGTGGGCGTGCATCAACCTGGTGTTCCTGTTCCTGCTGATCTTCCTGCCGGGCGCGCGCGCGGTGGCTGAGCGTCCGTTGCATCCGTTGCCGCAATGGTTGCGGCAAGCGCTGCGCCTGTTTGCTTTTCTCGGCTTTCTGTTTGCGGTCTGGTCGGTCGGCGCATTTGCGGCAAGCGCCGGTTGGCGGCGCGCCGCGCAGGCGGTGGCGGCCACCAACGGCTGGCTGTTGGCGGCGCCGGCGTTGTACGCGGCGGTGGTCTGGATTTGCCGGCCGCGCGCGCTGTGGCGTACCAATATCGCCGCGCGGCGCTTTGCGATCGGCCGCTATGCTGTGGCGCTCGATCCGGCCACACGCACGGTGGTTGTCTGGGCCGAGCGTCGCAAGGTCGGTCAATACGACGCGCGCGAATTGTCCGTGCGATGGGCAGCGGGTCAAGGGATGAGCTCGACGCCGACGCCTACCCCCGCGGTGGCGCTCGGCGTGGCGGGCGAGTCTGGTGCGGCCGCCGCGCCGCTCGGCTCGGTCGGCGCGCCTGCGTTGGCTCGCAGTGGCTTCGGCCGTCGTCCGAAAATCGAATTGCTGTGGGATTCGCCGGCTGCGGCAGGTCACAATCGACAAACCGTGTTCCGCACCGCGCTGACGACCGAAGGCGATCGGGTCGCCGCGCGTGCGCTCGACACTTCGTTGCAGCAAGTCTGAGTGTGTTGCTTTGTGCAGTTGACCGCACCCCGCAGGCTAACCAGGCATCGTAAAGTAAGCTGTAGTCGATAATAAGAAGTGACGCCCGGCGTCTCAATGGGCGAGTGGACATACATCGATCGTTCATATTGCGTCGTTTGCAGGAGTCGCCATGCTGGTTCGCTGGTTGCTTGCCGCCCTTCATCTACTCGCTTATGGCTTTGCGCTCGCGTCGATTCTCCGGCGTACCTGGGCGCTGCGGCGCGCCAGCGTGCCCGCTGCATTGCGCTCCGTATTCCGCGCGGATACGGGTTGGGGCATATCGGCGTTAGTGCTGATCGTCACGGGTCTGATGCGCGCCTTTGGTGGCTTCGAAAAGGGCGCCGACTACTACCTCCATGAGCCGCTCTTTCACGCCAAGATGACGCTGCTCGTGCTGATCCTCATTCTCGAAGTCCCGTCGATGCTCGCGCTGATGCGCTGGCGTGCCTCTATCAGGAAAGGCACCCCGCCTGATTTGCGAAAAGCGCGCAAGTATGCGCGTTTCAGCGTGATCCAGACCGTGCTGCTGGTGTTGATGGTGTTCGCGGCTACCGGTATGGCGCGAGGTATCGGACTGCCTGCGGGCGTGGTCTAGTCGCGCCTTGAAGCGCCGGGTAGTGCGTCGCATTGAGTCGCCGCGTAGCGCATGGCGTTCCGTCAGGCGCAACTGGCGAGAAACATCGCATGTGTGCTCGTACGGGCGAACGAAGCGGGGCGTGCGTAACGCCAGCAGAAACGGCCTTTTGCCGGCGGTTTCCGCGTGACGTTCCGCACGCTTACAGCGATTTAATTGCCGACCAGTACACTTGAATCATCGAGCCGATTCGCCTTCGCGCCATCGGTCCTGTGCGTGACCTCCGAATCCGAATCGCCCAGGCCCTTGATCAACTCCAGTGCCTGACGTTCGAACAGCCGCCGGTACAGGCCGTTCTCGAGCCTGATCAGCGCCTCGTGACTGCCTTGCTCGATGACCTTGCCCTTGTCCAGCACCAGCAGTCTGTCCAGCGCCCGCACGGTGGAAAGACGGTGCGCCACCACCAGCGTGGTGCGGCCCATCATCAACCGTTCCATGGCCTGCTGGATCAGCACTTCGCTTTCGCTGTCGAGGCTCGAGGTCGCTTCGTCCAGAATCAGGATCGGCGCGTCCGCGAGAAATGCCCGCGCAATCGCCACGCGCTGACGTTCGCCCCCCGAGAGCTTGACACCGCGTTCGCCCACCAGCGTGTCGTAACCTTGAGGCAACGCCACGATAAAGTCGTGCGCACTGGCGAGCTTCGCGGCGCGTTCGATCTCGGCGCGGCTCGCGCCGGGCCGTGCATAGGCAATGTTCTCGGCCAGCGAGCGGTGAAATAGCACCGGCTCCTGCTGAACGATCGCGATCTGACTGCGCAACGACGCCTGCCGCACCCGGGCGATGTCCTGCCCATCGATCGTGATCCGGCCTTCCGAAATGTCGTACAGCCGCTGGATCAGCTTGATGAAGGTCGTCTTCCCCGAGCCCGAATGCCCGACCAGCCCGACGCGTTCTCCCGGCGCGATGCGCACGGAGAAGTTATCGTAGAGCGGCGTGGCCTTCGTGCCGTAGTGGAAGGTGACATGCTCGAAGCGAATTTCGCCTTTACCGATCGCGATCGGGCCCGCGCCGGGACGATCTTCAATACCCAGCGGCTGGCTCTCCAGCGACACCAGTTCCTCCATGTCGTTGACCGAACGCTGCAGGTTGCGGATGTGCATGCCCACGTCGCGCAGATAGCCTTGCAGCATGAAGAACATCGTCAACGCGAACGTGATATCGCCGACGCTTGCTTCGCCGCGCGCCCACAACAGCAGCGCGGCGCCGAGAATCGCGGCCTGAATCGCCACCAGCATGCCGCCCTGGAGGCCGCCGTTGATCGTGCCGCGTATCCACGTGCGGCGCGTGCGATGACGCCACTTGCCGATCACTCGTTCGAGCAGCACTTCTTCGCGCGCTTCGGCGCCGAACGCTTTCACCACGCCATTGCAACTGACGGCGTCGGCGAGGGCGCCCCCCATGCGCGTGTCCCATGCGTTAGCGAGGCGTGCGGCGGGCGCCACGAAGCCGAGCGACATGGCCACGGTCACCGCGATGTACAGCATCGAACCGATCCCGACGACCGCACCCATCATCGGCCAGCGCCAGCCGAGCAGCACCGCAGCCCCAACCAGCATGACCAGCGACGGGAGCAGCGCGATCAGCAGCGTGTCGTTGAGCAGATCGAGCGCCCACATGCCGCGCGTGATCTTGCGCACGGTGGATCCGGCGAAGCTGTTGGCGTGCCAGTCCGTTGAAAAGCGTTGTACGCGATGAAACGCGTTCGCGGCGATCTCGCTCATCATCTTGAGCGTCAGCCTGATGATGTTGAAGAACACGCCCTGGCGAAGCAGCGTGGCGCCGAGCCCGAGCGCGCTCAACACGCAGAACGCCGTGATCGCGGCGTGCCACGCGACCGCGTCGCCGGCGGAGCCGGATGCGATTGCGTCGACGAGCCTCCCGGCGAACATCGGCGTGAGCACGTCGGCCAATGCCGAGAGCAGCACGAGCGCGGTAATCGTGAAGATGCGCCACGGCTGCTTGGCCCAGTGAAGGAAGGTGAAGCCGAGGACGTCCTTGAAGGCTTGTCCACGAAAATCGAGTTTTTTTCTAGTCATTTGCCACGACCCGGTGACGCGTGAGCGCACCGAGGTTCCAGTCAGAAGCGAACGGAAGAGACAGTCAAGCGCGCCGGGCTGAGTTGACAACCATGCCGGCAATGAAACTAAGGACTGTCTGGAATTGCGCGGAACGCCTGTTCAGGCAGAACCGCATGAGCGACAACGCGACAACTTTAAGGTCGCGAGAATGGTCGTAAGACCATCTCAGGGACGGCGCTATGCACTGCGAACATGTGACGCCTCCCTGTAGTCGAATGAGGTGAAGAAAGTAGACGGGGCGAGTGCCCGAGAGCCGACTATATCAGCAGTATCTGGCGGTCGCAATCGTACGGGGTTTCGGTGTTGACTTCGAGGCGGCAGACGCAGGGGCGTCGTGATGAATCCCGCATGCGGATGCGGGAGGGTATTAAGCGGCTGCCTCCGGGTGTCTCGACCCATCGGGAACGACGCGCCAGCCCCGCCTGATATTTGTGCTTGCGGTGCAGAAAACTAAACTTTAAATTGAAAGATATCTAAACCGTGTATAGTTTAGATTCCTGTTCCATGACCACCCTTCCCGAACGTATCCAGATTGTCCTGGACGAGACCGGCATCGATCAGACCGAGTTGGCTGAAGCCGCTGGCGTTACCAAAAGCACTGTCAGCCAATGGCTGTCGCTCGCCATAAAGTCGATGAAGCACGAGTACGCCGTCGGCATCCAGAAGAAATATGGCTACAGGATTGATTGGCTTGTCAGGGGCGAAGGAGAGAAGAAGTTGGCCGATGTCGGGGATCGAAGCGAATTCGACCCGATCTGGTTGCTTGAGAGACAACGCATTCCGGTAGTGGGCATGGCACAGCTAGGTAACGACGGCTTCTGGGCCGAAATTGAGTCTCCCGTCGGATATGGCGATGGTTATCTGGAGTTTCCGTCCAAGGAGAGGGCCTACGGGCTGCGCTGCACAGGCGATTCCATGATGCCGCGCATCCGTAACGGCGAGTTCGTGGTCGTCCAACCCGATCACGCTGTCGAACCGGGCGACGAGGTGCTGGTCAAGGCAACGGACGGTCGGGTCATGATCAAGGTCTACCTCTATTCGCGCGACGGTCGCAAATATTTCAATTCGGTCAACCGGGATCATCCAGAGATCGCGATCGAGGAGGAGAAGATCGAACTTCTGCACTACGTCGCGGCGATTGTTAAGGCTTCGATGTTTCGGCCGGAGTAGAGAAAGCGGCGGCCATTCCCTCGCTATGAACGCCGCCGGCATTTAACCGGCGGTTTTTTAGCTGAGCCGGTTTAGAGATCTTGACTTTTTGTGTGTAGATATTTAAACTTCGGTCATTGTGTCGGTGTCCGACGGAAGTGTTGACCTAGTGCAACCTGCACGGCGGCACGAAGCGTTGTCGGAACAATCCTGCGCGAAGGCGCGTCGTCGCGGGTCGGTTTTCCGGATTGGAGCGTGCGGTGATTGCGCTGCACCGCGCTTCGCCCACAATGTGCGAGCGCGTCGGAAAATACGCGTCCTGAGCGATCTCACGGCTTCGCGCGAATGCAAGTCTCCGAGTCGATTTGCGCGATCTGCAAGCGTTGCCTCGGGTTATGTGGTTTCAGTCGTCGGCGTTGGCCTCGGCTCAGGCGGGTTACGTTGTATGAGCCGGTTGCGGTGCTTGATCGCGAATTTCTTGACGAAGCCAGCGTTCACCGGCAAGTGGTCGTTCGTGCCGAGCCGATCAGCTACCGCGGAGTTGTACGCCCGGCGCAGTTCTTTCGGCATCAAGGCCATGTTGGCAAGTGCGATCACATGCACATGGTTTGCGGAGAAGCCGCGCGCGGCCTTGCCGCGTCCACGCTCCCATCTGATCAACGAAGCTGATATGTCGGCGGCGCTCATCGCGTGTTTCTCGCTCCCGCGCGTAGCCGCGCCTCTGCCGCTGTTTGCGCCTCGGGTTGTGAGCTTTGCTTCTCTCGGTGTCCGGAAGGCTCGTTCGCTAGCGGCATCGCGGGCTTTTCGCTGGTGACAGTCTGATGGCGGCCACTCGTTGAAATCGAGATCGACGGATTCGATTCGGCGCCTTCGGCAGTCCTTTTTGGTGAGCGTGCTTTCTGTGTTGAAACATTGCTTGAGTTTGGCTGCCCACGCATCGCGCGCTTTCGCTGCGAGAGTGGGGTGATACAAGCGTCCGTCGCTGCACTTGATCCAGTCACGTAGCGCACCATCACGTATAGCGGGCCAGTCTGTGTCGATCTTGCCGCGATGCCAATATCCGACGCGCTTTGCGAGCCACTCGTCATCGTCCGGGAGTGAGGCGGCCGGCATCTGATGCCATGAGGCACAGCGCAGCAGGACGGCGGCCCCGCAAGCTGCGAGAGTTTCGTCATGGGCCAAGCCAGAGTTGCAGAGACGCGCGACATCGAGGGGCATGAAAGCGTGATCGCGCAGGTCGCAGCCGGCGGGGGTGAGGGGATGGAGTAGTCCGTTGATACCTGTCGTCTCGCCAGTAATTCCAGTTCGATGCTGATTTGGTGAGCAGGTTGGGACAAGTCCGGGCGTACTTTTATTCATTTCATCTCCGGGTGATTTAGCGCCTGCAAGATAAACGCTAGCCCGATCGAGAAATATGAGAAAAATCTGAAACTGCCCCCCCGCGTGTTAGCGATTGGGTTCACGTTCCTTTTGATCGGTCAGGTGACTTGAGCGACGAACGCATAGGACAGTGCGGCTCGCACATTGATCACGTTCGCCGCCGGTACTCGTCGCTCAGTGAGCGGCCACGGAATGGACGCAGAGTCACTCGAGTCCTATCCATGAGACCGAGCCGCTGAGGCGTTCGATGTCTCGCGCAAAAACGCTTTCGGAGATCGTGAATGGCAAATCTTCAGCCAGTCCTGAGACGGCTATGCGGGGTGAGATGATGTTTGGTGACCGCAGCCACCGGAGTTAGCGAACTAGACGGAACAAGGTGGCACCCACACCCCTGATTTCCTCGCTGCTGTATTCAGCATGTGAAGCCGCTTCAGATAAAGACCACCGCCGTGTTGGCGACAATGAAAAACCCGTGGGCGACATAGGCAATAAAAAACCCCAGCATCCTTTCGGATCTGGGGCTTTAAAGCAACGTCGGGTAACGCTTGCTTAACTTGCTTATGTACTGGTGGGTGGTACAGGGATTGAACCTGTGACCCCTGCCGTGTGAAGGCAGTGCTCTACCGCTGAGCTAACCACCCGAAGAGAGCCGAATTATGTCAGGGATTTTTGCACCCGTAAAGTACTTTTTAAGCGGTTTGCTCATCCGCGGCCGGCGCGGGTTCGAGACGCCACACGCTCGTGCCTTTGATCGCCTTGTCGAGGCCGTCGAGTACCGTCTGATGTTCGGCGACCTCTTCGTCGCTCGCGGTAATCACGATCAGATTTAGCGAATCGATCGCGATGCGCGGCGCGTGCGCGCCACCACCACCGTGCGAATCGCCGAGCATGTCGATGACGAGGCTTTCCTGGCCGCGTGTCATCGCCAGATACACCTCGGCGAGCAGTTCCGAATCGAGCAATGCGCCGTGCAGGGTGCGGTGCGCGTTGCTGATGCCGAAGCGATCGCACAGTGCGTCGAGTGAATTGCGCTTGCCCGGGAACATCTGCTTGGCGCGCGCCAATGTATCGATAATCTCGCCGCAGTAGGTTTTCACCGGCGGCAAACCCAGTAACGCAAATTCGGCATCGAGAAAGCCGATGTCGAACGGTGCGTTGTGAATGATCAGTTCCGCGTCCTGAATGAAGTCGCGAAACTGGTCGGCGATCTCGGCGAACTTCGGCTTGTCGCTCAGGAATTCGGTGGTCAGTCCGTGAACCGCCAATGCGCCCGGATCGCTGTCGCGTTCCGGGTTGATGTAGAAATGCAGGTTGTTACCCGTGAGGCGGCGGTTCACCATTTCGACGCAACCGAGTTCAAGGATCCGGTCGCCGGTTCGTGCATTCAGGCCGGTGGTTTCGGTATCGAGGATGAGTTGACGCATGTCGGATTAGCCTGCTCTAAAAAAATCAGCAAAGAAAGAAGGGCGCGCGTGTGGTGTCGCTACGGGCGGCACCGCACGCATCATATTTCCGCGAGTGATGCGACGCCGCGATTGGCGAGTTGATCCGCGCGTTCGTTTTCCGGGTGGCCGTTGTGACCGCGTACCCAGCGCCATTCGATGTCGTGCTGTGCGACGAGTGCGTCGAGCCGCTTCCAGAGATCGGCGTTCTTCACCGGCTGCTTGGCCGCGGTGATCCAGCCTTTCTTTTTCCAGCCATGAATCCACTCGCTGATACCTTTCTGCACATACTGCGAGTCGGTGTGCACGACGGCCTTGCAGGGACGCTTGAGTGCCTCGAGCGCGGCGATCACGCCCATCAGTTCCATGCGGTTGTTGGTGGTGTTGGGTTCACCGCCGAACAGTTCTTTTTCCTGGTCGCCGAAGCGCAGCAGCGCGCCCCAGCCGCCGCGGCCTGGGTTGCCCTTGCAGGCGCCGTCGGTATAAATATCGATGATGTCGGAAGTCATTGAGTATGGTTGCGTGTGTTCGGGGTGGCGGCGGGCGCGAGGCCCGCGGCGAGGACAGGTTTCTTCACTTTCAGCGGGCCGACAAGGCGCATGCCGCGCACGCGCTTGATCGCCTTGACCATGTACGTGGCGCCAAAAATCGGCCACCAGCGGTCGCCGGCGGCTTCCATGAAACCATAGCGGGACAGCCATTGATCGCTGCCGAGCGGCGGACGATAGCAGCCAAAGCGCCCGCGTTCAAGGTCGAAACCCAGCAGTTTGATCCAGTCTTTCAAGCGCGTGAAGGCGATCAGATCGACTGCCGCGGGTACGAACGGGCGGCCGGTCATCTTGCCGACCGACTGACGTGCGCCCCACAGCGACAGTGAATTGAAGCCGAGAATGATCAGTTGGCCTTCAGGCATCAGTACTCGCTCGGCTTCGCGCAGCAGCCGATGCGGGTCGCTCGTGAATTCCAGCGTATGCGGCATCACGATCAGGTCGACGCTTTGTGCCTCGAACGGCAAGTCGAGCAGGTCGCACCAGACAGCGCTACGCCCAGCCGGCGCCGACAAGCCCGCGGGCAGACCTTGCGCGGCGCCCCTCCTCGAATCATTCGCCGAGCTGTTTCCTGAACCATTTGCCAGGCCATTTCCGGCACGCCCCAGGCCGCGCGGGAAAGTGTAGGGCGCACTCGCGCCGCTCGCCGCGTCGAGCACGAGTCCGCGACACGGCATGCGGTTCTCGCGCAAGGCGTCGAGTTGTGGCAGGCCCAGTTGCAGCGCATGGTAACCGAACACGTCCGACACCACGCGATCGAGCTGGGTCTGTTCCCAGTCGAGCACGTAGCGGCCAGGTGGCGAATCGGTCCAGGCCGGCCAGTCTATAATCGCTCGATCAGTCATATCAGGGAATGCGTCACCTATGAATGCGCTCGAGTACGTACCGGTCCCGGCGTTTGAAGACAATTACATCTGGGTCGTTTCCGACGGGCATCACGCGGTGGTCGTCGATCCGGGCGAGGCCGCCCCCGTGCGCGCATATCTGGCGAAACGAGGTTGGCGGCTGAGCGCTATTTTACTCACGCACCATCATCAAGACCACGTCGGTGGGGTGGCCGATCTGCTGAACGGCCAGGTCGTTCCCGTGTACGGCCCCGCCGGTGAAGCGATCCAGCACCTCACGCACCGTCTTGAAAATGGCGATCACGTGACGATTGCGGCGCCCGCACTCGAATTCAGCGTGCTCGACGTGCCGGGTCACACGAGCGGTCATATCGCGTATTTTCAGGCCGCCGACCCGCGCGGCACGCCGCACGTGTTTTGCGGCGACACGCTGTTCGCGTGCGGCTGCGGCCGGTTGTTCGAAGGCACGCCCACTCAGATGCTGGCGTCGCTGGATTCGCTTGCCGCGCTCCCCGGCGCGACCGAGGTGCACTGCGCGCACGAGTACACGCTGTCGAACATCCGCTTCGCGCTCGCTTGCGAGCCGGGCAACGCCGAACTGCAAGCCTGGCGGGACAAAGCGAGCGAATTGCGCGCGCGTCAGGTGCCCACGCTGCCCACCACGATCGCCCACGAACGCGCCGTGAACCCATTTTTGCGCGCCGACAATCCCGCGATTCAAACAACCCTGCAAGAGCAGTTGCACGAAAAAGTACCCGATCGTTTAGCGGCATTTACGCTGATGCGTGAATGGAAAAACCGCTTCCGTTGATCCGTTCGGCGTCAGGTATTTCTCACGTGATGAATCGCAAAAATTCGCCAAGCCCAAGATTTCCTTGATTTTTTTCGTAATATTCCGATTGACGTAAACGATGCCGTTTCGTACTATCGGCTGCAAATTCCAGCCCTTGTGGAAGCCGAGACGTTCATGCGATTTATCTTTAGTGCGTTGTTGGTCCTGACACTCGCCGCTTGCGCGAGTCAGGGACCGGCGACGAATAGCCCCACCACCGCAACAAATCCCGCCAGTCAGCAAGCCGTAGCCGACGCCCTTCGCAAGACAGCCACCGCCAAAGAGACAATCAACGTCGACCAGGGCTCGGTCACTCAGCTGACGAGCCAGGACGCTGATCTGTGGGGCCGTATTCGCCGTGGTTTTCAAATGCCGGATCTGCAAACCGACCTCGTCGATATGCAGGTCAACTGGTATGCGCAGCGCCCGGATTACGTGCAGCGCATGACCGAGCGTTCGCAAAAGTACCTTTATCACATCGTCGAAGAGCTCGAGGCGCGCCATATGCCCACCGAGCTTGCGCTGCTGCCGTTCATCGAATCCGCGTATAGCCCGCAGGCGTTGTCGGTGGCGAAGGCGGCGGGCATGTGGCAGTTCATGCCGGGCACGGGCCGCACCTATAACCTCAAGCAGAACATGTGGCAGGACGAGCGCCGCGACGTGCTGGCGTCGACCAGCGCCGCGCTCGACTATCTGTCGAATCTGCATGACATGTTCGGCGACTGGCAACTGGCGCTCGCCGCGTACAACTGGGGCGAGGGCAACGTGCAGCGCGCGATCGCCCGCAACGAGGCGGCGGGGCTGCCCACCGACTACCTCAGCCTGCGCATGCCGAACGAGACGCGCAACTACGTGCCCAAGCTGCAGGCCGTCAAGAACATCGTGATGAATCCGCAGATGTACGGGCTCACGCTGCCGTCGATTCCGAACCACCCGTATTTCGTGACGGTCACGACCTCGCACGACATCGACGTGGACATGGCGGCTAAGCTCGCGAATCTCTCCACGGACGAATTCCGCTCGCTGAACCCGTCGTTCAGAAAGCCGGTGATTCTCGGCGCCACGCAGCCGCAAATCCTGCTGCCGTTCGACAACGCGAGCGCATTCGAACGCAATCTGAAGGCGTACTCCGGTTCCCTGTCATCGTGGACCACGTACACGGTCACCGAGCGTGCCGCGCCAGCGGCGATTGCGCAAAAGATCGGGGTCGACGCCGACACGTTGATGGAAGTGAACAAGATTCCGGCCGGCATGCGTCTGAAGCCGGGCTCCACAATCGTGGTGCCGCGCGGTTCGGATGACGACGAAGACATCAGCGCCGACGTCGCCGAAAGCGCCGTATTGGCCATGGAGCCCGACGTCCCCGACACCCGCAAGATGCTGATCCGCGTGCGTCGCAATCAGACAATGGCCGCCATCGCCGTGCGTTATGGCGTCTCGATCGGTCAGTTGAAGGCGTGGAATCGCACGCATCGTGATCAGGTTTCGCGTGGTCAGGTGATTGTGCTGCACGTGCCGGTCGGCAAGGCGATGCCGAGCGAACCCGGTCCGGAGCGCATCGCGACCGACGTGCAAGGCGGCGGGGTCGAGAAGATCGGCACCCGCGTCGCAGACACGCGGAACGATTCGCGCTACGATAAGAAGAAGGGTCGTGGCCATTCCGCCGTGGTGAAAGTATCTGAGCCGGTGGGCAAAGCCAGCAAGCCGACAACGTCCGGTGCCAGCAAGGGCCAGGTGACGAAGGTGTCGGCTTCCACGTCCGGCAAGGCGTCGAAGGCCGCGGCAGATAGCCGCCCGAAGACCGCGGCCAACGCGAAGAAGGGTAAGTAGACCAAAAAGCGGCTCCCACGGTAGTGACCACATGCGTTGCGGGGGCAGCGCATGAATTGCGCTCCGATCACGCACCGTGTTATTCCAACGCCGTCACCCGTGGTGACGGCGTTTTTCATTCCGCCGATCAATTCGGGCGAAGTTCGCCCGTTTCATTTATCTTTCGTGCTTGGGCCAAATCCGGCCGCTCATCTCAAAGTTTATGTCGTCGACCCAGTTGCGCGTGTTTTTCCTGTTTTCCGCCGGTTACTTTGTTTCTTACGTATTTCGCGGCGTCAATCTCGGCTTTGCACCTTTCATCACGCACGATCTCGGCTTGTCGGCGACGGATCTCGGCGTGTTGACCAGTTTGTATTTTCTCGGCTTCGCGGGCGCGCAGATCCCGGCTGGCGTGTTGCTCGATCACTTCGGCGCGCGTCGGGTGACGGCGGTCACCTTGCTGTTCGCCGCGCTGGGAATCTGGGTGTTCGGCGCCGCGCACGGTGTCGGCGCGATGATGGTCGGGCGCCTCCTGATCGGCGTTGGGGTGTCCGTGTGCCTCGGTGGCGCGTTCAAGGCGTTGGCGCAACATTTCGCTCCGGCCCGGCTGCCGTTGATGAACGGGCTGGTGATGGCGATCGGCGGTTTCGGCGGCGTGATGGTCGGTTCGCCGCTCACCTGGGCGCTGGGCTTCGCCAGTTGGCGCGCGGTCTGTATCGGTCTAGGTGTGCTGACGGTTCTGGTGGCGCTTGCGCAGTGGACGCTCGCGCCGGACAGCAAGGAAACCCATCACCAGGCAAGTCTTGGCGCCCAGTTCAAAGGCACCTTGCATATCCTGAAGAGCGCGGCGTTCTGGAAGATCGCGTCGTTCTCGGTCGTCACGCAGGGCGTGTTCTACGCGATGCAATCGTTGTGGGTCGGTGCCTGGTTGCGCGACGTACAAGGCTTCGAGCCGCGAGAAGCGGCCGCCCTGGTGTCGATTCTCGGTTTCGCCATGATGGCCGGCTGCGTGGGTTTCGGCGCGGCGGCACGCAGCCTCGAGCGGCGCGGCATCTCGCTGTATGTGTTCTGCGGCATTGGCATGGCGCTGTTCGTTGTCACCCAGTTGCTGATCATGTTCAGCGTGCCGTTACCTGCGAGCCTGCTGTGGGCGGCGTACGGTATTTTCGGCGGCACCGGCATTCTTAGCTACGCGGTGATGGCGCGCCACTTCCCCGCGCAGATGATCGGGCGGGTGAATACCACGCTGACGCTGATCCTTTTTCTGCTGATTTTCGGTTTCCAGATCGGCGTCGGCGCGATCCTGTCGCATTGGCCGGCCAGCGGCGGACACTATCCGGCGGCCGCGCATCTGACCGCCTGGGGCATTCTGGTGACGCTTCAGGTGTTGAGCGCGATCTGGTATGTATTACCCGATCGCACGTTGGTTCGGCCGGCGCAGATGCACGCCGAGCAGGAGGCCTGAAGCGGTCATGCTGCTTCGCCGATACAGGTAGACGCCGAATTGCCGCCCTGAGGCGCTCGCGTCCGGCACTTGGTGCCGGGGTGTCATATTTACCGGGGCTATCCCGATTCTGGCCCGTGTAAATTTTGTCCTATGGCTTCCGTGCTACGCCCAGCAAGGCTTTGAGCGGGTTCAGGTGACACTGCAGCATGCCGCCTCACCATCTCGGATTTGGCGGGAAGGGTGATTTCACGCTATAATTTCAAGGTTTGAGCTTATCAACCCGCACCCTAGCGCCTACCTCTCCCAAACCGTTCATCCGCCGCGCGCTTTTGACGCCCCGCACCCAGCCGATCCGTCCACACAATGGACCCATCGCGCGCCCTTGCGACGTCACTAGCTGTACGCGAGCGAGTCTGCGCGCGCATCCTGCTGATGCGTTTCGCTGCGGCTCGCAGTCGGATAGACAGGTCGGCAACAGGGTGTTCCCCAAGGAGTCTCCCGTGTTGCCGTCATTTTCTCCCGCTTTGCTCGCACTCGCCGACGGCACGGTCTTTCGTGGTTACTCGATCGGCGCCCCCGGGCATACGATCGGCGAAGTCGTGTTCAACACCGCTATCACCGGCTATCAGGAAATCCTGACTGACCCGAGCTACGCGCGCCAGATCGTGACCCTCACGTATCCGCACATCGGTAACGTCGGCGTGAATGCTGAAGACGTCGAAGCCACGAAAGTCCATGCCGCCGGCCTGATCATCCGTGATCTGCCGGTTCTCGCGTCGAACTTCCGCATGGAGCGCACGCTCCCGCAATATCTGAAGGACGAAGGCGTGGTCGCCATCGCCGGTCTCGACACCCGCATGCTGACCCGCGTGCTGCGCGACAAAGGGGCGCAGAACGGCGCCATTCTGGCCGGCTCGGATGACGAGGCGAAGGCAATCGAACTCGCGCGCTCGTTCCCGGGTCTGTCGGGCATGGACCTCGCGAAGGTCGTGTCGACCAGGGAAAGCTACGAGTGGACCCAGACCGAATGGCGTCTGGGCACCGGCTACGGCACGCAGAATGCGCCGAAATACCGCGTGGTCGCGTTTGATTACGGCGTGAAGTACAACATCCTGCGCATGCTGGCCGAACGCGGCTGCCACGTGACCGTGCTGCCGGCGCAAGCCACTGCCGCTGACGCGCTGGCGCTCAACCCGGACGGCGTTTTCCTGTCGAACGGCCCCGGCGATCCGGAGCCGTGCGACTACGCGATTCGCGCGACCAAGGAGCTGATCGAACGCGGCATTCCGACCTTCGGCATCTGCCTCGGCCATCAGATCATGGGCCTCGCGCTGGGCGCCAAGACCCTCAAGATGAAGACCGGCCACCACGGCGCGAACCATCCGGTGAAGGATCTCGAAGACGGCCGCGTGGTCATCACGTCGCAGAATCATGGCTTCGCGGTCGACGCCGACACGCTGCCGGCCAACGCCAAGGTGACGCACGTCTCGTTGTTCGACGGCACGCTGCAAGGCTTCGCGCTGACCGACAAGCCGGCGTTCTGCTTCCAGGGCCACCCGGAAGCATCGCCTGGTCCGCACGACATCGCCTATCTGTTCGATCGCTTCACCGCGTTGATGGACACGAAGAAGGCCGGCAAGACCGCAGCGGCATAAGTCTTGTAAGCGGTCTTGTAAGCGCCCAGGCGGCGCGCGGCTCGCACCGCGATGGGCGCACTCAGCGCGAAGCAAGGCGGGCCGCACCAAACAGAGCGCGCGCAACGTATTGACGCAGCGCGCCGACGGAAAGAATTCAGGAATACATTAGCGAGAGCGTTATGCCCAAGCGGACAGACATCAAGAGCATCCTCATCATCGGCGCGGGTCCGATCATCATCGGCCAGGCGTGCGAGTTCGACTACTCGGGCGCGCAGGCATGCAAGGCGTTGCGTGAGGAAGGCTACAAGGTCATTCTCGTCAACAGCAATCCGGCGACGATCATGACTGACCCGAACACGGCCGACGTGACCTACATCGAGCCGATCACGTGGGAAGTGGTGGAGCGCATCATCGCCAAGGAGCGCCCGGACGCGATCCTGCCGACGATGGGCGGTCAGACGGCGCTGAACTGTGCGCTGGATCTCCACGCACACGGCGTGCTGGAGAAGTACAAGGTCGAGCTGATCGGCGCGTCGCCGGAAGCGATCGACAAGGCGGAAGACCGCCAGAAGTTCAAAGACGCGATGACGAAGATCGGCCTTGGTTCGGCCAAGTCGGGCACCGCGCATTCGATGGAAGAGGCGCTGCAGGTTCAGGCTGAGATCGCTGTGCAAACGGGCAGCGGCGGCTATCCGGTGGTGATTCGTCCTTCGTTCACGCTCGGCGGTTCGGGCGGCGGCATCGCATACAACCGCGACGAATTCGAAGAGATCTGCAAGCGTGGTCTCGACTTGTCGCCCACGCGCGAACTGCTGATCGAAGAATCGCTGCTCGGCTGGAAAGAGTACGAGATGGAAGTGGTCCGAGACAAACAGGACAACTGCATCATCGTCTGCTCGATCGAAAACCTGGACCCGATGGGCATCCACACCGGTGACTCGATCACCGTCGCGCCGGCGCAAACGCTCACCGACAAGGAATATCAGATCCTGCGTAATGCATCGCTCGCGGTGTTGCGCGAGATCGGCGTGGATACGGGCGGGTCGAATGTGCAGTTCTCGATCAATCCGAAAGATGGCCGGATGATCGTGATCGAAATGAATCCGCGCGTGTCACGTTCGTCGGCACTGGCATCGAAGGCGACCGGCTTCCCGATCGCGAAGGTCGCGGCGAAGCTGGCAGTCGGCTACACGCTGGACGAACTGAAGAACGAAATCACCGGCGGTCAGACCCCGGCATCGTTCGAACCGACGATCGACTACGTCGTCACCAAGATCCCGCGCTTCGCGTTCGAGAAATTCCGCGAAGCCGATTCGCGCCTGACCACACAGATGAAGTCGGTCGGTGAAGTGATGGCGATTGGCCGCACCTTCCAGGAGTCGTTCCAGAAGGCGCTGCGCGGACTGGAAGTGGGCGTCGACGGTCTGGACGAAAAGACCGACAACCGCGACGAGATCATCCGCGAGATCGGTGAAGCGGGTCCGGACCGTATCTGGTACGTGGGCGACGCATTCCGTGTCGGCATGACGGCCGAAGAGATTTTCGAAGAGACCTCGATCGATCCGTGGTTCCTCGCGCAGATCGAACAGATCATCCTGAAGGAAAAGGCGCTGGGCGGCCGCACGCTGGCGAGCCTGTCGAAGGAAGAACTCAAGTATCTGAAGCAAAGCGGGTTCTCGGACCGTCGTCTGGCGAAGCTGCTCGGCGCGAAGCCGGCGGAGGTACGCCAGCGTCGTATCGAGTTGAACGTGCGTCCGGTGTACAAGCGCGTCGACACGTGCGCGGCCGAGTTCGCCACGAAAACCGCCTACATGTACTCGACCTACGAGGAAGAGTGCGAAGCGAACCCCACGAACAACAAGAAGATCATGGTGCTGGGCGGCGGCCCGAACCGGATCGGCCAGGGTATCGAGTTCGACTACTGCTGCGTGCATGCCGCGCTCGCCATGCGCGAAGACGGCTACGAAACGATCATGGTCAACTGCAACCCTGAAACCGTTTCGACCGACTACGACACGTCCGATCGTCTGTACTTCGAATCGCTGACGCTCGAAGATGTTCTGGAAATCGTCGACAAGGAAAAGCCGGTCGGCGTGATCGTGCAATACGGCGGTCAAACGCCGTTGAAGCTCGCACTCGATCTCGAAGCGAATGGCGTGCCGATCGTCGGCACGTCGCCGGACATGATCGACGCCGCAGAAGACCGCGAGCGTTTCCAGAAGTTGCTGCAGGATCTCGGCCTGCGTCAACCGCCGAACCGCACCGCGCGTGCTGAAGACGAAGCGCTGAAGCTCGCTGAGGAAATCGGCTATCCGCTGGTGGTGCGTCCGTCGTACGTGCTGGGCGGCCGCGCGATGGAAATCGTCCACGAGCCGCGCGACCTCGAGCGCTATATGCGCGAAGCCGTGAAGGTGTCGAACGATTCGCCGGTGCTGCTCGACCGCTTCCTCAACGACGCAATCGAATGCGACGTGGATTGCATCTCCGATGGCGAAGCCGTCTTCATCGGCGGCGTGATGGAGCACATCGAACAGGCGGGCGTCCATTCGGGAGACTCGGCTTGCTCGCTGCCGCCGTACTCGCTGTCGAAGGAAACCATTGCCGAGCTGAAGCGCCAGACCGGCGCAATGGCGAGGGCGCTGAACGTGGTCGGCCTGATGAACGTGCAGTTCGCGATCCAGCAAGTGCCGCAGGCGGATGGCTCGAAAGAAGACATCATCTACGTGCTGGAAGTGAATCCACGTGCGTCGCGCACGGTGCCGTACGTGTCGAAGGCGACCAGCCTGCCGCTCGCGAAGATCGCGGCGCGCGCGATGGTCGGCCAGACCTTGGCGCAGCAGGGCGTGACGAAAGAAATCGATCCGCCGTACTTCAGCGTGAAGGAAGCCGTGTTCCCGTTCGTCAAGTTCCCGGCAGTCGATCCGGTGCTTGGACCGGAAATGCGCTCCACCGGTGAAGTGATGGGCGTGGGTGAGACGTTCGGGGAAGCGCTGTTCAAGTCGCAGCTCGCGGCAGGGTCGCGTCTGCCGGAGTCGGGCACGGTGCTGCTGACCGTGATGGACGCCGACAAGCCGAAGGCGGTCGTTGTCGCACGCATGCTGCACGAACTCGGTTATCCGATCGTCGCGACCAAGGGTACGGCTGCCGCGATCGAAGCGGCCGGTGTGCCGGTCAAAGTCGTCAACAAGGTGAAGGACGGTCGTCCGCACATTGTCGACATGATCAAGAACGGCGAAATCGCGCTGGTCTTCACGACCGTCGACGAAACCCGCGCGGCGATTGCTGATTCGCGCTCGATCCGTATGAGCGCACAGGCGAACAAGGTCACGTACTACACGACAATGTCCGGCGCACGGGCCGCAGTGGAAGGTTTGCGCTATTTGAAGAACCTGGAAGTCTATGATTTACAAGGCCTCCACGCTCGCCTAAACTAAGGCTTCGAATTCCTGTCCAAGATGTAAGTGCCGCGGTTAAGCGGCGTTCCGCAGGTGCTTGGGTCCGGGCTTTGTCCGGCGCTCTGGCCCCCGCGGAATGCACTTAACCGCGGTGATTTTTTTTACGGCTGTTTTTTGCATAGAGTTGTTTATGAGCACTGTTCCATTGACGAAGCGCGGCGCGGAAATGTTGCGCGATGAATTGCAGCGCCTGAAATCGGTTGAGCGTCCCTCGGTGATCAATTCGATCGCTGAAGCGCGTGCCCAGGGCGATCTGTCGGAAAACGCGGAATACGACGCGGCGAAGGAAAAGCAGGGCTTCGTCGAAGGCCGTATTGCCGAAATCGAATCGAAGCTGGCCGGTGCGCAAGTGATCGACCCGTCCAAGGTGGAAGCGGACGGTCGCGTGGTGTTCGGCGCGACGCTCGAACTCGAAGACCTCGATTCGGGTGCCAAGGTCAAATACCAGATCGTCGGCGACGACGAGGCGGACATCGACCACGGTCTGATCTCGATCAGCTCGCCGATCGCGCGCGCGTTGATCGGCAAGTCGGAAGGCGACGTTGCATCGGTGCAAGCGCCGGGCGGCGTGCGCGAGTACGAAATCATCGCGGTTAGCTACGTTTGAAGGCGGCTCAGGTGTCCTTGATGCCACATCGCCTGTTCCGCCTGCTGACGGTAGTTTGGGTGGGTAGTCTGTTGACGATCGGCTATGCTGTCGCGCCGGTGTTGTTCACATCGCTCGACCGGATGACGGCAGGTGCGGTGGCGGCGCAACTGTTTCGCATTGAAGGCGTGCTGGGCGCGGTGTGCGGTATTTTGCTGCTGGTTCTGGCGAACATACTGGTTCGTCGCGGCAGTGATGCTTATCGCCGTTTGCGCTGGTTGATCGCCGGTATGCTTGTCTGCGTGCTGGTGGGCTACTTTGCATTGCAGCCGTTTATGAATGCAATGCGCGTGGCCGCGCTGGAAGCGGGCAGTGATGTCGGGCATTCAGCTTATGCGACACGCTTCGGCATCCTGCACGGCGTATCGAGTCTGTTTTATCTGATCGAAAGCCTGCTGGGCGTGGCGCTGGTGTGGAAGCTGCCGGCGAGCGTGGGTAGCTTGACAGCAGAGCAGGGCGCTCGCGGCGCTGCGGGGAACGTAACCGGTTGAGTGACGCGGCTACGGCTTGCTCACGCGGGTTTGCCTGTAGAGTTGCTCAAGCGGAACCGCCCCGGCGACTTTATCCAGGCAGAGTCAACCAGGTATAAGTGACCACGCGGCCTGAGCAGTTCACATCAAGGTGCGGACACCGCCCGCACCCTCATCATTCGCTTACTTCGACGACTGATGCGCACGCTTCGCGCTGGTCTGGCGCTTCTTGGCGCGCTTGATGTTGCCGCCTTGCGTGACCCGTTCATTGCCGCGCACCACGACCGCTTTTGCCTTCGGCTTGCGCATCGGGATTTCGCTGGGCTTCACCACCGTGACCACGCGCGGCGCGCGGCCTTTACCCGGTTTGGCTTCGACAGCCGCTTCGCGGGCGCTCGGCAGGGCGCCGCGCTTGGCCTTCACGGCCGGTTGTGCGGCTGCTTCCGGCTTCCAGATCACCAGCAGCTTGCCGATATGCTGGATCGGCGCTGCATTCAGCTTGTCGCAGATCTGTTCGTAGATCGCGATGCGTTCTTCGCGTTCGTCGCCGAACACGCGGATTTTGATCAATTGGTGCGCGCCAAGGTGGACCTTGATTTCCGACAGCACAGCGTCGGTCAAGCCTTCGGCGCCGACGAGCACGACCGGTTTGAGCGCATGTGCCTGGGAGCGCAATTCGGCGCGTTGGTCGGAAGAGACTTTAAGGGCTGGCATGGAAAGTGGGAGACTCGACTAAAATGGCGGCACCTGCATTTCCGAGAGATTTCGGCCAATAGCGCAGGGCGGCGCGTCAGAACAACAGAATCGCGGATGACTGCCAAGTTTGGCGGTGGCCGCGCGAATTAACCGCGTATTATCCCCTAAAGCGCCACATTTCGCAGCAAGAGTTCACCTTTAATGGCAAAAAACAAGTTCAACACGGCGTGGTTGCACGATCACATCAACGACCCGTACGTAAAAATGGCGCAGCGGGAGGGCTATCGCGCCCGCGCAGCCTACAAGCTGAAGGAAATCGACGAGCAGGACAAGTTGATCCGGCCAGGCCAGGTGATCGTCGACCTCGGCTCCGTGCCGGGTAGCTGGAGCCAGTACGCCCGCAACAAGCTGGCCAAGGGCACGCAGCGCGACGCCGAGCGCGAGGGCGGCATTGACGGCACGATCATCGCTCTCGACATGCTGCCGATGGAGCCGATCGCGGACGTCCATTTCATTCAGGGCGACTTCCGCGAAGACTCGGTTCTCGAACGACTGGAAGAATTAGTCGGGGAGCGCCAGGTTGACCTTGTAATTTCGGATATGGCGCCCAACCTGTCGGGAGTGGCGGTGGCGGACGCCGCGCGAATCGAGCATCTGTGCGATATCGCGATGGAATTCGCGCAAAATCACCTGAAACCGGATGGTGCCCTTTTAGTCAAATGTTTTCACGGCAGCGGTTACAGCCAGATTGTCGAAAAGTTCAAACGCCAGTTCAAGGTGGTGGCGGCCCGCAAGCCAAAAGCGTCGCGGGACAAGTCGTCAGAAACGTTTATTTTGGGTAAGCATCTCAAGCGGCCCGCGTAGGGGCGCTGCAGGAAGGTTCCGCACCTGTCGTTAATGCGCCCAGGCGCTGGAAATCGGTGCTCTGATAGCCCGCTTCGCTATTTATGTGGTAGCGAAACGTTATGGCAGGGGTCTGCGGACTGGATTAGAATGCTTTCGTGGTGCCGCAAGGCAAATGTAGGCGCCCGTCTAAGTGAAGGAGTGGTGCTTTGAACAACAATATGTTTTCGAAAGCAGCAGTGTGGCTGGTTATCGCACTGGTGCTGTTTACGGTGTTCAAGCAGTTCGACAAGCCCCGTGTCCAGGAAGGTGTTTCGTATTCGCAGTTCATGGACGACGCGAAGAACGGCAAAGTCAAGAACGTCATTGTCCAGGGGCGGAACCTCACGGTCACTCCAGCAGACGGCCAGAAGTACCAGATCGTGTCGCCCGGCGACATCTGGATGGTCGGCGATCTGATGAAGTACGGCGTTCAGGTGAGCGGTAAGGCTGATGACGAACCGAATGCGCTGGTGTCCGCGCTGTACTACCTCGGACCCACGATCCTGATCATCGGATTCTGGTTCTACATGATGCGACAGATGCAGGGAGGCGGGAAAGGCGGTGCGTTCTCGTTCGGTAAATCCCGTGCACGTCTGATCGACGAAAACAACAACGCAATCAATTTCACCGACGTCGCCGGTTGCGACGAAGCCAAGGAAGAAGTCTCCGAACTGGTCGACTTCCTGCGCGATCCGCAGAAATTCCAGAAGCTGGGTGGGCGCATTCCACGCGGCGTGCTGCTGGTCGGCCCGCCGGGAACCGGTAAGACGTTGCTGGCGCGTGCTATCGCCGGGGAAGCGAAGGTGCCGTTTTTCAGCATCTCAGGTTCGGACTTCGTGGAAATGTTCGTGGGTGTCGGTGCGGCTCGTGTGCGCGACATGTTCGAGCAGGCCAAGAAGCATGCGCCGTGTATCGTGTTCATTGACGAAATCGACGCGGTTGGCCGTCATCGCGGTGCCGGTATGGGCGGCGGTAACGACGAGCGCGAACAGACCTTGAACCAGATGCTGGTCGAGATGGACGGCTTCGAAGCGAATTCCGGTGTCATCGTGATCGCTGCCACGAACCGTTCGGACGTGCTGGACAAGGCGCTGCTGCGTCCGGGCCGTTTCGACCGTCAGGTGTACGTCGGTCTGCCGGACATTCGCGGCCGCGAACACATCATGAAGGTTCACCTGCGCAAGGTGCCGATTTCGAACGACGTCGACGCAGCGGTTATCGCACGCGGCACACCGGGTTTCTCCGGCGCCGATCTGGCGAACCTGGTCAACGAAGCAGCACTGTTCGCGGCTCGCCGTGGCAAGCGCATCGTCGAAATGAACGACTTCGAAGACGCGAAGGACAAGATCTTCATGGGTCCGGAGCGCAAGTCGGCCGTGATTCGCGAAGAATCGAAGCGTGCTACGGCGTATCACGAGTCGGGTCACGCGGTCATCGCCAAGCTGTTGCCGAAGGCCGATCCGGTGCACAAGGTCACGATCATTCCGCGCGGCCGTGCGCTGGGCGTCACGTGGCAGTTGCCGGAGCATGACAACGAAACGTATTCGAAAGACTACCTGCTGGACCGCCTCGCGATCCTGTTCGGTGGCCGTGTCGCGGAAGAGCTGTTCCTGAATCTGATCAGCACCGGCGCATCGGACGACTTCAACAAGGCAACGGCTACGGCCCGCGCCATGGTGGCTCGCTTCGGTATGACGGACGCACTCGGACCGATGGTCTACGTCGACGACGAAAACGACGCTACGCCGTTTGGCCGTGGTTTCACGCGCACCATTTCGGAAGCGACGCAGCAGAAGGTTGACGCAGAAATCCGTCGCGTGCTGGACGAGCAATACAACCTCGCCAAGCGCTTGCTGGATGAGAACCGCGACAAGGTCGAAGCGATGACAGCCGCGCTGATGGAGTGGGAAACGATCGACGCCGATCAGATCAACGACATCATGGCAGGCCGTCCGCCGCGTTCGCCGAAGAGCTCTCCGCCGTCGGCAAGCGACGCCTCGTCGGGCGGCAGCCCGGGCACTGAGGTCAAGCCTGGTAGCGCGACCGCGCCGGCCTGATAGGCGACCAGTAGAAAGTGCGGGCCGGTGTGTTTCACACCGGCCCGTTTTGCATTTATCCGTTTTACGTGATTGACCGCTACGTGCCGAAAGTCGAATTTGCTTCTCTTCCCCTTCCTGAACTGCTGCAATGCGGCCGCTTCAAGCTGACCTTTGAACGCCCCCTGGTTATGGGCATCCTGAACGTTACACCCGATTCTTTTTCCGACGGCGGTCAGTACGCGATGCGCGGCGATGCGCTGCGGCAGGCCGAGCGCATGTTGCTCGACGGCGCGGACATCATCGACATCGGCGGTGAGTCGACCCGCCCGGGTGCGCCGCCGGTGCCGCTCGACGAAGAACTGGAGCGGGTGATCCCGCTGGTCGAACAACTGCGCGGCGCGAATGTGCCGCTGTCGGTCGATACATACAAGCCAGAAGTGATGCGTCATGCACTGACGGCGGGTGCCGACCTGATCAACGATATCTGGGGCTTCCGCATGCCGGGCGCGATCGACGCCGTGCGCGACAGCGAATGCGGTCTATGCGTGATGCACATGCTCGGCGAGCCGCAGACCATGCAAGTTGGCGAGCCCGCTTATAACGACGTCGTAAGCGAGGTTCGACAGTTTCTCGAAGAGCGGGTGGCGGCATTGCGGCAAGCGGGCATTGTCCGTGCGCGTATCAGCGTGGATCCGGGCTTCGGCTTTGGCAAGGCGGTCGTCGAACACAATTACGCGCTGCTCGCGCACCTGCCGGACACCGCGCCGCGGGCCGAGCCGCCGTACCCGATTCTCGCCGGCATGTCGCGCAAGTCGATGGTCGGCGCAGTGGTGGGACGCCCGGCGCCGGAACGCGTCGCGGGCAGCATCGCCGCGGCAGTGTGTGCTGCCGGGCGCGGCGCGGCAATTCTGCGCGTGCACGACGTTGCGCAGACAGTGGATGCATTGAAAGTATGGGCAGCCATGCGCGACGCGGCGAATCACAGCCGCGCGCGCGGCTGAGCCCAAAAAAGAAAGAGGACTATAAAACATGGCACGTCGCTATTTTGGAACGGACGGGATTCGGGGCAAGGTTGGCGAAGGGCCGATCACGCCGGAGTTTGTATTACGGCTCGGCTACGCTGCCGGCAAGGTGCTGGCGGGCGCCGACCGCTGGGCGAGAACGGGCACGCGGCCCACGGTGCTGATTGGTAAAGACACGCGGGTGTCGGGCTATATGCTCGAGGCCGCGCTCGAAGCGGGCTTTTCCGCGGCCGGCGTCGACGTCATGCTGGCCGGGCCGATGCCGACCCCGGGCATCGCTTATCTGACGCGCGCGCTGCGACTCGCCGCGGGCGTCGTGATCAGTGCGTCGCACAATCCGTACTACGACAACGGCATCAAATTCTTCTCCGCCGACGGCAACAAGCTGCCCGACGAAGTGGAATCGCAGATCGAGGAACAACTCGATCTGCCGCTGGCGTGCGCGGCATCCGAACAGATCGGCAAGGCGCGGCGCCTCGATGACGCGGCCGGCCGTTACATCGAGTTCTGCAAGAGCACCTTCCCGGCCGCGTTCGACTTGCGCGGTCTCAAGCTGGTGGTCGACTGCGCGCACGGCGCTGCGTACGACGTCGCGCCGCACGTGTTCCACGAACTCGGCGCCGACGTGATCCCGATTGGCGTCGCACCGAACGGCTTCAACATCAACGACGGCGTCGGTGCAACCGCTCCGGACGCGCTGGTGCGCGCAGTGCGCGCGAACCACGCGGACCTCGGCATTGCGCTTGATGGGGATGCCGACCGGCTGCAGGTCGTGGATGCAGCGGGTCGCCTGTATAACGGTGACGAGCTGCTGTACGTACTGGTCAAGGACCGGATGGCGACCGAGGGCAAAGTGGAAGGCGCGGTCGGCACCTTGATGACCAATATGGCGGTCGAAGTCGCGCTGCAGGAAGCCGGCGTGAGATTCGTCCGGGCGGCGGTGGGCGACCGCTACGTGCTCGAGCAGTTGCGCGAGCACGGCTGGCAGCTGGGCGCGGAAGGCTCCGGCCATATTCTCTCCCTCGACCGCCATTCGACCGGCGACGGCATCGTTTCGGCCCTGCTGGTGCTGGCCGCCATGAAGCGCAGCGACAAAACGCTCGCCGAGTTGCTTCACGGCGTGACGCTGTTTCCGCAGAAACTGATCAACGTGCGGATGCAACCCGGCGCGGACTGGAAGGGCAGCGACGCGATCCGTCGCGCGATCAGCAAAGTTGAGCAGGCGCTGAACGGCCGCGGCCGCGTGTTGATCCGCGCGTCCGGTACGGAGCCGGTACTGCGTGTGATGGTCGAGGCGGAAAAAGTCAACGATGCGGTTCGGTATGCCGAATCGATCGCCGACGCGGTCAAGCAAGCTACGGCTTAAATAACCACGCGGTTAGCCGAGGCGGCGGGACACGGCCGGAGGCCGCCCGTCGCCGTCGCCGCAACGGCGACGCACGGGCAAGCAGATCGTCCCACCGTGGGCGGGCGGCGGCAGACCGCAGTTGGGAGCATCCCATCGCCGTCGAATCTTCGCCCACCTACTCATTCCCGAGCCTTCACCCCAGCTAGCGCTCCTCAGCGCCCCGCCGAAAATCCCTCGCCGCACGCTTCCTCCTACGCCAACGTTCGCGCCCCATCTTTTTCGTCTAATCTGTAGAGCGCTGCTTGCAACTTCGCTAAACCAGCGCTTTATCCGTACAAACGCCTTTCGAGTCTGTAATCCTACTGTCACATCCGTTTCACGGTTAGTCACGTTACTGTCACAAAGAGACCCTAAGCTTCGCGGTGTTCATGTTATTCGCTCACACCGCTCACACCCTTGGAGGTCTCATGAAATTGATGCAAACCGTGTTCGCTGGCGTCGCTGGCGCGCTTTTCGCAATGGCAGCGCAAGCCGCAGACATCACCGGCGCGGGCAGCACCTTCGCAGCTCCGATCTACACGAAGTGGGCTGACGCCTACCAGAAGACGGGTGGCGGCAAGGTCAACTATCAAGGTATCGGCTCGTCGGGCGGTATCAAGCAGATCGAAGCGAAGACGGTCGATTTCGCAGGCTCGGACGCTCCGCTGAAGGACGACGAACTCGCGAAGGCAGGTCTGTTCCAGTTTCCGACGGTGGTCGGCGGCGTGGTTCCGGCTATCAACGTGCCGGGCGTGAAGGCGGGTGAATTGACACTGTCGGGCGAAGTGCTCGGCGACATCTACCTGGGCAAGATCAAGAAGTGGAACGATCCCGCGATCGCTGCACTGAACCCGAAGGTCAAGCTGCCGGATACCGACATCGCCGTGGTTCGCCGCGCCGACGGTTCGGGCACCACCTTCATCTGGACGAACTACCTGTCGAAGGTCAATGCTGACTGGAAGTCGAAGGTCGGTGAAGGCGCAACGGTCAACTGGCCGACGGGCACGGGCGGCAAGGGCAACGACGGCGTCGCAGCCTTCGTGCAACGTCTGCCGGGCGCAATCGGTTACGTGGAATGGGCGTACGCGAAGCAGAACCACATGACGTACGTCTCGATGAAGAATTCGACGGGCGCAGTGGTCGAACCGAAGACGGAAACCTTCAAGGCAGCGGCTGCTGGTGCTGACTGGTCGAAGTCGTTCTACCAGATTCTGACGGACGAGCCGGGCAAGAACGCATGGCCGATCGTCGGCGCAACCTTCGTGCTGCTGCACACCACGCAGGAGAAGGCTCCGCAAGGCACGGAAACGCTGAAGTTCTTCGACTGGGCGTTCAAGAACGGCACCCAGGCTGCAAACGATCTGGACTACATCTCGTTGCCGGATTCGGTGACGGCGGAAATCCGCTCGCAGTGGAAGTCGAAGGTGAAGGACGCTTCGGGCAAGGCTATCGCTGACTAAGCGATTCGCCAAAAAGTAAGCAACACGTTGGCCGTGCTCATTCGAGGACGGCCAACGGCTTTACCAAAGCATCACCAAAGCATCACCCAGGCATTACCAAAGCTTTACCAAGGCTCTACCCAGGCATTACCCAGGCATCACCCAAGCATTACCCAGGCATTACTCAGACACTATCCCGGCATTAGCCCAGCATTGTCCGCCGCATGACAAGTGTCATACGGCAACTGGAAACAGGTCCATCAGGCTCTCATGTCCGATATCCAATTAGCCTCTGGCGCGGCGAGATCGAAACCGCCCGGCAGCGCGTCGCAGCAAAAAGCACCCAGCCGCGCCGGCGACGTCATCTTCGGCGGCCTCGCACGTCTCGCCGCCATCATCACGCTGTTGCTGCTCGGCGGCATCATCGTTTCGCTGATTGTCGCTTCCTTGCCGTCGATCAAGCAGTTCGGCTTCGCGTTTCTATGGACCGCCGACTGGGATCCACCCAGCAAACAATTCGGCGCGCTGGTGCCCATTTACGGCACGATCGCGACCTCGCTCATTGCCCTCATCATCGCGGTGCCCGTCAGCTTCGGCATCGCGCTCTTCCTGACTGAACTCGCGCCCGCGTGGTTGCGCCGGCCGCTGGGCGTCGCCATTGAACTGCTCGCCGCGATTCCGTCGATTGTCTACGGCATGTGGGGTTTGCTGGTATTCGCACCGATCTTCGCGACATGGTTCGAAAAGCCGCTGGGCACGGTGCTCGGCGGCATTCCGTTTGTCGGCGCATTGTTCAAGGGCGCGCCGATCGGCATCGGCATTCTGTGCGCGGGTGTGATTCTCGCGATCATGATCATTCCGTATATCGCCGCGGTGATGCGCGACGTATTCGAAGTCACGCCGGTCCTGCTGAAGGAATCGGCGTACGGCATCGGCTGCACGACGTGGGAAGTGATGTGGAAGATCGTGCTGCCCTTTACGAAGAGCGGCGTCATCGGCGGCGTGATGCTCGGCCTTGGCCGGGCACTCGGTGAAACGATGGCGGTGACCTTCGTGATCGGCAACACCAATCTGCTCGACAACGTCTCGCTGTTTTCGCCGGGCAACAGCATTACCTCGGCGCTGGCCAACGAATTCGCGGAAGCGGACCCCGGGTTGCATACGTCGGCGCTCATGGAACTCGGTTTGATTCTGTTCGTGATTACCTTCATCGTTCTGGCAATTTCGAAATTCATGCTGCTTCGTCTCGAGAAAGGGGAGGGCGCGAAATGAGCCAGTCCACCTTGGGTATGCCGGGTTCGCGCAACGCCGCTGAGCTCGAAACGATGCGCGTGCGTCTGCAAGGCCGCCGCCGCATGAAGAACGCCGTCGCGCTGACGATGTCGCTCGTGGCCATGGCGTTTGGTTTGCTGTGGCTCGTGTGGATTCTCTATACGACGCTGCGTCTGGGCATCGGCGGCTTGTCGATCGAGTTGTTCACGCAATCCACGCCGCCGCCGAACACCGATGGCGGCGGTCTCGCCAACGCGATTGTCGGCAGTGCGATGCTGGTCGGGCTGGCCACTTTCATCGGCACGCCGATCGGCATTCTGGCCGGTGTGTATCTAGCCGAGTATGGTCAGAAGGGCTGGCTTGCGAGTCTCACGCGTTTCATCAACGACATCCTGTTGTCGGCGCCGTCGATCGTGGTCGGTCTGTTCGTCTACGCTCTCGTCGTCGCGAAGATGGGTCACTTCAGCGGCTGGGCCGGCATATTCGCGCTGGCGCTGCTGCAGATTCCGATCGTGATCCGCACCACTGAAAACATGCTGAAACTGGTGCCGAACGCGCTGCGTGAAGCGGCGTTCGCGCTCGGCACGCCGAAATGGAAAATGGTACTGTCGATCACGCTGAAGGCGTCGATCGCGGGCATTATCACCGGCGTGCTGCTCGGCGTCGCGCGGATTGCGGGTGAAACCGCGCCGCTCCTGTTCACGGCGCTGTCGAATCAGTTCTTCTCGATGGACATGAACCAGCCGGTTGCGAACCTGCCGGTGACGATCTACAAGTTCGCGATGAGCCCGTTTGCGCAGTGGCAATCGCTCGCGTGGGCCGGCGTCTTCCTGATCACGCTCGCGGTGTTGGGATTGAACATCCTCGCGCGCACGATCTTTTCGAATAAGTAAGGGCGGAGTGTAATCCGATGAATATGGCAGAAACTCAACTCAATCCGATCGCGCGCCCGACGGCGCCCGCCGGTTTCGATCCCGCCCAGAGCGGCCAGGCGTCGTCGCCGTCGCGCCCAAAGATCGAGATCAACGATCTGAACTTCTTCTACGGCAAGTATCACGCGCTGAAGAACATCAATCTGCAGATTCCCGAAGGCAAGGTGACCGCGTTCATCGGCCCGTCGGGTTGCGGCAAGTCCACGCTGCTGCGTACGCTCAACAAGATGTACGCGCTCTATCCGGAACAGCGCGCCGAAGGCGAGATCCTGATGGACGGCGAAAACCTGCTGACCTCCAAGCGCGATATATCGCTGCTGCGCGCGCGGATCGGCATGGTGTTCCAGAAGCCGACGCCGTTTCCGATGTCGATCTACGACAACATCGCGTTCGGCGTGAAGATGTTCGAAACGCTGCCGCGCTCGGAAATGGACGACCGCGTGGAATGGGCCTTGACGAAGGCCGCGTTGTGGAACGAAGTGAAAGACAAGCTGGGCCAGAGCGGCTACGGTTTGTCCGGCGGCCAGCAGCAGCGCCTGTGTATCGCGCGCGGTATCGCGATCCGTCCTGAAGTGCTGCTGCTCGATGAACCGTGTTCCGCGCTCGACCCGATTTCGACGGGCCGTATCGAGGAACTGATCGCCGAACTGAAGAGCGATTACACGGTGGTGATCGTGACCCACAACATGCAACAGGCGGCCCGCTGTTCGGACTACACTGCCTATATGTACCTTGGCGAGCTGATCGAGTTCGGCGACACCGAAAAGATCTTCATCAAGCCGGTCCGCAAGGAAACCGAGGACTACATCACAGGCCGCTTCGGCTAAGCCGTCGACGAGCAAAACAAGGGAGTACGACATGTCCGATAAACATCTGTCCAGCCAGTTCGACGCCGATCTGAATCTCGTTTCGTCGAAGGTCCTCGAAATGGGCGGCCTCGTCGAATCGCAGATCGTCCACGCGATGCAGGCGCTCAACGAATTCAACCTCGACATCTGCGAACAGGTGATCGCGGCGGAAGAGCGCCTGAACAAGATGGAAATCGAAATCGACGAAGAGTGCAGCAACATCATCGCGCGCCGTCAGCCGGCCGCGCGCGACCTGCGGCTTCTGATCGCCATTTCGAAAACGATTACGAATCTCGAGCGCGCCGGCGATGAAGCCGAAAAAATCGCCAAGCGCACCAAGCGCCTGATGGAAGACGGCGCCTCGCGCACCATCAATATCGCCGAGATCAAATTGTCGGGCGAGATGGCGGTGTCGATTCTGCGCCGCGCGCTGGACGCATTCGCGCGTCTCGATACAGTGGCCGCCGCGCAGATCGTGCGCGACGATAAAGCGATCGACGAAGAATTCCGCGCCTTCGTGCGCAAGCTGATTTCGTACATGACTGAAGATCCGCGTTCGATCTCGGTGGGCCTCGATTTCCTGTTCATCGCCAAGGCGATCGAGCGGATCGGCGACCACGCGAAGAACATCGCCGAATTCATCATTTACATCGTGAAGGGCACCGACGTACGCCACAAGTCGCGCGACGCGCTCGAACGCGAAGCACTCAGTTAATCTGTTATAAGGATCAGAGGTGCCGATGCCCAGCAGCATTCTCGTCATTGAAGATGAGCCCGCCATTTCCGAACTGATTTCGGTCAATCTTCAACACGCCGGTCACTGCCCGATTCGCGCGTACAACGCGGAACAGGCGCAGAACCTGATCAGCGATGTATTGCCCGACCTCGTTCTGCTCGACTGGATGTTGCCGGGCAAGTCTGGCATCGCGTTCGCCCGTGATTTGCGCAACAACGAACGCACCAAGCATATTCCGATCATCATGCTGACCGCGCGTGGCGATGAACAGGACAAGGTGCTCGGCCTCGAAATCGGTGCGGACGACTACGTCACCAAGCCGTTCTCGCCGAAAGAACTGATGGCGCGTATCAAGGCGGTGTTGCGCCGCCGCGCGCCGCAGTTGACCGAAGACCTGGTCGCGATCAACGGTCTGAAGCTCGATCCGGCAACGCACCGCGTCGCCGCGCATGCCGAAGGCAGCGAAATCAAGCTCGATCTCGGCCCGACCGAATTCCGTCTGCTGCACTTCTTCATGACGCACCCGGAGCGCGTGCATAGCCGCACGCAACTGCTCGATCAGGTGTGGGGCGATCACGTGTTCGTCGAAGAGCGCACGGTGGACGTGCATATCAAGCGTCTGCGCGCAGCGCTCAAGCCGGCCGGGTGCGATGCTATGATCGAGACGGTACGCGGCAGCGGCTACCGGCTCGCCAAGAGCGCCTGACTTTGCGGTAGCACTTTTCTCGTCGATTGCTAGAACATGAACATCATCTGGGCGCGCTCCATTGTGTCGGTCGTGCTGCTGGCTGTTCTGTGCGTGGTGGTCGGCGCACTCGTGAACGTCAAGGCAGCGCTCGTCCTCGCGATCGTTTTGCTGCTCGCGCAGAGCATCTTCAGCACCTTCCACAAGCAGCGCTTGTGGCGCTTGCTCGACGCGCCGGTCTACGGTGAAGTGCCGAGCGCCCCCGGCATCTGGGGCGAAATCTACTACCGTCTGCACAAGCTTGCGAAGCGCTGGCATGCGCAGGTGCGTCAGGTCGAGCAGCAGCATTCGCGTTTCATCCAGGCGATCCAGGCATCGCCGAACGGCGTGGCGATGCTCGACGATCACGATCAGATCGAGTGGTGCAACGCGATCTCCGAACTTCATTTCGGGCTGGATGCGAAACGTGATCTGCGTCAGCACATCACGCATCTGGTGCGCCAGCCGGATTTCGTGCGCTATCTGAATTCGCATCGCTACGAAGAGATGCTGATCATGCGCGGTATGGGCGAGAAGCGCCAGAACGTGCTGTCGGTGCAGGTGTTTCCGTACGGCGAGAACCGCAAGCTGGTGCTGTCGCAAGACATCACCGAGCTGGAGCGTACCGACGCGATGCGGCGCGACTTTGTCGCCAACGTGTCGCATGAACTGAAAACACCGCTCACCGTGCTCTCGGGTTTTCTCGAAACCATGCGAGAACTGCCGCTGAGCGAAGCCGAGCGCGGGCGCTACCTCGAACTGATGGAGCAGCAGGCCTCGCGGATGCGTCATATCGTCGACGACCTGCTGGTGCTCGCGAAGCTCGAAGGCGACAACAGGCCGCCGAGCGATCAGATGATCGACATGCGCGCGGTGTTGCGCCATTTGAAGGACGACGCGGCGAGCCTCTCGAGCGACCATCACAAGATCGTGTTCGACGCCGACGAAGGGCTCACCGTCACCGGCGTGGAAACGGAGATACTCAGTGCGCTCGGCAACCTCGTGACCAATGCGATCCGCTATACGCCGGACGGCGGCGCGATTCGCGTGAGCTGGCACGCGAACGGCGGCAGTGCGATGTTCTCAGTCACGGATAGCGGCCTGGGGATTCCGGCGGCGGATATTCCGCGATTGACCGAGCGCTTCTATCGCGTCGACCGCAGCCGCTCTCGCGATACGGGCGGCACGGGCCTCGGCCTTGCCATCGTCAAGCACGTGCTGCAACGGCACGATGCGCAGCTCGATGTGAAGAGCGAAGAGGGGCGCGGCAGCACGTTCAGCGTGCGCTTTCCGGTGTATCGCACGGCGCGTCGTCAGCCGGCTCCGGTTTGAAAGCGTTGGGCGGAAAAAACCCGCCGTGGTGCAAACCATGGCGGGTTTTTTTATAAGCGCCGCGTGTTCAGCGGCGCGCAAACGCAAGCAGGCGCTCACAAACTCACGAACAGAATTTCCCCAGCAAGCTCATCTGCGCATTGCGCGACGATTTGCCTGGCCGCCGGCGCCGGTAGTGGCCGTCGCTTTGCATCAGCCACGCGGACTGGTTGTCGCCGAGAAACGCCGACAGGCCTTCAGCGATCACACGCCGCTTCAGGCGCCGGTTGTTGATGGGAAACGCCACTTCCACGCGGCGGAAGAAGTTGCGGTCCATCCAGTCAGCGCTCGACAGATACACCCGTTCCTTGCCGCCGTCGTAGAAATAGAAGATGCGATGGTGTTCGAGAAAGCGCCCGACAATCGAACGCACGGTGATGTTCTCCGACAAGCCCGGCACGCCCGGTTGCAACGAACACACGCCACGCACGATCAGATCGATCTTCACGCCGGCCTGTGATGCTTCGTACAACTCGGCGATCACGGTCGGTTCGAGGAGCGCGTTCATCTTTGCGACGATGCGCGCTTTCTTGCCGGCGCGTGCGTGCTCCGCTTCAGCGCGAATCGCTTCGACCAGCTTCGGATGCAGCGTGAACGGCGATTGCCACAACTCATGCAGCCTCAGTTCACCGCCAATGCCGGTCAGTTGCTGGAACACGTGGTGCACGTCTTCGCAGATTTTCTCTTCGGCGGTCATGAGGCCGAAATCGGTGTAAAGCCGTGCGGTGCGCGGATGATAGTTGCCGGTGCCGAGGTGCACGTAACGCTTCATGCGGGTCTTGCCGCCGGACGAGACGCGCCGCACGATCAGCATCATCTTTGCGTGGCATTTGTGGCCCACCACGCCGTACACGACGTGCGCGCCCACCGCCTCCAGCTGCGAGGCCCAGCTAATGTTGGTTTCTTCGTCGAAGCGCGCGAGCAGCTCCACCACCACCGTCACTTCCTTGCCGTTGCGCGCGGCTTGCATGAGCGCATCCATCAGCGGCGAATCGGTGCCGGTGCGATAGATGGTCTGCTTGATCGCCACCACGTTCGGATCTTTCGCCGCCTGCAACAACAGTTCGAGCACCGGCTGAAAGCTCTCATAGGGGTGATGCAGCAGTACGTCGCCCTGGTCGATCACGTCGAACATGTTCGCGCTGTTGGCGATCTGCTGCGGGATCGCCGGAATATGCGGCACGAACTTCAGGTCGGGCCGGTCCACCATCTCCGGCAACTGCATCAGGCGCACGAGATTGACTGGGCCGTCGGCGAAGTAGCAGTCTTTGGTGGAAAGGCTGCTTTCGTCGAGGAGGCGCCGCACGACATGCGCAGGCGTTTCCGCCGACACTTCGAGCCGCACCGCATTACCCAGATGCCGCGCCGGCAGTTCGCCCTGCAACGCGACCCGCAGGTTGGTGATTTCGTCTTCGTCGACGAACAGTTCGCTATTGCGCGTGATGCGAAACTGGTTGCAGGTGCGCACCACCAGATTCGGAAACAGCTCGCCGACAAAACGCTGCAGCAACGAGCTCAGCAGCACGAAGCCATGCGGATAGCCCGACAGCTCCTGCGGCATGCGCACGAGCCGCGGCAATGCACGCGGCGCCTGCACGATGCCCATCATCGCCTGGCGGCCGAACGCATCCTTGCCTTCGAGTTCGACGACGAAGTTCAGGCTCTTGTTGAGCACGCGCGGAAACGGGTGAGCCGGATCGAGGCCGATCGGCGTGAGCACCGGCAGCAGTTCGTCGAAGAAGTAGTTGCGCGCCCATTCGGTCTGCGCTTCGTTCCACGCTTCCGTGCCGTGAAAATAGATGCCTTCCGCTTCGAGCGCGGTGAGTACCGTGTCGTGCAGCATGGTGTACTGACGATGCACGAGCCGCTGCGCACGCTCGACCACGAGGTCGTACACGTGCTGCAACGACATGCCGTCCGGCGACAGCGCACCGGGGTTGTCGCGCATCTGTTCCTGCAATCCGGCCATGCGGACTTCGAAGAATTCGTCGAGGTTGCTGCTGGTGATGCAGATGAAGCGCAGGCGTTCGAGCAAAGGGACGGCCGGGTCGGCGGCTTGTGCCAACACGCGCTCGTTGAAACCCAGGATGCCCAGCTCGCGATTCAATAAGGGGTAGCGGATGGACATCGGCAGCGAGAATGGAATGTCAGGAGGGGAGACGGAAAGACGCTCGGAAATTCTCACAGTATGATGACGTTGTTATGACATTCTCGAAGTCCTAAATTCTACGCCGTATTCGTTGCGTGTCGTCATTATGACGCAGTGCATATGGGACCATAGGGCACCCCCTTTACTGCGAGGCGACATCGTGAGGTCCGGTACGCTTAGAATGGCGTCTTTGAACAGCGCGGCCGGCCACAAGGCGCCCAAGGCATCCGGCGGACACCCGGCGCCTTCCGCGTCGAACGCCGCCGCGCTCGCACGCATGGAGTCCGCTTACTCGATGGTTACTACCCCGCAACTCCTTGCTGCCGTCGATCTCGGCTCGAACAGCTTCCGACTGATCGTAGGCCGGGTCGAGGAAACCGACGCGGGCAGCCAGATCTATCAGGTCGACGCGTTGCGTGAGCCGGTGCGGCTTGCCGCTGGTCTGTCGCGCGACAAGATGCTCGACCGCGCCTCGCAGGTGCGCGGCTGGGATGCGCTCAAGCGCTTCGGCGAGCGGTTGCGCGACTTTCACCCCGATCACGTGCGGGCGGTTGCCACGAATACACTGCGCATCGCCAAGAACGCCAACGAGTTTCTCGGCGAGGCGCAAGCCGCATTGGGCTTCCCGATCGAAGTGATCGCCGGGCGTGAAGAAGCGCGCCTGATTTACGCAGGCGCTGCACACTCCGTGCCCGCTAGCGCGGGCAAACGCCTCGTCGTGGATATCGGCGGCGGCTCGACGGAATTCATCATCGGTTCGCACTACACGCCGATCAAGATGGAGAGCCTGTATATCGGCTGCGTGAGCCATAGCCGCGCCTTCTTTCCGGCGGGTAATGTCGACGAATACACGATGCGGCAGGCCGAGCTCGCCGCAGGCCGCGAAATTCAGATTATTTCCGCCGAGTACAAGAAAACCGGTTGGGAGCAGGCGATCGGCTCGTCCGGCACCGCACGCGCGCTCGCCGAACTGGTCGAGGCAAACGGCTTCAACGATCCGGGTATCACGCACGGCATCTCGCGCGGTGGGCTGGAGCGCCTCAAGCGCGCGCTGATCAAGGCGGAGAACGTTAATCGCCTGAAGCTGGTCGCGTTGAAGGGCGATCGCATTCCCGTGCTGGCCGGCGGCCTGTCGATCATGATCGCGGTGTTCGACGAACTCGGTGTCGATTACGTCGACACGACCGACGGCGCGCTGCGCCTCGGCGTGCTGTACGACCTGCTGGGCCGGTCGCAGCACGAGGACATGCGCACCGTGACGGTGGAAGGCTTCATGCGGCGTTACGGCGTGGACCGTGCGCAGGCCGGGCGTATCGGCGAACTCGCGGTGCGCTTTTACGACCAGTTTGTCGAGCCGGACGAGGAGCGCCGCGTCGAGAATCGCATATTCCTCGCCTGGGCCGCGGCCTTGCATGAAATCGGGCTGTCGATCTCGCACAGCGCGTACCACAAGCATTCGGCCTATATCGCGAGCAATGCCGACATGCCGGGCTTTTCGCGTACCGACCAGGCGCGGCTCGCCGCGCTGGTGCTCGGCCATGCGGGGAAACTCGGCAAGCTGTCGCAAACGCGCGAGGTGGAGTGGCCGCTGCTGTTCTGTCTGCGGCTCGCGGCACTGCTGTGCCGCCGCCGTGCGGATGTCGGCTTGCCCGGCATCGCGGTTGCGCAGGTCAACGGCGGTTACGAAGTGCGTTTGCCGAACGAGTGGGTAGCTAACAATCCGCTGACCGATTACAGCCTGATCCAGGAGGCTGCGGAGTGGGAGAAGGTTGGGATTCCGTATCGCGTGGTGTACACCGACGATTGAGACTAATGCGTTGTGCCGTGCCTCGCAGGGTCACAACCGGAAGCCGCCGCGCGATCGGCGCGGCAAATGAAAAAAGCCCGGCGGAGATGATCCGCCGGGCTTTTTTTTACCGCGTCAGTCGTCGACTCGAGTCGACTGAATGGCGGGTATTGGTGAGCCGTTCAGCGCGGCGACGCGTCGCCGAGGAAGTGCCGCGCATAACGCGCATTGATATCCGACAGACGCAGCAGCGTCAGAAAGTCAGCCGTGTTGAAATCGGGGTCCCAGGCCGGCGCGCCGCAAATCTTCGCACCAAGACGCAGATAGCCTTTCACCAGCGGCGGCGGTGCGACATCGGCACCGTTCTGCAATTCTTCGACGGGCAGCGGCGTGTGCGGAAACGCGCGATATTCCGGTGCCGTCAACGCGTTGTCGCGCAGCGCGCAGTACAGATTGGCCGCGTAGTGGCCACCGTCGACCATCGCGACGCTCGCGCAGCCGAGCATCGTCTCGTAGCCGTTGTGCTTCATGTACGCGGCGAGCCCGGCCCACAGCGACATGATCACCGAGCCGCTGCGGTAGTCCGGGTGCACGCACGAACGGCCCACCTCGACCATCTTCGCGCGCAGGTGCGTGAGACGCGACACGTCGAATTCGCTTTCCGCATACAGACGTCCGATACGGGCCGCCTGATGCGGCGGCAGCGCGCGGTACGTGCCGACCACTTTCAGCGTGTCGAGATCCCGCACCAGCAGGTGATCGCAATATGAGTCGAACGAATCGACGTCGAGGCCGGCCGGACCCGTCAGACGCGCGCCCATTTCATCGGCGAATACACGGTAGCGCAGACGCTGGGCTTCGCGCAGTTCCTCGTCGGTGCGAGCCCACGTGACTTGCAGGCGATGCTGGGCGGTGACCGTCTCTTCGGCGCGCGGCAGGCGACGCGTTTCGAAGAGCGAAGCCAGAGGCAGGGTGGGCGTCGGCAGTTCTCGCATGTGGCGTCCTGGTCGAAAAAAGGGAGATTTCTTTTTTCGCCAATGTAGTAACGCCTGGTGACGCTCGCATGGCAAAGCCATGACGATTGGATGACTGCCCGTAAGCTGTGTGCTCGCGGCTTGTAATGTCGTGGGCCGCGCGCGCCGCGTGTTCGTCGTGTGTTCGCCGTGTGTTGTTTTCGCGCGACCGGCTCGGATCAGATCAGATCAGATCGGGACTCATCGCCGCGCGCAGCACGGCCTGGTCCTCACCGTCGCGTTCACGGCTTTCGATCCACCATAGGCCGGCTTTCTTCAGCGGCCAACTCGCATTGCTGTTGCCGAGCAGGCGTGCCGCAACGTGGCCGAGCGTCGGTTGATGGCCGACGATCACGACCGTCGGCGCGATGCCTTTAGGCCAGCCGGCGGCCTTCAGCACATCGTCCACGCTGGCGTTGGGCGCGAGTTCGCGCACCACGCGATACTGGTCGCTCAGGGTTTCGGCGGTCTGGATGGTGCGCACCGCGGGACTCGCGAGGACCACGGCATCATCGGGCAGGCGGGTGCGCAGCCACTTGGCGACGTTTTGCGCCTGTTTGCGGCCTCGCGTGGTGAGCGCGCGGGCGAGATCGCTGGCGGCGAAATCTTCGGCTTCGGCGTGACGCCAGAGGATCAGATCCATGGGTGTCTCCTTGACTCTGGTTGCGGCGTGGATAACTGCGCCGGGTTGCAATCACTGTCGCATGGGCGCTCGTGAGGACGCAAGGCCGGGCGGCGGGCATCAGTCGGCACGAACCCCATGAGCCCCATGAACGCATGAAGCACAAAAGCAAAAACCCGCGAAGCCGAAGGCGACGCGGGTTTCGTATTGCTTTTTCGTGGTCGGAGCGAAAGGATTCGAACCTTCGACCCTCTGATCCCAAATCAGATGCGCTACCAGGCTGCGCTACGCTCCGACGAATCCGAGATTCTACGTGGCATTGGGTGCCAGAGTCAATCACAAATTGCGTCGGATTGGAAAAAGGCTCGGAAGGGTCCTGGAGGCTCGGTCTCGCGGGTTATATGCGTCCCATCAGCAGCAACACGATCACGATGATCAGGACGACCCCAAGCACGCCGGTCGGCCGATAACCCCAGCCGCTGCTGTATGGCCAACTCGGCAGCGCGCCGATCAGCAGCAGGATGAGCAGGATAAGCAGTATGGTTCCGACGGTCATTTGAGTTCTCCCTGTCTGGCCCTCGGAGGTGCTCGGGCCGCGTAGTCTGTTGGTTCGGCGCCTGCGCGCCGGGACGAGGGACGCGTATCGCTACGCCTCCTTGCAGGATGCTCTACAGCAAGGCATGTGCCTGAGAGGATGTGACAGGTGATGCAGGGTGGAAGGAGTGAGCGTGCAGGTACTGAGGCTGGGGGAGCAGTGAGGCTGGGAGTGTTGAGGGTGGAAGTACCGCGGAGAGGAAGTGCGCAAAGGACGAAATGCGCGAGGAATGAAGCGCAGGCGAGGAGTCCGACAGCTGGGCGGGTGGCGCGCGGCAGGCGCGTGTACGACATGCGCGTACACAGCTGACGCGAAAGCGTTGCGCGTCAGCAGGCGCTCGCGCTTGCCTGTTATGCGCAAGCGCGCGCTCAGCAGCCGGTCGATCCCCTCAATGCCGGCGACGCATCCAGTGTGGCATATGCTGGTGTGTGAACCAGTGATGCAGCATGCCTTCGCCGTCGTGTTCGCGCCGATAAGTTCTCGATTCGAAAATCGACAGCGCGAGCAGCACGAGCAGACCTATTGCAAGTCCGATCAAACCTGCGATCGATTCAGCGTCCATGGCAGTCTCCTATGACACGTAGCTGTGTCTTTATAGTAGATCACGCATCACAAAATGGCAGCCGGGAGCGTGTGACGCACGAACTCGTCGAAGGCGAATTGCGGGTAGACTTTCGGCGCTTCTTCGCCGTTATTGTCATTCTGTCTCGAGAGTCTATGAACCGCGTTTTGTTGATTGCATTGATGCTGGCTGCCGGACTCGGCGGCTGTGCCAACGACCCTTCCGGGCATCATGGCGGCACGCCGCCTAAAGATCCCGCCGACTACCACGGCGTACCCACCGACGACCGGCCGCCCGCCATGGTGCCCGTCGCGCCTTGAGGGCAGCCAGGAGAGTGGGAAGGGAAATGAAAGCGAAGCGTCGGCGCATGCACGCCGGCACCCAAGCCGAGTCTAAGCGCCGGCGCCTGCCATGCCGCGCACTACCCCCGGCAAAAAGCGCGCGAGCGTAACGCCGCGGGCGGCCATGAAGATCAGCATCGCGGCCCACAAGCCGTGATTGCCATACAGCGTCAGCAAGGCCCACGAGGCCGCCACGAACACCGCAAACGACACCACCATCGACATCATCAGCTCACGCGTGCGAGTCGCGCCGATGAACACGCCGTCGAGCAGAAAGCCCCAAACGGAGATCACCGGCAAGAGCGCGGCCCAGGGCAGATAGGTCTCGGCGGTGGCGCGCACCGCGGCCTGATCGGTCAGACGTCCGATGATCCATGATCCCGCGCCCCAGTACACCAGCGAGAAACCCAGCGCGCCGAGCGCGGACCACAGCGCCGTCACCTTGATGGCCTGCGCGAACGCGTGCCGGTCGCGCGCGCCGATCGCCGCGCCGACCAGCGCTTCGGCAGCGTGTGCGAAGCCGTCGAGTCCGTAGGCCATGAAAGTCTGAAAATTGAGCAGCAAGGCGTTGGCGGCGAGCGTGGCGTCGCCTTGTCTCGCGCCAAGATGCGCGAACCAGCCGAACGACGACAGCAGACAGAGCGTGCGCACGAAGATATCGCGATTCAGCACCACCAGCCGCTTGAGCGCGGGAGCGTCGAAGAGGGCGGCGCGGTTCAGCGCGGGCAAGCCGCGTGGCCGGCCGTGCCACAACAGCGCGGCGCCGAGTACGAAGCCGAGCGCGTCGGCCGTCGCCGTGGCCGCGCCGATGCCCGCCACGCCCCAATCGAAAACGTACACATACGACAGCACCGCCACGATGTTCACGCTGTTGATGAACACTTGCGAAAGCAGGGCCAGCCGTACCTGCTGCGTGCCGAGCAGCCAGCCGAGCACCACGTAATTGCCGAGCGCGAGCGGCGCGGCCCAGATGCGCGCGTGGCAGTAGGCCTGCGCGTGGCGCTGCACCGCTTCGCTGCCGCCGATCGCGCGCAACGCGTAACCGATCAGCGGCCCTTGCAGCAGAAGCACCGCTGCGCCGATCGCCGCCGCGAGCAACAGCGCGCGCACGACGTTGTTGCGCAACCCGGCATGGTCGCCCGCGCCGTGCGCTTGCGCGACGAGGCCGGTGGTGCCCATGCGCAGGAAGCCGAAGCCCCAGAACACGAAGTTGAAAAACAGTCCGCCGAGCGCGACGCCGCCGAGATAGGACGCACCGTCCAGATGGCCGGCGACGGCGGTGTCGACCGCGCCGAGAATCGGCTGGGTGAGATTGGCGAGGACGATTGGAAACGCCAGCGTCAGCACCCGGCGGTGCCAGCGCACCGGGACGGCGGGCGCGGTCGCGGCCGCGCCGCTTCCCGAGGAGAGCTCCTTCGAGGCGTCCTCGAGGGGACCGTCCTTCGGCGTGTCGCCCAAGCGGATTTCCTTCGGGGCATCCTTCAACGGGACTTCCTCCGGGGCGCGCGCGCTGTCGTTCAATTGCGTTCCTGCACGCACACCCATGGCGAGACGACCACCGCCCACAGATCTGGATCGCGCGCGGCGAAATCGGCGGCGGTTTCGGCCTGCACCCGTTCGACGAGGCCGGCAGACAGCCATTGCGTGACCTGCGTGGTGTCGTCGCGGGCGATGGCTTCGGCGACGCTCACGAGATCGATGTCGCGCGCGACGCGCAGCAACATGCCGCGCGCGAAAAAGCGTTCGAGTTCGCTCCAGCCGATTTTGGCGGTTTCGGCGAGCAGCGTGGCGTACAGCGGGCTATGAGTGGCGTCGTTGGAAGTCATCGTAAGCGGGTTCTGACGGGGCCGTTACTATAAACCATCGGCGTGCAGCACCAGGGCGGAGCGCGTTCCGGTACGCTCAGGATCTTTCGAAATTCATTCTGAACCTTCATGTCACTGGATTCAACGGCGCCCGATTCGGGCGCGCAAGCTCACGGGGTAATCGGTGCCACACTCGCGCGTACCGACCTCGAGCGTCTGATTGCCGCAAACATCGCGAACGGTAACGAGCCGCTCCATTTCACCGACTGCGATTTCGAAGGCGCCGATCTGTCGCGCCTCGATTTGCGCGGCGCTGAGTTTCAGCGTTGCACGATCGTCGAGACCTCGTTTTTCGGTGCAATGCTGTCGCACACCCGCTGGGTCCGTTGCCGTGGCCGCGAGGCGGATTTCGCGTCGGCCGATCTGGTCGACGCGGCGTTCCAGTCGAGCGATCTGAACAATACCAGCTGGCGGCGCGCCAAGCTTGCGTCGGCGTCGTTTCACAGCTGCAAGCTGACCGGCGCGAACTTCGAGCATGTCGCTGCGTTGGGGCTGAGTTTCGTTGAGACCTTGCTGGTGGGCGCGCATTTGCGCGGCCTGTCGTTTCGCAAGGCCACGCTGCAGCAACTCGATTTCTCCGACGCCGATCTGGCCGGGGTCGATTTCCGCGAGGCGGTCTTCGACGGCGGCAGTCTGAAGGATGCGCATCTGAAGGGCGCGCGCTTCGAGGGAGCGGACTTGCGCGAAGCTGACCTGAGCGGCGTGCGGCTTGTCGATGCAGTGCTGTTCAAAGGCGCGACGATCTCGCACCAGCAGGCGGCGGTGCTCGTGACCGAACTCGGTCTGCGAGTCATGTGATCGAAGTCTTTAGCCGGCCGATTTTAGCCATTCGGCCAGCTTGAACGAATCGATATATGTGCTTATCATCTGATTGTTGAATTCGTTAATAACAGCCGATTTTAGACTTCGCGATTTGTCGGTTGATTTGAAGATTTTTAATATATCCGCCGTTTGCGAATTTTGTTCTGAGGCAATGCGATTGCTTATTGCCATCGTTCAAATTCACTAATACATCGGTATGGTGCGTTGGCGCACTAAAGGTTCGCAATGCATAAAGCGTCTGGATCATACTGGGCGCGGCTAGCGGAAATCGGCCAGGACGCTTTCGTCAGATTTTTTCTATCGCGTACAGGCAGATGCTTGATTCATAAGGTCTTGCGAGTGAAGTATGACGTTCTGTTTTGCCGATTTTATGGCGTTTCATGTGGAACTAAAAAAGTTATTTACTCGCTTATTTCCGACATTTTTCGTTCACGTAATGCGGACTCCGTACGCCGTGTCACATTGCACGCGAAATTAATAGATTGCACTTGTAAAAGGGGGTTGTTAGATTTCGTTCTGGCGCATGGTGAACCGGTCCTTTGCCGATATGCGCCGAACCCCCGTTAGCCCGGCCTCGTGCCGGGCTTTTTTTTGTTCTGGTCATTGCTGATTCATTTCACGGTCACCGCGGATTCACACGGGGCGCGGATTATGGAAGTTACATTTTCTTTTCCATCGGTCATGACCTGGTTGATCATTTTCCTCGGCATCTGGCCGATCGCGCTCCGAGTGCTGTTCGCCTTCTCCGCGCGCATCGATCCGCGCTCCGGACGCTGGCGGCGGCGCTAGCACGGCCGCGCTCGGTCCTGCTTTCTCGCGCCTGCTGTGCTGTCTTCACTGCTTGCAGCGAACCACCATCGACCGGTTCTTGACGTTCGCGCCGAAGATGCCGCCGACCGAGCCGCCCGAGGTGGCGCCGTTATCCACGTCCTTCGAAACGACGTCGTAGCCGTAGTTGCCGCAGACCTGGCCTGCCTGCTTGTAGCACTCAGCCCAACTGGAGCTCGCGTCACTGCCGCTGCAGTTGATCGCAAAGCCCGTATCGCCGCTCGGCAGGTAGGTCATGGTGGTGGTGCTGGAACAGCCGCTGAGGCCGCCGAGCGTCAGTAGGCCGAGGCCGATCGCCGTGGCCGTTGCCACGGACGCAAATGCGCTCTTCATTGCAGATTCCTTACAGAAAAACGGGGGAAGACGTGGCACTCAGCCACGTCATGCATAGGATTGAGCGTTTTATAGCACGCGCGGTTCCCTCGGCTGCGGTTGCAGGGTGCGTGCCTGACGCTGGATGGCTAGCGCGGCGGCAGTGCCCGCGAAGGGTCGATCGAGCGGCCCTGATAGCGCAGTTCGAAGTGCAGCATGACGCGATCGGTGTCGGTGTCGCCCATTTCGGCGATCTTCTCGCCGCGCGTGACCGATTGACCTTCCTTCACCAGCAACACGCGGTTATGCGCGTAGGCCGTCAGGTACTCGGCATTGTGCTTGATGATCAGCAGGTTGCCGTACCCGCGCAAGCCGTTGCCTGCGTAGACCACCGTGCCGGGCGCCGCAGCCATCACCGGCGTACCCGCCGCCGCCGAAATATCGATCCCCTTCGAATTGCCGCCGTCGAAGCGCCGGATCACCGTGCCGTCCGCCGGCCAGATCAGGGAGATCGTCGAGGCCGGCGCGGGCGCCGGCGCAGTGTCGTTCGGAGCCGGCCGCGGCGCAGCCGACGCGCTCGCGCTGCCCGCGCCGCTGCTGCGGATTGCGCCGCCCGAAGGGCCGCCTGAAGCGCCACCACCCGGCGGCGCGACGCGCAACACTTGCCCCACCTCGATGCTGTCCGGGTTGGTCAGATGGTTCCAGCGCACGATGCTTTGCACCGACTGCCGGTTGCTGCGCGCGATCTTCGATAGCGTATCGCCCCGTTCGACGCGGTAAAAGCCTGGCCCCACCGGAGCGGACCCGCAGGCGGCGAGCACCGCCAGCAACGACGCGCAGGCGAGCCGTTTCATCATTTTTCTTCTGGTAAGCATTGGACCTCGCAAAGCGCTGCCGCGCGCCGATCCCGATCACGTGGCAGGTAGATGCAAAGCGTCCGATTCTAACGGTTTTGCGCTGCAGCATCCGAAAAACGGGCGAGGAGAAGGGCGCGCGCAGCGGGAACGCGGCAATAAGCCACGAGGCAGCCACGATGAGCCGCGCAATCCATCACATTGCGATGCGCGGCAATCCCGCCATGATCTTGCTATGCGCGCAGCTTGCTGACACTAATGCGCAGGGCGGCCGTCTCGGTTTGCCCCGGTTCGAGCCAGCGCAATCCCATGCCGTTGTGGATCGCGTCCGGCAGACCCAGCCAGGGCTCGACGCAGTAGAAGTCCGAGCCGGCGGCTTCGGTCCATGTCGTGACCGAGTACCACGGCAACGAGTCCGGCCGCTGCAGGTCGATCGTGATGAGCCGGTTCAGACCGGGCGCGTTGAGAAGCACGGGTTGGTCCGGTGCACCGACGAGGCAATGGAAGCAGTCTTGAATCCGCGCCTCGTCGAGCGTGTAGCGCGCCGCGCCCGGCTCGGCCGCGCTGATCGAGCCGTCGGCCTGCTGATAGCGCCGTTCGCTGCGCGGCAGTTCCAGCGACGTTTCGGCGCGCTGCGTATGCGGCAGCGTGAAATAGAAGTGGTGACCCGCGTAGTACGGCAGCCGCGTGTCGCCGGTATTGGCAGTGCTCAGCGTGACTTCCAGCGTATGTGGATCGACGAGCTGGTAGGCCGCTTCGAAACGGAAGCCGAACGGATAGCCGCCGCGTGTCGCGGCGCTGTCGGTGAGGGTCATGCGCAGGCCGGCGCCGTGCACATCGGCGTGGGCCTCGAACGGCAGGTCGCGTGCAAAACCATGCATCGGCAATTCGCGCACGGTGCCTTGTGCATCACGCCAGTAGCCAATTTTGCCGTCGACACGGTGCCGGCCGAGAAACGGAAACAGCAGCGGGTTGCCGCCGCGAATCCTGGCGGGCTGACTCCAGTCGGCGTTCTCGGGCCAGTGAATCACCTCTTCGCCGTCGATGATCCACGACAGAAGGCGGCCACCGGCTTGCGGCGAGAAGCGGAGCACGGAGGCGTCCTGGGCAATCTCGAGAATGTCCTGTTGCGGGGAGAGGGGCATGGTCGATGGGCTTGGTTGATAAAGGTTGAATGCGGCAAGAGAACGATTTTGCGCTGCTTTGCGCTACGGGGAAACCCTTCTCGGGAAATTGCGGGTGTCCGGAAAGCACTAACCTTGTCGATAATCCACCCACTGCCCGGTGGTTTCGACTGTCGGGCGAGACCGGCTCAGGAGGGCGTTATGGATCTCGCAATGGCAATGGGTGTGGCACTGTTCGGCATGTTTGCAGTTAGCACCGTCTACTTCTTCTACAAGCTCGAGCGCTGATTCAACCGTCTGCCCAGGTAACTGCGACCACTGCGAGGCGCCTCAGTGCGCGTCTGGCAAAGGTAGCGCACTGCAGGCGAACCACAACTTCCTCATGATCGCAGGGCAGCCGTCGACGGAGCCCGATCTTTTTCCGCGGCGTAACAACGGTTTCCAGTTGTGACGCAGCGCATCAATATTTTCCCCAATGCGGTTCAAAGGCTTGGCGCTGACTTTGCAGCCAGGCATAATCGGTGCGCTTTTGACGCGCCGTGTTTTTCCTTTTGCGGCGCGCTGTTCCCCGACATTTTCCTTACAAGGACCGCCGCGTGAACCTGTCGTTTCTGATTTTCCTGAGCGTGCTGCAAGGCGTCACCGAGCTGTTCCCGGTCAGCAGCCTCGGCCATACGCTGCTCGTGCCCGCATTGTTCGGTATGCATATCGACAAGCACGCGCCGCAGTTGCTGCCGTTCCTCGTCGCGTTGCACCTCGGCACGGCGTTCGCGCTGCTGTGGTACTTCCGCAAGCGCTGGTGCGAACTGGTGCGCGGCTTCTTCGCGTCATTCGGTGGCCGTCGCAACGACGACGCGCACATGATGTGGGCGCTCATCATCGGTACGATTCCGGCGGGCCTCGTCGGGCTGATCCTCGAGAAACGCCTCGAGCGGCTGTTTCACGATTTGCGCATCGTCGCCATCGCGCTGATCGTCAACGGTGTGCTGCTGTGGTTCGGCGACCGTCTGCAACGTTCGCGCGCGCATCGGGCGCCGGAGAAGCTGACTTTCCGTCAGGCGTTTTTTGTCGGTCTTGCGCAAGTCGGCGCATTGATTCCGGGCTTCTCGCGTAGCGGTCTGACGATGATCGCCGGCAATGCGGCTGGCCTGACGACCGAGAAGGCCGCCGAGTTCTCGTTCCTGCTGGGCACGCCGATCATCCTCGCGGCCGGCGTGCTCGAATTGCCGAAATTGTTCCATGCACCGGGCCAACTCGCCGATGCACTGCTCGGCGGCGTGCTGACCGCCATCGCCGCGTATCTGAGTGTGCGTTTTCTGATGCGCTATTTCGAAGGCCGCGGACGTCTGGCTTCGTTCGGCGTGTACTGCGTGATCGCGGGGATCGTGTTCCTCGGCTGGTTCATGCTGCACCCGCAGCCGGTTTGATTGCGTTCGATCTGTCCGCTGCCGCGCGCCTGGTGCCGGCGTGCGGCTGGCGGGTGAGAGGCGATCGGTTATAATCCGGGCCCGGCTCAACCTGCCGGGCCCGTTTTGTTTTGTTTGTTTTGTGGTCAGGCCTGGGTGGCTACCGGTCAGCGTTGCCGTGCGGCGGATCGGATTTCCAAGCCACGGCTTGGTCAGTTAGAATTTCGGTATCCCACGAACCCTGTGGCAGTGATAGTGCACAGGTTCCAATGCCCTGTATGGGTTCTCATTGCGGGCGGTGCATGGTGTACACGGTAGTCGTGCTGCATCGCCTCACGTCAATACGGCAGTAGCTCAGCTGGATAGAGCATCGGCCTTCTAAGCCGAGGGTGGGGGGTTCGAGTCCCTCCTGCCGTACTTCAAATGTCTGGCACCGCGCATCGAAGCCTCACCGCTGCGATGCGCGCTTCGCCGTGCGTCTTGCTGCACGCCTTTGCCGCGCATTCCGCCGTTATCCTGCCGGCTGCACGTCGATGGAATCGACCCGGTCCGGATAAAACGCCAGATGCTGAGCGATCTCTTTCACAGCGGCGTAGGGCGACTCGTAGGTCCACACCGCATTCACAGTCCGCTCGCCGCCAAGCGGAATGCTGTAGTACGCGCAATCGCCCTTGTATGGGCAATAGGTCGTGTGATCGGTGCGTTCCAGCAGCGTCATCTCGACGTCGTTGCGCGGAATGTAATACACCGCCGGATACGACGCCTCGCGCAGCACCAGCGCTTTGCGGGTATCCGCAATCACGCGGCCGGCCACCATAACTACCACGTGGGATGTGTCCGACTCGACCGTGATCGGATGATCGGGACCGGGGACCTTGATGGTTTTTTCAGTCATGCTGTCGAACTCCTGGATGAGTGGGCGAGCCTGCAACACGCCGCGAAGGGATTGATCGCGCCCTGCGTCGAAGCATACGCCGGTCATGAGAACGCGTCGTGTCGCCGTAGGGGTCTCGCACGCATTTCACGCATTCGTGTCCGATCGCAAACCGGGTGACAAGCCGGCCCTCGACGAGGCTGAAATCAAGGACGTGGTCGCGTTTTTGAATACGCTCACGGATGGCTATAAAGCGGAAGATCAAGTGACAAATGACGCGGGAATCGGAGCGGCCGCGAATTGATGGCGCGCATGGACTGCGCAGCCGGTTTGATTGCCGAGCGATGGCCGCGCCCCCGCTGAGGCGGCCCGTGGCGCCGCGGGTTTGGTCAGTTGTGCACGCCGGCAAGGATGTAATAGCAGCCGGCTAGCAACAATGCGAACGACATCAGCAGGCTCGCAGCGCCGACGCGTGTCAGCAGATTCGGCCAGCGTGCGCGCGGGAGGTTGTCCATTTGCACGATGCGCCGCGCAAGCCCGGGATCGCGACCAATGGCGAACGGCACCAGCGCTACGCAAAAGAGCGCGAGCGCCACGGCGAAGCTTTCTAGAGCAAATGAGATGTCCATGGGCGACGTTGGAAGCCGGGTAAGCGCCGCAGCGCAACGGGACCTATCTTAGGAAGACGCTTCATAACAAGATATGAGACGCGTCCTAAAATTCTGGGCAGCTCCGTTCGCGTCAGATCGTTGCGGCGAGGCAGCTGTGGGCGGCTGCAGACTGCGGCGATGGCTGCGAGACGCCTGCGAGACGCACATCCATGCGGTCGCTCCGAGGGCGACATGCTATGCTTTTGGGGTCCAGATCACGAGTTGCCGCGAGCGCGCTCGAGACCGCCGAACTACTCTTCGAGGAGAACCCTTCATGTCGACGCGAACCCGTGCCCTGTTTCATCTAGCCGTTGGTGGCCTGCTGCTTGGCGGCGCGCTTGGCGCACAAGCGGCCAACCTCGGTTTTCTGAACGACACGCCGATCAGCTACATGAAGCAACGCGACATCGATTCGGTCAAGAACGCCGTCCTCGCCGCCTTGAACGACAAGCAGGACGGCGAAAGCGCCAGCTGGATCAATGAAGGCACCGGCAACAGCGTCAAGATCGACGCGACGATCACCATCACCAGCACCGCGAAGGACGGCGAGCGCACCTGCCGCGACCTCGGTGTTGTCCTGAATGCGAAAGGGCAGTCGATGAATCTGCGCCCGCAGTTCTGCAAACAGGGCAGCGGTAACTGGCAATTGCAGAAAAAGCACTGAGCGTGCCGGCCGGTATGACAACGCGCGCCGGTTTGCTGGCGGCGCAGCGTGATGCCTTGCGTCTTTGCGGCGCATTGCGGCGATGAACGCGCGGGTCGTTTCGTGCGGCATCGTACTGCTCGACCCGGACGGCCGGGTGCTGCTCGCGCATGCTACCGAGACGTCTCATTGGGACGTTCCGAAAGGGCACGGCGAAGAGGGTGAGGCGCCGCACGTCACGGCGCTGCGCGAGATGGTCGAGGAGACCGGCATCGCGATCGAGGCCGGGCGTCTGCAGGATCTCGGGCTGTTCGTCTACCGGCGCGACAAGGATCTGCATCTGTTCGCGGCGCGCGCCACGGCCGGCGAACTCGATTTGAGTTCATGCACGTGCACGTCGCTGTTTCCGCGCCGCTCTGACGGCACGCTGATTCCCGAGATGGACGCCTATCGCTGGACCGCGCCGGACGAAGTCGAACGGTACGCGAGCCGCAGTCTCACACGGCTTTTTCAGACCACGCTTTCGCTTGTGGAACTGCATCGAACGCTGTAGCGGCGGGGTTGTCGTTTGGGCTGTGGTGGCCGCAACCGCAACCGCGCGCACTGCCTCCCCCATCGGCGTGGGCGGCTTACACCCTCAGTCGAGCGCGCGGTCGTTCGGATGCGCGAACAGCGTACGGTTTTGCTCCGACAGCGGAAAATTCAGATTGATGCCGTGCGGCGGGATCGGCTGCGTGAACCACTGCTGATATAGACGCTCCGCGTCGCCGGAAGTCTGGCCGCGCGCGATCACGCCATTCACGAGCGCGCGGAACGGCTCGTCGCCTTTGCGGAACATGCAGGCGTAGACCTCATAGCCAAGTGGCGTACCGGTCACCACGAAGTCTTCGGGACGCGGGTCGGTCGACTTGAAACCGTACACGATCGGCTCGTCCATCACGAAGGCCACCGCGCGATCGTCCTTGAGCGCGCTGAATGCGTCAGCATGATCGCGCACGCTCGTAATGCGCATATTCAGGTGTTTCTCGGTGTTCAGGCGGCGCAGCAGGCGCTCGTCGGAGGTGCCCGCGGTGGTCACGACCGTCTTGCCGGCCAGGTCCGGAAAGTCCGTGATACCGCTGCTCTTGCGCGCGATCATGCGCACCGCGTACTGGAAGAAGCTGTTCGAGAAGGCGGCCACGTTTTCGCGTTCCACTGTATGCGTGGTCGAGCCGCATTCCAGATCGATCTGGTTGTTCAGCAACATCGGCGTACGGTTCGACGAGGTCACGGTGATTTCGTGCACCTTCAGTTGCTGGAGGCCGAGCGTTTTCTTGATTTCGTCGACGATCTGCAGCGCGATGGTCTGCGAGTAGCCCACCGTGCCCGTGCCGTCGAAGTACGAAAAGGGAATTGACGTTTCACGCACGCCGAGCACCACCACGCCGTCGTCGTGGATTTTCTTCAACGTGCCGGTGAGTTCGTCCGCATGAGCGGGGCAGGCAAACGACGCCGCACCGAACGCGACCAACATCGCGAGTGCGCAACGCATGCTTCGTGCGGAGCGCGTCGTGCGCCGGGCAGGCGCCGTACGCGCGTGACGCATACCGCGTGCCGTGCCCCATGCACTCGCCCCGCGGCGGGCTGCAACTTTCATCAGGCCTCCCGGACTGGCGCGTGCACGCATGCCGCGCTGTCACTGTCACTGTCGATGGAACATGATGCAACAAAACGGCGTGCATCCCGCTCACGAAATGCACGCCGTATTCAGCTTCAACTTCAGATGCGCTTCGCGCTGTAACCGCTTCAGCTTACGCCGGCTTACCCCAACTGTCGCGCAAGCTGACGATGCGATTGAATACGGGCTTACCCGGTTTCGAATCGACACGGTCGGCGACGAAATAGCCATGGCGCTCGAACTGATAGCGCTGTTCCGGCAGCGTGTTGCGCGCGCCCGGTTCCAGGTAGGCGTTGACCACGCGCTTCGAATCCGGATTCAGCGCTTCGAGGAAGTCGCGGCCACCGGCGTCCGGTTGCGGTTCCTTGAACAGACGGTCGTAGATGCGCACTTCGGCCGGGCACGCGGCTGCCGCGCTGACCCAGTGAATGTTGCCCTTGACCTTATAGGTGTTCGCGCCTTCGGTGCCCGATTTGCTGTCCGGGAAGTAGTTGCAATGGACTGCGACGATGTTGCCGTTCTCGTCCTTGTCCGCGCCGGTGCACTCGATCACGTAGCCGTAGCGCAGGCGCACCTTGTTGCCCGGGAACAGGCGGAAATAGCCCTTCGGCGGCGTTTCGTTGTAGTCGTCGCGTTCGATCCACAGCTCGCGCGAAATGGGAAACTCGCGCACACCCATTTCCGGATGATGCGGGTGGACCGGCGCATTGCACTGCTCGGTCAGGCCTTCGGGGAAGTTGTCGATGATCAGCTTGACGGGATCGAGCACGGCAGCAGTGCGCGGCGCCTTCTCGTCCAGATCGTCGCGCAGCGCGCCTTCGAACACGCTCATGTCGATCCACGAATCGACCTTGGTGACGCCAATGCGCTCGCAGAACAACTGGATCGCTGCCGGCGTGAAGCCGCGTCGGCGCACCCCGACGATAGTCGGCATACGCGGATCGTCCCAGCCCTCGACATGGCCTTCGTTCACCAGTTGCAGCAGTTTGCGCTTGCTGGTGATCGCATAGGTCAGGTTCAGACGCGAAAACTCGATTTGCTGCGGCAGCGGGCGCGTGAAAATGCCGGCTTCGGCCAGCTCGTTCAGAATCCAGTCGTACAGCGGACGGTGATCTTCGAACTCGAGCGTGCACAGCGAATGCGTGATGTTTTCCAACGCGTCCGAGATGCAGTGCGTGTAGTCGTACATGGGGTACACGCACCATGTGTCGCCGGTGCGGTAGTGATGCGCAAAGCGGATCCGGTAGATCACCGGATCGCGCATGTTGAAGTTCGGCGACGCCATGTCGATCTTCGCGCGCAGCACGTGCTCGCCTTCCTTGAACTCGCCGGCTTTCATGCGGCGGAACAGGTCGAGGTTTTCCTGCACCGAACGATCGCGGAAGCGCGACGGCGTGCCGACCTCAGAGGCCGAGCCGCGGTTCGCTCGCATTTCTTCGGCCGACTGGCTGTCCACATACGCCTTGCCGCGTTCGATCAGCAGTTCAGCGAACTCGTACAGCTTGTCGTAGTAGTCGCTCGCGAAGTAGAGCTGTTCCTTGCCGTCTTTTTCCCATTCGAAGCCGAGCCAGCGCACGGAGTCGATGATCGAGTCGACGTACTCGACACTTTCCTTTTCCGGATTCGTATCATCGAAGCGCAGATGGCATACGCCGCCGTAGCTGCGCGCCACGCCGAAGTTCAGGCAGATGCTCTTGGCGTGCCCGATGTGCAGGTAGCCGTTCGGCTCAGGCGGAAAGCGCGTTTCGACGCGCTCGCCCCACTTGCCGGTGCGGTTGTCGTCGTCAATGATGTTGCGGATGAAATTGGATGCCGCTGGCGCGTTGTTGCGTTCGGTATTCATGCGAGAAGGTGAAAGTCTGTCGGGGACGCGCAATGCGCCCACTTATCCGACAATTCTACCTGACACGTTCGCTCGCGGCAGGCGAGTGCGGCGCGCAGCCAACGTTTGAGCGGTTTTGCGCGCTTTATGGGGACGGGTGGACCGTTGCAAGCTGCAATCAAGGTGCTGTAACAGGAGGTAAAACGTTTTGTTGGCGGGTGCGCTCGCGACTTAGGATGCGAGCGGCGACGGCTCCGCCCGCTGTGCGGCGATGCGAGCGGCGCATGCTTTGCGCCGCGTACGGCCGGCGTGTTCGCTCATTGATTTTTTCCCGGCGCCGCTGTGCGCCCGCCGCGCAAGCCGGGCAGCCACGCTGCCTGCTCGCGCGCCCGGCTCAACCCGTTTCGGATTGCGCTGTCTGCACCTTGTCGCGCAACTCGCAGGCAAGCCGCCTGCGCAGGCCGCCTCACCCATTGGGCCATGTTGCACGGACGCTTTCCGTTCATGCAACATGGCGCCCTCAGTTCCCGGAGTTTCTCGGATGTCCGTCCCAATCCATGACGCGCCTCGCGCGCCTTACGCTTCCTTGTCTTTCGCCCGAATCGTGACGGTTGCGGCCGTGTTCGCCGCATTCGCCGGCAGTTTCGTCGTGCCGGTTCCCGCGCTGGCGAAAACGCCCCCGCCCAAGGCTGTGCTGGACGCATCGGCCGTGGCCGTGCCGGATCGCTACAGCGCCGACACCGCGCAGCAGATCTTTGCAGCGGGCGGCAACGCAGTGGACGCCGCGGTGGCGATCGCCTTCACTCTGGCCGTGACCTGCCCGGACGCGGGGAACCTCGGCGGCGGCGGGTTCATGACGGTGTTCATGGACGGCAAGCCGTACTTTCTCGATTACCGCGAGCGCGCGCCGCAACAGGCGACCCGCGACATGTACCTCGACGATAAAGGCAGCCTCATAGCGGGCATGAGCCTCGTCGGCCATCGCGCGGTGGGGGTGCCGGGCACTGTCGAGGGCATGTGGGAAGCGCAGCAGCGCTTTGGCAAGCTCAAGTGGAAGCAGGTGCTGGCGCCGGCGATCCATTTCGCCACCGACGGTTTCCAGGTCGAGCCCTGGTTGCAGCAGCGCCACGACGAGGCGGCGAAGAATTTCGCCGGCAAGACCAACTTCGACGCTTACTTCTCCAATCTGAAAGCGGGCGTGATGTACCGTCAGCCGGAACTCGCGCAAACTCTCTCGCGCATTGCCGGCGACGGCGGCCGCGAGTTCTACGAAGGCCAAACCGCCGACCTCATCGCCCAGCAAATGTACGGCCATGGGTTGGTCACGAAGCAGGACCTGATTCAATACAAAGCCGTCTGGCGCCAGCCGCTCACCGCCGACTGGAATGGCTACAAGATCGTGACCGCGCCGCCGCCGAGCTCGGGTGGCATCGGTCTGATCCAGATGCTGAAGATGAAAGCCGATCTGAAGCCGGCGTTCGACGGCCTCGAACTGAACTCCGCGCCCTATATCCATCTGATCGCGCAGATCGAAGACCGCGTGTTCGCCGATCGCCAGCAGTACATTGGCGATCCCGATTCCTACAAGGTGCCGGTCGACAAGCTGACCGACGACGCTTACCTCGCCCAGCGCGCCGACGAAGTGAAGCCCGACGAGGTGCCGGGCGCCACGCCTGTCAAAGGCGGTCTTGGCGACGTGCAGCCGGAAAAAGCGCAAACCACGCATTTTTCCGTGGTCGACAAGTGGGGGAATGCGGTGTCGAATACCTACACGCTGAACGGGTCGTTCGGTTCGGGCGTGGTGGTGGACGGCGCGGGCTTCGTGCTCAACGATGCGATGGACGACTTCGTGACCAAGCCCAGTGCCGCCAGCGCGCAGGGTGCCACGGCTGACGACCTGAACACGGTGGCGCCGGGGCGCCGGCCGCTTTCGTCGATGACGCCGACCATCCTGTTGAAAGACAACAAAGTGTCGCTCGTGATCGGCACGCCTGGCGGCTCGCGAATCCTGACGTCGATCTTCCAGGTGATGACCAACCTGTACGACTTCAATATGACGCCTGTCGACGCGCTGGCCGCGATGCGGTTCCATCATCAGTTGCTGCCGCCGAAGACCATTTATTTTGAGCCGTATCATCCGATTACGGGCGAGCTGGCCGACCAGTTGAAAGCCAGGGGCTACACGCTGGAAGGGCAGTCGTTCAACGGCGACGTGCAGATGATTCGCGTCGACGGCACGACGCCCCAACCGGCGGCCGATCCGCGCGGCGTGGGCGTGGGGCGCGTGATGCATTGAAGGGTGGCTTCGGCTGGGCGGAAGCAAGGCTTTGCAGAAGCGAACCGCGCAGACATACTGCAGGGCGCTTGAGAGGCGCGCTTGAGAGGCGCGCTTGAGAGGCGCGCTTGAGAGGCGCGCTTGAGAGGCGCGCTTGAGAGGCGCGCTTGAGAGGCGCGCTTGAGAGGCGCATTTGCAAAACGCACTTGCGAAGTGCACTTGAGAAACGAACTACAACGGGGCGCGCGATGAGCGGACAAAAACTAAACGTACTCGTGTTGCCGGGCTATCAGAACTCCGGCGCGGGTCATTGGCAGACACGCTGGGAAGCGCTCGATCCTTCCTTCGCGCGCGTGCGGATGTCGGACTGGGACCATCCCGCGCGCGACGCGTGGTGCTGCACGCTCGACGCCGCGGTGGCCGCCGCCGACTCGCCAGTCGTGTTCGCCGCACACAGCCTCGGCTGCTTGACGGCTGCGTTCTGGGCAACGCAGTACGCCAGCGCCGCCCAGCTTGCGAAGGTGGCGGGCGCCTTGTTGGTGGCCGTACCCGATCCATCAGGGCCGCAGTTTCCGCAAGACGCCAGCGGCTTCTCGCCTGTGCCGCTCGTGCGCTTGCCGTTCGCGAGCATCGTCGTGGCGAGCAGCGACGATCCTTATGGCGGTGTGCCGTTCTCGCAAATGTGCGCGAACGCGTGGGGCAGCCGCTGGATCGATATCGGGCCGCGCGGCCATATCAACGCCGACAGCGGTCTCGGCGATTGGGACGACGGGCAGCGCTGGCTGGCCTCGCTAGGCGAGCGGCGCTGAGCCCCAGCTGGCCTCAAATCACCGACTGGTCCCGCAACGCCGCAATCCGTGCCTCGTCATAGCCGAGCACGTCGCGCAAGATGCTCTCCGTGTGCTCGCCGAGCGTCGGCGGATGGGACAGCGCTTCGGGTGGCGTACCGGTCATATTGATCGGATTGCGCACCAGTTTGACCGTGCCGCCCGACGGATGCGGCAGATCAACCTGCATGCCGCGCGCCACCACCTGCTCGTTCTCAAATACTTCGCCGAGATCGTTGATCGGCCCGCACGGCACGCCGGCCGCTTCCAGCGCGGCGATCCATTGCTGCTTGCCCTGCAGGCGCACCATGTCGGCAAGGATCGGTACGAGAATGTCGCGATGGCGCACGCGAGCAGGGTTGGTTGCGAATCGCTCGTCGTTGGCCAGTTCGGGGCGGCTGCCTGCCTCGACGAATTTGCGGAACTGCCCGTCGTTGCCGACCGCGACGATGATCCAGCCGTCGCTCGTCTGGAAAGTCTGGTACGGCACGATATTCGGATGAGCATTGCCCCAACGCACCGGCGGCTGGCCGCTTGCCAGGTAGTTCGAATTCATATTGGCCAGCATGGCCACCTGTACGTCGAGCAGCGCCATGTCGATGTACTGGCCTTCGCCCGTGCGGTCGCGGTGCGTAAGCGCGGTGAGCACGGCGATGGTCGAATACATGCCGGTCATCAGATCGGCAATCGCCACGCCCGCTTTCTGCGGGCCGCCGCCCGGCTGGCCGTCGCGCTCGCCGGTGATGCTCATGAAGCCGCCGATGCCTTGCACGATGAAATCGTAGCCGGCCCGTTGCGCATACGGCCCGGTTTGCCCAAAACCGGTCACCGAGCAGTAGATCAGATCGGGCTTCACTTCCTTGAGCGACGCGTAGTCGAGCCCGTACTTCCGCAACTGCCCGACCTTGTAATTCTCCAGCACCACGTCGCTTTGGGCGGCCAGTTCGCGGATGATCCGCTGGCCTTCGGGCGAAGCGATATCGACGGTGACCGAGCGCTTGTTGCGGTTGGCCGCGAGGTAGTAGGCGGCTTCGCGCGTGTCGGCGCCTTCCGGTGTTTTCAGGTACGGCGGCCCCCAGTGACGGGTGTCGTCGCCGACTTCGGGGCGTTCGATCTTGATGACGTCGGCGCCGAAATCGGCGAGCGTCTGCGCGCACCACGGGCCGGCGAGCACGCGTGTGAGATCCAGCACGCGGATATGACTGAGAGCGCCCATATTCTTCAATGTCTCCAATGTCGACCCGAGTTAGCGCTTCAGCGCTTACTCGGGTCCCATGCACCGCGGTCGACCCGAGTTAGCGCTTTAGCGCTTACTCTCGTCCCATGCAAGATTTGTGTGAAGCGGCGCGCATGGCGCCGCGGATGGGGGCAATCTTAAGCGATTCCCGCGCGCCGGCGCAGTCGGTCAAACGCCATAGGACATATGATGTCCCGTCCCGCGACAGGCGCGACCCGGCCAAACCTGGCCGAATGGCCAACGGGACAGGGCCGCTGCCGCGCTCGGGCGCCGATCCCGTATAATCAGTCGTTTAAGAAACAAACAGTTGGCGCATCCCATGATGCCGCCGGTAACAGCCAGGACCGTCCCCCGCACGCTATGAAAGCCGCCGAAATCCGCGAGAAATTCCTCAAGTTCTTCGAATCGAAGGGCCATACGATCGTTCGCTCGTCGAGCCTTGTGCCCGGCAACGACCCGACACTGCTCTTCACCAATTCGGGAATGGTGCAGTTCAAAGATGTGTTCCTCGGCGCGGAATCGCGTCCGTATTCGCGCGCCACGACCGCGCAGCGCAGCGTGCGCGCCGGCGGCAAGCATAACGATCTGGAAAACGTCGGCTACACCGCGCGTCACCACACGTTCTTTGAAATGCTGGGCAACTTCTCGTTCGGCGACTACTTCAAGCGCGACGCGATCCACTACGCGTGGGAGTTGCTGACCGGCGTGTACCAGTTGCCGAAAGACAAGCTGTGGGTCACCGTCTATCACGAAGACGACGAAGCGCACGACATTTGGGCCAAGGAAGTCGGCGTGCCGGTCGAACGGATCATCCGCATCGGCGACAACAAGGGTGCGCGCTACGCGTCGGACAACTTCTGGCAGATGGCCGACGTCGGCCCGTGCGGCCCGTGCTCGGAAATCTTCTACGACCACGGCCCGGACGTGTGGGGCGGCCCCCCGGGGTCTCCTGAAGAAGACGGCGACCGCTACATCGAGATCTGGAATCTCGTGTTCATGCAGTTCAGCCGCGACGCCCAGGGCAACATGACGCCGCTGCCCAAGCAGTGCGTCGACACGGGCATGGGTCTGGAGCGTATCGCCGCGGTTCTGCAGCACGTGCACAGCAACTACGAGATCGATCTGTTCCAGGCGCTCATCAAGGCCGCGGGCCGTGAAACCGGCGTGACCGATCTGACGAACAACTCGCTGAAGGTGATCGCCGATCACATCCGCGCCTGCTCGTTCCTGATCGTCGACGGCGTGATTCCGGGCAACGAAGGCCGCGGCTACGTGCTGCGCCGTATCGTGCGCCGCGCGATCCGTCATGGCTACAAGCTGGGCAAGAAGGGTTCGTTCTTCCACCGCATGGTGCCGGACCTCGTCGCGCAAATGGGCGAGGCCTATCCGGAACTGAAGGACGCCGAACAACGCGTGACCGACGTGCTGCGTCAGGAAGAAGAGCGTTTCTTCGAGACCATCGAGCACGGCATGTCGATTCTGGAGAGCGCGCTGGCCGATCTGGAAGCGAAGGGCGGCAAGACGCTCGACGGCGAACTCGCATTCAAACTGCACGACACCTACGGTTTCCCGCTCGATCTGACGGCAGACGTGTGCCGCGAGCGCGAAGTAACGGTCGACGAGGCAGCCTTCGACGAAGCGATGGACCGCCAGCGCGAGCAGGCTCGCGCGGCAGGCAAGTTCAAGATGGCGCAGGGTCTCGAATACTCGGGCGCGAAGACCACGTTCCACGGCTACGAAGAAATCGTCTTCGACGACGCGAAGGTGATCGCGCTGTACGTGGACGGTGCGTCGGTCAAGGAAGTGAGCAACGGCCAGCAGGCGGTCGTCGTGCTCGACCATACGCCGTTCTACGCGGAGTCCGGCGGCCAGGTCGGCGACCAGGGCGTGCTGGCGAACGCGAGCGTACGCTTCGCGGTAGTGGACACGTTGAAGGTACAAGCCGACGTGGTTGGCCATCACGGCACGCTGGAGCAGGGTACGTTGAAGGTCGGCGACGTCGTGAAGGCGGAAATCGACGCGGTGCGTCGTGCCCGCACCGAGCGCAACCACTCGGTCACCCACCTGATGCACAAGGCGCTGCGAGAAGTGCTCGGTTCGCATGTGCAGCAGAAGGGCTCTCTGGTCGATGCGGACAAGACCCGTTTCGACTTCGCGCACAACGCGCCGATGACCGACGAGCAGATCCGTCAGGTCGAAGCGATCGTCAATGCGGAAGTGCTGGCGAACGCGCCGGGCATCGTACGCGTGATGCCGTTCGACGAAGCGGTGAAGGGCGGCGCAATGGCACTGTTCGGCGAAAAGTATGGCGACGAAGTGCGCGTGCTCGACCTCGGTTTCTCGCGTGAGTTGTGCGGCGGTACGCACGTGCATCGCACGGGTGACATTGGCCTCTTCAAGATCGTGATGGAAGGCGGCGTGGCTGCCGGTATCCGTCGCGTGGAAGCAATCACGGGCGACAACGCCGTGCGCTTCGTGCAGGATCTCGACGCGCGGATCAATGCCGCTGCGGCCGTGTTGAAGACGCAGCCGTCGGAACTGACGCAGCGGATCGTGCAGGTGCAGGAGCAGGTGAAGTCGCTCGAGAAGGAACTGAGCGCATTGAAATCGAAGATGGCGTCGAGCCAGGGCGATGAGCTTGCCGGTCAGGCAATCGAAGTGGCCGGCGTGCACGTGCTGGCTGCAACGCTCGAGGGCGCGGACGTGAAAACGCTGCGCGAAACGGTCGACAAGCTGAAGGACAAGCTGAAGAGCGCGGCGATCGTGCTGGCCTCGGTCGAAGGCGGCAAGGTGAGTCTGATTGCCGGTGTGACGGCAGATGCCAGCAAGAAGGTGAAGGCCGGTGAACTGGTCAACTTCGTTGCGCAGCAAGTCGGTGGCAAGGGCGGCGGCCGGCCGGACATGGCGCAAGCCGGCGGCACCGAGCCGGCGAATCTGCCGGCAGCGCTGGCCGGCGTGAAGGGTTGGGTCGAAGCCCAGCTTTGATTCGGGTTTGATCAGGCCAGGCGGGGCGCCAGCAATATGAGCGCGTCCCGCGCGGCTAATCTGTCAGGCAGCCGCTGTGGTTGCAACGGCAGGTGCGTCCAACGCAGCCACTTCTGACACCAGCGTCTGCCGCAGCGCATTCAGCGCGGAGGAAAAATGCCCCCGCCGCCAGACCAGAAGCGTTTCAATCTCTCCAATATCGTGAAGCTCGTGAACGGCGATATTGCTGGCGTCGCCCTGCAAATTCAGCACTGACCTGGGCGCCACCGCCACTCCGGCCCCGGCCGCTACGCACGCCACAATTGCATGGTAAGAGCCCAGCTCCAGCACGCGAGCCGGCCTCACGCCATGTTCCAGATACCACTTCTCGATGTACGCCCGGTAAACACACCCGCGCTCGAACGCGATCAGCGTCGATAGCGCGATATCCCGCACTTCCCGAATCGGCCGATGGCCACGCGGCGACAGCATCACCAGCTCTTCGCGGAAAACCGGCACCGTCTCGAACAGTTCGCCGAGCGCCGCAGGATCGGGCGGCGTGGCCACCAGGGCCGCATCTATTTCGAATTCGCGGACACGCTCGATCAGCTTGCCAGTCGTGCCGGTTTCCAGTTCCAGCGCGACATCCGGCCACTGCTGGTGATAGCGCGCGAGCAATCCGGGCAGACGCGTCGCCGCGACGCTTTCCATCGCGCCCAGACGCAAGCGCCCGCTCGGACGATCCTCGCGCACCGCATGGCGGGCTTCGTCGGCGAGCGCGAGCAGACGTTCGGCGTAGGGCAGTAACGTCTCGCCAGCCGGCGTCAAAACGAGACGCCGGCCGTCGCGGATGAACAGGTCGGTGCCCAGTTGTTCCTCGAGCTGCTTGATCCGCGTGGTGACGTTCGATTGCACGCGATTGAGCTTGGCAGCGGCCCGCGTCACGCCATTTTCGCGCACGACGGCCCGAAAAATGGTCAAGGCGGCCAGATCCATGATTCTCTCCTAGCGATGGGTGGCATTCTAATTATTCATTTTTCGTGATTGAAAGGTCAAGCTAATATTGGTTCAAGCGTCCGGTAACCGCCGGTCCGAATCCATGGATTGCCTGCTCATGAACGATCTCGCTTCCAGCGCATACGACGTTGCTGTCGAACGTCATGCCGCCCGCCGCGCGGCGCTTGCCTGCATGGTTACTCTCGCCGTGGTGCTCGGCGTCGGGCGCTTTGCGTTCACGCCGCTCCTGCCGCTGATGCTTCACGGCAGCCACTTCGGTCAGCCGCAAATCGATATCCAGCACGGCGGCTGGCTCGCGTCGTTCAACTACGCGGGGTATTTCGTCGGCGCGCTCGCGTGTGCGGCGCTGCGGGTCGAGCCGGCGCGCATGGTGCGGGCCGGGCTCGTCGCAACGGTCTTGCTGACGCTGGCGATGGGCGTAACCAGTCAATTCTGGGTGTGGGCCGTCGTGCGATTTGTCGCCGGCGCGGTCAGCGCCTGGACCTTCGTGTTCGCCTCGCAATGGGGCCTGCGGCGGCTCGCCGAACTTGGCGCGCACGGGTGGGCCGGGGTGATCTATACGGGCCCGGGCGTGGGCATCGTCGGAACAGGCCTGCTGGTCAGCGCTGCGGGTGGCTACGGCGCGACGGCCGGTTGGATCGGCTTCGGGTTGATCTCGGCGGTGCTTTCGATCGTGGTTTGGCCTGTGTTCAGGACCGTGACCCATGCCGCCTCGCGAGCTGCGGTGCCAACTGCGGGCGGGGCAAATGCCGCCGTTCATGCGAGTCGGCGCCCTGCGGCCGGCCAAAGCACCGCCGCAGACCACCCCTCGCACCGCGCCGATTCCTTCTGGCTGATCCTGCTCTACGGCGTGCCCGGCTTCGGCTACATCATCACCGCGACTTTCCTGCCGGTGATTGCGCGCCACGCGCTGCCGGGCTCGTTCTGGCCCGATCTGTTCTGGCCGATGTTTGGCGCGGCTCTGGTCGTCGGCGCGTTGCTCGCGGCACGCCTGCCGATGCATTGGGACAACCGCTCGCTGCTCGCCGGTTGTTACGTGCTGCAAGCAGCAGGGATTGCGCTCGGCATCGTCTGGCCGACGGCGGGCGGCTTTTCGCTCGGCAGTATCCTGATCGGTCTGCCATTCACCGCCATCACGCTGTTCGCGATGCGCGAAGCCCGGCGCCTGCGTGGCGACGCCGCGGCCGGCCTGATGGGTTATGCAACCGCGGTGTATGGCATCGGGCAGATCGTCGGCCCGCTGGTGGCGGCGCCGATCGCCGAACGCACCGGCTCCTTTTCGCCGGCGTTGTCGCTGGCGGCCGGGGCGTTGCTTCTGGGCGCGCTCGGCCTGATCATCGTGGCGCGCATGCCGCGCCGCTGAGGCCGCATGCCGGTCTGCGGCTGCGGCTGCAACTCACGGCTTTCCATCTCCCGGCGCACGGATGCTCGCGCGGAACTGACAGCCCCTCATTGCCGCAAACCGAAAAACAAATAACCCGCCGGCGCACTAAAATGACCGCTTTCCGTCATCTCAGCGCGCCCGTCGCCGGCCGCGCCCCCCTCCATGCAACATTTCGCGTCCGACAACTACGCCGGCATTTGTCCCGAAGCGCTCGAAGCGTTGATCGCCGCCAACAACAGCGGCCACGAACCGGCCTACGGCGACGATTCCTGGACCAACCAGGTCTGTGACCGTCTGCGGGACCTGTTCCAGACCGACTGCGAAGTGTTTTTTGTGTTCAACGGCACGGCCGCCAATTCGCTGGCGCTGGCGTCGCTGTGCCAGTCGTATCACTCAGTGATCTGCCATGAACTCGCGCACATCGAAACCGATGAATGCGGCGGCCCTGAATTCTTCTCCGGTGGCTCGAAGCTGCTGACGGCGCCAGGCATCGGCGGCAAGCTCACGCCCGATGCCATCGAAGCGGTCGTCACGCGCCGCGCCGATATTCACTACCCGAAGCCGAAAGTGGTCACGCTGACCCAATCGACGGAAGTGGGCACCGTCTACACCGTTGAAGAAGTACGCGCGATCGCGGCGATCGCCAAACGGCGTCATCTGAAGGTGCACATGGACGGCGCGCGGTTTGCGAACGCGGTCGCGGCGCTCGACGTGCATCCGTCCGAGATCACGTGGCGCGCGGGCGTCGACGTGTTGTGCTTCGGCGGCACCAAGAACGGTTTGCCGGTCGGCGAAGCGGTGGTGTTCTTCGACCGCTCGCTCGCCGACGATTTCGCCTACCGCCTGAAGCAGGCCGGCCAACTCGCCTCGAAAATGCGCTTCATCTCCGCGCCGTGGCTCGGTCTGCTGGACAACGACGTCTGGCTGCGCAACGCGCGTCATGCCAATGCAATGGCCGACTTGCTGCAAACGCGGTTGCGGGAAATTCCCGGCGTGAGCATCATGTTTCCGAGAGAATCGAACGCGGTCTTTGCGCAATTGCCTCCGCAGGCTGCCAAGGCGATGCGCGCGCGCGGCTGGAAGTTCTACGAGTTCATCGGCGCGGGCGGTTGCCGTCTGATGTGCGCCTGGGACACGCAGCCGGAAACCGTCGAGCGTTTCGCCGCGCAAGTGCGCGAGCTGTGCACGGCGTGAAACCGCATCAACTGCACGACTAAAACATAAGAGACGCTCCCCTCGCCATGACCGAATACCAATTTTGTCCGCGCTGCGCCACGCCTTTGATCGAGCGCGCCGATGCCGAACACGAAGGCGGCCGCATCCGCCAGATCTGCCCCGACCAGGAATGCGGCTACGTCCACTGGAACAATCCGTTGCCGGTGGTGGCCGCGATCGTCGAGTACGAGGGCAAGATCCTGCTCGCGCGCAACGCCGCATGGCCGGAAGGCATGTTCGCGCTGATCACCGGCTTCCTTGAGAACGGCGAGACGCCGGAAGAGGGCATTGCCCGCGAGGTGCTCGAAGAAACCTCGCTGCACGCGGAGACCATCGAGTTGATCGGCGTGTACGAATTCATCCGCAAGAACGAGCTGATCATCGCGTATCACGTGAAGGCTTATGGCACGGTGGCGCTGTCGCCGGAATTGCTCGAATACCGGCTGGTCGAGCCGGCCAAACTGCGGCCATGGCGCGCGGGCACCGGGCAGGCGCTCGGCGAATGGATGCGGCGGCGCGGATTGCCGTTCGAATTCGTCGAAAAGCCGGGGCAGTAAGTTACGCCACTGAGTTACGCCAATGCGTCACCGCAATGCGTTACGCCAATGAGTTTGGCCATCCACTACACCCCATCACGATGAACAAACCCACAGCCGCCCCGCGCAGCGCCTACCCGCATTTCCTGCCTATCTCCACGCGCTGGATGGACAACGACGTCTACGGTCACGTCAACAACGTCGTCTATTACAGTTACTTCGACACGGTGGTGAACGAGTATCTGATCCGCGCCGGTGTCCTCGATTTCGAGCACGGCGCGACGATCGGCCTCGTGGTCGAGACGCAATGCAATTACTTCGCGCCGCTGGTGTTTCCCGAGCGGGTCGAAGCGGGCTTGCGGGTGGTGCGGCTCGGCACCTCGAGCGTGCGTTACCAGGTGGGCCTCTTCAAGGAAGGCGAAGATCAACCCGCGGCGCAAGGCCATTTCGTGCACGTGTATGTGGATCGTCTCACGCGTCGTCCGGTGACCTTGCCCGCTGAATTGCGCGCGGCGCTGGAGCCGCTAACCGTCGCGGTGCAGGCGGACTAGGCGCGTGCAGTCGTTCGTCATCAATCTGCTCAACGGCGTTAGTTACGGCCTGCTGTTGTTCATGCTGTCGGCAGGTTTGACGCTGATTTTCAGCATGCTCGGCGTGCTGAATTTCGCGCACGCGAGCTTCTATATGCTCGGCGCGTACGTCGGTTTTTCGGTGGCGGCGCATGCGGGTTTCTGGAGTGCGCTGGTGATCGCACCGCTCGTTGTCGGTTTGCTCGGCGCGGCGCTGGAGCGCTGGCTGCTGCGCCGCGTGCGGGTGCACGGTCACCTGCCCGAATTGTTGCTGACGTTCGGCGCCGCGTATCTGCTCGGCGAGCTGGTCAAGCTCGGCTGGGGCTTGAGTCCGCTTGGCGCGACAGTGCCGGCCGTGCTCGACGGGCCGTTGTTCACCGTCTACGGCGCGGCCTTCGCACGCTATCGGGCCTTCATGATGGCCGTGTCGCTGGCGATGCTGGCGGTACTCTACGCGGTGCTGCGTGTGTCGAAGGCGGGGCTGATCGTGCGCGCCGCGCTCACGCACGCGAGCGCTGTCGAGGCGCTCGGCCACAACGTGCCGCGCGTGTTCACCGGCGTGTTCGCGGCAGGCACGGCGCTCGCCGCGCTGGCCGGCGTGATCGGCGCGCCGCTCTTCGTGATCGAGCCGGCGATGGCGGATTCGCTGGGATCGATCGTGTTCGTGGTGGTCGTGATCGGCGGGCTGGGCTCGTTGAGCGGGGCGCTGGCGGCGTCATTGATCGTCGGCTGCGTGCAGACCTTTGCGGTGGCGAGTGACGTCTCGCTGGGCGATCTCACATGGGCATTCGGCGGCGCGCTGCCGGCCGAATGGGACGCGTTGACGCTCGCGCAACTCGCGCCGCTGATTCCCTATCTGCTGCTGGTCGCGATGCTGGCGCTGCGTCCGCGTGGACTGTTCGGCCGGCGAGACGATCATGCGTGAGCCGCCCGGCACGTTCGTGATGCCGGCTGCCACGTCCCGCTCGATGCCGCGCAGGGCCGCACCGTGGCTTGCGCTGGTCCTGTTCCTCGCCGTGCCGCCCTTTGTCTGGCCGCAAAGCTGGCTGCTCGCCTATCTCGCGCAGAGCGCGACGATGATCGTCTTCGCGCTCTCGTACAACCTGCTGCTCGGTGCAACGGGGCTGCTGTCTTTCGGTCATGCCGCTTATTCCGGCCTCGGCGCGCTGATCGCGGCGCAAGTGTTCAACCGCGTCGGCGTGCCGCTCGTGCTGCTGCCGTTGATCGGCGGCCTGGGCGGCGCACTGTGCGGTGTGCTGTTCGGTTTCGTGTCGACGCGGCGTGCCGGAACGGCGTTCGCGATGATCACGCTCGGTATCGGTGAACTCGTCGCGGCGGCCGCGTGGACACTGCCGGACTGGTTCGGCGGCGAGGCCGGCGTGCCGATCGATCGCGCGAGCGGGCCGATGCTCGCAAGCTGGAGTTTCGGCCCGGCACGCGAAGCGTATGCGCTGATCGCGCTGTGGTGCGTGCTGGCGAGCGTGGCGATGTTCGCGTTGTCGCGCACACCGTTCATGCGGCTCGCCAACGCCGTGCGCGACAATCCGGCGCGCGCGGCGGCGATCGGTTGCTATCCGCGGCGCGTGCGCTATGGCGTGGTGGTGATGTCGGCGTTTTTTGCGGGCATTGCAGGCACCCTGGGGTTGATCAATGTCGAACTGGTATCGACGGAAAGCGTCGGCATGATGCGCTCGGGCGCCGTGCTGATCGCGACGGTGATCGGCGGTACGGCGGCGTTTTTCGGGCCGGTCGCCGGCGCGATCGTTCTGACGTTTTTCAGCGTCGCGGTGGCGAGTGTGACGCGAGCTTGGCTGTTCTATCTGGGGCTGTTCTTCATCGTGATCGTGGTGGCCTCGCCGGATGGACTGGCGGGCTTCGCGCAACGGCATTTGGCACGCCTTTCTGATTACGGCTGGCGCGTGTGCAGCAAGGCTTATCTATGGGGCGTGGCCTCAGCGGTGCTGTGGACGCTGGCCGTCGTGCTCGCGGTGCAGTGGGACTATGCCGTGCAATTCGGCGCTGACGATGGCGTGGCTTTCAACGTGATCGGCGTGCCGCTGGCGACGGCCTCGTCGCCTCTTTGGCTCGGCGGCGCGGTGTTCATGCTGGCCGTGACGGGGGCACTCGCGGCGCGCTACGCGCTTCGCGCGCAAGCACGTCTTGCCGTTCGCGCCAGTGCTGCGCCGCTCACCGGAGACGCACGATGATCCCGGCCCTCGCGCTCTACGGCATCGAAAAACGCTTTGGCGCCACGCAGATTCTGCGCGGCGTCGATCTGGCGATCGAGCCCGGTGAGCGCCATGCGTTGATCGGACCGAACGGCGCCGGCAAATCCACGCTCTTCAATCTGATCGCCGGTGGCGCGCGTCCGAGCGCCGGGCGCATCGATCTGTTCGGTGCGGAGATCACGCGTCTCGCGCCGGCCGCGATCACTCGCCGTGGCCTCGCGCGCAGTTTCCAGACCACCAGTGTGTTCGCTCGCCTGAGCGTGTTCGACAACCTGCGCTGTGCCGCCATGCTGGCCGAGCGCGATCGCACGCGCTGGTGGCAGCGTTTCAGCGGTTCACGCACGGTCGATGCACGCGCCGATCAGGTACTCGATGCAGTGGGACTGAGTGCGCGCCGGCATAGTCCGGCCGGCGCACTGAGCTATGCCGAGCAGCGCGCGCTCGATCTCGGCCTCGCGCTCGCGGGTGGCGCGCATACCTTGCTGCTCGATGAACCTACCGCCGGCATGAACCGCGCCGAAGCCGCGCGCGCCATCGAGCTGATTCGCTCGACCACCGCGGGCCGCACGCTGCTGATGGTCGAGCACGACATGGATGCCGTGTTTGCGATCGCCGATCGCATTTCGGTGCTGGTGCAAGGCCGCATCATCGCGACCGGTACGCCGGCGGCGATTCGCGCGGACGCGGCGGTGCGCGCCGCTTACCTCGGCGACGAGTTCCGCCCATGACCGCGTTGCTCGACATTCGACAATTGAACGCGTGGTACGGCGCAAGCCAGACCTTGCATAGCGTGTCGTTACAGATCGGTGCAGGAGAAGTCGTCGCACTGGCTGGGCGCAACGGCTCCGGACGCTCGACGCTGGCGCGCGCGATCATGGGCCTCGTGCGCAGCGAGGGCGAGTTGCGTTTTGCCGGCCATGCGCTCAGCGGGCTGCGCACCTTCGAGATCGCCCGTCTGGGACTCGGTTACGTGCCGGAACATCGCGACGTCTTTCCGACGCTGAGCGTCCACGAGAATCTGCAACTCGGTGTGGCGCCGCAGTCTCGCGGCCGCACTCCGCGCTTTGCCTTCGACGACGCCTACGAACTGTTTCCTGTCCTGCGCGAAAGAAGGCGCACACGCGCTGGCGCGCTATCCGGCGGCGAGCAGCAGATGCTGACGCTTGCCCGGGCATTGCTCGGCGATCCCGACCTGCTGGTCATCGACGAACCCGGCGAGGGCCTCGCCGGCCAGGTGATCGGGCAGGTCGCGCAATGTCTGCGGATGCTGCGTGACCGGGGCGTGGCGATGCTGCTGATCGAACAGCGGCTCGTGATTGCGCAAGATATTGCTAGTCGGGTGGCGGTGATGGGGCATGGAGAAATTGTCTTCGACGACACGCTTGCATCGTTTCTGAAACGGCCGGACGTCATGCAGGAATGGCTCGGCGTGGGTTAGCCGAAGTGCGGCCTAGCTGGGCGTAGCGGCTGCTTCTTTGATGTCGTCCTGGGTTTTTTGCTCCAGCGTTTTTGAAGGGTGTCTCGCGGCGGTTGTATTGCAGTGCCGCATTCGAATTTGCGACTACTTTGCTGTCCTGATGCGCCCCGTCACGCGGGGTGAAGTGCGAGCGCACCTCGTTGCGCGTCCATATCGCTTGCGGGATGCCGTTTGAATCCTGTTTGTACGTAGACCACACAGGCCCGACGCATAGGGCTTTCCAATGACTCGCCGTAGCGATTCAAACGCTTGATCGTTTGGTGAGCGTCCTCCAGAAATCTTGTCGGCAGCGCGCTGACAAATAAAGACAATCGAGTCAAAGGCGCGCCACGGCGGCAAGGTGTTTAAAGCCGACGTATGTGCGACGGACCATGCCGTGCCGGACGCGCGAAAGACGCGCCTCGGCTTCAGGAGGAGACAGCATGAAACAGACGGACGCATCGAGCGAGAAATCGGCTGACGACGCGCGCACTGAGCGCTTGCTTTTGCGGCGACCGCTTCTTCAAAGGATGTTGGCATTACGAATGGCGCGCGCGCCGCTTGGGCAGACGTGGCGCGCGCGTAGCGGCGCAGGTGCCGCGCTGCTGACGGCGGCGCTATTGATGTCCGCATGCGCTGACGCGAGTTCCACGACGAGCGATGCGGCTTCAGTACCATCGACACAGACCAGTGCGGCTGCGAATGCCACGAGCAGCGACGATGGTCCGCTGACGGCGAAATCGCAACCGGATGGGGGACTCACCGCCGACCAACCAGCCTCTCAACCACGTCCCTCGCTGGAAGTTGCTAAAGCCAAACAACTCGCTGCCGAACAGAGCGTCGCTCTACGTGTCCCATCCGCGAGCGGCATGACCGAGACGCGCAGCCGTCCGCTGACGCTGCGCGACTCCGGCATCGACGGTTCGTTGATGTTCGCGCGCGATGTCGACTTTCGGGTGACAGGCGACATCGGCTTCATGATTCACGACATGGCGGCGACGCTGACTCCGGCGCGCGCCGGCCAGCCGATCGTGTTCGACGATCCAACCAGCGTGACGATCAACGTTCACCGCGGCGAGGTCACGCTCGACAGCGCCAAACTCACGGCGATTTTCAACCTCTATCTGTTCCAGTACCAGGGCTCGCCGCTGCGCAACATGCGTGTCGTGCCGCAAGACGGCGGCACGCTGCGCATCACGGGCGAGATGCATCGCGACACGTGGGTGCCGATCGTGCTGGTTGGATCACTGTCGATGCGCAACGCCGACGACCTCGTATTCCACGCCGAGCACGTCGAGGTGGCCGGCGTCGGCGCCGACAAGCTGATGCAGGCCGCGCACGTGAAGATGGCCGACCTGTTGAAAGTGGACACGCCGATTGCGCGTCTGGACGGCGACGACGTCGTGATGCAGGTGGCCAAACTCACACCGCCGCCCGCGTTACGCATGACGATCACGCGGATCGGCACCAGTGCGGCAGGAGTGCGCTTCACGCTTGACGACCGCACGATCCAGAAGATCGACTGGCCCGCGACGATGCCGCCGCGCGGCATGCTGGTGCAGGGCGGCGACGTAAAGTTCATGCGTTCGATGCCGATGAACATCGACATGGCGCTGACACCGCTCGATACGAACGCGCCGTTCGTGCTCGACCTGTACCACTACCGCGACCAGATGGCGGCCGGCTACTTTACCTTCGACGCGGCCGGTGCACTGGACGTCCATCTACCGTCATATACGACGCTGGCCAGCGCTGCGAAGGATGCACCGACGCAGACGGGCAGTGCGAGCGCGCGCTTTAACGACAGCTTGATCCGCGCGCAGCAGGCGTCGCTCGCGCAGGCGCGTCTCGTGTGGCAACACGTGCCGCAGACGTTGCGGACTGCATCGGTTGCGCGCGCGATTCCGGTCGGCACGCGCGCGGCGTTTTCCGGTCAGAGCATGGCGGCCCCGGGCTCCGCGCTTAGCGACGAGCGGCATTCGCTGGGCGCTGCGCCGTTGATTCACGTTGAGAATGTCGACTTCTACGTAGCGGGCCGGATCGGCTTTCATGTGCGTTCGCTCGATGCGCAGATGGTGGCGAAGAAGCCGGGTCAACCGGTCGATCTCGACGATCCCGATCAGTACGACATTCGCATCATTGGCGGCGAGGTGATCGAGCCGTGGCCGGCGATGGCGGCGTTGTTCAATGATTATCTGCTCGATTACGAGCCGCGTTCGCTGAACGATTTGCAGTTGAAGCCGGTGGACGGCAAGTTGGAAGTGACGGGCGGCATCAAGTTGTGGAATCACTTTCCAGGCGTGTGGTTGCCGACGACGATGGGCGGCACGATCGTGGCGAAGGATGAGCGGCATCTTGTTTATGAGCCGACCTTGGTGAGGGTGCTGGGTGTGCCGCAGGCGGGGTTATTGCGGGCGCTGGATATTCCGTTGGCGTCGTTGACGCCTTTTACGCGCAAGGGTGTTGCGTTGAAGGGTAACGAACTGGTGTTCGATCAGTACACTGTGTTTCCGCCGCCGGTTTTGCAGGGGCGGCTGGCGAGTGCCACTGTGACTGACGAAGGATTGGTGTTGAAGTTCAAGCGGGATAGTGATGTTGCAGTTGCTAGGGCGCCTGTCGGCGCTGGGAAGAGTTTTGTTTGGATCGAATCTGGTGATGTGAAGATGTTTAATTCGTTGGTCACGAATGCCAGGACTTTTATTAAGGATAGTTCTAATCCTGGGGTGATGAGGTTTGATCTTTATGGGTATCGGAGGGATGTTGCCAAAGGGACTGTCAGGATGGGGGAGGATGGAGGGTTGGAGGTGGATGTTGGGGCTAGGAAATAGTCGGGTTTTTTGCCTGTGCGGCGCTTGTTGCTGGTTGCCTACGGCGGTGGGCTTTTCTTGAGCTTGTTGCCCGCGTGGCGCTTGTTTGTGTTTTTATGGCGTTGGCCTTTCCTTGATTTGTTATTGGATTATTAGCGTTGCCCCTGTGCGGGGCGGCACCTACTTTTCTTTGCCGGCCGCAAAGAAAAGATAGGCAAAAGAAAGCGGCTCACACCGCCAGCTCATAAGCGGGTCCCCCGCACAGTCGCGGTAGTGGTGCATCTGGAATCCGTGCCCTCGCACATTCGGCCTGAGTGACAAAGCCGTCATACCTCCCGCCTCGCACTGGTGCTCGCCGGAACGGGAAATCAGGAAGAGCGGCGGCTTCGCTCGGGACTCGTGTCAGTCATCTGCATCTCTTCACAAAGCCATCATTCTTCCGGCCCCCCCCGGGCGCGCCGAAGCGCATTGCTTGAAACCGCCCGATGCGTTCTCGAACTCACACTTCATTTGGCGCCGTGGCTAAGCGTGTATCGCGTATATGCATCTCTACCTCTACCTCTACCTCTACCTCTACCTCGACCGCCGCCTCTGTCTCTGCCTCTATCTGGGTCTCTGTCTGTGGCTTTCTCTCGGTATTGTCAGGGCATTTTGCCGAGGCGAAGCCGATGGTTCCCAACGCGCCCAAGCGACGCTCAATGTTTCTGATGAACCTTTCCGGCGAGCACGTAGTGCGAGGCGGGAGGTATGACGGCTTTGTCACTCGCGCCGAATGTGCGAGGGCGCGGATTCCAGATGCACCACTACCGTGACTGTGCGGGGGACCCGCTTATGAGCTAGCGGTGTGAGCCGCTTTCTTTTGCCTACTTTTCTTTGCGGCAGGCAAAGAAAAGTAGGTGCCGCCCCGCACAGGGGCAACGCTAATAATCCAATAACAAATCAAGGAAAGGCCAACGCCATAAAAACACAGACCAACAAACGCCGAGCAGGCAAACAAGCTCAACAAAAGCCCACCGCCGTAGGCAACCAGCCAACAAGCGCCGCGCAGGCAACGATCTCAAGAAAAGGCCGACGGCATAAAAGCACAGACAAACAAACCGCTCCGCAGGAAAAAACCTTCAACTATCCTTATTAATAATCCACTCATGCGCAGGATCATTGCGAAAATGCCACACGCGCTGTCCTCCTGCCATCACATTCAAATAATAAGACTCATACCCGTAGGGAACAACAACCGGATGATACCCACGCGGCACCATCACGACATCGTGATTCTCAACCGCCATCGACTGATCGATATCACGCATGTCCGTATACACCCGCTGAAAAGCAAACCCTTGCGGCGGATCGAGCCGATGATAGTAAGTCTCTTCGAGTGAACTCTCACGAGGCACATTATCCGTATCGTGCTTATGCGGCGGATAACTGGACGCATGCCCACCAGGCGTCCGAACCTCAACAACCAGCAAAGACTCCGCAAGCTCAGTCTGCGGAAGAATGTCGCATACGTATCGTGTATTCAGTCCCTTGCCGCGCGTGGAGCGCTTCATCGTGGAAGGTTCGATCAACCTCGCCGGATACGCTCCCTTGCCAGGCGCACTCGCCACGCCAACCTCCGCATCGCGACAGGCGCGAACCGTCGCCCGCACGCCAGGCGGCAAATACACCGCATACGGCGCGGAATCCTCGAACACGCTATCGCGTGAACCCAGCGAACTCCATTTGGCATCCGCCGTTTCAATATCCACCGCGCCCATCAGCACCACGATACACACCTCACGGGACGGCTCGAAAACATGCACGACTTCATCCGCGCCCAGCCGGTATGCAGCAAACCCCACATACCGCCAGCACGCCGACTCCGGCGTCACCCGCACGATTGTCTGGCCCTCGCGCTGCGCCTTCACCAATAAACTCATGCCGCCTCCTGCTCAGTCTTGTCACCCGCGTCGAGCGGCGCATCGGCCAGCGCTCGCAAGGTCCGAAAGCCCTTCTCCGCATACGCGTACGACGGCGCCACCACCGGGTCCTGTTCCGCTTCCACCACCAGCCAGCCGCGATAACCATGCCGCTTCAATCGATCGATGAGCGCGGCAAAGTTCACCGCGCCATCGCCCGGTACCGTGAATGCGCCGTTGATCACGGCGTCGAGAAAACTCCAGTTGCGATTGCGTGCCAGCTTCATCACCGCGGGTCGAACGTCCTTGCAGTGCACATGGCATACGCGGCCGATGTGCCTGTCGAGTACCGCGAGCGGATCGCCGCCGGCAAACGTGATGTGCCCCGCATCGAATAGCAGGCCGACGGCGTCGCTCGTGCGCGACATCAACTGGTCGACGTCAGCCGGCGTTTCGACATACGCGCCCATGTGATGGTGGTACGCGAGCCGTACGCCGCGGCTCAGTGTATAGCGCGCGAATTCGTCGACGCGTGCCGCGTATGCAGTCCAATGCGCGTCGCTGAAAAAACGCGGCCGTTGATACAGCGGCTGCGGTGCGCCCTGGATCGAATCGGCGACTTCCCCATAGACCATCACCGTCGCGCCGTTCTGCGCAAGCAGCTCGAGGTGCGGGCCGACCGAGGCGATTTCCTCCGCCACGCTGCGTCGCGCGAGCCGGCCGGAGTACCAGCCGGACACCAAGGCCAGATCGTATTCGGCAAGCAACGTTTTCAATGCCTGCGGTTCGCGCGGAAACTTGTTGCCGAGCTCGAACCCCTGGTAGCCGATCTGGCGTCCTTCGCTCAACGCGACGTCGAGCGGCGTTTCGCCGCCGAGCGAAGGCAGGTCGTCGTTCATCCACGATAAGGGATTGATGCCGATACGTACGTCGAAAGCAGTCATGCGGGCGTCCTCATTCGGTGTCGATGTGGCCGGGCCGTTCGCCAGGATCGGCGGGCGTGGCGCGTGCGGCAAGTTGAGCGTCGTATTGCGAACGTGCGGCACGCACAGTGTCGCGCGCCGATACCTCGGGCACGGCGACTTCCCACCACCAGCCGCCGTCATCAGTAGTGCGGGCGGGGTCGGTGTCGATACTGATCACATAGGTGCGATCGGCGGCACGCGCGCGTTGCAGCGCGTTTTCAAGTTCAGCGATGTTCGCGACGTGTTCGGCCTGCGCGCCGAGCGCGCGCGCATGCGCGGCGAAGTCGATTCCAGGTGCGCCGAGCGGGCCCTGCATGCAGTCGTCGAGCAGGTTGTTGAACGGCGCGCCACCGCAGGCCTGCTGCAAGCGGTTGATACAGCCGTAGCCGCGATTGTCGAGCACGACCACAATCAGCTTCGCGCCGAGCATCACCGAGGTCGCGATCTCGCTGTTCATCATCAGATAGCTGCCGTCGCCGAGCATCACGATCACTTCACGTGCGGGCCGCGCGAGCTTCACGCCGAGGCCGCCGGCGATTTCGTAGCCCATGCACGAGTAGCCGTATTCGACGTGGTACGCCCCCGGTTTGCCGGCGCGCCATAGCTTGTGCAATTCGGCCGGCAAGGTTCCCGCGGCGCACACGACAATGTCGTCCATCGTGGAGCGCGCGCTCGAACGCTGCACCGCGCCGATTACGTCGCCTTCATACGGCAGCACGGTGTCGCGTTGCGGCGCATGCGTGAGCGTGCCCACGGTATCGCGCCAGCTCGTGGCCAGTTTGTGCGCGCGCGCGGTCCATGTGCGGTCCGCGTGCCAGCCTTGCAGAGGTTCGGCGAGCGCATCCAGCGCAAGACGTGCGTCGGCTTCGAGCACCAGCGCGCGATGCTTGAGGCCGTCGAAGGGATTCGCATTGATGCCGATCACGTCGGCCTGCGTGAACAAGGTGTTCGAACCGGTGGTGAAGTCCTGCAAGCGCGTGCCGATTGCGAGCACGCAGTCCGCGTCGTGTGCGAGCGCATTGGCGGCAGGCGAGCCGGTCACGCCCAACGCACCGGTGTTCAACGGATCGTTCCACGCGAGCGAACCCTTGCCCGCCTGCGTTTCCGCCACCGGAACGCCGTGCGCGGCGGCGAAGCGATGCAGCGCCTCGGTCGCGCGGCCATAGAGCACGCCGCCGCCCGCGACGATCAGCGGCCGCCTGGCGCGGCGCAGGCGGGCGACCGCCGCGTCGATCTCTTCCGCACGGGGTGCAGGGGAGTGAAACGTGACGACGCGCGGCGCAAAAAAATCAGCCGGGAAATCCCATGCCTGCGCCTGCACGTCCTGGGGCAACGCGAGCGTGACGGGACCGCACAAGGCGGCGTCGGTGAGCACACGCAAGGCGCGCGGCAACGCATTGAGCAACTGCGCCGGATGCACGATGCGGTCGAAGTAGCGCGACACGGGCTTGAACGCATCGTTGGCGGAGACGCCGCCGTCATGAAAATCTTCCAGCTGCTGCAACACCGGATCGGGTGCGCGCGAGATGAACACGTCGCCGGGTAACAGCAGCACGGGCAGACGATTCACATGCGCGAGCGCGGCTGCCGTGATCAGATTGGTCGCCCCGGGTCCGATCGACGTCGTGACGGCCATCATACGACGGCGAAAATGCGCTTTGGCGTAGGCGATCGCGCTGTGCGCCATCGCCTGTTCGTTATGGGCGCGCAGGGTGGGCAATGCTTCGCGATGCTGATACAACGCTTCGCCCATGCCTGCCACATTGCCGTGGCCGAAGATCGCAAACACGCCACCGAAGAGCGGCTCGGTGCCGGTGCCGTCTTCGCTCGTGACACGTTGCGCGGCGAGATAGCGTACCAGCGCCTGGGCTGTTGTCAGACGGAGGGTGCCGCCCGAGAGCGTGGGTGTCTGGATGGCGTCGTTGGCGGATGCCGCATCGTGATGCAATATGCGCTCGTTCATGCCGCCTGCTCCTGATGTGCATGGCGCGCCGTGCCAAGCGGCGCGTGGGTCGCTCCGCGCGCCGCACGCCATGATGCGATCAGCGTTTCGAAGGTGCGGCGCACGCGCGCGATCAGTTCGTCGTCGCCGATTTCTCCCGCGAGCCATGCATGGCTCGGTTCGTGAAAAATCGTGCGGCCCACGGTGAAGCCGCGGCACGTTGCCGATTGTGCCGCCGCGCGAAAGCCCTCGTCCAATTGCTCGACAGCCGCCGACAAACCGAGCAGCACCACGCCCCGGCAATACGGATCGCGCTCGGCGATCAGCGCGTCGATGGCTTGCCATTGCGCGGCGTCCATGGGTTCGAGCTTCCACCATTCCGGATAGATGCCGATGTTGTACAGCCGCTTCAACGCACGATAGACGATGTCCGGTGCTTGCGGCAGATGTGCGTGCTTCGGCGGAATCACTTCGAGTAGCAATTCGTGGCCGCTCGCTTGCGTCGCGTCGTAAAGCGCGCGCAGTTGTGCTTCCTGTTCGAGGCGTTGTTCGACCGGTTCGTCGGGATGGAATTGCACCAGGCACTTGGCAATGTGTTCCTGCGGCCACGCGATCAGCGCGGTGCCGATCGAGCGGCCGTGGTCGAACACGAGCGGCACGGACCCGGGCAGTTCAACCGGCCTGCCGATCCACCAGCCGCGGCCGGTGGCGGCGTTCAATGCGTCCTGACCGTAGCGGTCGTCGCTCAATATGCCGATGCGGCCTTGCAATTCCAACGCGGACTCCGTCCGCGCGACGGCTTGCACGAACAGGCCCTTCAGCTGCACGATGCGCGCTTCGTCGGCACCGGTCTGCTGGGCGAGTTCGAAGAACTGGTTGCGGTGGTCGAACGCGAAGCCGAGTACTTCGTCCCATGGTTTGCGGGCAGGCGAGACTCGATGCAGGCGTGCCAGCGTCGCATCCCGGTCGGGGCGGCGCATGCGTTGCGGATCGGCTTTGGCCTCGCGCAGGAAGTAGTCGAGTTCGGCGGGCGTCGGCATGGCGGGCGCGCAACCGTGGCGCGATACCACCAGCGCGCCGCTGGCATTCGCCGCGCGCGCGCAGGCTTCGAGTGGTTGGTCGCGCAACCATCCGGAGAGAAAGCCGGACGCGAATGCGTCGCCCGCGCCGAGCACGTTGAGCACTTCAACTTCCACGCCGCCATGAATCGGCAAATCGTCAAGCGTTGCAGGAACCTTGCCGTCGATGATCTGGCAGCCCATCGGCCCGCGCTTCAGAACCAGCGTGGCCGGTGTCACGGCGCGCACCGTCGCGAGTGCGTCGACGAGTTCGCTCTTGCCGCCGGCGATGCGGAATTCTTCCTCGGTGCCGATCACCAGGTCGAACAAAGGCAGAATGCGCTGCAAGTGCGCGCTCACGCCTTCGCTCGCAACGAAGCGGGTTTCGCCGTCCGCTTTGCCCGTGAGACCCCACAACACAGGGCGATAATCGATATCGAGCACGGTGCGCACGTTGTTGCGCCGGGCGTAATCCAGCGCGCGGCGGCTGGTGCGGTTCACCTGCTCAGTCGAAAAATGCGTGCCGGTAATCAGCAGCGCTTTAGACGAAGTGATGTACGCCTCGTCGAAATCCGCCTCATCCACCGCCATATCCGCGCAGTTCTCACGATAGAAGATCAGTGGAAACGTATCGCGATCTTTCAGACCGAGTAGAACGAGCGCGGTGAGGCGCTCCTGATCGATACATACATGACTGACGTCGCAGCCTTCCTTCGTCAAGGTCTCGGTGAGAAAGCGGCCCATGTGATCGTTGCCGACGCGCGCCAGCATCGCCGATTGCAGCCCGAGCCGCGCGCAACCGAACGCGATATTCGCCGACGACCCGCCGAGATATTTCGCGAAGCTCGACACGTCTTCGAGCCGCGCGCCGACCTGCTGCGCGTACAGATCGACGGCGAGCCGGCCAAGACAGATGATGTCGCGGTTGCGGTCCGGCGCAAAACGGCTGGCCGTGGCCGCTGACGCGGACGCGGGGTCAAGGCCGTTTGCGTCTTGGTTCCTGTCCGCGTTCACGATCCCGGTCCCGCTCGATGTGCTGGAATGATCCATGAATATTCCTGAATAGCTGAGCGCGGTCGTGAGGCGCAGCAAGCACCGGCAACCCGCGCGAATGAATCAGATCGTCGTGCCTTCGAGTTCGCCGATCATCTTCTGCATTTCGGCGCCGCCGGCCATCATGTCGAGCACTTCATCCTTGCTGATGGTGTCCTTGGTGAACGTGCCGAGCGATTTGCCGCGATTGAGCAGCGTGAACGAATCGCCGATCGGATATGCGTGATGCACGTTGTGCGTGATGAAGATCACCGAGATGCCTTTCGCGCGCGCCGTGTGAATCAGCTTCAGCACGTTGAAGCTCTGCTTGACGCCGAGCGCGGCGGTCGGTTCATCGAGAATCAGCACGCGCGCGCCGAAGTGAATTGCCCGCGCAATCGCCAGACATTGCTTCTCGCCACCGGACATGGTACCGATCGGTTGATGCGGGTCGCGTACATTGATGCCCATCTCCGCAAGCTTGTCGCGCGCGGTGGTCGCGCTGGTTTCGAGGTCCATCACGTTCAGAAAGCCGAACAGTTTCTTTTGCGGCTCACGGCCCATGAAGAAATTGCGCGCGACCGAAAGCAACGGCACCAGCGCCAGATCCTGATAGACCGTGGCGATGCCCAGATCGAGCGCGTCTTTCGGCGACTCGAACAGCACGGGTTTGCCGTCGACCAGATACTGGCCGGAAGAGGGTTGATGCACACCGGCCAGCGTTTTGATCAGCGTCGATTTGCCCGCGCCGTTGTCGCCGAGCAGGCAATGCACTTCACCGCGTTTCAGGCGCAAGGTCACGCCGCTCAGCGCGATGACCTGGCCGAAGTATTTGCTGACGTCTTCGAGCGCGAGGATCACGTTGTCCTGCGGCGCGCTCGCGCTCGCAGTACTCGCAGTGTTCACGGTATTCGTCTCGGACATGGTCGTCTCCTCGTTACGACTGCGCGACGCGGCGGCGCACGTAGTGATTGAACAGCACGGCGATCAGCAGCATCACGCCGAGGAATACGCGGAACCAGTCGGAGTCGACATTTGTATAGGTGATGCCGATCTGCACTACGCCGAAGATCAGCGCGCCGAAGCAGGCGCCGATCACCGAGCCGTAGCCGCCGGTCAGCAGCGTGCCGCCAATCACCGCCGCGATGATGGCTTCGAATTCCGCCTGCAGTCCACGGTCGGCCGCTGCCGAACCGATGTCGCACACTTGCAGCACGGCGAACAGACACGCGCAAAACGCGGTCAGCACGAACAGCGAGATCTTCACGCGCCGCACCGGCACGCCGACGTTTTTGGCCGCGTTGGCGTCGCCGCCGACCGCGAAAATCCAGTTGCCGAAGCGGGTCTTGGCCAGCGTGAACGCGCAGACTGCGGCAAGCGCGAACCACCAGAGCAGGACTTTCGGAATGCCCGGCACGAGCGGATTGCCGTTGTCGAGCAGTTTCACGACACCGATCTGGCCGAGCCAGATGAACAGGCCCTTGAACGCGACACCCTGGAACAGGGTGTGGGCGAGCCAGTCGTGAGCGGCGACGTCGCCCACGCCGGAGATGATGGTGCGGTCGGCGAACATGACCGACAGGGCCAGGGTGAGCCCACGCAGGATGAACAGGAACGCGAGCGTCACGATAAACGACGGCAGCCGCGTGCGCATCACCAGATAACCGTTGAGTGCGCCGAGCAGCATCGAACCGGCGAAAGCAAACAGGATCGACAACGCAATCGGCCAATGGAAGTACATGGTGGGCAGCGCGACCATCATGCCCGAGAAGCCGATCATCGAGCCGATCGACAGATCGAATTCGCCGGCAATCATCAGGAGACACGCACCGACAGCGATCAGGCCGAGATACGCGGCCACTTGCGACCAGTTCATCACGCCGTCGAGGTTGAACATGCCGGAGTTGCCGGCCGCAATCCCGAACACGAGGAACACCATGACGGTGCCGGCGAGCGCGGCGAATTCCGGACGGTTCAGCAGATGCCGGAACCACGATTCCTGGCGCACACGCTCATCGGACCCCGCGGACCCCGCGGCGCCGGTGGCCGATGCGGGCGCACCGTTGGGCGTCGACGCCGTTCCGGTGGCGGAAGGGGGCTGCTTGCGGGGATGGAAATGGAAGGGGTTGGCTACGCCCATTGAAGCTCTCCTTGATGCGCCCGGGGTGGCAGTCGAGAGTGGATTGCAATCTGACCGCATGGCGCGTGATGCACGTAAAACGTGGTGAACCCAGGCGTGGGGCGGCGAGGCCAGCTGGGGCCGGCCGCGTCCACTTTCTTCATACCTGCCGGAACGATTGTCCCGGGTCCGCACTTCCAGCGAAATGCGTTAGCGATACTGCCCGGCGTACTTGACCACCTTGTCGATATTGGCCTTGGTGATGAAGCCTGGGCCGGAACCGATATTGCGCGGCCCATAGGCGGGCGCCAGGCCGTAAGTGGCGAGGCGTTGCTTGAACTTCGGGTTCGCTTCGAGGATCTGGCGGATCTTGGCCGGATCGGTGGTGTGTTCCTTTTTCACGATGGCCAGTACGGCGACCGGGATATAGCCTTGCAGGTAGGGTTGCTGGTCGATCGCGAACTGGATCGTGCCGTCCTGGATGCCCTTCGCGATGTCATTGTCGAAATCGAAGGTCGCGAACCAGACCTTGCCGGCCAGGCCCATCTGCTGCAGCGCCTTGATCGTCGGCGCGGCCGACAGCGGACCGAGCGTCAGCACCGCCTGGGTGTTCGGATGATTGCGCAGATACGCGCTCACTTTCGATTGCACACCGGTCGGGTCCTGGCCGGCGTCGAGCGTGGAGGACTTGAAGTCGACGCCGATCGCTTCGGCAAAGCCTCGGCAGCGTTCGAACGAAGCCGGGTTGGTTGCGTAATGGTTCACGCACAGGAACGACTTGATGCCCGCTGCCTTCGCTTTTTCGCCCGCCGCCTTGCCCGCGGTGTATTCAGGCTGACCGACGTGCATGATCGCGCCAAGCTGCGCGCTTTGCGCCTCGGTGCCGGAATTGATCGTGACGAGCGGGATGTGTTTCTCGGTGACCTTGGAGATCGCACTCTTGAGTACGTCGAAGTCGGCGATCGAGACGATCACGCCGTCGTAGTTGCGGGCGGCCGCCTGTTCGATCAGACGCGCCATGTCGGCGATGTCGCCGTTCGGCGGATTACGGTAGTCGGTCTCGACGTTGAAATCTTCGTCGGCCTGTTTGATGGCGTTCTTGATGGTGTTCCACCACGAATCCGAATCCGGCGCGTGGCTGATCAGCACGAAGTGAGCGTCAGCCGCGCGGGCGGCCGACGCCGCACCGAATCCCGTCGCCAACGTCAATGCCGTCACCAGAATCCTGAGCGTAGCCTTGCCCTTGCAAAGTCTCATTGTCTCCACCTTTCTCGGTCTGTCGTTATTGAAGGGAGCGTCTGGCAGGCGGCCTTCCGGTTGTACGCGCTGCGGCATGGATCAGCCGATGCACCATCGCTCACGACCAAGATTAGGCCAACTTCCCAAGCGTTGCAATGAAAATTTCATGAAAAATAAAAATGGAAAATACATTCCATTTGATGGGGCGGCTGCCTATAATCCGCAGCGTCAGGAAGCGGTGCGTCGCGCGTTGAAAGCGTCTTGCGCACTGCAATAAAGCAACGAAGAGAGAGCCATGGCGGAAGAGAGCACCGAAGACTTGCCGAGCGTCGAGGAATTGATGCAACGCATCGCGGAAAATTACGAGGCGCTGCCCCGTCAATTGAAGAATGTCGCGACTTATCTCGAGCAGCATCGCTCGAGCGTGATGGTGGATCGCACCAGCGATATCGCCGCGAGCTGCGGCGTGCATCCGTCCGCGGTGGTGCGTTTTGCGCAGCGCTTCGGGTTTTCCGGATTCTCCGATCTCCAGGCGGTGTTTCGTCAGGCGTATACCGGGCAGGGCACGTCCTCGCCGAGTTATCAGCAGCGGATTCGCAAGCTGATCGACGAGAAGCCCGGCGCGTTATCCGGCGGTTCGGTTGCGCGCGAATTCATAGCGGCCTCACGGGGCGGACTTGAAGAACTTGAAGCAGGTCTCGACGACAAGCAGTTCGACGCTGCCGTGAAGATGCTTCAGCAGGCGGACAACATCTACGTGATTGGCGTGCGGCGCTCGTTTCCGGTGGCGAGCTATATCGTCTACGCGTTGCAGCACACGCCAAAGCGCGTGCATCTGGTGTCCGGTTTCGGCGGCATGTACCGCGAACAGATTCGCAGCGTGAAGAAGGGCGACGTGGTGATCGCGATCAGCTTCGCGCCGTACGGCAAGGAGACGCAGTATTGCCTGCGCGTCGCGCATCATCTTCAGGCGAAGACGTTGGTTATTACGGATAGCCAACTTTCTCCGCTATCGCGTTATGCCACCACGCAACTGTATGTGAAAGAGGGCAGCGCGTTTGCGTTCCGCTCGCTGACCAGCACGATCTGTTTGTGCCAGGCGTTGTTCATCGCGCTCGCGTACAAGCTCGAACTGAACGTTGAAGAATCCAAAGACACTGGAGGATACGATGACTGAGGCTGTAAAGACGATCGACGTGGCGGTATTCGGCGCAGGGCGTATCGGCAAGATTCATGCGGCCAATCTGGCGCGCCAGGCCGGCGTGCGGCTCAAATATGTGGTCGATGTGAATCGCGAGGCGGCTGCGGCACTCGCCGCCGAGCACGGCGCGCAGGTCGCGGATATCGACGGCGCGATGGGCGATGCGTCGATCGGCGCGACGGTGATCTGTTCGAGCACGGACACGCACGCGGATCTGATCACGAAATCGGCCGCGCAGAAGAAGCATGTGTTCTGTGAGAAACCGGTGGACCTGACTCTGGAGCGCGCGCGTGCCTGTGCGGAGGCGGTCGGGCGTGCGGGCGTGGTCTGCATGATCGGCTTTCAGCGCCGTTTCGACCCGACTTTTTCCGCCTTGAAAGCGCGCATCGATGCGGGCGAAATCGGCACGCCGGAAATGCTGGTGGTGACGAGCCGCGATCCGGGTGCGCCGCCTGTCGAGTACATCAAGCACTCGGGCGGCATTTTCAAGGACATGCTGATTCACGATTTCGACATCTTCCGCTGGATTCTCGACGACGAAGCCGACACGTTGCATGCTACCGGTAGTTGTCTTTCGGACCCGGCGATTGCTGAAGCCGGCGATATCGATTCGACCGCGGTGACGATCCGCACGAAGCAGGGCCGTCTGTGTCAGATCAACACCGCGCGGCGCGCGGCCTATGGTTACGATCAGCGGTTCGAAGTGCTCGGCAGCGCCGGTATGCTGCAGGCCGGTAATGTGCGTCCCACCGAGGTCACTGCGTATTCGAAAACCGAAGTCTCGAGCGACGTGCCCGAGGCGTTTTTCCTCGAACGCTATCGTGCGGCTTATGCACTGGAAATTGCGCATTTCTTCGACGCCATCACGCGTGGCAAGCCGGTGCGTACTACTGTCGCGGACGGCCTGAAAGCGCTCGAACTTGCCGAAGCGGCGACGCGCTCGTGGCGCGAGGGTCGCGCGGTAAAGCTCGGCGAGGCATCGTGATGAAGGCGTCGGCGGGGCGGCTTCGGGTGGGCGTGGTCGGCTTGGGGCGGTTGGGCAAGCGGCACGCGGAGAATCTGGCGTATCGCGTGCCGGGGGCGTCGCTCGTGGCCGCTTGTAGTCCGCTGGAAGAGGAGCGCGCGTGGGCACGAGACACGTTGCCTGAGCCTCGTCTATACGACGACTATGCGGACCTGCTTGCCGATCCCGAAGTGGACGCGGTGTGGCTTGTCACGCCGTCGTCGTTGCACGCGCAACAGATTATCGATGCGTTGCGCGCCGGCAAACATGTGTTCTGTGAAAAGCCGTTGTCGCTGGAGCTTGCCGAGTGCGAGCGCGTCGTGGCCGAAGCCGCGCGCTATCCGCATCTGCAGGCGACCATCGGTTTCATGCGGCGTTTCGATCCGAGTTATCGGGATGCGTTCGACAGGATCCAGGCGGGCGCGATTGGGCGGCCGTTCCTTGTGCGTTCGCAGACCACGGATAAGAACGATGACGATGGCTTTTTCGTGCGTTTCGCGGCGACCTCCGGCGGGATTTTTCTGGACTGCACCGTGCATGACATCGATGTCGCGCGCTGGCTGCTTGGCAGGCCGCGGGCCAAACGCGTGTTCGCCGCGGGGGCGGTCGCGTTGCACGAAGGTTTGCGGGAATTTGGCGACGTTGATAATGGCGTGGCGATTTGCGAGTTCGAAGATGGGAAGCTCGCAATGTTCTATGCGTCGCGCACGCAGGCGCATGGAAATGACACGCATAGCGAGGTGATTGGTACGGCGGGTGCGGTTGCTATTGGGCATAATCCGCGCGCGAATCGCGTCGAAATTTATGATGCCGGTGGGATTCGCAATGAATGTACGGCGAGTTTTTTTGATCGGTTCGAGGATGCGTTTTTGTGTGAGGCGAGGGGGTTTGTTGCCAATGTGCAGGGGGACGCTGCTGGCGCTGGCGGGCATGCGGCGGCGTCGCTGGTTGATGCGCTTGAGGCCACGCGGATCGGCGTGGCGTTGCGGCAGTCTTTGTTGTCGGGGGAGGCTGTTGATCTGTAACTCAGAATGGGTGCCTGCGGCGCTGGTGTTGGGCTTTGCCTGGTTTTTTTTTGCCTGCGGCGCGGTTGTTTCTGTATGCCTGCGGCGGTGGGCTTTTCTTGGTTTTTCTGCTTGCGGGGCGCTTGTTATCTGTTTGCCTACGGGGTTGGTCTTTCCTTGATCTGTTTGCCTGCGGGGTGCTTTTGGGTTGTATACCTACGGCGTTGGCCTTTCCTTGATTTCTTATTGGTCTATTAGCGTCGCCCCTGTGCGGGGCAGGCACCTACTTTTCTTTGCCGGCCGCAAAGAAAAGTAGGCAAAAGAAAGCGGCTCAAACCGCTAATTCTTAAGCGGGTCCCCCGCACAGTCACGGTAGTGGCC
>NZ_JAQQEF010000024.1:0-117488 GCF_046027605.1 Paraburkholderia fungorum
ATGACGGTCCTTCGAGCCCTGAAACGGGCGGCTGCAACCCCTCAGTTCTCGCATGTTTAGATGTGGGAGATGGCTTGCGGCGATAACGCAGCCTTATTGTTAGCTTAGGAGGCCCGTGGGCATGTTCGTGCTGCCCGGTAGTGAGTTCGCATTCGGTACAACCGTTGTCGTGCCCAGAAGGTTGCGAAGTCCTGCCCAACGGTGCGGAGGCCAAGGTGAACGGCGAGACGTTTGACCTGCTACTCTTCCTGTCGGAATCGCGATGTCGTGTTGTAAAGAAGGAGAACTTTATTGTTCGCGTCTGGTGCGACCGCACGGTCGGAGACCACGCTGTGCGAGACAGATCTCAGCGCCAGGAAAAGCTTTGAGTGACGACCATGGGACCATTCCGACAATTACTGAAGGGGCTGCCAGTTCTTCGCAGGCTTGCGTGGAAGGATTGATATTACCGGCGCCCGCGATTCGGTTGAGATACTATCGGTGTTCCGGTTGCAGCTGACATCGATCCGCAGCGAACACATAAAGTGCACGGATCCTATCCGATGGGCCGGAACTATTGGTCAGGGGTCAATTGGCTTCCACTCCGATAAGGCAGTGCACATATTTCGCTTCGGCTGTAGGTGGTGTTGTTGCTCGCAATACCTTGGAGAAGAAATGAAAAAGACGAGCGTCGTGTGCCTCATTTCGCTTTCCTGCGCTGCGGGCTCCGCTGTCGCGTTCTCGATTGGCGCGGCGCCAGCCGCTGACGACGCCGTTACCATCGGTTTCGTCACCGACTTCTCGGGCCTATACGCAGACAATGACGGTCCCGGCGGCCTTGAGGCCGTACGCATGGCAATCGCAGATTTTGGCGGGGAAGTGAACGGAAAGTCTATCAAGCTGCTCTATGCCGATCATAAGAACGAGGCGGACATCGCCGCGTCGCGGGCGCGTGAATGGGTCGATCGGAACGCCCTGAACATGCTGCTTGGCGGCACGAACTCGGCAACCGGTCTGTCGATGAACCAGGTCGCGGGCGAAAAACATCTGGTGTACTTCAACGTCGGCTCGGGAGTCGACGCGTTGACCAACGAACAGTGCACGCCGTACACGGTGCACTATGCGTACGACACGACCGCGCTCGCAAATGGCACGGGTTCGGAAGTGACGAGGCGGGGCGGCAAGACGTGGTACTTCCTCACGGCAGACTATGCGTTTGGCAAGGCGCTCGAAAAAAACACATCTGACGTGGTGAAGGCGAATGGTGGCCAGGTGCTGGGCTCGGTGCGCCACCCTCTATCGGCCGCGGACTTCTCGTCGTTCCTGTTGCAGGCGCAATCGTCGAAGGCGCAGATTCTTGGCCTCGCGAACGCCGGCGGCGACACGGTCAACTCGATCAAGGCCGCCGAAGAATTCGGCATTAACAAGACGATGAAGCTCGCAGCGTTGCTGATGTTCATCGACGACATTCATAGCCTCGGTCTGGAAACCACGCAAGGCCTCGTGCTAACGGACAGCTGGTACTGGAGCAAGGACGCAACCGCACGCACGTGGGCACATCGCTACTTTGACAAGATGAAGAGGATGCCGTCGAGCCTGCAGGCCGCCGACTACTCCGCCGTGACGACGTATCTGAACGCGGTGAAAGCTGCCGGCACGACCGATCCGGACAAGATCATGGCGCAGTTGCACAAGACGCGGATCGACGACTTTTACGCGAAAGGCTACATCCGTCAGGACGGCAGCATGATCCACGACATGTACCTGATGCAGGTGAAAACGCCGTCCGAATCGAAGGAGCCGTGGGACTACTACAAAGTCATCGCAACAATACCAGGCGAGCGAGCGTTTAACCAGAAATCGCAGACGCGGTGTGCGCTATGGCAATAAGCGCTCGCGCGAATCGCGGGATCGCTTCATTGCGTTGTGACAGGCTGCAGAACAGCCGCTTAGGCCATCACCGCGACTACCGTTAAGCGCCATTGCGACGATCCTTAACATGCGTCCAGCTCAGTCCGACTGCTTATGTGTGCTGGACGCCATATCTTTGGTGTGGAATTTCTTCGCCGAAGCGATGTAGGACTGACGACCGGAAAAAGCGAAGCCTTTGTTCCGGTGTCCGTCAGGTTCCGGGTTGATGTCGCTGCTCGATTGCATTGCGCTGTAGGCACCCGGCGTCAGTGCACTTGCAGGTCCTCTATTAAGGAAGACTCCCCGAAACGCATTCGGCAACGGCTTTGCGGCGCTCGGTTGCAAAGTACAAAAGTGCGGCGAGCGGCAGCACCATACCGAGCACGGACACGCCGGCCCAGCCGAAGCGTGCGAACGCCCAGCCGCTTGCCGCCGAACTGATGGCTCCGCCCGCGAAGAACGTCGCCATGAAGAGGCCGTTGAGACGGCTGCGTTGTTCCGCACCCAATGAATAGATGACACGCTGGCTGAGCACGAGATTCGCGGATACCGCAAAGTCCAGCAAGATCGCCGTCGCGATTACCAGTGCGAGCGAGAGATTCGAGTGTCCCTGTGCGAGATCGGAGAAAGCGAACGACGCCGAGGCCAGCAGCATGGCGCCTGCCGTACCTGTCTGAGTCAGTCCCCTGTCGGCAATGCGGCCGGCGAACGGCGGGGCGATCGCTCCGGCGACGCCGGCGAGCGCCACCCACGCGATGCCTTGTTGGCTCAGTCCAAACTTGGGGCCGCTGAGCCACAGCGGCACGGCGGTCCAAAACACGCTGAATGCGCCGAACAAGGCCCCCTGGTAGATGCCGCGCCGCCGCAGCACTTCGGTGCCCAAGAAAATCTGCCCGAGGGAGCGCAGCAGGCTGCCGTAACTGGGCGGCTGAGTCGGCTTGCGCGGCGGCAACGCAAAGCGCAGACCGACGATGACGGCTGCCATCAGAATGGCCGACATCCTGAATACTTCGCGCCATGACCATACGCTCGCAATCAGGCTCGACAGCGGGCGCGCCAGCATGATGCCAAGCATCACACCACTGACGACCCTGCCCACCGCGCGGCCGCGGGCCTCTTCGGGGACGAGATAGGTGATATACGGAACGAGCAATTGCACAGCCGACGCCACCAGCCCGATCAGGAATGCGATGAACAGGTAGGCCGTCGCCCACGACGTCCAACTCAGCGCCAGCGTGAGTAGCATCTCCGCGCCGATCAACGTCAGCGCGAGCCGCCGGTTTTCGAACAGATCGCCAAGCGGAACGATCGTCAGCAGACCGATGCCGTAGCCGGCCAGCGGCAAGGTGACGAGTAGGCCGCTGCTCGCATGGGGCAGCCCCAAGGTGGCGCTGATCAGCCCGGTGAGCGGCTGTGCGTAATACACGTTCGCGATGATCATGCCGCAAGCGATGGCCAGCATCATCTGGATGACGGTCAGTGATCGGACACGGCCGTCTTGGCTAGGCGCTTGCATGACTCACTCCTCGATTTCAGGTAGAGGCAAAGGTGCCGGTCGGTTGCTTAAAGGACCTCGAACACGCTGTAGACCGGACCGTAAGAGAATCGGTGGCCCGTACCGACAGCAATGATCCGGTTCAGCCATTCATACTTGCCGGCGGGTGCTTCGAAGATCGGATTAATGCGGAAGTAGTAGCTGGTCGGGTCGACTTCTTCGCCTTTTTCCAGCCGCTGGATTACGTCGGTCACGCCGTGGCGAATGCCGCGGTAGGCCATCGTGATGTGAGTGCGGTCGTCGGTCTCAAGGATCAGGCGCACATCGAGCGTGGTGCTGCCGTCGCTACGCACGGTCTGCCAGTCGCTGCCGCCATCCAGGACCTTGCCGGACAGACGCTCGCCGACGAATGTGCCGGACGGCACGATCCCGACGCGTCGAAACGGACCGGGCGTCGCGCCAACCATTACGATCGGTTTTACATCGAGGCGCATCACGAACATCGGACGCGTTTGCACACTTTGGAGCGATGCGGGAAGCTCGTCGAAAGCGGGAGTGGTCATCGTGTTCACCGTGACAGTTGTGTGGAGGGCGTTGAGCTTCGGGTGTCTACCGTAGCGGCGAAAAGTCGGTCGGCCGCATGATTCGCGATTCCATCTTCACGACGATGTCGAGCGCTTTCACCTTGCGGCCGAATTCCTGCCAGCGGCTGTCGGCAGCCATCCGGTCGCGGCGTTCGAGCCGATCGTCGAGGCTCTTGTAGGCCCAGATATGCACGATCTGGCTGATATCGCCGATCTCGGTCGTGAAGAAACCAATCAGTTCGCCAAGAAATTCCTGTTGCAGCGGCAGGCCCTCTGCTCTGTACAACTCCAGCCAATCGGCGCCGCGCAGCGGCTTGAACGTATAAGTGCGGATCTCGTAAAGCATGGTTCTCTCCTCAGCGTCCGGCAGGCGTGAATCAGCCTGCCGGCGTGCGTGCTCGCCTTGCAGGCGGCGCTGACTGTGCTTTCCTCGAATCGCAGCCGAATGCGACCAGATCCGCGTCGCCCCTGGACTGCGACCGCTTCCCCGTCAGGCGGCAAACGGCATGAAGTCGATATATGCGCTTTCGTCTCCGCCCCAGAACGCGTCGCGGACGTACTGCGTCAGCGGATGGCCGTGACGGAAACGTTCGGGCAGGTCCGGGTTCGACGAAAACCAGCGTCCGAATGCCACCAGATCGGCGTCGCCGCGTTGCAGGATGTCCTCCGCGCCGTCACGGTCGAATCCACCGGCCGCCACGATCGGTCCTTTGAAAATCTTGCGCAGGAAGGACGACGCGACCGGCGGCTGACCTTCGACCAGCGTCTCGGTCCCCATCACCCGCGGTTCGATCACATGCAAATAGGCGAGACCGTATGCATTGAGACGTTCGGCAAAATAGCCAAAGGTGGCCTCCGGGTTGCTGTCGGAGATTGCACCCCAGCGACCGCTCGGCGACACGCGTACGCCCACGCGATCGGCACTCCAGACCGAAGTGAACGCATCGATCACTTCAAGCGAAAAGCGGGTGCGCTTTTCGATCGTGCCGCCGTAGGCGTCGGTTCGCTTGTTGGTGCCGTCCTGCAGGAACGTGTCGGCCAGATAGCCGTTTGCGTTGTGCAACTCGACGCCGTCGAAGCCGGCTTCCCTGGCTCGCACGGCGGCGAGGCGAAACGATTCGACAATCGCCGGGATTTCGTCGAGTTCCAGCGCCCGGTGCGGCGAATTCGGCACCCAGCCGTTCTTCGTGAACACCGTGGTTTCGTAGGGTACGACCGAAGGCGCCACCGGCGCATTGCCCCTGCTCAGATCGACGTGCGACTGGCGGCCGTCGTGTGCAATCTGCATGAAAATGCGGCCGCCCAGGTCGTGAACCGCGTCGGTCACCTTTTTCCATGCCGCGACATGCTGTTCTGTATAGATGCCGGGTGCACCGATATAGCCGCGGCTGTCATACGACGGATGGGCGCTCTCCGTAATCAGCAAGCCGCCGTCCGAGGTTCGCTGGCGGTAGTACTCGACCATCATCGCGCTCGGACTGTCGTCCGCTTCAGCACGCAGGCGTGTCATCGGCGCCAGCACGATACGATGCGAAAGGTCGAGTGCGCCGACCTTGACCGGTGACAGTAGTTTGAGATCGTTCCCGTGCATTTCGTTTACCTCATATAAATATTTTCAAAGCTCTAAACCGCCATCGGCGTGCAGTGTGTCTCCCGTGATCCACCACGCGGTGTCAGATGCGAGGAAGACGATCGCACCGGCAATGTCGTCAGGTTGCGCGATACGCTTGAGCGCTTGCATTTGAAGCTGCGGCGCTTGCGTCAGTGCGTCGCGCCGCTGCCATGGGAGCTAATCTAGTGGGTTCCATGGCAAAGGAAAAAGACTTTGTGGGCTGGTGGGCATGCCTCGTAGGCATGCGTCCGCAGGAACACGGTCCACTGTTCGTGCTGTGTGCCCTAATCCGCTGCACAAGCGGGGAAATCTGGAAGAATGAAGGCATGCGAAAGCACGCATAACTGTGCTCATCTGCCGCCTTGGGTGCGGCATGGGTTCAGTCCGCGAGGAAGGAGGAGATTTCCGCGGTGACCTGCTTGGCCAGCGTCGTACACAGACCGTGCGGAGCGCCGGATAGACTTTTACGCTCGAATTGCGCACGAGCTTCGCCGCGCAGTGATCGGTGTGCACGTCGGCCCATCAGTAGGTGCAGCGCTTCCGACACGGCGCCAGGCACGGCTGCCCACGCATTCACTTAATCGGTAAAGTCATCGCCGAACATCGGCAGGCCGCTTTGGGATGCCTCACGGGAAGCCTCGTCCTGCAGCACGTCCCAGTGCTCAACCAGCAGGCCATTCTCGATACGCAGGATATCCGCAGCGATCCAGCTTCGCGGGCGACCGTGGCCCGAAAAACGCCCGTGCACGATAACGAAATCGCCCTCGGCTACGATCACGCCATGCTCGTAGCGCAGGCTGGCGGGCGCGGCTTTGATCAGATCGAACAAGCCTTCGCGACCCGGGCCGATGTGGGCACTGTGCTGAATGTAGGCCGGGGACCAGTAACGCTCCGCGACCGCATAGTCGCGGCGGTTGAACAGCGTATCGAACGCGGCTAAAACCAGGACTCTATTGCGTGAAGCTTGCGACTCTGACATTTGTGGCCTCCAGAAAGTCGTGTGCACATCGAACGTGCGTGAATCAATCGCGCTGGACGAGCCTGAACAGGTCGAATTCCGGAGCGGCGCTGACCCAGTACTTACCGATTGTCCACCCTGCCGAATGAGCCAAGGTGGTGAACGATTCGATGCTGTAATTGTGCGAGGTCTCCGTGTGGACCCGGTCGCCCGCCTTGAACGCGTATCCGTGGCCCTCGACATGCGCAAACTTGCCTCCAAGCCATGGCCGCCGATGGAGATCATCGAGATGGACCGCACGCGCCCGGCGCCCCGTCTCCTAAGGCACGCTTACAGCGTCACGACGATCTTGCCGAACTGGCCGTTCTTCTCCAGATAGCGATGCACGTCCACCATTTCATCGAACTTGAACTGACGATCGATAATGGGCTTCAGCGCGCCACTTTCGAGGCCTTTCAGCACATATTCCACTGCGGCCTTGCGGCGGGTGGCGTCGCCGCTTGTCATCCAGATGTTATGGGCCTTGACGCTGGTGACCTTGGCGATCATGTCCAGCACCGGCAGAGCCGTCACTTCCGAGCTAAGCAAGCCGTAGAGGTACACCGTGCCGTTGAATGACAACGCCGCGAGTAACTTCGACAGCGCCGGCCCGCCGACGGGGTCGAACGCGACACGCGCGCCTTTGCCATCGGTGATCCGTGCCACTTCCTTCACCAGGTCCGTGTCCTCCGTCGCAATCACGTGTGTGGCGCCCGCTTCAAGCAGTTGCGCGCGCTTTGCCGAGGTACGCGTGAGTGCAATGCCGGTGGCGCCGGCGTAATTGACAATCTGGATGGCGGCTAACCCCACGCTGCTCGAGGCTGCGGGAATGATCACAAAGTCGCCCTTGCCGACCTTTGCATCTTCGATTAACGCGCCGTACGCCGTGACAAACATCATCCACACCGAGGCCGCTTCAGCATACGAAAGCGACTTAGGATGCTTCACGACCGCATAGTCCGGCGCAATGATGACTTCGCCGTACGTTCCGTAGTCGTTCATCGAGAACGATGGGATGAGGTTGACTTCGTCCCCTACGGCGATGCCGGTCACATCGGAACCCACTGCATTGACGATGCCGGCGGCCTCGTACCCCAGCCCCGCAGGAAACTTGACGGGCTCGATATAGTCGTTGAGACGCCACATCGACTCGGCGCGGTTGATGCCGATTGCCTTGACGTCAATGCGAACCTCGTTCGGACCCGGTGCGCGTACTTCGGTGTCGACGAATTCGAGGACTTCAGGACCACCGGCTTGGGCAAACTTGATAGTGCGTGACATGTGAACCTCTTGATCTGGATGAGTGAAGGAATGAAGCGCCCGATTCAGGCCGTCAGCGCGGCTTCGTAAGTCGGGAAGTCGGAGTAGTGCTTTTCTGTTCGGCCCCAGAAAGCGGCGCGGGCATACGGCGTGAGCGGCAGATTGCGCTTGAGGCAGCACGGCAGATCCGCCTCGAGGTGAAATGACGGACGAACGCGACGAGGTCGCGTCGCCGGATGCGACGATTGCTTCGGCGCTGGCGCCGTCGAAACCGCCCGCAGCGATGATGGGACCCGAAAAGGGTTCGGTGAGGGTAGTCACGACGGGATTTAGCGCATGGGCATCGGCTCAGGCGCATTCATCGGTCTCGGACAAAAACTGTGTGACGTGCGTGACGAAGCGTTCCGGATACTGGTACAGGGAGCCGTGGTTCGCATCCGGGTACAGAATCAACTGCGCGTTCGGAATGTTCTGCTGAAGTATCCACGAATTGATCGAATAGATGATCACATCGTTATCCCCGTTGACCACGAGCGTCGGCTGAGTCAACGTATGCAGATACTCGTATGGGTTGTCGCGCGGTGCGCCCCATTTTGCAAGTGCTGCTAGCTGCGCCGGCGCGACCTTGTCGTTGGCTTCGGGATCCCGATCTTCGCTGCGCAGACGGAACCGCTGCAGGAACCTGGCGCCCGCTGCCTGGCTTGCCTCCGACGGCGAGAAGTGCACACGAAGCCACAGGTGATCCGGCTCTGCGTAGCTCGCACCAAAGATTTCCTGTGCTTCCGGCGTAAGCGACGCCATTCCTTCGCCGCTACGTGGGCCGGTGCCGACCAGGATCAGGCGACGAACGAGTTTCGGTTCCGCTAGCGCTAGAGTCTGTGCAATCAGACCGCCCATGGAGAATCCCAACACGTCGACTTGTGTGAGATCGAGCGCCTTGATGAATGCCGCAGCATTGGCGGCCATTTCTTCGATTGACTCTGGCACCTTGCCGGAGGTGCTGGAGATCCCGGCATTGTTAAACAGGATCACTTCGCGATCTTGTGCGATACCATCAGTCACAGCGGGATCCCAATGATCCATCGTGCCGGTGAAGTGAATGTTGAAGACGAGCGGTACGCCGCCGGTCTTGCCGAAGCGTCGATAGGCGAAGCGGATGCCGTCAGCTTCAACGTAGTGCGACGGGGCGTTCTGGTGGGTATGGTGGGTCATGCTGGTTCTCCTTGTCATGCTGCCGGGATCACAGCGCACTGAGTTCAAGATATCGTCCTGAGGCGCCGTCGTCCTTGGGGTGACCTGATGCGACCTGAAATTTCCTGCGACGCCGATTCGGCGGGCAGGGGATCGCGGAGCAGAAAGGTCCCGAAGAACCGCAGTGGCTTCCAGTACGTCCAGACGAACGCCTATCCCGACACCCCCTGCCGTGCCAGCCGGTGCGCTCCATCTGACGTGCGCGGATCCGCAGCGACCTTCTCGCGTGGCCGCCGGTCAAGCGGATTTGAGCGAGCACTTCGCAGCTACAACAACCGCCTTGTGCACTTTCGCTCCCTCAGCGACATAAATCGTAGGCATGGAGCTGAGCTGCGCAGGTCCTTGATCTGAACGGCGTGCCGTCACGTCTCCACCCGCGAGGGTTATCTAGAGGGGCTTGCGAAAGGTTAGAAGGTTTTGTAGGCTGCATGGCATGCCTGTGAGGCATAGATCGACACAGAGAGCCTATGGAACTTCGCCACTTGAGGTATTTCATCGCCGTTGCCGAGACCGGCAGCCTGACGGTCGCGGCCGAACGCCGGCTGCACACCTCGCAGCCGTCGCTGAGCCGCCAGATCCGCGATCTGGAGGAGGAGGTCGGGGCCGAACTGTTCAGTCGGAGTGCGCGCGGAGTCGAACTCACAGTGGCGGGCAAGGCGTTTCTCGACCACGCGCGGCTCGCGTTGTCACAGGTCGATGCCGCAACCCAGGCCGCGCGGCGTGCGTCGCAACCCACCAAGCAGGTTTTCGCGCTCGGTTTTCTGACAGGCCAGGAAATGACCTGGCTGCCGCGCGCGATGCAGGTGTTGCGCGAGGAATTGCCGAAGGTGGACGTGACAGTGTCGAGTCACTATTCGCCGGACCTAGCCGATTCGCTGGCACGCGGCAAGCTCGACCTCGCATTCCTGCGCGCTGAACCGGGATTCGATCTCGATTATCGCGTGGTGAGCCGCGAGAAACTCATTGTATTAATGCCGAGCGATCACCCGCTGACCGAGCGCGCAAGCATTCGCCCCGAGGATTTCGCGGGCGAGCCCTTCATCATGGCGACGAATAAGGCTGCGGTGCTGCATCAGGTGATCTTGGGGTATCTCCAGGAGAACGCGCTCGATGTTGCGCCCGAACACGGCGTCGACAATCTCGCGATGGCGATGTCGCTAGTGGCGTCCACGCGAGGGCTCGCACTGATGCCGGAGTACGCGAACAATCTGCTGCCGTGGTCGGTGGTGAGCCGCCCTCTCGAAGGCGAGGCCCCGACAATCGATCTCGTGATTGGCTATAGCAGGTCGAATACGTCCCCAGTGTTGCAGCTGTTTCTTTCCAGAGCGGACGAGTTGATGATCTGATGGAGCTGTTCGGCAAATCCGTGTGGCGACGTGTCGTCATTGGTGTTCTAAAGAAATATGCGGTGGCATGCCCTTCGAATAAGGGCCTTGCGTTTCCCGTTGCGCAGCAAGCGGTCGGCGTCGAAACTGGAAGTGCGGCGGGAAGCGGCCCCTCGCTGCGAAGGAACCGCATTGGCTGAACTTGTTGTGTGGCCGACGCGCATAACAAATGATCTGCTTTGTAATGACACGCGTACCGAGTCCGAGTGCTATCAGTAATCGCGCCATCCGCCGCAACGAACAAACCATTAGTTATTGAGTACAACACGATAACGTGCCGTCCCAGCACGCAGATGATCGAGCGCCTTGTTGACTTCTGCCATCGCAAAGTACTCGGTAATCGGACCAATCTTGTGACGATCGCAAAACTCCAGCATTTGTTGAGTGGTTGCGGGCGAGCCCAAAGGCGATCCCGATAGACTTCTTTGGGCCAAGATCATTGGGAATGCTCCTACCGGAATGGGATCCGGCACCGCGCCAACGGTGTGCAACCGTCCTCGCGGCGCTAACGCATTAATGTATGTCCCCCAGTCCAGGTTTGCGTTTGTCGTGTTGAGGATAAAGTCGAAGCTTCCGCTCAGTGCCGCCATCGCATCATTGTCTTTTGAGTTGACGACGTGATGCGCCCCCAGGTTCATCGCTTCGGCGTGCTTCTCCGCCGTCGAGGAAAAGGCAGTGACTTCGCAGCCCCACCGGTTCAAGAACTGGAGCGCCAGGTGACCCAAGCCACCAATCCCTATGACCCCCACGCGGTGCGTAGGCTTTACGTCAAACTGGATAATAGGATTAAACACCGTGATCCCCCCGCAAAAAAGTGGACCGGCATTGTTCGCACTCAGTCCATCAGGTAAGGGAATGGCCCACTCGGATTTGCAACGCACGAGGTCAGCGAATCCGCCGAAGCGGCCAATAATTGTTGCTTCCGCCGACGCACAAAGATTGTGATCCCCGCTAAGGCATAAACGGCAGTGCATGCAACTCGCGCTATACCATCCAAGACCGACACGCTGGCCCACGTGCAACGTCGTAACGCGGCCGCCTGTGGCCTGGACGGTGCCCACCACCTCATGCCCGGGAACAAGGGGATAAGTGCTGAGGCCCCACTCGTTGTCGATCATTGACAGATCGGAGTGGCATATTCCGCAGGATTCGACGCGTATGTCCACTTGATCAGGGCCAATTTCCCCCAACTCGTAAACGAACGGAGAGAGTATCCCAGCTTTCTCGCGAACAGCGAATGCATGGACGGTTGTCATTTCCGAACTCCTGATATCGCGCGAGGGCTGTTTGATAGGTCAAGCGCAACGCGCACAATGTGCAATTAGAGCCAGGCACACGTGATTGCTACAGTGAGCTTCGACTCATGCTCGTAACGTATCGGTCGAACTGCGTGGGCATGTCCCTGGCCTTGGCCTTGGCTGACTGCTCGTCGAGCTGCGGGTGTACCGAGTTGACGCTATCTTCAAGACTCCCCGCTAACTTTGGCGCAGCGACTTTCATACCGCCGACTGTGCGATCCCGTCGGGGTATGTGCTACCAAGGTATCGCGTAGTCGCCCCGCAGTCCTGATAAGAGCTTGACGAGACCTGATCCGTCCTGATGGTTCGGCAAGCGCCGCGTCGCAGGTCGCTCAACTTAGAGCATCGCTGATGCAGTTGGAAGAATTGAGACGGAGGAGGTGGTTTCGATAACGGGTTCTGGAGCCGATGCGGCGGAACCGCCCGCATCTGCAGGCCGGACTCCGGGGACCTCGTTCAGTAACACTCGGCTCCTCATGAGCTAAGACATTTTGCTGGAGGTACAGCAAAGAGGCGCGCTCCTTTTTGTCTGACGCCGGCCATGCCGTTCACACTTGCATGATCGAAACAGTGCGCGAATTCAGATAGGCATCCATTGCTTCGGGACCTCCTTCCGACCCGTACCCGGAATCCCTGACCCCGGAGAACGGCAGCTCAGGCCACGTCGCCGCGTTTTGATTGATCCACAGCATTCCAACCTCTACGCCGCGTGTCAGCAGCCGTGTGTTTCGCAGTGGTCGCGTATCTGTTAGGCACGAGGTCAGACGGTGCCTTGCGTCGCTTCCCCGAAAAGCGTCGTCATGCGGCGCTCGACGATAGCGGGCGGTACCGGCTGTGTGTATAGGTACAACGTAGAGTCAAGAATGGCCTGTCGCACCATGCGCCCAACGTGCTCAGGATCCATGGCTGTCATAGCCAGCGATTTGAGTAAGGGGTTGTCGTATGGCGTGAATGTCCTGGCGTTCGATCGTTGCTCAACTGGTCTAAGCGCGTCCCCGTTCTGTGTGATATTCGTGTTGACGAAGCCGGGGCAGAGGATTGTCACACCGAACCCTTCTGGCGCGAGCTCCTCAGCGGCGGCTTCTGAAATCGAAGCAACTGCAGCCTTTGATGCACTGTATGGAAGATGCCCCGCCAACGGCAGCACGGCTGCAATCGACGCAGTATTGACAATATGTTTCTCCCCTGGCTGCAGGCGCATGCGCGGCAGGAATACATCGAGTCCATGTACGACGCCCCAAAGATTCACACCGAATAGAAACTGCCAGTCGGTCATGGTCGCTTCGAGGATGGTGCGGAACGGTCGCCAGGATACGCCGGCGTTGTTGCACAGAATATCCACTACGCCAAATTCATCATAGGCTGCGTCGGCTAGTGCTTTGACCGATTCATGGTTGGATACGTCGGTTTCTACCGCTATCGCCTTAGCGCCGAGATTGCAGATTTCGGCCACGACGCGCGCGGCCGCTTCGGTGCGAATGTCCGACACCACAATCCGTGCGCCGTCTTGTGCAAGCGTGAGCGCAATGGCTCGGCCGATTCCGCTACCGGCCCCGGTTACGACCACGGTCTTACCTTGCAAGGTTTTCATGACTGAGTCTCCGTGTGGTCCATGATTAGAGTTAGAACGCAGGGTGTCCGGTCTTTCCGGTCAAAGCGACCATCGGCTTGGAGCGTTCCGCGCCCGTCGCAAGCGCTGCAGCGTCGATGGCGAGCGTCAGACAGAGGCCGCCAGGGATCTATTCGCGATATCTGCGCTCTGGTAGTTGACCATTTTTGTCGAACACACTCAGCCAATGACAACTATTTCGGAAGGCTAAATAGTATGCCGTCGTTGATTTGCGAGGGGACGGACGTCCTCAAAACGTGAAGAAAGCGACCGGCGATGAGATAGTGCTTCCGCTTTCACGTTCGGGCAATGGACTTGTCTTCATGAATCGATCGCGCTCTGGAATGAATCGATTGCGATCCACGTACCTCTGAGAATAGCAAGTCGACGAAGGTGACAAACCAGAGCCATGCTTTCAAGGCATGCCTACCAGCCCACAAAGTCTTTCCTTTCGACCAAAGAAGCGTCCAATATTCCGTCCACCAAGCCGCTTGCCCAAGCGACCTCGCCAGGAATCAAGGCTGAGGGTATGCCGGGCAGGCAGGCTATTGTGACCGCTCCCTTGCAGTCAAGATGGGCAGCGGCAATCGAATCCTTGGATAGTAAGGAGCATCAGCATGAATAAGCTCGCGGGCAAAACCGCTCTGGTCACCGGCGCTTCGCGCGGCATTGGTCGCGCTAGTGCGTTGGCCCTTGCCAGGGCTGGCGCCCAGGTTCTGGTTCACTATTCGACCGGCAAATCCGACGCACAGGCGGTGGTGGACGCGATCCGCGACAACGGCGGCCACGCTGACGCGCTAGGCGCCGATCTCTCGAAGCCCGATGGTGCGCATACGTTGGCGAAAGAGGTGCGCAGCATAGTGGGTGAGCGCCTCGATGTACTGGTCGCCAATGCAGGTGTGGGTAAGTCGGCAGCGATCGAAGACCTGAGCATTGAGGACTTCGATCGACTCTTTGCTGTCAACGTTCGCGCGCCTTATTTCCTCGTTCAACAACTGCTGCCAATTCTCGGCGACGGCAGCAGCGTCGTGTTCGTCTCCTCCCTCGCGGCTCATGCGTCGGTTGGCGAACTGTCCGCCTATGCCGCGACGAAAGGGGCCGTGGACACATTGGTGAAGCATCTGGCTTCCGCTTTCGGCGGACGTGGCATTCGAGTCAATGCTGTCGCACCCGGCGTCGTGCAAACCGATATGTCCGGATTTACGAAAACTGACGGCGGGCGTGAATTCACGCTCTCCCTGCAGGCGCTCAAGCGCCTTGCGCAACCCGACGACATCGGCGACGTCATTGCCTTTCTTGCCTCCTCCGAGGCGCGCTGGATTACCGGCGACATCGTACGGGTGGATGGCGGTTCAAAACTCTGACCCCGGTCCAAACAACTTATTTATTTGGGGTATTGAAATGACTGTCTATATGGTCTTTGAACGCGAGAAGACAACCAACTCCGACGAACTCGCGTTGTATGGTCAAAAGGTGGGAGCCGCGCGCGGTAACCACGCAATGACCGCACTAGCCTACAACGGAACGCTCGACGTCCTCGAAGGCGGCCCGATTGAGGGCGTCGTCATCCTCGGTTTCCCAACTGCGGAGGAGGCGCGTGCATGGTACGACAGTCCGGCCTACCAGACCGCGCTAGCACATCGCAAAGCGGGGAGTGACCACCGTGTATTCATCGTTGAAGGCAAGGCTTGACGCACTGTTCGCCCGCATGTTCGGCGAACAGGGACCCAGTGTGCCGAGCGCGTTATCCGGGCAAGACCGGCGAGAGCAGCAAACCAATCTAGATTCTCCAGGCAAAGGAAACACCATGACTAAGCAAGTCGTTTTGATTACGGGCGCGTTGACCGGTATTGGCCGCGCTACCGCACTGGCATTCGCCAAGAAGGGCGCACAGATCGTTATTTCAGGTCGTCGCGACGACGCGGGCAATGCGCTGGCTGAAGAACTGCGCAAGCTGAACGTTGAAGTGGAATACATCCGTGCCGACGTGCGCAATGACGAAAACGTCCGTGCGCTCGTCGATCAGACAGTCGCCCGTTTCGGCCGCATCGACGTCGCTGTGAACAACGCCGGTACGGAAGGCCAACCGGGTCCGCTGGTACAACAAACGGCGCAGACCTACGCCGCTACGTTCGACACGAACGTGCTCGGCACCGTATTGGCCCTGAAGCACGAACTGCGCGTGATGCAGGCTCAAGGCAACGGCAGCATCGTGAATATCTCGTCGACGTACGGTCACGAAGGTGCGGGCGGCGCATCGATCTACGCAGCGAGCAAGCATGCCGTTGAAGGTCTGACCAAGTCGGCGGCGCTCGAAGCGGCCACGACCGGTGTTCGCGTGAATGCAGTGGCGCCGGGTCCGGTGGACACTGGCATGCTTGATCGCTTCACTGGTGGCGCAGAAGGCAAGGCATATATGGCATCGATCGTGCCGGTCGGCCGTATCGCCAGGCCTGAAGAAATCGCCCAGGCGATCGTCTTCGTGAGCTCGCCGGAAGCGTCGTTTGTAACCGGTCACATCATCAACGTTGACGGTGGCAAGTCGGCAGGCTAATTGCTTCCTAGGCGCCATGTTTTGGGGCGAGAAACCGGCCTCGCCGCCGGAAAGCTTCACCTCCGGTTGTCATCGCTTTACTCCGTCAAATCCTTGACAACCGTGTGAACGTCCATTTTAATATGGACAGCCGTATTGTTTTGGCCGCGAATTGATGTGCCGTTTTAGAGGTGTGCGCATTCGGCGACGCGCATCGCACCCGCAACACGTCAACCAGTCCGGTTTTCTGCGCGGAGGCAACAATACCAAGGAATCTGGATATGGACCGGCTGCATGCAATGAAGGTATTCACGAGGGTTGTCGACACGAATAGTTTTTCGCGTGCCGCTGATACGCTGGATATACCTCGTGCATCCGCTACTACTATCGTCCAGAGTCTCGAAGCACACCTGAAAGTCCAACTGCTTCATCGAACAACGCGGCGCCTAAGTCTGACGCCGGACGGTGCCGCCTATTACGAGCGTTGTGTACGGATCCTCGCCGATATCGAAGAAACGGAAGCCTCGTTGTCGCATGGTCGGCGCGCACCGAGCGGAAAACTGCGCGTCGATGTGCCGACAGCAATCGGCAAGCTGATTGTGATGCCGCGGCTGGACGAGTTTCATGAACGTTATCCGGACATCGAACTGATGGTGGGTTTCAGCGACAAGCCTGTCGACTTGATCCAGGAGAGTGTGGACTGTGTGATCCGGATCGGGACCTTGCAGGACTCGACTCTGGTTGCACGGCGTATTGGAATATTTGAGCGCCTGACGGTTGCGAGCCCACTCTACCTGGAACGGCACGGCACGCCGAAGACGCTTGAAGATCTGCAGGACCATCTCGCTGTCAATTATTTCCTGGGTCGTACGAGCCGAAACATGGATCTGACCTTCATAGTCGAAGGCGAGACCGTCGAAGTGAAGATGCCCGGCAAGATAGCGGTGAACGACGTCGACGCCTACGTCGCAGGAGGCTTGAAGGGCGTTGGCTTGATTCAGGCGCCGCGTCTCATGGCGCTGCCTTATCTGCAATCCGGTGAACTGGTCGAGGTGCTGTCGCAGTGGAAGCCAATGCCGTTGCCTATCTCCGCGGTGTATCCCCATAACCGCCATCTATCGCCCACTGTGCGGGTGTTCGTCGATTGGGTGGCCGAACTGTTTGGCCGCTGCGCCCAGTTTTCCAATGAGAAGAGCGAGGGTCGGCAGGAACCGCTTCGGCACGAAGTTCCCGCATCGCGGGATGTTGTAGAACTGGCGATGTGATCCTGTGATAGCAGTCAGAGGTTCGGATCGGACGAATGGGTTCGTACAGCTGGCGAATTGGAGTTCAAAAGCGCCGACGTTTTGCTGTGCATCTTTTGCAAACGAGAAAATAACTTGAATTGTAGGCCAGGAGGCGGCGCAGGCGCGCCTGACAATACATGATATTGACGCGGGATGCGGGTCTATGTATCGAGGATGTTCGCATCGCGGGACATGCACAACCAATTACGCTGCGGAGCTATCGTCCGGCGTCGAAAGGCAAGGTTTTGGCTGTCGTGCTGTATTTCCACGGCGGCGCATTCGATAGCGGCTCGCTCGACGACGCCCATACGGCCGCCATTCACATTGCCCGCGGCACACCTGCCTGGGTTCTCTCAGTGGACTATTCACTGGCCCCGCAATTTCCTTTTCCTGCCGCTCCGGAAGACGGTTATCGCGCGCTGGCCTGGGCGGTCAGCAACGCCCGCGCGCAATGGGCTGATCCACTCAGAGTAGGGGTTGCCGGTCATGATGCCGGCGGCAACCTCGCCACCTGCGTAGCGGCTATTGCGCGTGATCGCGCTGACATCACCCTTTCTGCTCAGGTGCTCCTTGCGCCGCTTCTCGACCCCAGCATGACGCACGTCGCAGACGAGAAAAGAATTTCGTCGGGTGTCGATATCAGCCACTTTGAGCGCGGCTATCGAGCCTACCTCCAGCACCCCGCGCTGCAACTCCACCCTTACGCTGCGCCGCTCGATTCCGTGCGACTTGCCCGCCTGCCGCCGGCCTTCATTATCAGCGCCCCGAGCGACCGGCTCCACGTGGAGGCCGAGATGTATGCGGATAAATTGATTGCTTCTGGGGTGCCCGCCGAGGTCAGGCGGTATCCAGGCACATCAAGAGATGCGTTGGCGACGAGCCAGGAGGTGCTGGGCGACGTCGTCACATTCTTGCGAAGTCGGCTGGACGGGCCCGATTTTGTGCCGGACACGACCGCAGACACTGAAGACCAGTAAGCGAGGCGGCCTGCAGGCCGCGCGAAACAGGGGTCCCAAGCGCAACGCGACCGGCCTACTTCAAGACAACGGAGCAGAGTATTTCCTTCAAATTAACGAGTGGCGCCGGATTGCGCTGCGACTTCGCCATCAGATAAGCGCCCTGCAAGGACGACACAATAAAGCTCGCCAGTCCATCGCAGTTTGTGCCTGATCTCAGTTCGCCGGCTTCGACTGCTGCGGACAGACAGTAGGCGACACACCGCTGCACCTCTGAAAATATTTCGTTGATGCGTAGCCGAATCGCTTCGCTCTCGTTGGCCTCAAGCGCGAAGTTACCGAACAGGCAGCCGTTTCGGGAGTCATTCTGGCTGGCGTGCTTGATGTTGATGTCGATGTACTTGCGCAGGCGTAACATCGGCGCGAGTTCATCGTTGCACAGTGTCTGCAGCAGCGTGCCGCGTACTTCGGATAGGTACACCTCGATCACTTCGAGTCCGAAGGCTTCCTTTGAAACGAAGTGATTGGTGAACGATCCGTGAGGCACGCCCGCTGCCTGCACGATGTCTCTGACGCTGGCGCCGTTGTACCCGCGTTCGTGGACTACGCGCAGGCCTTGAGCGATCAAGGTGTCTTTGTGTGAAGGTTTCGCCATGGTGAAAAAATTGTACGTCCGTACATATTATTTCGCAACCAGGCGACAGGTTCGTCGCTGCATGCCGCGAACATGGGTGACCTTGGTAACACGCGTATTCCGAAAGGGAGGCGATGCGATCTGGTGGTTCGCCCAAATGCCCGTGCGCACGGTAACCAGGAGCGGCGCGAGGCGCAACTCCTGGTCCTGAAATGTTGCAAGGAACGCTGTTAGGCCGTTACCAACTCGAAGATGGCGAATTCCGGCCGAGGACTCGTCCATTGGCGAGAAACGCGCCAGCCGGAACGGGTTGCAAGCTGGCTGAACGACTCGATCGAAAACTTGTAGGAGTTTTCAGTGTGCAATCGCTCACCACGCGCAAACGTGAATGATTGACCCGCCACGCGCACGATTTGATCCGCAAGGCTCACCAGGTGCATTTCGATGCGGCTTTGTTCGGCGTTCCAGATAGCAAGGTGTTGGAACGAAGACAGATTGAAATTGCCGCCCAACTCAGCGTTAATACGTTTGAGCAGGTTCTTGTTGAACTGTGCCGTGACACCTTGCGCGTCGTTATAAGCCTTTTCTAGTGTCGATTGATCCTTGATCAGGTCCGCGCCGACGATGAGTCGGGCATGCTCGCCAAGCAACTGCCGGAAACTGGTGAGCAGATCGCTGGCCTCGGCGGGTGTGAAATTGCCGATTGTAGAGCCGGGGAAAAAACCCACGAGCGTGCCCGCATTGCGCGCAGCGGGTATCGTGAGCGGTTTCGTGAAGTCCCCTGCGACCGGCGTTACCGCCAGTGCGGGGAAGCGTGCCGCGATTCGCGCGGCCGCCGCTTCAAGGGCGACCGGACTGATGTCGATCGGCACGTAGGCGCTCACGTTATGCGCAGCAGCCAGCAGGATGTTGGTCTTTTCGCTCGCGCCGCTGCCGAACTCCACGAGCCTCGTGCCGGCAGGAAACTCCGCTGAAATTTCTGCAGCAATGCGGGTAAGCAAGGCAGTCTCGGTACGGGTCGGATAGTACTCTGGCGTTTCGCAGATCGCGTCAAACAGCGCCGATCCCTCAGCGTCGTAGAAGTATTTTGGCGCGAGACTTTTCGGATGACGCGACAAACCGGCCCGTACGTCTGCTCCGAACCCGGACGCATCAAGAGGCTTTACGGCGGCAGCGGCTTTGTCACGTGCAAGGCGAAGTCCGGAGAACATCCAGCGCTGATGCGGATAAAAGAAGTTACGGTAGCTCGGGCGCGTATGGTCCAATGGGGTGACGATCGCGCCGCCCCTTAACACCATCTGGCTCACCATGAACTTTCCGTTGTACTCGCCTACGGCACCAGTACTAGGTTTGAAGCCGGGGTAGGGGCTGTAGGCGCTTTGCGTCCATTGCCAGGCCACGTCGTCGACCTGTTCGAGGGAACCGAGGTTGGCGGCCAATTCCCACTCGGCCTCGGTAGGCAGACGCGCTTCGGACCATAGCGCAAACGCGGCCGCTTCGTAGTAGCTGAGATGGCTGACGGGCGCGTCCGGGTCGACGTTCTGCAATCCGGCAAGCGTCATTTCGCTCCATTTCGACCCTAACTCGCGCCAGTAAAACGGTGCGTTCCAGCCTTCGCGCTGCACGAGCGCCCAGCCGTCCGACAGCCACAGATCAGCGCGTTCGTATCCCCCCGCGTTCATGAACTCGAGCCATTCCCCATTGGTTACGAGGCGGTCGCTGATTTCGAACGGCGCAATCCAGACGGTATGTCGCGGTCCCTCGTTATCGAAGGCAAACGAGCCTGCCGGGTGGCCGATTTCGGTGAGACCGCCCTGGTGCGTCACATATTTGCCGCGACGTCCTGGCGGCGGATTCGGGTGGCTAGTTTCGTAAGCGGGATGGAGGGGCGATTGGGCGAACAGATGCAGGATGTCCATGAGGACCAGTTCCTGGTGCTGTTCCTCATGGGCAAAGCCGAGCCTCAGAAGATCATCCAGTGCCGATACGCTTGCACTGCTGAGCAACACCAGCATATGGTCGTCGACGTAGCGCCGGTAGCGAGTGATTTGCGCGCCCGCCGGGCGAGTCATCAGCCCGCGGAACGCCCGTGCCTGACGCGCACCGAATGACTCGTAGTACGAGTTGAATAGGAACGCGTAGCTATCGTCGAACGGACGATAGCTCGCGAGGTGGGGGATCAGCAGAAATGTCTCAAAGAACCACGTCGTGTGGCCGAGATGCCATTTGGTCGGGCTTGCGTCCGGCATGGACTGGACGACCATATCCTCTGCCGTCAGCTTTGCCGCGAGCGCTTCTGTCCGACGGCGCACCATCAGGTAACGGCTAGACGTCTCGTTGAGAAGGTCCGATGCGAGCAGCGTCCGATCACTTGCGTTCATAGTTTTATTCACGTCCGGTTGTTTGACATAGTCGCAATGCGGCCTGTTGGCTTGGACAGGCCGCGTCTGTTCGGGAACTGACGCAAGCAGTTGTTGTTTACCGGGGTCTTATGGGATGAGCGCTGTAGAACAGGCGACCCGGCTATCCAATCCGAAGAGCCAAATGGGTGACGAGACATGCTAACCAGGAATCGGGAATTTTGCTGTTCTGGCGCTGCGTCGAATGACGGCATGGACCTACGCATGACGGTGCAGGCGCGACGGATTGCCTTGACCGGTGCGGGCGCCGGCGATTTAGCGGGAAGATTATTCGCTAAATTTCGACATGTGAATTGGGATTGCCCTTAACAAAAGCCACAGCATGTTGAACTAGACTCGCCGACGTATCCAAAGCGTTATGCGCGGGTCCGGCCATGATTCTCGATGGCCCTGACCCACTAACCACTCATCCTCATGCTGCAGCCAACGTACTATTTTATCGACGTCATCAGGCAGGGTGTCGCGCGCGTGAGCCCGCACCGGATTGTCGTGCGACTTGCCGGCCGGGTCATCGCTGACACGCGGGCAGCGTATGCGATCGAGCAACGGTCGGACTCGGGCTACCTGATCCCGTCTGAAGATGTCGATATGCATTTCCTTAGGCCATCTGACGGTATTGATATGCCCGCGCAAATCAGCTCAAAGCGCTGGTTCGATTTCGAGTGTGGATCAACAAAGATCTTGCGCGTTGCGTGGCAGGATTCATTCGCAACTGATGCAATGGGAGTCGGGCGTTACCTCGCATTCGGGGCCCGCCGAGTCGACACAATTGAACGGCAACCTTTAACAACGCTTCTACAACTGCGTTGAGCGGGCCTGCTCTCCTGGCTCAATTACATCGCGTTATCGCCCCGGCTTAGCACACGAGGCGTTCGCAAATCCATCGCTACGCAATCGAGCATTGAGACTTATTCCAGCTTCAGATGAATCTATGAACTTAAGTAGATTGTTGGAATAAAAGCAGCGGGACAGAATGGGTCAACAACGCCAGGGGCAACGGGCGTGGCGGATCTCGATGACGCAACGGAGTCTCTTCAGTTGCGCTCGCTTCCGCCGCATTTGGGCATTCAGAGCGGGAGACCGCATCGTGAGCGAGACATGTCAATCAAATCATTTCACAACTACTATGGCGGCCGAGAGGCTGCGGCCAGGTCCGGACAGACTTTTACGTCCGAGAATCCAACCACCGGCCTGCAGTGGGGGACATTCCCGTTGTCCGACGCTGCGGATGTCGACGCAGCAGCGCGCGCTGCGGACAGCGCGTTTAACGGCAAGTGGGGTACTCTGTCGCACAGCGCACGCGGCCGTCTGATGATGAAACTGGGCGATCTGATCGGTGAGCACGCGGAGCGCCTCGCCGAACTCGATACGGCGCAAAATGGCCGGCTCCATTTCGAGGTGACAGCGCAGATCCGCGCGACGCAAGGCTGGATGTACTACTACGGCGGACTCGCCGACAAAATAGAAGGCTCCGTCATTCCGCTCGATCAGACCAGTGTGCTGAACTATACATTGCGCGAAGCCTTGGGGGTGGTCGGCGTCATCGTGCCATGGAATTCGCCGATTTTCCTTACGGTCATGTCGATCGCGCCCGCGCTGGCAGCCGGCAACACGATCCTGATCAAGCCGTCCGAAGTGACCTCGGCGTCTGCAATCGAACTCGCGAAGCTCGCGGATGAGGCTGGCCTGCCGCCAGGCGTGATCAACGTCGTGACCGGCATGCGCGAGGTTGGTGAGGCGCTCGTCGCCCACCCGCTCGTGAAGAAAATCTGCTTTACCGGCAGCGACCAGGCAGGCCGTGCGATTGCCGCGCGTGCCGGCGAGCGGCTGGTCAGCTGCACGCTCGAGCTCGGTGGCAAGAGTCCTAACATCGTGTTCGACGATGTCAATCTTGACCAGGCCGAGACGGGTATCCTGGCCGGTATTTTCGCCGCAGCCGGCCAGACCTGCATCGCGGGAAGCCGTGCCTATGTGCATGCGTCAATCTACGACGAATTGGTGGAGCGGCTGGTGGCCCGCACCCGGAAAATTCGCTTAGGCGACCCGATGGTCACGGCTACGCAGATGGGTCCGATTGCGACTGCTGCGCAGCTGAAAAAAAATCGCGACATGGTAGCGCGCGCAGCCGACGCCGGCGCCGAGATTTTATGCGGCGGCGACCTTGCGGATGTCCCGGGTCTGCCGCATGGATTCTTCTTCCAGCCGACCATTTTGCAACATGCATCTGCCTCCAGCGAATTAATGCAAAGCGAGGTGTTCGGCCCAGTGCTCGCCATTACACCGTTCAAGGAGTTCGAGGAGGTCGCCGGGATGGCGAACGACACGGCGTACGGTCTTGGCGCCGGCATCTGGACTCGCGACATCAAACGGGCCCACCTGCTTGCGCGCCGGATCAAGGCAGGCACGGTCTGGGTCAATACTTACCGCGCCATGTCGTACAGCTCGCCGTTCGGCGGCATGAAGGCAAGCGGTATAGGCAGGCAAAACGGCATCGAAGCGATCAACCAATACTTGCAGACGAAGAGCGTCTGGTGCGAACTGGGCGACGAGATCGCCGATCCGTTCATGATGAAGGTCTGATGTTCGAATGCGGGACGATGCACGCACAGAGACCGGCGGTGCGCTTTCACGGCACGGCGGTGCGGACACACTATTGAGACATGAAGGAGACGAACATGGCAGGACGTCTGGAGGGCAAGCGCGTTATTGTCACCGATTGGCAGAAATACAGCGGACCGGCGATTGTGGAATTGTTCCGCGAAGAGGGGGCCGAGGTGTTCCCGGATGCCAGCGACCTGTCTGTGCCCGACGCCGCCGACAGGCTGGTGAAGTCGGTGGGCCGCGTTGACGTGCTGATCGCCAATCTGGCGGTTCCGTTCGAGTTCGCCCCGGCGGTTGAGCGTGATGATGCGGAAATGATGCGCACGATCGAAGGCATTTATTACCCGCTACATCGCCTCGTGCGCGCGGTACTGCCGCAGATGCTCGAACGGAAAAGCGGCAAGATCGTCGTGACAGGCAGCGCCTCTGCGTTACGTGGCAGGGCGGGCGGTGTGGCGCTTTACGGCGCCGCCCGCGGGGCGCAACTCGCGTACATGCGCAACGTGGCGCTCGAAGTAGCGCCGCACGTGAATATCAACGCAACGGCCCAAACTTACGTCGACAATCCCACCTACTTCCCGCCCGAATATCAGCAGACTGAGGACTTCCGTGGCCGTCTGGCCGAATGCCCGGCGGGGCGTCTTGCCTCGATGCGCGAATGCGCACAGACCGTGCTGTTTCTGGCCGGCCCGGAGAGCAACTTCTTCTATGGGCAGACCATTCCGTTCGCCGGCGGTTGGACGGTTTGAACACCCTCGCTGGGTGCAACCTTTCCACGCGTGAGCGGGACCGGAGGCCACTTGCGTCTTCTTGATCGCTTACAATCGGCGCGGAAGAAGAAAGGATGGCTTCGGCGAAGTGGCGCGCCCCGTAGGGGCGTCTCGGGGGGAGCATGAATCTCACGTTCAGGCAGTTGAAGGTCTTCGTCAAACTCTATGAACTGAGAAGCTTCACGGCCACCGCGCAAGCCCTGCACATGACGCAGTCCGCGGTCAGCAAGCTGTGTTCGGAGATGGAAGAAGAAGTAGGCTTTCCGTTGTTCGAACGAACCACTCGCCGGGTCGAACCGAAGGACGGCGCCGAGGACCTCTACGGTTTCGCGCTCGAATTGCTGGGTACCTTGGACGCCGCTACCCGCAGCCTGTCGGATCTCACTGCTATTCGAAAAGGCACGCTCAGCATCGCGGCTGCGCCGATGATCGTCTACTCTCTCCTCTGCGAGGCGATGGCGCAATATCACAAGCTGTATCCAGGTGTCCGAATCGAGGTACACGAAATCTCCACGGATCTCGCCATTGAATACGTGATGAACGGCAAGGTCGATTTCGGCATGGTGGCGATCGACAGGCCGCACCCGAAGTTGTTGGTCGAGCCCGTCTACCGCGATCACCTCTGTCTCGCGTGTCCCACTTCGCACCCGCTAGCGAGCAAAGGCCCTGTGACGTGGGAGCGCATTGCGCAGGAAGACCTGATCATGCTGCGCGCGGACAACAATATGGGCCGAATCGTGCAGCAAATCGTGGAAAACGAGGAGATCAAGTCCAGGCCGATGCTCGAAGCAGGCGCGCTCACGTCGCTGCTCGGGCTTGTCAAAGCCGGTGCTGGAGTTGCGGTCGTGCCTGAATACGCTGCCCGGTACAGTCATGACTTCGGTATCGCTACAGTGCCAATTCGTCCGGGCAAAAAAGACACGCGCACGCTTTCGCTGATCCGTCGCAGCAACGCACGCTCGTCGACTGCTGCGATGAAATTCATCGAACTCCTGAAGGAAGTACTCCCCAGGCTCGATGTGCCGCCGCGCTCGTCTACGAGGTAGCCGTAGACTCATTCCACAACACGATCAGTCCATAACATTAAGTCGATTGTCGGAATAAGCCCGTGCGTTCAACATGAAGGCAGATATCAGGATCTCATCACACAGTCCTCTGCCATGACACACGAAACCGAAAAGCTCGCCCGCCTGTCTGAACGACCGTTTGGTCCACTGCAAGGGATCAAGGTGGTGGATCTGACCTCTGTCGGCATGGGCCCTTACGCCACCCAGATTCTTGGAGACATGGGCGCGGAGGTGCTGAAGGTCGAAGCACCCGAGGGCGACGTTTTCCGCCACGCCGCGCCGGCAAGCTCAAATGGGATGGGTGCCATCTACATGAGTTTGAACCGTAATAAGAGGAGCGTGACCCTCGATCTGAAGCATCCTTCCGACCTCGCAGCGCTCAAGCTTCTCATTGAGGGCGCGGACGTGTTCGTCTCGAACGTGCGTCCACGTGCTCTGCGAAAGCTGGGTCTCGGTTACGAGTCGCTCTCGGCGGATAACCCGCGTCTCATCTATTGCGCGGCAGTGGGTTTCGGGCAGCAGGGTCCGTACGCTGAAAGGCCCGCATTCGACGACATCATCCAGGCGATGAGCGGGATTGCAAGTTTGCAAGGCCACAACAGCGGTGTGCCTGCCTATGTGAACACTATTATGGCTGACAAGGTCGCGGGGCTGACGCTCGCGTATTCGATTCCCATGGCACTGTACGAACGCGAGAAGTCGGGGCGCGGCCAGGCGATCGAAGTGCCGATGTTCGAAACGCTCGTGTCGTTTGCACTGATCGAGCATCTGGGCGGCGAGGCGTTCGAGCCGCCGCTCGGGCCGATGGGCTACGGACGAGTCCTCTCGCCGCATCGGCGCCCGTATCAGACCCAGGATGGCTACATCAGCTTGCTGCCGTACACGGACGGTCAGTGGAGCCGGTTCTTCGCCCTGGCGGGGCGGCCCGAACTGGCTGCGGACGAGCGCTTCTCGAGCGCGAAGTCTCGCAGCACGAACTTCGACGCGCTCTACGGAACGCTCGCGGAGATTGTGCTTGAGCGTACGACGCAGGCATGGCTGAACCTGCTGGAGCTTGCGGATATCCCAGTCGCCGCGGTCCTGTCGCTAGACGAACTGCTCGATGACCCGCATCTTGCGCAGACCGATTTCTTCATTGAACGCGAGCACCCCACTGAAGGCACCGTGCGGATGATGAATATCCCGGTGCGCTTTTCGCGCACACCCGGTGAGATCCGTTCCCTGCCTCCGCGACAGGGCAGCCACCAGGGTGAGCTGGAGGCGCTGGCCATCATTCGAGAGCCAGGCATCTGATCCGGGAGCGACGCTTGGAACCTATGGAAACCATTATTTACGAGGTCCGCGAGTCGGTCGCAGAGATTGCCCTGGCGCGCGCACCGGCCAATGCCCTCGACGAGCCGACCCTGCAGAAACTGCTCGATGCGTTGAGGCGCGCGGCCATAGATCCCGAAGTGCGTGTCGTGCTGCTGCACAGCGCCATTGCCAACCGTTTCTGCGCGGGGCTCGATCTAAAGGTTTTGCGTGACTACGGAGCGCAGCAACTGCGCGGCGTACTGCAGAAGTTGTATGTCGATCTGTTCGACGTCCAGTTTAATCTGGGCAAGCCGTCGATTGCGGCGGTCTCGGGCGCGACCCGCGGCGGGGGCATGACGGTCGCGGTGGCCTGCGACCTGGTAGTCGCGTCCACCGCCGCCACGTTCGGCTACCCGGAAATTGACAGTGGTTTGTTGCCGGCGATCCATTACGTGCATCTGCCTCGCATTGTCGGTCGTCAGCGCGCCTTCGATCTGCTTTTCACGGGGCGCACGATCTCGGCGCAAGACGCGCTTGAACTCGGTCTGATCAATCGCGTCGTTGAGGAGGGTCATGTGTTGGACGCGGCGCGACAACTGGCGCAGACACTGGCAAGCAAGCCTGCCGAGACAGTGCGACGCGGACGCGCCGCCTTTATGTCCGTGATCGACCAGAACTATCGGCGTGACATCGCCGCAGCCGTGGAGCAGTTCTGCAATGTGGCGGCAGGTGAGGAAGCACGCGCGGGTCTTGCGGCTTTTTCCGGCAGGCGGGACCCGGACCGGGTGCGAGATTCCCAGGCAGGGTCCAACGAGTTAAATGCATAGAGCGACCAGGACTGACAATGGAAAAGGATGACAAGACTTGCTTCTCGCTGTCACGTGACGAACGGGGGGTGACATATCTGGCTATCGCGGCCGGCAAGATCAACGTGCTGGGTTTCGATGAGATGACGGCGCTGACCCGTGCGGTTAACTCGCTGCGTGACGACCCCGATCTGCGCTGTCTCGTCATAACGGGCGGCCCCCGCGCCTGGATAGGGGGCGCCAATATCAAGGAAATGGTTGAGCTCGCGCCGGCAACGGGACGGGCGTTCATCAGCCGTCTCGGCGAGCTTTGCGAGAGCGTGAGGATGTTGCCGGTTCCGGTCATCGCCGCGATTGACGGCTGGTGCCTGGGACTAGGCGTAGAGTTCGCCGCAGCCTGCGACATTCGCCTTGCCACGCATCATTCGAAGTTCGCCATGCCCGAAGTCAAGATCGGGATTCCGTCTGTCGTGCATGCCGCCATGTTGCCGCGCCAGATCGGCGCGGCACGCACGCGCTGGTGGTTGCTGACCGGCCGAACCATCAATGCCGATGAAGCCCTTTCATGGGGCTTGCTGAATGAGGTGGTCGATCCCACCGAATTGGATGAGCGCGTTGAGAGCACAGTGCAAAGCATTCTCGAGTGTCCGCCGCAGGCGCTCCGGACGCAAAAGGCACTGTGCAACGAGTGGGAAGAGAAGCCCTTGTCGGAAGCGATCGAACTCACTATCGAACCGTTTGGCGAAGCGTTTGCAACAGGCGAACCCACTGTCGCGATGCGCGCATTCCTCGAAAGGAAGCGGAACGCGTAGACCGTGGTGAGCGAATCAGAGTGGCCGCTCGGGGTTGAGCCGTTAGGAAGATACAGAAACAAGGAGACACAAGATGGAGGAAGGCATGCGAGCGACGCAAAGCGCGGCCGGGCGTTGGGAAATGACGCGCGTATTGGTCGCGTCGACAGTCGGCACGCTGTTCGAGTGGTACGACTTTTTTTTGTACGGTTCGCTCGCGTCGGTGATATCGACGCAGTTCTTTAGCGGGCTGACCGGCAGTGCACAGTTTGTCTTCGCATTGCTGGTGTTTGGGGTGGGTTTTGCGTTTCGTCCGCTTGGGGCGCTCATCTTCGGCCGCCTTGGCGATCGGGTAGGGCGTAAGTATACGTTTCTCGCCACTTTGATCCTGATGGGTGGTGCGACGTTTTGCGTCGGCTTGCTGCCGTCCTACGCGAAATGGGGCCTGGCATCACCGGCGCTCCTCGTTCTCATGCGTATTTTGCAGGGCGTGGGCATCGGCGGGGAATACGGTGGCGCCGCCGTGTTCGTGGCTGAGCACGCACCGACGAACCGGCGCGGTGCGTATACAAGCTGGATCCAGACCACCGGCCCCCTAGGGATGGTGGTCGCACTCATGGTGGTGTATTTCTGTCGTCGCCTGACAGGTGACGCGTTCGAGAGCTGGGGGTGGCGGATTCCATTCTTACTCTCGGGGGTGATCCTGGCGATTTCGCTATACATCCGGATGCAGATCAGCGAGTCGCCGCTTTTCCAGAAAATGAAGGCGGAAGGTAAGACGTCCCAGCGCCCGATCGCTGAAACCTTCGGTGAATGGCGCAACTTCAAGGTCGTCCTGATCGCGCTGTTCGGACTGGTGACAGGTGTGACGACAGTTATCTATACGGCGCAGGTGTATTCGTTCTTCTTCCTCACGCACACCCTGCGCGTGGATCCGGGACCGGCTGGCCTCTATGTCGCGATTGCACTTGTCATCACTACGCCGCTGTTCTGGGTTGTCGGTTCTCTTTCGGACCGGGTCGGCCGCAAGCCGATCATCATGCTGGGATGTCTGGTGGGTGCGCTGACTTTCTTCCCGATCTATCACGCACTGACTCACTATGCGAACCCTGCGCTCGAATCGGCCATTCTGTCCGCACCGGTCACAGTGGAAGCCGACAGCGCGACGTGCTCGCTACAGTTCAACCCGCTAGGCAGCCGGCAGGAGCAAAGCGATTGCGACCGTGTCAAGGCGCTGCTGGCACAAAGCGGTGTGCCTTATCGCGCAATAGACGAGTCGGGGGCCACGCATGTCACCGTCACGATCGGCAGGACCCGGTACGCAGGCGCGGCCGTGACTGCAATACAAAGCGGTCTCGTCGCCGCGGGCTACCCGGTCCGTGCCGATCCTGCGCACGTCAACGCCCCGATGATCGTGCTGCTAGTCGTATTGTTGGGCGTCTATCTTGCGATGGTATTTGCGCCGCTTGCTGCTGCGCTTGTCGAGATGTTTCCGGGACGTATTCGTTACACCGCGCTCTCGTTTCCCTACCATTTGGGCAACGGTCTTGTGGGTGGCTTCTTCCCAGCCATCGCCTTTGCGATCGTCGCGCAAACCGGCGACATCTATGCGGGGCTCTGGTACCCGGTGGTTTTTACACTGAGCACAGTGGTCATAGGCGGAGTCTTCCTGAAAGAACAGCGGGCGCAGCAAATGACCGAACTCGGCCGATCCGCAAGTACGGCGACAGAACGGCCCCAATGAACAAATAGTCCGACTGGCGTGGCCTTGCGATTATTGGGCTCGGCTGAATAGTGTTCTCGTCCGCGCCCGACTGATCTTCACGTTCAAAAGTCCCATAATCCGTTGAGCAGGATTGCAACCTGCCTTGATTGCAGAGACGTGATGCGCAAGCCGGATGAACAGGGTTGTCCCGTCGAGCGTTGCTGTCTGCACCAAGGCAAATCGACGCTTTATATTCCACGAAGGATCACGCAATGACTACCGATAACACACCCACGCTGTATGAATCGAAGGCTTCGCCGAACGCTCGCCGGGTCCGGATTTTCCTTGCGGAGAAGCAACTCGAGATTGCGACCAAAGGGGTGGACCTCGGGGCAAAGGAGCAGTTCTCGGACGCCTTCGTAGCGATCAACCCGCGTCGCCAGGTGCCCACGTTGGTGCTGGCCGACGGGACCTCGATTGGCGAAGTGCCGGCAATCTGGCGGTACTTCGAGGAAGCGTATCCGGAGAAGCTCGCTTTGTTGGGCACGACGCCCAAGACAAAGGCCTTGATCAGCATGTGGGAGCGCCGTGCTGAACTGGACGGATTCTCGCCGGTCATGGAAGGCGTTCGAAATGCCGTTGCCGGTCTGAAAGGTCGGGCCCTGTCAGGTCCACATGCCTATGAACAGATCCCGGAGATCGTCGAGCGCAGCAAGTTGCGAGTGGCCAACTTCTTTGCCGATTTCGATGAGCGTCTAAAGGCGGTCGCGTTCGTCGCGGGCGACGAATTCTCGGCGGCCGATATTACGACGCTAGTGACCATCGACTTCGCGGCCGGTGGCTTGAAGATGGCAATCCCGGACGAGCACCAAGCGTTGCACGCATGGTACGACAAGGTGTCGAGTCGTCCGGCTTCGAAGGCGTAACGGGTTTGGCGTCCATGCCTTGGTCAGACGCGCAGTGCTGTACTTGCTGCAAAGCACTATGTAGATGAATAACCGGGTTAGCCCAGACAGTATCCGGCTCGAGCGTCGTTCATGAGTAGACGATTGCGCCGTCATTCCTCTTCGATTTATTGGAAACATCATGAGTCAATCTGTTGTGCTTATCACTGGCGCGCTGACGGGTATCGGTCGCGCCACAGCCGTAGCGTTTGCACGCGAGGGTGCGAAGATTGTGGTGTCGGGACGCCGCGCAGAGGCGGGCGAAGAACTGGTGCGCGAGTTGCGTGGGCACGCCGGCGCCGAGGCAGAATTCGTCAAGACGGACGTGCGGGACGAAAACGAAGTCCAGGCTCTTGTCGATTTCGCGGTTAAACGCTTTGGCCGGCTCGATGTAGCCGTCAACAACGCCGGCACGGAAGGCGTGGCGGCACCCGTGGTCGAGCAGACCCCGGAGACGTACGCGGCTGCGTTCGACACGAATGTGCTTGGCACACTTTTGTGTCTGAAGCATGAAATGCGAGTGATGCTGGCGCAGAAGAGCGGCAGCATCATCAATATCTCGTCCACCATGGGTAGCCGCGGCGCGCCGGGTGTTTCGATGTATGTCGCGAGCAAGCATGCCGTCGAAGGGCTGACGAAAGCGGCCGCGTTGGAAGCTGCGGCTGTTGGCGTGCGTGTGAACGCTGTTGCGCCTGGCCCGGTCGAAACAGGCATGCTCGACCGCTTTGCCGGGAGTGCCGAGCGCAAGCAGGCATTGCAAGCCGGTGTGCCGGCCAGGCGCGTTGGGACACCAGATGAAATTGCCGACGCTGTTCTGTTCCTTGCGTCGCCGAAGTCGACCTTTGTGGTCGGTCAGATTATCGGCGTGAACGGCGGCAAGACGGCGTTTTGATTCGGTTCTACGGATGGCCGAAGCATTGACGGCCGGAAGTCCTTCCCATTTCGAGGTAATGCTATTCATGGAAAAATCAATCAAGATTCCGAATGCCGACCATCCGATCACGATTGAGCGTAAAGGCGCGCGTGTCATCGTGTCGGCGGACGGCACCGTCATTTGCCGACACGATGGATGCGCTTTCTCTGCTGGAGGCGAAGTATCCAGAAGTGCTATACGTTCCGCGCAAGGACGTTGACATGACTAAGCTCGAGCGTACCTCGCTCAGCACATATTGCCCGTATAAGGGCGACTGTAGTTACTACAGCATCCCCGCAGCGGGTGAGCGTTCGGTGAACGCCGTGTGGACCTATGAAGAGCCGTTTCCGGCGGTCGAGGCCATCAAGGATCACCTTGCCTTCTACCCGGACCGTGTGGATTCAATTACGGTCGCCGTGAACTGACGGCCCCGGTACTGCCAGCGGGAGTGCCGAGATACAAAGCTCAGATCGCCTTAACCGGGGACCTCCTGAAGAAAAACGCCGCCCACGGGCGGCGTTTTTCATGGTGCATGCGTAGCGTGAAACTGCATTATTCGGATTGCGTAACAAGTAAATTGGTAACAGCGGGAATGATGAACCCGGCCAATTTCCCTAGACTTACGGTGGTGGTTGCAGCTGAACGTCGTCTTTGCCGGCTTCAGCGGAAGTCCGTGCAGACCATCGGTGAGCCGCCGGATCAAACGGAAGGGTCTCTATGGGGCCTCGCATCCCCGTTATATGTCCGAGCGACCGGCACCGATTTAACTGATTTCATCTTTCGGAGGTGGTTGTGTCAAAGCTTTTTCTTGAAGCCCGTCTGGGCGCTTATTCGCTGTCGCATCGTGTTGTGATGGCGCCGCTCACGCGTATGCGTGCGGGTGAGAACGATGTGCCGGGCGACCTGATGGTCGAGTATTACGCGCAGCGCGCTTCGAAGGGCGGACTGATTGTGGCCGAAGCCACGCCGGTTTCGCCGTGGGCCGTCGGCTATTTCGGCGCGCCGGGGATTTTTACGAACGAGCAGGTCGCAGGATGGAAGCGTGTCGTAGACGCCGTGCATGCAAAGGGCGCACGCATTTTCTTGCAGGTCTTCCACGCCGGACGACAATCGCATACGGATCTGCTGCCGGGCAATGGCGAGCCGCTCGCACCTTCGGCCATCGAATCGGGCAGCTTCTCTCACACGCGTGAAGGATGGAAGCCGTCCTCGGCACCGCGCGCACTGAATACCGAGGAAATCGCTGGTGTGGTGGAGGAATTCCGATTGGGTGCAGAGTTCGCCAAAGCAGCCGGCTTTGACGGCGTCGAAATTCACGCTGCGAATGGCTACCTGATCGACCAATTCCTGCAAACCGGATCGAACCAGCGTACGGACTCGTACGGCGGTTCGGCTGCGAACCGCGCGCGCTTCCTGCTGGAAGTAACGCAAGCGGTGGTTTCGGTTTGGGGCGGCGATCGCGTGGGCGTGCGTGTGGGACCGAGTGGAAAGTTCGGCGGCATGTCGGATAGCAACCCTGCCGAAACGTTCGGTTACGTTGCCGAGCAACTGAACCGCTTCAACCTGGCTTACCTCCATATCATCGAACCGCGTGTCGAAGGTTCAGAGACGGTATCAGAGAGCCCACCGGTCGCCGCTCAACAACTACGCGCTGTGTTCAAGGGGCCGATCATCGCTGCGGGTGGCTTCACGCCAGAGTCCGCGAACGCGGTCATCGAGGCGGGCGTGGCGGATCTCGTTGCGTTTGGCCGTCACTTCGTCTCCAATCCCGATCTTCCGGAGCGCGTGCGTCTTGGCAAGCCGCTGGCGCACTACGACCGTGACACGTTCTATGCAGGTGTGGAACGCGGCTACACGGACTACCCGGCGTTCGATCAGCAAGTCGAAGCGGCCTGATAGCCACGGGCCATGACGCCTGGATGAAGCTGCGGCGCGTGCGCCGTTGCTTCATCATCTTTGTCTGGCTCGGGTGCCACGCACGACGCCTCTGGCACGCAATGAACGCCAGTGCGAGCATGCTATACATCTGGGGAAGAATATCGGATGTATATCAATTAGGAAACCAGACAAGATGATCTCGCTTAATACGTCCGGTCTCGACGTCGAGGATCTGGCGATCAGGGGCCATGGCGGTCCCATCACGCTGAGAAGCTACCGTCTGTCTGGCAGTGGTTCGCAGAAACCTGTGGTGCTGTATTTTCACGGAGGGGCATTCAGAAGTGGGTGTCTGGAGGACGCGGACGCTCCCGCAGTGACCATTGCACGAAGTACGCCGGCCTGGGTGGTGTCCGTTGGTTACTCACTTGCGCCCGCCAAGCCGTTCCCTCACGCGCCGGAAGATGGCTATCGGGCGCTTCTGTGGGCGGCCGCGCATGCGCGTAAGTTCGCCGCGGATGCAAGCAGGGTGGGCCTCGCCGGCCACGATGCCGGCGGTAATCTGGCAACCTGTATTGCTGCGATGGCGCGAGATCGCGGCAACGTTTGCATCGGCGCACAGGTGCTTTTGGCCCCGTTACTCGATCCTGGACTGACGTGGGTATCGGAAGAACGTCATGGGCCGACCCCCGCCGAGCTGAACCTCTGGTCCAGCGGCTATCGCGCTTATCTACCCGGGCCGATGCAGCATTTGCATCCCTATGCTGCTCCGTTGGAGTCGAGCCGGCTGGCCGGCCTTCCTCCGGCGTTCATTGCGCTAGCGGGGCGTGATCCGCTGCGCCGGGAAGCGCAGTGTTACGCGAACAGGTTGAAGGGCGCGGGCGTGCTGGCGGAAGAGGTGTCCTACGCAGAAGTTTCGCACGCTGGGCTGGCAAACAATGTGGGCGTGCTGGCGGATGTCGCGGCTTTCTTCGCCAAACATCTGGAAAGTCATGCTCTGACGAGACGCAAGGCGGCATAAACGTCGAAGCCGTGCGCGGTGGACGGTCCTCCGCGATGTAGCAGAGGACCGGTATGACTAGACGTTGACGACAATCCGGCCGAGGTGCTGGTTTTTCTCCAGCACGCGGTGGGCTTCGATTATGTCATCGAACTTGAAGCGTTGGGCGATAGTCGTCTTCAGCTTTCCCTCTGCCAGCGCCTCAAGAATGAAATCAACGGCAGCCTTTTGCAGCTCAGGTGTGGTGGTGGTCGAAAACAGGTTGTAGCCGTGAATCGTGATGCGCTTGGCGAGTACCTGCAGCATCGGAAGCGGCGTGACTTCCGGGCTGAGCTCACCGTACACAAGCACTGTCCCGGCATAGGCGGTTGCTGCAATCAGCTTCGGAAAGTTGGGGCCGCCGACCGGATCGAACACGAAGTCCGCACCCTTACCGCCGGTGATGCGCATGACTTCCGCGACCAGGTCTTGCTCGTCGGTGGCGATAACGTGAGCGGCGCCGATCTCGAGCAGTTGTTCTTTCTTGACGCTGGTGCGGGTAAGCGCAATCGGGATTGCTCCGATCAGTTTCGCAATCTGGATAGCACCAATACCAACCCCACTGGAGGCGGCCGGAATCAGGACGCTGTTACCAGCGGCAACGCGGCCGCTTTCCACGAACGCTGCATATGGTGTGATGAAGACATTCCAGATCGACACAGCGTCTTCGAAGGAGAGCGGCTTCGAATGCTTGACGACCGCGTGTGCGGGTGCGAGCACCAGTTCGCCGTACATGCCGTAGTCATTCATCGAGAACGACGGCACGGTACTCACCATGTCGCCTACGGTAACGTGGGTAACATCCGCGCCGACCGTATCGACGGTGCCCGACACTTCATAGCCGAGGCGTGCTGGCAGATTGACCGGCTCGACATAGACACCGGTGCGCCACATCGATTCGGCACGATTAAGGCCGATTGCCTTGACCTTGATGCGGACTTCTCGATTGCCGGGTGTTGCGACATCAATATCTTCGAATTGAAGTACTTCGGGACCGCCGTACCGGGCGAACGAGACGATCTTTGCCATGGAATACCTCCGATACACGTGGACGTTGGGCACCGCGGAGTGCGGTGTCTCGGAGAAATTATGGGCGGCGGCAGCTCTGCGATAAATCGGTTTGCGCTGTTAATACAATTCAGCATGGCTTAACAATATGTTCATGCGGGACCGTGCGCGCGCCGTGGGAACCGCTCCGCCTTGCTCGGACCGCGCGGCACGAGCGGAATCGCGAAGTGGCTCGGTGGTGCCGACATGCCAACTCGCCCGACTTTTGAGTCGGGTCGTCGACTTAGGCGTTGGCGGGCTGGTCACGGGGTGTTAGTTGTGCCCGGCCATCTGAAAAGCGCTCGAAGCGGGGCAGACATAACATGGCGATGGCCGCACCGATCAACAACGCAATCACCCCGGTCAGCATCGAGTTGTAACTGTGCGTGGCATCGAACGACAGGCCGGCCAGCGTTGGGCCCGAGGAAGCGCCGATGGCGTAAATCGAGTAGGCAATGGCGTAGACGAATCCGTAGCGCTTCATGCCGAAGTAGCGCGACGTCATATAAGCAATCAGATCGACCTCTGCGCCGAGGGAGAGTCCGGTCAGCATCCCCGCGACAGGCGCGACGCTGACGCCAGCGAACAGCAGTAGCGTGCAACCAAGCGCTGTTCCGCAAAAGAGCACGGCGGCAACATACGGGGCGAAGAAGCGATCGATCAGATAGCCGACCACTATCCGCCCACCCAGTACGCCGAGGCCGATCAACGAGACGATTCGTGCGACGGCCGCCGCGCTCAGGCCAGCATCGTGTAGCAACGGCGTCATGTGTACCACCAGCGCCGAAACAGCTACCGCAGACGCAGCGAAAGCGAGACTCATACTCCAGAACACACCAGTGCGCAGCACTTCGGAGCGCGTAAATTCCGCGGCATGGCCACGCGGTTTCGAGGTTACCTGGGACTTGAAGCCGAAGTACACAAACGGCCATGGCACCAACGTGAACAGCGCAATGAGCTGATAGCCGGCGCGCCAGCCGTGATCTTGGATCGTCACGGAAAGCATGGAGGGCAGCACCACGGCGGCGAGCCCCATTCCCGCGAGCGAAATGCCGAGCGCGAGGCCTCGGGCAGTGTCGAAGTTGCCGTTTACCGCACGGCTATAGGCAATCGGCGTCGCTCCTCCGCCGACCAATGCGGCGACGCCATACAGTGCGTGGAAGCCGTTGATCGATCCTTCAAAGCGGCTGATCAGGAAGAGCACCAGCGAGAGCAGCGGAATGGACACCAACGCGACCGGCCGAACGCCGATGCGGTCAATCAGATAACCGAGTACTGGCGAGGTCAAGGCGAGCACCAGCGTGAGATAGAGGAAAGAGCATGAAATTTCGCCGCGCCCCCAGCCAAATTCAGACTGAAGCGGCGTGATGAAGCTGCCAAGACTGTAGAACGGGATGGTGGTGAGGCCCGAAAAGCAGCCGACGGTCGCCGCCAGCAGGACTGGCCAACTACGCCGGAATTCGGCGCGCTCGGTGGGTGAAATGATGGAACGCTTCATTGACTGTCTCCTGATCGTCTCGAACAATGATTTTTGTATGAGCCGTTGCCTGACCCACAAAATGTCGGCACTTACCCGCGCTTGGCGTAACCGCGGTTATAGCCTGGAGCCGCCATCGATTCTTAGCGTGGCGCCGGTGATCCAGCGTGCCGATTCGGAGGCAAGAAAAACCACCGCACTCTCGATGTCCTGCGGATGCGCAAGGCGCTTCAGCGCCTGTATTCCGAGAGTGAATTCGCGACCCTCAGCGGAATTCGTGAAGATCGACGGAGTGGTTTCGACGATGCCTGGCGCAATCGCATTGACGCGTACATCGCGTGGGCCGAGCTTCGCTGCGAAGTAGCGTACGAGCGCGTCAGCCGCCCCCTTGCTAGCCGCATGGGCTGGCAGTGAGCCGATCGATGTGCGCGCCGCGAGCGAGGAAATCAGTACGACGCTGGTGCCCTTGCACATCACGGGCATCAGTTGCTGCATCAAAAAGTAAGGCGCGCGCACATTGACCGCCATCAATTCGTCGAAGTCCTCGACGGTCGTGTCTTCAAGACTGCCCGCCTTCCAGATGCCTGCGTTCATCACCAGAATGTCGAGTCGATGCCCGACGATGGCGCGTACGCGGCGGGCGAGTCCGTGCAGGCCGTCTGACCGGCTCAGATCCGCACAGACCTTCTGGGCGTTGCCACCGCCGGTGCGAATCTCAGCAACCAGCGACTGCGCATCCTGATCGCTGTGCTTGTAATGAATCAGCACCTGGGCACCGGCTCGCGAAAGCGCGAGCGCGCTGGAGCGGCCAATGCTGCCGGAGGCGCCTGTTACCAACGCGGTCTTCCCCGTGAGCTTGATCATGACAAAAGGCAGGTATAGGAAGGTAACAGGCGATTTGAAAACCGGCAGCCCGCAGGGCTAAGACGCGTCGTAGCGGGGTAAGCGTCGCGGATGTGCTTGCTGCCCAATCTAGCGGAGGGCGCTCGAATTGAACAAGACTTTCGAGGCATGCGCCCATGCACGGTGAGCATGGGCGAAGCGCGGCGGCGCAGGACGATGGATGGATAGATGAAGATGGACTTCCGTACACGTTTGGTTGGCGTCCGGTTAATCACGAGCACACCCCCGGCCGTTGCAAAAGTCGCGCGTGCTGATGCCGGGACACTGTCGGACCTATCTTGCGTCCGCAGGCGTCTCGGAGTTACCTGGCGGTGCGGCCGGTTTCAGCGGATTCAGCCCGGGTTGCTGCTGAGCCGTATGACATGGAGTGCCTGCCTGACCGGCGGGATGAAATTGCCTGGAGTGCTTGCGAACGCGTTGGGATCGGCCCGTTGAACAAACCTGGTGAATTGCGCGAGGCACAGCGAGCTCAGTAGGATGCCTGCCCAATTTCCTCAATAGGTCTCGCGAGAATCATTTGTGCGAGATTCATCGGGCGACGCGTGGCACGACTTGCCGGCCCGTAGACAGCGTCACCGCGCGCGATCCTGGCGCCAGTGAGCGCGCAAACCCCTTGTGACCGCGAGATGCGCCTGACCCAAAGCTGCTCGCAATAGTTGCCAGCCCGCGAATCCCGCCATGTGATCGAAACGCTGTTCGCGCTGAAGCGCTCGACCACGGTGATGCTCGCCGTCACCGCCGGCGCAACCTTAGCCCGCTCCCCGTCGGCTACGATGCTGCGATGCACGGGACTGCTGATCGCGCCGGCACGATGCGTGCGATTGTTGAGCGCGTGATCGGGGCGGTCGACATACTCAGCCATTTTTTCGAGCCAGAAGACCATGTGCGACCACGGGTCGACGTCACCTGTCATTGCTGTTGCCGCTATTGCACTCACGATGGGTCTCCTTTCGTCGCCATCCGTCTGGTCAGCTATGGCGTAGTGTTTCATTTCGCCGCGGCGCAGATCCCGGTCGGCGTTTATGGCCAGCGGCACCTCATTCGTTGCATCGTATAGCCTCATTCGGCTGAGATAAATTGTGGCTGCTTAAACACTCCATTTAGACGAGCCCAACAATGGAGGGCGAACGGCAGCGCCAGGAGTACGGACTGGAGGCAGCAGAGCAACTGAGATTCAAGCGGTGGTCATGCATTGTTGGTGTGGTCTGAATTCTGTATCGGTGCGAATCGGATTTATCGAGGACCACAAAGCAATCAGAATTCGTCGGTGTCGCCACGGTCGTAGCAATGACCATCACCGACTACCAGGAGTACTCCGGGCGTATTGAGGCGGTGGAGCACGTGCAGGTTCGGCCGCAGGTCTCGGGTGCCATCGTCGCCATCCATTTCGAGGATGGCGCGCTGGTCAGGAAGGGCGATCCGCTCTTTATACCTTGCTGAAACGCGATCTCGCGCCGCTTGCGAGACTCGAAGCCTATTTCAACGCTTGCATTCGATCGATAAACCGTTCGGGACTAGGAAGGGTTGTCTGCTCGGCAATTTCAGCGTGGAGGCGAGCGAGCACAGCGAGAGCATCCGTCAGCGCCTGCTGGAGGTGTTTGCGCATCTCCAATCGAGCGTTTCCGCCTGTTTGCAGGAAGCTGTCGAGCGCGGAGATATCCCCGCGAATTGCGCTTGCGACGATCTGGCCGCGCTCGTGATTGCCACGATGGAGGGTGCGGCTTTGCGCATGCGTGTCGATCCCGACTGCGTGTATCTGGACAAGCTCGAAGGGCTGTTGATGCAAACCGTCAGGGGGTACGCCGGTGAGCGTGACGGCGGACGTTTCTGACCCTACGTTGCGTTAGCCGCGCGATCAAAGCGACTCGAGTAGCACTCGTGCGGCTTTCAGGTCAAGCGTTTCGAAGCCCTCGCCAAAGCGTTGGTACACGGGAGTGAGCAGATCGCGAGCGACCTTGGCTTTGCGCTCATGTTGCTTCAGCTGGGCGAGGGTGGTGGCGCAGCGCAGTTCCCATGCAAGGAAGCGACGGCTTCGCGCCCGTTCGAGCGCATCGGCGAGCATGGTTCCAGCAGCGGATCTGGCTACCGGATCAGGGCTGCCCAGCATAAGCTCGGCCTTGGCCCGTAGCAGTTCGGGAAGAGAGCATTCATCCTGTGTTTCGAGCGCGCGTTCGACGGCAGGATGAATCAGCGCTACGGCTTGTACCGTCCGGTCATGCTTCGCGAGGAGACGGGCCGTTGCGGTTAGAAACGGTGTGAGGGAAACATAGAAGCGCTTCGAGCCGATCCCGACTAGTGCCGGGTAAATCTTTTGTTCGTAAGCGCCAACGCGTCCCTCAAGTAGCTCCATGAACCCTTGCCACATTTGTGCGCGTGCATTCCAGGTGGAGATGCCGTGGCGTCTCGTTTCGATGGCCATCTGTGAGACAGCATGGTCGAGCGCGCCGTGATCTCCGGTTAGCAGCGCGAGCGTGCAGACTGCCTCGCTCAGCGCGTAACAAAGCGACACTGGGTGATCGAGCTCGCGGGCGTCATCGAGCGATTGTTGCGCGGCAAAAGTCGCTTGTTCGGGGCGGCCGAGATACCACAACGTGTGCGCAAGCGCCGCGTGCGACAGCATTTTTTCGTCATACAAGAAGCGGATACGCTGCGCGCGCGGAAGCTGCGCGCGCGAATTGGCCGCGAGTTCGAGGTTCTCGTACGCGTCATTCAGTTCGCCGCGAAAGAGGCGCGACATACCGGTCAGGCGATATGCCGCCAACCGATCGCAAGGCCATTCCGACGCCATCGCCACGGCGCTGAATTTCTGGGCGAGCGGCTCGGCCTGTGCATACTTGCCGTTAAGGTACAAACACATCCATGCTCCCCACATGGCGAGCAACTGATACGCGGCACTGCCAGTCTGGGTGGCTAATTCGAGGGCCGCTTCGAATGCGTCGCTGGTCTGTGCTGCGACCGTATGGCAGAGCAGAGACATACCCCGTGCGGAAAGTAACTTCATCGCGCGCTCGTCGGTGCATTCGCCGTTTTTTACGAGCCACTCCAGTGCCCTGTCCACGCGTGCGAGACACTCCTCCAGCAGCGCGAGCTGCATTGAAAGCGGGATGCTCGCAATCGTTAGATCAACCGCGAGGGAGGGGTCGCCCTCGGCCGAAAATGCCCATCTGATTGCCGCGCGCAGGTCCGGCAGATGTGGTGTGTAACGGGTGTTCCAGTCGAGATCGACGTGTGCCGCCGCCTGTTGCTCGGCATGCACGAAGATATCCAGGAAGTGATTCGCGTGGCGGCTGGACCATTCACGCAACGTGCCGCTGGCACGCAGTTTGTCGTACGCGTAAGCACGAGTCGTTTCGAGCAGCCTGTATTTGATCCGACCGTCGCTGGGCACCGTAGAGACGAGCGACTTGTTGACCAACTCGATGATCACGTCCATGACTGCGTGCGGCGGAATCTCCTCACTACTCGTGACCGCTTGCGCGGACTCGAGGCTGAACGGGCCGGCGAACAGGCTCAGCCGGTTTAGCGCCGTGCGTTGCGTTTCGGCTAGCAGGCTGTAGCTCCAGTCGAGCGTAGCGCGCAGCGTCTGCTGGCGCGGAAGTGCGGTGCGTGCTCCCTGCGTGAGCAGTTGGAAGCGGTCGTCGAGGCGGTCGGCCACACCTTGCAAGCCGACCACCGGCACGCACGCGGCCGCCAGTTCGATCGCGAGCGGGATGCCGTCGAGCTGGCGGCAGATGCGGACTTTGAGCGGCAAAGCACTGGTGGACTTGCCGGAGCACAGTATGTCCGTGCCGATGCGTTCCTCGAAAAGCCGGATTGCACCGAATTCGCGCGGGTCGTCGACGCTGTCGTCGGGCGGCACCTCCAGCGAGGGCACCCGGTAGACGTACTCGCCGCCAACCCGCAGTGGTTCGCGGCTCGTGGCGAGGATCGTCGCGCGCGGCGCGACTCGCAGCAGCGTTTCGGTAATCTGTGCAGCGCTCTCAATCAAATGCTCGCAGTTATCGAGCACCAGCAGCAAATGGCGGCTGTATAGACTCGCTGCCATCCGGTCGAGTGAAGGCGTTCCGTCGCCAGGCGGGAACCCTAATGCCACGGCAAGGGTGGTGGACAAATAATCAGCGGAGGCGGCCGCCGCCAGTTCGGCGAGGTAGACGCCGTCGGTAAAGTGCGGTGCAAGTTGCCGGGCGGCTTCCACGGCAAGCCGTGTCTTGCCGACGCCGCCGGAACCTACTAGCGTAATGAGCCTACGCGAAAGCGCGACTTCGGCCACCTCGTGCAAGGCTTTTTCGCGTCCGATGATGGGCGAGATGTTCGCCGGGAGCCGCACCCCGTGCAACACCGGGGCCAGTGCGGGCGCTGTCGGCAAAGCGTTAGTCGTGGATCCTTTGGGGTTCACTTCGCCGATGAACTGATAGCCTCGCCCAGCTACTGTGCGTATGGCGACGCGATCTTCCCCAAGCATGCGACGCAGCACGGAGACTTGTCCTTCAAGGGTGTTTTCCTCGATGATGCGGTTCTGCCACACCAGCGAAATAAGCTGATCTTTGCTGAGGATCGAGCCGCGCGCTTCGACCAGGGCGAGCAGTAAATCGAACGCACGGCCGCCAATTTCCACCTTGACGCCGTTATGCGTCAGCTCACGCCGGCGGGGAACGACGACCGTCGCGCCAAACGAAAAATCGTCGATTTGCAGCGTTCGCGTTTCCATCGCAGACCTTACGGGCGATTGATGAGGAAGAGCCAAGATTACCTGGCGAGTATCGCACAACGTGCAAGATTGCTACTAACTGCTGATGCGCGGCGACAGGAAGCACGACAGTAAGCTGCGCGCCTGGAGAAACGCGCGAGCGTGCGCAATAGGCGGCCGCCGAGCCACACATTGTTGGCGTGGTCTGAGCAGAGTGTTTGTTTTCACCGCATCGATTTACCGCTGGCGGTTCACTAAAGTGGAACTAAGTGGCTCCGCCGGGGCCGGGCAGTACAAATCAATCGAGGCCACCCATATGCCGTTGCTACGCTTTGATGTTGTGAAAGGCCGAACCGACGCTGAACTAAAAGCGATGCTGGACGCTTCTCATCGCGCAGTGTTGTCGGCGTTTAACGTGCCGGCGCGCGACCGCTATCAGATCGTGCACGAACACGAGGCTTCCCGAATGATGGTCGAAGACACCGGCCTCGGATTCGACCGATCTTCGAAGGTTGTGATCGTCAGCGTGACGAGCAGGCCGCGCAGCGAAATGTCCAAGCGCCAGTTTTACGCCGATTTGTGCCGCGAGCTAGCCGGTCATGCCGGCATTGAGCCGAGTGACGTGGTGGTCACCTTTACGATCAATTCGGATACTGACTGGTCCTTCGGCGGCGGCAAAGCGCAGTTTTTGACCGGCGAGCTTTAGCCGTTTCCGAGTCGGCGATCGTGCGCAATCCCATACTTACGCTGGATCGGTACGCGCGCACGCTGATTCGTTCAGTCTGCGAGAAATGCGAAGAGGTCGGCGTTGATCTGTTTGGGCGCAGTTGCGCACAGGCCGTGCGAGCCACCCGGATAAATCTTAACGATCGAATTGCGCACGATTTTCGTCGCGACCAGCGCAGAGTTCGCGATCGGGACGATCTGATCGTCGTTGCCGTGGATGAACAGCGTCGGCACGTCGAAGCTCTTTAAATCTTCAGTAAAGTCAGTCTCGGAGAAAGCGCTGATGCACTCGTACTCGGCATGAATGGAGCCCAGCATGGCGGCATGCCAGAACGAATCGATCACTGCCTGCGCGCGATGCACCCCAGGTCGGTTGTACCCAAAGAACGGCAACGCCAGATCCATGAAGAACTCCGCGCGGCGCGTCGCGGTGTTTTCCCGCATGGTGTCGAATACACCCAGCGGTAAGCCACCCGGATTCGCCGCTGTCCGCACCATGAGCGGCGGCACCGCGCCGATCAGGATCACCTTCGAGACGCGTTCGGTGCCGTTTCGGCCTATATAACGGGCCACTTCGCCGCCGCCGGCCGAGTGACCGACTAGCGTCGCCTCCTTAAGGTCCAGCGTGTCGAGCAGTGTCGCGAGGTCATCGGCATAGGTGTCCATCTCATGCCCCTGCAATGGCTGGTCTGAACGGCCATGGCCGCGGCGATCATGGGCAATTACACGGTAGCCGTGATGAAGCATGTACAGCATTTGCGCGTCCCAGGCATCCGCGTTCAGCGGCCAGCCGTGGGAGAACACAACCGGTGCGCCGACGCCCCAGTCCTTGTAGGAAATTTGGGTGCCGTCTTTCATCCTCAAATATTTCATAGTGCGGGCTCGGTGATATCCCGATACGGTCGCCAGCCTCAATGACTGGTCCACTGAGTGGCTCAAGCGCAAGGTCTCAAATCGCCTCTTCGGCCATGCGTGCGTTCTCGCGCCCGGGGGAAACCGGAAATTCGAAGTTGGCATGACAGGGCGGGTGGCGTCCCGCAGGTCGAGTTCCGGGGTTTGACAGCAGCGCGCTCCCGGCAAAGAGTTTGGCGACCCAGTCGACAAAGACACGCACCGTCAACGACAGGTGGCGATTGTGCGGATAGATCGTGGAAATGGGCAGCGGTAGGGGTTTCCACTGCGGCAGGATTTCAACCAGACGGCCGGTTTTCAAGTGTGGCAGGGCCATAAAGCGTGCGGCCTGGATGATACCGATGCCATCAAGACCGCTTTCCAGGTAGGCCTCCGCATCATTTACCGCCATGTTGCCTTTCATCCTTACCTCAATGGCCTGACCGTTTACTTCGAATGTCAGGCTCATGATTCGCCCCGTACGGCTCGAAAAATAGTTGGTGGCGACATGGTCGTTGAGTTGCTCGATCGTCGCCGGCGTACCATAGCGTTGCAGATAGATGGGGCTTGCGACGGTAATAGCCTGATAAATGCCGACTCTTCGCGCGACAAGACTTGAATCCTCCAGGGCACCGACGCGTACTGCACAATCGACGCCCTCCTGAATCAGGTCGACCAGTCTGTCGCCGAAGCCGAGCATCAGGTCGATCTCCGGATACGAGGCGTAAAACTCGTGAATCTTCGGCATGACAATAATGCGGCCGAGGGCTCCGGGCATGTCGACGCGAAGTTTGCCTCGGGCCGCGCGGTTCTGGTCGTTGAAGGAGCCTTCCGTTTCTTCGATGTCTGCCAGGATACGGATGCAGCGTTCGTAATATCCAGCGCCGTCCGGTGTGAGGTTGACGCGCCGGGTCGTGCGTTGCAGCAGACGTGCCTTCAGATGCTCTTCGAGTTGCTGTATGGTCACCGTGACGGACGCACGTGGCAAACCGAGCGTGTCTGCGGCGCGCGTGAAGCTGCTCGTCTCGACGACGCGAGTGAATACCTTCATGGCATGCAATCGATCCATTTCGCTTCCCCTCAACGCTCGCTTTGAAATCCCAGCTGCCGGCCCGATTGCTCGAATGAGTGACGTTAGGCTAGCGCGGTGCGACGGTCCGGTCCTGTAATAAACCTGATACGACCTGAGACGACCTGCGGCCGCCTTGAGCGCCGCCGTCCGGGCAAGGGAAAGCATTGGCCAGACCCGGGGAGAGTTAAGGGAAACAGTGATGTCGTAGAAGAATCGATGCGTCGGCGAACTGGTGCATTCGCATCAACTTCTGCGCATCGCGCGATGCCTGCCACCAAAATGGACCCATGAGGTCGGTCCGGATCAAACGGCTTGTCCTTTTCGATGCCCAGGGACTTGATCTGGTCAATCATCACGCGATCACGTTCGAACTTGGGATAGGGGCCCGGTGGAGGGACGCGGGTGGCGCGGTGACCCGCCCGGTCCACATCGGCAGAAGAGGGCGCTGATGGTTCAGACGGCCAACTGTCCTCACAGGGTGCACCATGACGATTGCCTCAGGCACGGTTAATCATCAACCACCATGCAGAGACGCGGACTGCTGCTTACCTATGGCAATCGTTGTGCGGAACTACATCTCCTCAGCGGTTCGGCCGGATTTGTGCCGATGGCGCGGCTGTCGGCAGGGTAGCCGCTACAGGTGCTGGCGGCAGCAACGGCACGGAGTGATCTGGCAACGCCTGGACCTCGGCCAGCCGGCCTGGTAGCATCAGTGCGAGATTTCCCGTCACCGACATACTCATGTTGGATGTGTGCGGCTGGTCGACCGGTTCGACGGACTGGTGGAACATCCGGCTAGTCGTGGCTAGTCGCGCGCGCCACGGCCTCCGTCTTTCGTGAAAACACGCCCAGACCCGATGGCGCACTTTGCTGCGCAGACTGAGCGACACCGGTCCCGTTGCTGGACCGGGCGAAGTCGATAGCCGCCTGATCAAGGAGAGGGACGCTTTCGCTACAGCGCGCGTTGCAACCGCGCTGCCACGTTCCTTAGAACAGGCAGGAATTTCTGCTCCAGCGTTTCCACGCTAACCCGTCCGGAAAATACACTCACGCTGAGCGCGGCCTCGATCTCGCCGCTGCGATTTCTCACCGGCACCGCCATCGCGGACATACCGATCTCCAACTCCTCATTGCTGATCGCATAGCCTTCTTCCGCCGCACGCCTGACGGCCTGCAAGACCGCAGCCGGCGTTGCGAGCGTGCGCGCCGTCAGCCGTTTCATCGGCGTGGCGTCGAGATGCCGGTTGATTTCTTCTTCCGTCAAATCTGATAGCAGGACGCGGCCGGTTGCGGAGCAATACGCGGGCAATCGGCCGCCGAGCTTCACCCCCGTCGAGACGATTCTGATCGCTTCCGCGCGCGCGATGAACACCGAGTAACCCTCGTCCATGACCGCCAGCGAAACCGACTCTTGCAGTTCGTCGCGCGCGTTCGCGAGAAGCGGCTGCGCGATTTGCGTCAACGAAGACGTGCTGAGGTACGCGCTGCCCAGTCTGAGCATGCGCGGCAGCGGCGTAAAAAACTTGCCGTCGTGCGCGAGATAGCCGAGATCGACCAACGTCAGCAGGCACCGGCGCGCGGCGGGCCGGCTCAGATCCGCAAGATGCGCCGCATCCGAAACGGTCATCCGCGTGGTCGATGCGCCGAACGCCTCGATGATCGCAAGCCCCTTGGCGAGGCCCGCCATGCCTTCCTTGGCGCGCACCCGTCCGCCCGATTCGATGCCGTCTTCGGGCGATGGCGCGTCTTCCTGCTCGTTGACAGGTTCTTTGACTGATGTCATATTTAATTGCAATATCGAACAACGTACGGTATTCGAACACATTAGGCCGAACCTGTCAACTTCCGTGGCACCCCAAGGATTGTCTTCAATCCCGGCCGGCCACGTTTAACGGTCCGCGCAACACATGGAGCAAGCAACTTGAACATCATCCCCATCAAGCCGGCGCGGCGCGCCAGCATCGCCTGGCCGTCCGAAGGCCTCACGCGCGTGCCCTACACGCTGTTTCAGGATGAAGACGTCTACGCCGACGAGCAGGACGCGATTTTCCGGGGCCCGAACTGGAGCTACCTGTGTCTCGAAGCGGAGCTGGTGAACGCGGGCGACTTCCGTAGCAGCTTCATCGGAGATACACCGGTGGTGGTCACGCGCGATACCGACGGCGAACTCTATGCGTTCGAGAATCGCTGCGCGCATCGCGGTGCGATGGTGTGCCTGGAAGACCAGGGCAACGCGAAGGATTTCAGCTGCGTCTATCACGCGTGGACTTACAACCTGCAAGGCGATCTGCTCGGGGTCGCGTTCAAGGACGGCATTGGCGGTAAGGGCGGCATGAAGCCGGACTTCTGCGAGGGCGACCACGGCTTGCGCAAGCTGCGGGTCGCGACGCTGCACGGCCTCGTATTCGGCAGTTTTTCAGACGACGTTCCCCCGCTCGATGAATATCTCGGCGAGGAAATCGTCGAGCGCATTGGACGCGTGCTCGAAGGCCGCACGCCGGTCGTGCTCGGCCGCTTCACGCAGATGCTGCCGAATAACTGGAAGCTTTACTTCGAGAACGTCAAGGACTCGTACCACGCGAGCATCCTGCATCTGTTCTTCACGACGTTCCAGCTGAACCGCTTGTCTCAGCGTGGCGGCATCATCGTCGATCCGAGTGGTGGCCATCACGTCAGTTATTCCGCTGTCGACCATGCTGCGGAGGCGGAGACGGAGGCGGCGGCACAGGCAAAAGCCGCCAGCGATTACGCGGATCAGAAGATCCGCTCCGAAAGCGAGCACCGGCTCGAAGACACCTCGGTGCTCGCGGGCAGGGATGAATTCGGCGACGGCGTCACGCTGCAGATTCTTTCGGTGTTTCCCGGCTTTGTGCTCCAGCAGATCCAGAACGCCATCGCGGTGCGCCAGATTTTGCCGCGCGGCACGCAGCAGACCGAACTGAACTGGACCTACCTCGGCTTCGAAGACGATACCCCGGAGTTGCGTGAAATGCGTCTGCGGCAAGCGAACCTCGTGGGACCGGCCGGTTATGTGTCGATGGAAGACGGATGCGTCGGCGGTTTTGTGCAGCGAGGCATCGATGGCGCAAGCGACAGCCGCTCGGTCATCGAGATGGGCGGCGATAGCGCTGAAAGCAGCGAAAGCCGCGTGACGGAAGCGTCGATTCGCGGCTTCTGGAAGGCCTACCGCAACGCAATGGGGTACTAGAAATGGCGCAAGACATCCATCAACTGATCGCTCGCGCGCAAGCCGAATACGTACGCTGCATCGACGACGGCGACCTCTCGCAGTGGCCGGCGTTCTTTACCGAAGCATGCATCTACAAGGTCACGACCGCCGACAACTACAAGCGCGGCCTTGCGGGCAGCATGATCTACGCGGCCTCGCGCGGCATGCTGATCGACCGCGTCGCTTCGCTGCGCGACGCCAACATCTATGAGCGCCACGGTTACCGGCATCTGCTTGGACAGCCTTACGTGGTGAGCGAAAACGAACAGGAAGTGCGTAGCGAAACCTCCTTCATGGTGGCGCGCATCATGCGCGACGGCACGACAACGCTGTTTGCCACTGGCCGCTACTGCGACGCGTACATCGTCGAAGAGGGTTGCGTGAAGCTGCGCGAACGGATCGTCGTATGCGACAGTTCGCGCATCGACACGCTGCTGGCATTGCCGCTATGAAACAGGCAATGAACCACTCCATGACCATTGCGCTGGCGATCGGCGACCCGAACGGTATCGGCCCGGAAATCGCGGTGAAGGCAGCGGCGCACAGCGCGCGCGACGTGGCCGATGCCGGGCCGTGGCGGCGTCTTGTTCTGTTCGGCGATGCCTTCGTCATTCGCTGGTATGCGCAGCGCTGCTGTCGCGGAATGACCCTTCGCGAAGTGCGGGCGGACGATTTGCCGGCGGCCGAACCCGGCGCGATCGACATTGTCGACGTCGCGTCACTGCCTGCCGGAGCATTCGTGCCGGGTGAAGTTGCGGCCGCGGCCGGAACCGCGACGCTCGCCTATGTCGGCGCCGCGCTCGCTGCCGCGCGTGCGGGTAACGTCGACGCAGTAATCGCGTGTCCGCATTCGGAAACGGCGATCAATGCAAGCGGCGTGCGCTTCGCCGGTTATCCGGGCTTCGTTGCTCAGCAGATGGGCGTGCTGGCTGATGACGTGTATCTGCTGCTGATCGGCGGCGGCCTGCGCATCGTCCATGCGACCTTGCACGAAGGCATCGCATCGGCGCTCGCGCGGCTCGACCAGCGTCACGTCGTACGCGCCGCCCGAGCTGCCGCGCAAACGCTGCAATTGATGGGTATCGAGCGTCCGGTGGTCGGGGTGATGGGCATTAATCCGCATGCGGGTGAAGGCGGACTTTTCGGCCACGAGGACATCGACATCACCGAGCCGGCGGCGCGGCAGTTGCGCGACGAGGGCATTGCCGTGATCGGACCGCAAGGCGCGGATCTGTTGCTGACGAATCCCGATATCGACGTGTTCGTCGCGATGTATCACGACCAGGGGCACATTCCCGTGAAGCTGCGCGCAGGCCGCCACAGTGCGGCGCTGTCGATCGGCGCGGGCGTGATGTTCTCGAGCGTCGGCCACGGCAGCGGCTTCGACATTGCCGGCACGCTGCGCGCCGACGCCGCGCCACTGCTAGGCGCGCTGCGTCTCGTGACGACGGGGACTGTGCTCCCCGCACGGGCTGGGTGAAACGTCTTAACCGCTTATCGAGGTCACATTTTGGATTACCAGATTTCCATCGCGGGAAGCGATGTCGCGTTCCGCTGCGCGGCGGGCGAAACCCTGCTCGACGCCGCCGAACGCTCGGGCTACAGCGTGCCGTACTCGTGTCGAAAAGGCGTGTGTTCAACCTGCGAGGGCGGCGTGGTGGCCGGCGCAGGCAGCTCGTCCGTGCAGGGCGAGGTGGCAGGACCGGCCGAACGTGTGCTGATGTGCTGCTTGCGGCCCTCGTCGGATATGACGATCGCGCCGCGCAAGATCGAAAAGCGTGAGCCGGTCATGCGCAAGACGCTCGACATGTCGGTGTATCGCGTCACGCAACCGGCCGCCGACGTCAGTGTCGTGCAGTTGCGCCTGCCCACCGGCGTGCGTGCGAAGTTTCGCGCCGGGCAGTATCTGCAGATCGAACTCGAAGACGGCAGCCGCCGTAATTATTCGATGGCGAATCCGCCTCACGAAAGCGACACCGTGCAGCTTCACGTGCGCCACGTGCCGGGCGGCAGATTTTCCGGCAGTGTGCTGCGCGGACTCGAGAAAGGACAGAAGCTGCGTGTCGAATTGCCATTCGGCGAGTTCACGCTACAGGATGAGTCGACGAGTCCCGCGATTCTGCTGGCAACCGGCACGGGCTTCGCGCCCGTCAAGTCGATCATCGAGGACGCGATCAAACGCAAGCTCGGCCGTGCGATTCATCTGTATTGGGGCGCGCGTCGTCAGGAAGACCTGTACCTGTTCGAGCTGGCGCACAAGTGGCACGCAAGCGGCAAGCTGACATTCGTGCCGGTGCTGTCCGAGCCGCACGATAGTTGGACCGGCCGTCGTGGATTCGTGCACGAGACGGTACTGGAAGATTTCGGCTCGCTCGCCGGCTATCAGGTCTATGCGTGCGGCAACCCGGCTATGACGAATAACGCGCATCGCACCTTCGTCGAAGCCGGCTTGCCCGACGAAGACTTCTTTAGCGACGCTTTCGTGCACACCGATATCCGTCCTTAGAAGACGCGACGCTTTTCCACACAAGAACCAGGAGACAATACCCGTGGCATCCCCCCTTATCGACGTAGCCGAGGTCATTGAACGCCAGAAGGTCGGCTCAGGCCAGTGTCTGGTGGTACTGCTCTGTGCGCTGCTGATGTTCCTCGATGGCTTCGACACACAGGCGATCAGCTACATCGTGCCGGTGCTCTCGCGAGACTGGCATCTGCCGCGCGAGATCCTCGGCTCGATCTTTTCCGCGGCGCTGGTTGGCCTGATGATCGGCTACCTCGCCATCGCGCCGCTGTCGGCGCGCTTCGGCCACAAACGGATGATGTTGACGAGCACAATGCTGTTCGCCGTGTTCACGATGCTGACCGTGTTCGCGACCAATGTTACCGAACTGATCGGCCTGCGTTTCCTGACCGGCATCGGGCTCGGCGCCGCCGCGCCGAGTGCCGTCGCGCTGACCTGCGAGTTCGCGCCGAAGCGTCTGCGCGCCACCTTCGTGCTGCTGGTGTATTGCGGCTTCTCGCTGGGCTTCGTGGTGGCCGGACTGACTGCCGGGATGCTCATTCCCGCATACGGCTGGAGATCGTTGATGCTGGCCGGCGCGCTCGCGCCGTTCGCGTTGACGCTGCCGCTCGCGTGGCTATTGCCGGAATCGCTTGCCTTCCTGCAACGGCGCCCGCAAGGCAGCGAGCGGATGCGCGCCGTTTTGCGGCGGCTCTTTCCTCGTGTCGACGTGCCGGTCGGCAGCATGTTCCGGCTCGAAGATCAGAACGAAAGCCGCGCGAGCGTCGCGGCGCTTGTCAGGGGACCCACGTCGATCGGTACCGTGCTGCTCTGGCTGATCTTCTTCCTCAACCTCGCTGAGTTCTACTTCATGCAGAGTTGGTTGCCCACGATGCTGACCGGCCTGAAGTATTCCCCGTCGACGATTGTCTGGGTGACGGCGTTGCCGACTATAGCGGGCGTGCTGTCGGCCGTGCCGCTGGGCCTCGCGATGGATCGCGTCGGACCGTACGCGACGCTGACGGTGATGTACCTCGCGGGCTCGGTGTTCATGTGGCTTGTTGGCGGCGCGTTCTCCGGCAGCGTCGCGTGGTTGATGGTGATGGTCTTTTGCGCCGGCTTCTGCATCAGTGGCGGGCAGAAAAGCGTGATCGCACTCGCCGCTGTCTACTATCCGCTGAACCTGCGTTCGACCGGGGTAGGCTGGGCGCTCGGCATTGGCCGGCTCGGCGGTATCGCGGGGCCGCTGATTGCGGGCATCCTGTATTCAGCGCACTGGACGCCCGCGGAAATCTTCCGCTTCTCGGTGTGGCCTGTGCTCGTCGCCGGTCTCGGCGTGTTCGTGATGGGGCGAATCTACGGTTCAGGTACCGTGGTTTCCCGGACGAGCACCGCACGATAGACCGGAGATTCAGTTTTCAGCCGGCGGCCCATCGCTTCCGGCTGACTCATCGAAGTACCTCCGCCAAAACAATCATTTAAAAAACCTGGTGACGTCTGCCGCTTTCTCGCGCTCCAGCGAGATGGCGTGGACTCGTCACGTCTGAGACATTATGAAAAAAACCTCAATCGCCTTGCTGATTCTGCCGCTCCTCGCGAGCACGGCTCATGCGCAAAGTTCAGTCACGCTGTACGGCTTCCTCGACGCCGGACTCGTGTACGTGAACAACCAGTCCGGGCACGCGAACGTGCAAATGATCAACGGACAGACGAACGGTAGCCGCTGGGGATTGCGCGGCAGCGAGAATCTGGGCGGGGGCCTGAAGGCCATCTTCACGCTTGAAAACGGTTTCGACACGTCGAACGGCAAGCTGCTGCAAGGCGGCCGCGAATTCGGCCGCCAGGCGTTTGTCGGGCTTCGCAGCGACACGTGGGGCACGGTGACGCTCGGCCGCCAATATGATCCGATGACGGAACTCATCGGGGCGATTGCCGCGACTTCGATGTGGGCATGGCTCGGAACTCATCCCGGCGACTTCGACAATCTGAACTCGACGTTTCGCGTGAACAACGCGGTGAAGTATCAATCGCCGACGTTCTACGGTCTGCAGGCGAGCGGCATGTTCGCGCCCGGCGGCGTGCCGGGCAACTTCGCGTCGGGGCGTGTCTACGCATTTGGGCTCAAGTACGCGAAAGGTCCATTGAGCGCCGCGCTCGCATACGACAACATCAACAACCCGTCAGTGTCGGTGCTCGATAGCGCGCTTTCGCCGGGCCAGGCAGGCTACGTGAGTCCGAGCAGAACCCCGGTGTTCGGCGGCTTCGCTTCGGCGAATGTGTGGCAGATCTTCGGGGCGGCGGCTTCTTACAGGATCGGCCAAGGCAGCATTGGGCTGGTCTATACGAACGCGCGGTTTCAGGATATCCGGCGCACTGCGTCCACGCCGAACACAGGCAACGCGAGTTTCAACAGCTACGAGATCAATGGCCGCTATAACATTACGCCCGCATTGCTGATCGGTGCGTCGTTCGACTATACGAATGAGTCCCGCGCCAAATACGAGCAGATCGATTTCGGTCCGAACTACTCGCTCTCCAAGCGTACCGACATCAATCTGGTCGGCGTGTGGCAGCACGCGTCGGGTGTCGATTCGACAGGACATGCCGCAGTCGCGGCAATCAGCACGTTAGGCCAGTCGTCGACGCCGACCCAGGTGGCTGTCAAGTTTTCATTACGGCATCGCTTTTGAACACCGCCTGCGCCCGACTTTGCTAGCCCACGATAATCAATAACGCACTGGCATGCCGTAGAAAACCGGCATGCCAGTCACGTGGCGCGCGTGCATACCTCGCGATGCCTTCGATTCAGGTCGCGGATTACCACGTCGCCGGAATGCGATAACCGGACATGACCGGCTGGCCGCCGGATTGTCCGGGCTTCAGTCTAGGCTCCGCACAGCTGCGATTCTTTCGCGTTTCTGCCATGCGTTTCGCAATTCTGCATTCGTTCACGAGGCGTGCGGAATGGCATCCAGGCGCACGAAAATAACACGATCCATCACCGCTTTTTTATAGCGGCTTGCCGTGAGACCTTCTAACATGAACTTACGCCCCGCACGGTCTGGCATTAGCCTCTTCATTGCTGGCCCGGTGTCGCACAGTCAACACCAGAACGAAGGGAATCTCATGAAAACGAATCTCCTTGTATTGCTGCTCGCGTCGTCGCTCGCACTCGCTCCAGACGCGAACGCCCAGGTGGCCGGCGCCCAGCCGCTTGGTGTCAGCGTGGAAGAGTCGGCTGCGATCGTGGCAGGCTGGAGCGTGAGAAAGTCGATCATGGACAAGCCGGTCTTCAACGAGAAGGATGAGCGTGTCGGCGTCATTCATGACATTATCGTGGCACCGGACCGGTCGGTATCGTTTGCAATCGTCGCCGCAAACCAGTTTCTGGGGGTGTCGCATCACGACGTGGCCATTCCGATTGAGCAGCTCGATTTCGTCAATGGCAAACTGGTGCTTGCCGGTGCGACGAAAGATGCGATCAAGGCGCTGCCGGAGTTTCAATACGCAAAGGTACGCGCGACACCTAAGGCGAGGTCCGCCTACAGCGAGCATCACTGACCTATGTCTCGAATCGTCCACGATCGATGCATTTGACGCGCGGCACATTCGTTCCATGAGCAGTGCGCGGATTAGTGCGCGGCCGCGTGACTATTCGTCGTGCCGCATGACCGCCGCCTGCTCTTCAGGCGACTTTCTTAACCAGCGCCGGTGCAGCGCACGTTCAATGCTGCCGCCCACCGAGAGCAGCAGCAGGAGCAGGGCGGTGGCAATACCCGCAATCTGCCATGCGCCGATGCCGCACACAATGCCGAGCGCGGCGGTGACCCAGATCGAAGCCGCCGTCGTCAACCCGCTGATCCTGCCGGTGGCGTTGTTTTGCAGGATCACCCCGGCGCCGAGAAAACCGATGCCCGTAATGACGCCCTGAATCGCACGGCCGGCGTCGCTGCCTTCGGTGAAGCCGTGCAGTTCGAAAGACATGCCGGCCATCGTCACGAGACAGGAACCGAGCGCAACAAGTCCTAGCGTCTTGACGCCGGTTGGCTTGCCATGCAGGTTTCGATCGAGCCCGACGATACAACCCACCAGCACTGCCGCGACCATGCGCAAGATCGCCTGAAGCAATAGCACGTGTGAAATCATCGGCATCCCCGCTAAGGTTTCCAGCTAACGTCGCATTCGGCCAGCACCTGGCTGCTCACTACAGTCTAGCGTCGAGGGGAACAAACTACTTGAGCGTCAAGCGCCGCTCAGGAGACGCGACGGGAGCATTGCTCCGGATTGTCGCGATGATTAGCGACGGCTTCTCGGCCAGCCACATCTAACCATATAACGAATCCGCCCTAAGAAGCCTTGAATTCGACGTAAGCTTAGGTATGCAACGAGGAGGCTTCTGCGTGTCATGAAGCAAACGACAGGATTGACCCCGGATCACGGGTTACGTTGCCAACCGATGAACGTCGCTTTCACCAATGGCGGGCTGAATTCGGTGCAGGGACTTCGGCTCGTTATGCCGACAGGTACCACTGTTGTGCAGGCTGCGGGCTGCGACGACCTCGGAGTGAATCACTCCATCCTGATAAGTGCTCCATATGTCGCAGTCATTCCGGCGGACGCGCAGTTCGCCACGATCGCTGACAACGATCCCGAGGGATGGGTTATCGCACTCAAAAGGGGCGTACTTGGGCAAGTCTCGCAAGATGCGTTTGTCGCGGTCCCGAAATGGTCTAAGTCTTGGGATCCGTTCCTGTGTGAGGCCGCGGACACATTGGGCGCTTTGCATCATGCGGAACTCATCGACGCCGCCTGCGCCGACGCTTTCGCCGATGTAATCTCGGTGCACATCGCTCTCCACTACGGGCACTGTGCTGGTGCGGCCGAGCGCGTCACGCCCCTTACGCGTCAAATGCTGACTCGCGTTCAAGCCTTCGTTCATGACCACATAGCCGAGACCATTTTGGTCGAGCAACTCGCAGTGCAGGTGCACATGGGTGCATCAAACTTTGCACGCGCTTTCAAAACGGTGACAGGCAACCCGCCCCATCTGTACGTGACACTCGAACGAGTGAAATTTGCCAGGACGATGTTGTGCCAGGAGACCCTTCCCCTGGTTGATGTTGGCGCGCGCGCGGGGTTTCAGACTCAGCAGCATTTCACCGAAGTGTTTCATCGATACACCGGTGTGACGCCGCGCGCATATCGGCTTGCCCACCGTCCCGTCGGTAGCTGATTAATCTGGCGAAGTTGCGAGCAAAACGACGACCCCGGACTCCCGCGCTGGCGATTAACCAGAGCGGTCGAGTTCGGCGTCCGCCGCCGTGGTCGCGTCGACCGGATCGTCGCGCTGCCGCATCAGCCAGTAGACACTCCCCAGCGCCACCAGCGCAAACGCAAGCGCGGCGATCTGCGCGGGTGCGCTGGCGGGGTCGAGAATGATGAATTTGCGAGCGATGGCAAGCAGCGCAACGAGAACCACCGTCTTGACTTGAACGATATGATCGCGCCGCGCCATCACTCGCGTAATCGAATGTTTGAATTCCATTGCGATCAACAACGTCATGACCATACCGAAGACCGTTTGAAACACTGCGTGATCGAGCGGGTTCAGCGCGTCCGAAACCAGCAATGCCGTAACCGCGTGGATCAATTGCCAAAGCGACACGAGAATGATGACGGAGATCACCAGGCTCAGCACATGCGCAACAAGCTGTTCGAAGCGTTCATAAAAGGTGAGGACATCCCACTGCAGACGCAGTGCATCGAAATCCCTGCGCAGCCAGCTTTTCTTTCTTTCCATGATTTGGCTCCCGAGCGGCCGCCGATACGCCGCGCGCACACAGCGGGGTGCGGATTGCACATGCATCGTGCGAAGGCCAGTTGACGATGTGGCAGCTCATGCGCCACGGTCTTTCGAATTCCTGCTGTTTCTTTGCAGATAGCTGCTTGAAAACGCGACGGGCGCACGTCATTGTCGAACGTTATAAGTCACGCCGCCTGCGCACACCGTCCGGATTGGCGAATGCGCCATCATTGCGCCTTGCCGCGCGAAGCGAATTGCCCGCATCGGGGAGGCGCACGCCAGGATCGCAGAATCCCGACAAGTCTTCGCAGGAATGAGAAAGAAGTCGCGTCTATCGACGAGTAGTGTTGAATGCATGGCTTGAATGGCTCCGCCAGAGGCGAATACAGTTCATTGCTACGCGAGGCCTCACGATGCACGATCTACTCGGACACGCGTGGTGGATGCTGGCGCTGGCTCTACCTGGCTTTACGCTTGCCTTTCTGGTCGCGCTGTACGCGCCCTACGCGATTATCAGCGGCGTCAGCGCGATCAGCGGGGCCATCCGTCATGGTCATGACACACGGGGCTGGTGGGCGCCGCTGCTGCTGGGATTGTTCAACGTCGTCGCCGGTGTGATCGCGATCTTCCTGCCGGCCATCACCGCCCTGGTGCTCGTCATCGTGAGGCGCGTCAACGCTATCGCGGCAGGCGTGTTCGATCTGGTTACCGTCACCCGGGCGCGTGGCCGCCTGCGCCGCGCCCGGTTGCTGTACGCAACCGGCACTATTTCGCCGGTATTCGGCGTGCTCGTGATCGCGTGGCCAGGCGTTGGCGCGCTTGCACTTGTTTGGATGATCGGTGCGCACGCCATTTTCAGCGATGCGTTGCTACATCTGCTCACCGATCTGATCCGGGATCCGTTCGGCGGCTTGGGCCGTTGGAACAGTGATTCGGCGATTTCAATCCCAGCTGGTTTCAGCCGCGCTTTCGACGTGGTCGACGACGGCGCCGCCCTGCGCATCGTCGCCGAACTGCCGGACCTGGGCCACGACGACGTGAAGCTCGACCGCCCACGTCGCAACGCACAGCGCGTGGGCAGAACCTGAAGAGGAACATCATGGCCAAGTGCAGTGTTTGCGGTAAACCGGCGACTACACAGATTACGATCACCGAGAACGGCCAGCGCCGCCAGTTGATGCTTTGCGACGAACATCACATGCAGTTCATGGCACGCCATCAGCGCAGCCTGTCGCCGCTCGAGTCGCTTTTCCACGGTGGGCTGTTCGAGCGCCTGTTCGACGAGGGATGGTCGCCATTCGAAAACGGCGGCGCGGACTGGGGGCGGGGCGGCCGCTCCGCGCCTGGCCGCGCGTCGGGTTCGGCCGGGTCATCCGGTCCGTCCGAAGCAGCGGGCGGCCCCGACAGCAGCGCTGGCCGCCCTCGCCGACGCAGGCGTGCACGCGAGGCCGTCGACCTGCAGAGCTTTCTGAGCGAAAGCGGGCTCGACCGGCTGCAGGCGGCCGCGCAGAAAGCTGTCGAGTTCGGCAAGAACGAGGTCGACACGGAACATCTGCTGCTCGCGCTTGCCGATAACAACGTCGTCAACGAAATCCTGCGCGAGTTCAAGCTCGATGCCGACGATATCAAACGCACCATCGAACAGGACGCGCCGCGCGGTACGGCCAAAACCGATGGCGAAGAGGCCCGCGTCGGCGTTTCGCCGCGCGCAAAGAGCGCGCTCGAAAACGCACTCGTGGCGTCGCGCGAGCTCGACCATAGCTATGTCGGCCCCGAACACATACTGATCGGTCTCGTCGAGGAAGGAGACGGCTTCGCCGGCGAGCTGCTGCGCAAACTCGGGCTGACGTCGCAATCGCTGCGTCAGAAAGCAGTGAAGGTGGTGGGCCAGGGCGCGGAGGACGGCAGCGTCGAAGGCCGCTCCTCCACCCCGACGCTCGATAAATACGCACGCGATCTGAGCGAGCTGGCAAAGCGCGGCAAGCTCGATCCGGTGATCGGCCGCGACAAGGAAATCGAAACCACCATCGAGGTGCTCGCGCGGCGCCGCAAGAACAACCCAGTATTGATCGGCGAGCCGGGCGTCGGCAAGACGGCGATCGTCGAAGGTCTGGCGCAACGCATCGCGCAGGACCAGATCCCTGAAGTGCTGCGAGGCAAGCGCGTGCTCGAGCTGAACATCAACAGCGTGGTGGCGGGCGCGAAGTATCGGGGCGAATTCGAAGAGCGCGTCAAGCAGGTCCTCGACGAAATCGTCGCGAACCAGGACCGGCTGATTATTTTCATCGACGAGCTTCATACGATCGTCGGCGCGGGCCAGGGCGGCGGCGAAGGCGGGCTCGATATCGGCAACGTCTTCAAGCCGACGCTTGCGCGCGGCGAACTGCATCTGATCGGCGCGACCACGCTCAATGAATACCAGAAGTACATCGAAAAGGATTCGGCGCTCGAACGGCGCTTCCAGCCAGTGATGGTGCCCGAGCCGAGCGTCGAGGACACGATCGATATCCTGCGCGGCCTGCGCGACCGGCTCGAGGCGCATCACAAGGTGAAGATCACCGAAGAGGCGATCACGGCCGCGGCGAAGCTGTCGGATCGCTATATCGCCGCCCGCTTCCTGCCCGACAAGGCCATCGACCTGCTTGACCAGGCCGCGGCACGCGTGCGCATTTCGTCGAACTCGCGACCGCAGGCGCTGCACGGTATCGAGGCCACTATTCGTCGTCTGCGTCAGGAGCAGGACTCGGCGAGCGCGGCCAAACAGTTCGACAAGGCGAAGGAAATGCAGGAGAAAATCGCGGCCGAGCAAGCGCGTCTGAACGAGTCGACCGAGGCTTGGAAGAAGGAACGCGGCACCAGTTCGCAGGAAGTCGCGGCGGAAGACATCGCGCAGATCGTATCTTCGCTGACCGGCGTGCCGGTGTCCGAACTCACGGCCGAGGACCGCGAAAAGCTGCTGCGTCTGGAAGACCGTTTGAGGGAACGCGTTGTCGGCCAGGACGACGCCGTAACGGCCGTATCAAAGGCCGTGCGACTTTCGCGCGCGGGGTTGACGGAAGCTGGCAAGCCGATCGCCAGCTTCCTCTTTCTCGGACCGACCGGCGTTGGCAAGACCGAACTCGCGAAGGCGCTCGCCGCGGCGGTGTTCGGTGACGAGAACGCGCTCGTGCGCATCGACATGAGCGAATACTCGGAACGCCATACGGTGGCCCGTCTCGTCGGCGCGCCTCCCGGCTATGTCGGCTACGAAGAAGGCGGCCAACTGACCGAGCGCGTGCGGCGCCACCCCTACAGCGTCGTGTTGCTCGACGAGATCGAGAAGGCGCATTCCGAAGTGCACAACATCCTGCTGCAACTATTCGACGAAGGGCGCCTGACGGACGGCAAGGGACGGCTCGTGGATTTCACCAACACCGTGATCATCGCCACCAGCAACATCGGCTCGCAGATGATTCAGGACAACATGAAGGCCGATTCGAAACAGCTCGACTATCCGGCGCTACGCGACCGGCTGATGGAAATCCTGCGGCACCACTTCAAGCCGGAGTTCCTGAACCGTGTCGATGAAGTCGTTGTGTTCCATGCGCTCGGCAAGGAGCAGATCCGCCGGATCGTCGACCTGCAGCTTCAGCGCGTGCAGCGCACGGCGGCCGCGCAGAATATCGAGCTGTCGTTCGACGATGCACTGCGTGATCATCTAGCCTCGGTTGGATACGATCCCGAGTTCGGCGCGCGGATGTTGAAGCGCAAGATCCGTGTGGAAGTGGAATCGGAACTCGCCGACTCGCTGTTACGAGGCGATGTGCGCAGCGGCGATGCCGTCGAAATCCGCTGGGATGCCGGCGAAAAGGCCGTACGTGTGAAGAAGTTGGGGGCGCCGGAATCGACGACCGGTGAAGAAGCCAGGAAAGCCGCCGAAACCTCGGCCTGAGGCTCGGAAACGACGGGTGCGATCGGTGGAATCAACGCCGCCGGCTGTACCCGTTTACAGTGCCACTTCACCCGCGATCATCTCGTCGCGATAGCACCAGATCCACGATTCGCCCGGTTCGATGGAACGCACCAGGGGGTGGCCCGTCGCATGATAATGCGCGCTCGCATGGCGATCGGGCGAAGAGTCGCAACAAGCTACATGACCGCACGACATGCAGAGCCGCAGATGCACCCAGGAGTGGCCGAGTTTCACGCAGTCCTCGCAATAGTGCTTCGTGGTCTGTAATACGCGGATTCCATCCAGATGCGTGCAGGTGGGAGTCATGGTCAGCTCCTGGTGATGAGATTGCGACAGAGAAAGCGGACGGCGCCTCACTCATGTGAGGCACATGAAGCACATCATGCGCCGCTCAGATAGCGGTGCACGAGCGCCACCGCGGTGGCTCCTTCGCCGACGGCAGCCGCCACGCGTTTGATCGAGCCATGGCGGACATCGCCGGCGGCGAACACGCCGGGCACGCTGGTTTCCAGATACAGCGGCTCGCGATCTAGCGGCCACTGCAGCATCCGGTCCGTGTCGTGCAGGTCAGGCCCCGTCACGAGATAGCCGGCTTCATCGCGAGCCACGCCTACCTCTTTGGCCCAATCGGTCTTCGGCAGGCCGCCGATGCAAACGAAGAGCCAGTTCGTCTTCAGGCGTCGCGCTTCGCCGCTGCGGCGATCGGTCAGCGTGATTTCGCGTAGCACGTCGTCGCCGTGCAATGCGGTAACGGTCGTGCAGGTCAGCACGTCGATGTTCGACGCGGATGAGATACGGTCGATCAGGTACTGCGACAGTGTGCTTTTCAGCGACGTGTCGCGCACCACCATCGTGACATGATTGCAATACTGGGAAAAATGCATCGCGGCCTGGCCCGCGGAATTGCCGCCGCCCACGATGTATACGTCTTCGCCACGGACCAGCGACGCCTCGCTCGCGCCCGCGCCGTAGTACACACCCGCGCCGCTGAAGCGCGCTTCGTCTGGCAATTCCAGCAGCCGGTACGCGACACCTGTCGCGCACACCGACGTGCGTGCCGTGATCCGCGTACCGTCTTCGAGATAGACGATACCGTTGCCCGTCGAGAAATCCGCGCGCACGCCAGCACGGGCCAGCAGGATTTCCGCGCCGAACCGGACTGCCTGATCGCGAGCCCCCTCGGCGAGTTCCGCACCGCTGACTCCGTGCGGAAACCCCAGGTAGTTCTCGATCTTCGAAGTGCTGCCGGCCTGCCCCCCGACGGCCCAGCGCTCCACCAGCACCGTGCGCAATCCCTCGGATGCACCGTAGACCGCGGCGCTCAGACCGGCCGGCCCGGCGCCATAGATCGCGAGATCGTATTCCGAGCGTGACGGGTTGCGGAACCAGCCGAGCTTTTCGGTGATCTGCCGGATGGTCGGACATTCGAGCCACGTGCCGTCGTGAAACTCGCATACCGGCAGGCGCGAGTCGCCAAGGTGCTGCACGTGTGCCAGCTTCGCCGACTCTTCATCGCTGCTGAGTTCGACCCATTCGAAGGGAATGTCGCAACGATGCAGGAAATCGCGGATCGCATAGCCTTCCGCCGACCGCATGCGTCCATAGATCTTGACCATGTTTGCCTCGCCCATGTCTGTGTTCGGGTCATGCGTGTGGTCAACCGTCAAAGGGAATCTCAATCCGGCAGAACGAACTCGGTACGCATGTCCTCGATGACACGCCTGACCTGTCGAAGATAGTCGGCGCCGCTCTCATTGAGCGCGAGCATGTCCCAGTTCCGGCCGGAGGCATCGGGCGGATGCCGCTCGGGCAGCGGCACGCGGACTCGCAGATGGTGGGGGATGTCGGCTGCAAGCTGCTCGACGCGCCGTTGTGTTTCGGCGCGAATCTGTTCGGCCGTTTGAATGGACTTCGACATGGGCTTGCCCTCCAGGAGTGGCGAACGTCGACATGGAGTCACGTCGCGCGAAAGTCTCGTGCGGAGATCACGCTACAGATGATTGAAGTCTAGTGCCTGTTCGGATAAAGGATAAGGCAGTTCGCCAATCCATTTGCCTGTCGCATCCGGGCACCAAGTCGCCGGGATCATTCATACGCCGTGCCTTGCATAACGTCTTAACGGTTGAGGCGAGCGCGTGACCCGCCGAGTAAAGAGCCTAGCCTGCCTCAGCGAATTGCCGCGCCGACTTACCCCGCGTGTGACCGCGGATCTGATACGCATGTTTTGACACGTAACTGCCACTCGTTTTCGAAACGCAGTCAGGTCATAGTACGCAACACAGATAACGGTGCGAAAGCAACTTCATGCGGGTTTTCCAACGCTACACAGCACGAATACGCCGGCTGCGACCTGTATTCGACGGGCATCTTGACGCGGTGGTGACTGTCGCCGTTGCGTCGAGCCTGGCTGGTTTGCTCGCGGCCAGCCTGATCGCATCTCGCGACGCCGTTGTGCTGGTTATCGCACTATCGGCTTGCGGCGCGGTTGTGTACGTTGGTTACCGGGTCCGCCCACAAGCAAGATTGCGGCGCGCCGCGCGCATCGGTCTTCGCCGCGGGGAGTTCCATGTCGTCTATCAGCCCATTGTGGACACGCGCACGCGACACTGCGTGGGCGTGGAAGCCCTGCTCCGGTGGGGCCATCCTAAGTTCGGAGCCGGGGGCCCGGGGCTGTTCATTGGAGAACTCGAAGGCACGCGTCTGCTCGGCGCGTTGACCTGTTTCGTGCTGCGCGAGGCGAGTAACGCACTGACCCAGCTGCCGTTCGCTCAGCACTGGCATATATCGGTAAATATCTGCGCGCGGCATCTGATGGAGGAATGCTTTGTCGAGGATATCTGTGAGTCCGCCGGTCCAGTGTTAGATCGCCTCGTTCTGGAACTCACCGAGCGCAACTGCGTCGAGCGCACACCGCGGGTTATCGCGGCGCTTAGCCACTTGAGGCAACGCGACGTACGCCTGTCACTCGACGATTTCGGCACCGGCTTCAGCAATCTGGACTTACTCTGCGATTTCCGGTTTGATCAGGTGAAAGTCGACCGGCGATTTCTAGCCATGCGCGGCGAAGCGCGCATCCAGTTTCTGAAGTCGGTAGCGGCGTTGGCCCACACACTTGGTGCGATAGTTGTCGTGGAAGGCGTTGAGAGCGCGGCAGAACACGACGTGGTCCAGCGCTCGGGAATCGACCTCGCGCAGGGATACTGGTATGGGAAGCCGATGGCAATCGATCAGCTTCGTGCGTTTGCGTCGGCGAGGACGTCGACAAACGCATTACACGATGTGACCGGAACGGAGCATGAAGCGTGAAAGACGAATGCATCATGGATGCGCAGCAGCAGCAGCAGCAGCAACGACAACTAGCCAGCGCTACTCTACCGTCAGAAGGCGAACACGATCAGTACTTTGAGCGCGTGACCAGGATCACCGCGCGCGCGCTGAATTTACCAATATCCGTCATATGTCTCGACAATCTGGGCCAGCCAGAAGTCATAGGCGTTAGCGGGTGCGAACGGGACGTCGTATTCCAGCTGGAGACCTGCTATTACTGGACGCTCCAATGCGAGGAACCGTTCGTCGTCAGGGATGGGTGGTCTGATCCGAATCTTGCGCAGGGACCGCTGGCAACCAGCGAATTGGGGATCCGCTTTTTCGCAGGCATTGCGCTGCGTCTACCGTGCGGCAAACCCATCGGTATGCTATGCGTGATGCACTCGATGCCGCGGCGCTTCACGCGCCAACAGCGTCAGATGCTGGTAGACCTGGGGAAAATGATCGCGTACGAAGTTGGCCTGCGCAAGCTGGACAGCTCTGATCGTTTGCAAGTGCTTCAGGCGATCGACCGGCTTCAGGCCCAGCATGCGCTTTACTTCGAGACGTTCCATCGGACTCCGGTCGCTATCGCGCATATCGGCAGGGACTGGGAATGGCGGCACATGAATGATGCCTGCGTGAAATTCTTCGCGCACTCGCGCGCTCCGCTGACGAAAACGAACATACTCGATCTGCTGGATGCGAACGACCGGACCAGGCTTGAACAGGCCGTGCAGGCACTCAATCGTGGCCGAGGGGTCGAGGTCCTGACGCTGGACGTAACGTTCCGCTTGCGCAACAAGCAGAGTAAGCCAGCGCGAGTGCAGGTGGCATTGAAGCAGGCGGGGTCGACCCGCGACGGAGGCTGGCTGTTTGTCATTCACGATACCCAGACGGAGCAACGGGAAAAAACCGCCCGTGATGCGCGGGAGGCTGCGTTGCATCGGGGAGCCCATGAGGCCTCGGAAGTTCTGCGCAGGGCGCATGAGCAACTGACGAACGCCGAGCGACAATTGGGAGCCACGCGCGTAGATTTGCGCGCCATCGCTGACAATCTGCCGGTGCTGATCGCTTACGTCGACGGTGAGCGACGGTTTCGGTTCGCCAACTCGACCTATCGCGAGTGGATGGGGTTGGAGCCGGAGGAGATCCTGGGACAGCTCACCCATGAGGTTCTCGACGCCGACTATTTTGCCGCTATCGAGCCGTACGTCCAACGCGTGCTTAACGGCGAAAGGGTCGAGTACGAGGTCGGAGCGACGCTAAATGGGACCCAACGTGTCCTGCGTGGTGTGCTGGTGCCGCGTTGCGTGCACGATCAGTCTGCTAACGGGTACTACCTGCTGGTGCACGACGTGACGGAGCGAACGGCGTTGCTCGATCGCCTGCGGCATCAGGCGTTTCACGACGCGCTGACCGGCCTGCCGAACAGACGCTCGTTCCTCGAGAGGCTGGATGAGGCATGCGCAGCAGGCGGCGACGGTGTGGCTGCAATCATGTTTATCGACCTGGACGGCTTCAAGGCTGTCAACGATACATACGGGCATCAGTGCGGCGACGAAGTACTGGTTGAAGCCGCGCGCCGGATCAGCCGCTGCGTGCGTGGCGGGGATCTGGTTGCGCGGCATGCCGGGGATGAGTTCACGGTGCTGCTGACCGGCCCTGCAATCGATCGTGCTGCACTGGAGAGAATTGGACATGCAATCCTGCTGACACTGAGCCAGCCCATCACGTTCGGAGCGAAGGTCGTCCAGTTATCGGCGAGTATCGGCATGCTACCGCGCGACCAGGCAGCGTCATTAAGTGGCGAAGCCCTGTTACGCGCCGCGGATGCCGCAATGTATCGTGCGAAAGTCGCAGGCAAGGCGCGTATTGTCGTGCACGAGCTTCGCGATTCACCGGCGGGGATGCGCTGTTGAGATCGACGCCCGTGTCATGCCGGCTGAACCGGCCCGGCCAGCGTTGCGCCGCAACGCGATTCATCCGCGCACAGCGCGCCTAGCGTCGAGACCGCCTTATCGAGCCGCGCCGACCACGGGTATCCATAGTTCAGACGCACATGCTGTCGAAAGGCGCCATCCGCAGAGAAGATAGGTCCGGGCGCGATGCTGATGCCACTGTTGAGCGCGGCCTGGAAGAGGTGTATCGAGTCGACGTGATCCGGTAGCTCCACCCATGTGAAATAACCGCCGTCAGGCCTCGTCGCCATTGTATTGGCCGGGAAGTACCGGCCAATCGCGTCGAGCATCTGCGATTGCTGAAGAGCCAACTCGCGACGTAGTTTGTGCAGGAAACGTTCATAGCCGCCGTGCTCCAGATAGTCCGCGATTGCGCGCTGCGCTGGCATGCTGGCCGACAGCGTGGTCATCCATTTCGCGTGTTCCAGCCTGTCCGCGAACCTTCCGGCTGCCGCCCAGCCGATACGATATCCGGGCGCAAGGCACTTCGCGAACGATCCACAATGGATGACAAGACCTTTCCGGTCGAAGAATTTGGCGGGACGCACCGGGTCCGGGCCAAAATGCAGCTCGTTGTAGACGTCATCCTCGATGAGCGGCACGTCGTGTCGGGCGAGCAGATCAACCAGCGCCTGCTTCCTGGAATCGTCCAGCGTCGCCCCGGTCGGATTGTGAAACGAGGTCATGAACCAGCAGGCGCGAACCGGATGTTGCTGCAGCGCCCGCGCGAGCGCATCCAGATCATGACCCTCCACCGGGTCAACAGGAATCTCCACTACGTTCAGCCTCAGACGCTCGATAGCCTGCAGCGCTGCATAGAACGTCGGCTTTTCGATCACGATCACATCGCCTGGAGCGGCGAGCAACTGCGCGCTTAGCGTCAGGGCTTCGAGTGCACCGCTCGTAATGATTATCTCGTCGACGGGCACCGTCATTCCCGCCATCAGGTAACGCAACGAAATCTGTTGGCGCAATCCTTCGTGCCCCGGCGGCAGTCCGTCAACCATGCTGGCCAGATGCGTTGAACGATTGACCGTCGCGCACGACTTTCCGACGCGCGCCATCGGAAACAGCGCAGGGCTCAGGAACGCTGAACCAAGTGGGACAGTCTCGGCCTGCCTGATCGTTTTGAGGACCTCAAAGACAAGGTCGCTGATATTGACGGTCTTCGGGTCGGTACCCAGCGATCTCCAGGACTTTTGCCGCAGTAATTCTCCGGAAACCGCCGACACGAAATAGCCTGAACGCGGGCGTGCCTTGATCATGCCCCGATTTTCGAGCAGGTAGTAGGCACGAAACACCGTCGCTGGGCTCACGCCCCAGGCCTTGCACGCCGCGCGCACCGAGGGGATACGCGCGCCGGGTGGCAGATCACCGCGCTTGATGAGCTCACTGAGCTGGTCGGCCAGCCGCTCGTACCGTTTCAACTTGTACTCCTCACAAATGACACGGTTGCGGGTGTCGGGCCGCCCGATAACACACACACTTAATGTTAGAAGAATGCCACTTATCAATCTGATACGGCCTTTCTTTCGCAATCTGCTTCTATTGCGGACGCGCACACGCTGGCAAAGTGCGGCCCAGACAGTTTCCACCTCTTTCGATGTTTCGCCTGCACGTAGCGGCCCAATCGACAGCGACTTGTAAGCCGAATTTTTTAACGATAAATCAATGGCATTTCGGTTCCTGGTATCAACCATCAGATGCAGCGCGTTCATCGCGCTCCGCCGGGGCTGGAGACGAGGTATGGCAGTCGTGCTGGTCACCTGCGCAGGCACCTCACTCGCTCTTGCCGGTCCGGCCGACACCGGTTCCAGTCGCAGTCTTACGTTTGAACGCAGCGTCTGGCAGCAATTGACGGCCTGGCTGACCGGTCCACCAGCGCCCCCGATTCGCTTCGGCTCAGCCTGCGCGTCCATTGCGCAGTTGCCCGTTATTCCCGCCACCCTTGCTGGACCGGTCGCTGGCCCGATGCCCGTACTGACTAATACTTGCGATTCGCTGGACGACATGCGTGCCGATGCCACCGGCACCGCTGTTGAGCTGGCCAGCCCGGGGCCGAACGTTGTGACGCTGCTCAGGGAACTGCGGTGGCAAATCAGGGACTACGCGGCGGTAGAACGAGGCGGCCGTCTGGCCTCTGACGTAGTGGCCGGTACCGCGTCGCAGGTCGACCGCGCGGAGCAGTCGCCGGAACCACCCGCGATGTCGACCCAGGATTGCTCATTGGGTAGGGGTTGTGAAACGCGAGCGGCGGCACCTTCACCTTCGATCGGCACCGAGACACTCATCCCGGTGCAGTCTTCGGCGAGCACTGCTACGCCGCGCACCTCGGTATGGACCATATTGGGATTTATATTGTGGCCGATCCTGGTGGGGGTCCTGGTGGTTGTTGTCGGTTGGGCCCTCAAAAGGTGGTTTCGTTACGACAGGTCCCTGCTGCGTGCAGCGCGTGCTGGGCTGCGTCGTGGCCGGTTCCATGTTGAGTATCAACCAGTCGTCGGCGTGCGGCGCGCCAGGTGTGTCGGCGTCGAAGCATTACTGCGATGGGACAACGAGAAATATGGCGCGCTAGGGCCGGCCCACTATATGGAGTTCATTGAGCGCAGTAGCCTGATTGGGCCAATGACGCGATTCGTCCTGTCGCGTGCCGCTCAGGAGCTGCGGGAAATCGGCGCTCCGAAATCGCTCTACCTGGGCGTTACCGCTCCCGCTTCTTATCTGGTAAGTTCCGCGTTCATCAGGGACCTGGGTGACGTTGGCTCCCTCGGTCTTCCGCCGCTGATACTGAAGATCGAGGCAGGCAGCGCGAGGAAGTTCAGAAAACGTCTCATCCCGATGATGGCGCAGGCGCGCGATATAGGAATGCGTTTTGCCCTGTCGGGCGTGCGTCCCACTGACGTCGGACTTGAACTGCCGGCAGACATGACCTTTGAGATGGTGAAGCTTGACAGGGGAGTGCTGGGAATGGATCCCGATGATCGCTCCAGACAGATCAGTGCGTTGACAAGCATGGGCCATGAGATGGGCGCCGTGGTCGTGGTCGAAGGCATTGAGAACGCGGCACATCACAACATCGCGCGGGCAAGCCGGGCCGAATTCGGTCAAGGCTTCTTCTACAGCCGTGCACTCGGCGCTGGCCGGCTGAAGGCATTTCTTCAGACCGCCAACGCCTCGTCCTCAAAGCCCGCGGGAGCTGCAACCGTGCTCGGCTGGCGGGTCCGAAATTTCTAAATGAGGCATTCCGCCCGCAACCGGAGCGACCCGAGTCAACTTTAATTAATTAGCATGACATAATAATGAAGCGCTATCTCCAGCTGGCGGCAGAGTTCGAAAACCTGATTGCGAGCGGTACGCTTGAGCCCGGCGTGCGACTCCCGTCGGTGCGCCAGGCGAGCGGTTCGTACCGCGTCAGCTCGTCAACGGTTTTCCAGGCTTACTACACGCTCGAACGACGAGGCCTGATCGTAGCAAGACCTCGGTCTGGTTATTTCGTCGCAAGTCGGCCTGCGCTAACGAAATCACTAACGATCGTTTCAAAGCGCAGTATTGACGAGGCTGATGGCGACAGCCTGGTTATCCGCTTCATGAAGGCTCAACGTCGATGCGCGCATCCGGGGCTTGGGTCTTCGGAGCCAAGTGCCCAGTTGTTCCCGTTTGGCCGGATCTCGCGCTCGTTGACTGCGGCGACCCGGAGGATGGCGAGTTCCCAGAATGCCTTGTCGGCGGGAAAGGCTGAAGCAGATCTGCGTCGCCAGATCGCCCTGCGCTACATTGTCACCGGCGTTGCCGTTCCAATCGATGAGGTTGTTGTGACGAGCGGCGCGCTCGACGCACTGATACTGTGTCTGCAGGTTCTGACGCAGCCTGGCGACACCATCGCAATAGAACGGCCCGCTTTCCATGCTGTGCAAGATGCGGTTCAGCGCCTGCATCTGAAGGCCGTGGAAATCCCTGTCGATCCACACCGTGGACTCGACCTCGGCGTATTAGCGGAGGCGTTGCGGCACCATCCGGTACGGGCTTGCTGGTTTATGACGACCCTGCACCAGCCTACCGGCGCGACGCTCTCCGATGAACGGAAGGAGGCGCTCGTGAGGCTGCTGGCAAAACATGGCGTGCCGCTAATCGAGGACGACGTATTCCGCGAACTACATTTTGGCTTGACGCCCGCGTATCCGGCGAAGCGCTTCGATTCTCACGGCCTCGTGCTGCACTGCGGTTCGTTTTCGAAGAGCCTTGCGCCTGGACTGCGCCTCGGTTGGGTAGCGGCGGGGCGATACGCCGCGAGAATTGAGCACGCGCGTTGGCTGACGATGGCCCCGGCGTCTGTGCCCGTGCAATGCGCCATTGCCGACTACCTTGAGCATGGCGACTACGACCGGCTTCTACGCAAACTGCGTCGCGAACTGGCGTCCCTTCAGATCCGTATGGTGGCCGCCGTCGTCAGGTACTTCCCCCAGGGGACATTAGTGGTCCGGCCGCCGGGCGGATTCTTTCTATGGGTGGAACTTCCAGAAGGAGTCGAGGCAGTGCAGTTGTTCGAGATGGCGGAAGCGCACGAAATCGCGATAGCACCTGGCGCAATCTTTTCATGCAGCCGCGAATTTCGCCGTCACATCCGGCTTAACTATGGTCGTCCGTGGACCCCCGACGTTGAAAAGGAGATGCACACTTTGGGCATGTTGGCGAGGCGAGCAATGGCTGAGCAAGGGACAGCCCGGCATACCGGGCACGAAGGAGCCGAATAAATAGCAGACGAGGAGCCATGATTGAAGGCGAAGCCAGTTGTTGCGGACAACATCCGGGGTCGCCAAGGACGCGCTAGCGACGATGTGACCTGCAGTCGACTCCCGCGGTCTTAGCGGGCTGTGTTGAAGAGGCTTGTGAGACTCACGATGGCGAACGGGCGAAAGCTAGCAGCATGGGCAACGAAGACGCAGGCAGTTCGCGCTGTGCAGCTGGCTGTGAATGCGAGGGGAGGCATGCCGATGAATAATTGTTCGATCGACTGTGTAATCGTAGGCGGGGGGCCGGCCGGCTTGACCGCGGCACTCTATCTTGCGCGCTATCGCCGAACGACGAGCGTCGTTGAATCCGGCGAAAGTCGCGCGCGGCTCATCCCGGTTGCGCGCAACGTGCAGGGCTTTCCATCGGGCGTCAGCGGCGAGGCCTGGCTGGCGAACCTGCGCGAGCAACTTACGCCGTACGGGGTGGGGCCCGAACATGCAAAGGTAGAGACCATCGCAGCGGTCAGCGACGGTTTCCGGATCGACTACCGTCCAACGTGTGGCAGTGAAGAAGCAATGCGCTCGATGCACGCCAAGCGCGTTTTGCTCGCCGCGGGCATACGTGACGGACTGCCGCTGATGCCCAACGCGGATGAGCTGACACGTTCCGGCCTGTTCCGTCTCTGTCCGATATGCGACGGTTATGAGACTGACGGCAAGCCTTCCCCATAACGCACGTTAGTGCGCTCGTCATTCGCGCTTGCTTCGACGGGTCAGCGCTGCGGCTCCGATTCCGTTATTTCTGCCGCGATGGACCCGTGGTTGATGATCGCCACCAGCGAGATACCGCCGATCATATTGCCGAGCAAGGTTGGCGCGAAGAATCCGAGCAGGTAGTCGCGGACGGCGGCTGCACCGGTCATCACGGCGTAGCTCGCCTCGACCGATCCGGCGATGATGTGCGACAGCTTGCTGATTGCCACCACATAGGTGATCAACAGAATCGTCACGAGCCGAGCCGAGCGCGCACTGGGGAGCAGCCAGACCATCAGCGCGATGAGCCAGCCGGCAAACATCGCACGAACGACGGTCACCATGAAGCTGCCCGAAAACGGCTGCGTGGCCAGCGAGCCCAGCGCCTTGACGACGTCGTCGGAAAACACGCCGGGAATCTGGAGTATTGCCGCAAACATGAGCGTTCCGACGATATTGGCCGACAGCACGAGTCCCCAGAGCCGGGCTGTCTTCGCGACGGTTTTCAGGTCGCGCCGCGTCAGCACCGGAAGCACAGCGCTCAAGGTGCTTTCCGTGAAGAGTTGCTGCTTGCCGAGAATGACGATGACGAACCCGACCGTGTAGCCGAAAGAAGTGACGAGAAAGCGCCATGAGGTGTCGGGCAACGAGCTCTCGATGACGGCTTGCGTCAAGAAGGAAAACCCCATCGACAGCCCTGCGGCCAGTGCGGACATGATCAGCGCGCCGGCCGTTCGGTCCATGGCAGCTTCACCTTCTTCCCTGACTACCTCATGAATCACCAACGCGCGGGGAGAGGCGTGCTGCGCCGCCTGTTGCTGTTCGCCGTCATCAAGATGAGGCGAGTTGGAACCGGTATCGCTGGCGGGCATGTCGGAGTCCTCGGAGGGTCACGTGTCGTCCTGCATCGGAAATCCGGCGGACATGGCTCTCCATTCGCACGATCAGTGCCCGCGCGCAGGTGTGCTGGTCACTAGCGCCTGCGCGCGCAGCATTGCGAATCGCAGCTCGGGAACGGTCGTTGCGCGGGCTTTTGTCGAGGCGTCGGTCAGGCGCTGCAATGCCGCTGACAACAGGTGATGTAATGAGACTTCGCGTGGGTTACGAACTGGTGTACGAGTGTCCGCAGCCGACGCCAATGCTACTGATGCTGAACACGCACTATTCCCGTGTACAGGACATGCTCGTTCCGGATCACATCAACACCCAACCGTGCGTTCCGCTACGGCAGTATCAGGACACGTTTGGCAACCTTTGCACGCGTCTGACGGCGCCGCCTGGCATACTGACGCTGTCGGCGCGCGGCGTATTCGAGGTGCCTCCGAATCACGAACTACCCGGCTCCAACGGCTTTCAGCATGCGATCGAAGAACTTCCCGACGAATGCATGATGTTTCTGCTCGGCAGCCGTTACTGTGAGACCGATCTGCTCTCCGAGACCGCGTGGCAGCTCTTTGGCCATACGCCGCTCGGGCGTAGTCGCGTGCAGGCGATTTGCGGCTTCGTGCACAACCATGTCCGCTTCGACTACACCTGCGCACGCCCGACGAAAACGGCGTGGCAGACGTGGCAGGACGGTGCGGGTGTCTGCCGCGACTACGCGCACCTTGCAGTCGCGATGTGCCGCGCGATGAACATTCCGGCGCGCTACTGCACGGGTTATATCAGCGATGTGGGGCTCCCGCCTCCGTACGCGCCGATGGATTTCTGCGCATGGTTCGAGGCGTATCTGGGCGATAGCTGGGAGACTTTCGACCCGCGTAACAATGCGCCGCGCACGGGACGAATTCTGATGGCACGCGGCCGCGATGCTGCCGACGTCGCGATCAGCAATACATTCGGCCCGTCGCTGCTCAGCAAATTCATGGTCGTCTGCGAGCCGGATGGCTGATTGGCCGCGCTTGACCGTTGACAACCAATCGTTTGGCTTTACGCGGTGCCGATAAAGCGATGTCGCCATGATTCATGGATCGCGCCGCACATGGCCGCCGCTGACCGCGTGAACACAGCCTGGTTGCGCCGATGATGCGTTCGTAAAGCCGATTCAGTACGGACAGGTCGGGCGCAAAGAGCAAAAGGTGTACGGATCATGTGAGGAACTGATTCGAGCCCGGGGCTTCGGCCGCTGGCCGCCGGGCGACGAGTCGGCTTACTTGCCTAAGGCCTCTGCCGCCACCTTTTCCTCAGCGAGCAGAGAAAGCTTGTCATCGGTAGCCTTTTCTTCCTTCAGCGTTTCGGCCAGCAGCTTGACCGCAGCCGTTTCACCGAGCTGTTTGGCCAGCGCTATCAACGAGCCGTACGATGCAATTTCGTAGTGCTCCACTTTTTGCGCTGCTGCGATGAGGGCTGTATCGAGAACCGGGCCTTTCTCGATCTCGTCAATCTGCTCCTGGCCTTCTTCGACCAGACCCTCCATGGCAACGCACTTAACGCGCTTGAGTTTGATTCCGCCGGCTTCGACGACCTGGTCAATTCTTTCAATCTGGCCTTGCGTTTCTTCCAGGTGCGTCTCGAATGCCGACCGGAGGTCAGGACTCGTCGCCGCCCGCGCCATCTTGGGAAGTGACTTCGTCATCTGCTTTTCGGCACTATAGATGTCGGATAGCGAATGAATGAACAAATCCTTCAGGGTCTTGGTAGCCATAGTTCCTCCTTCAGTCGGTTGGGGCCCGCAGCTTCCAGAAAGCGCGGTGTGCCGGACTCCGCGCAACCAGCATGCCACGGTGACCCGCCGATAACTTCGCCGTTGAAGCTCGCGCACTTGCTGCCCGCCAGAAGGGCCTGCGGCAGTCTTGGGCGCAGTACTAAGGGGAGTAGCTCTGGAGCCGCGGGACCCCTTGACTCTGGCGGAGGGGCGGCGTCCGCACGCCGTTTTTGCATTCCGAAGGCGAATGTCGCATTTCTTATCGGGATCTGGCAAAAAACCGGGACATAAGTCAAACGCCAAACAGTTCCCGGCCGCGGTCACGAAAACCTTTGCATACTGGCGGCATGTGGAACACATCGCTGTTCAAACGCGCAATGCGCTCTTCTCGGCGATGCAGGAGCACTTCGGAAGTTCGCTTCAGACGTTCGCGGAGATATTCGACGTCGCGTCGTTCGGCGGATTCGTCGCTCAGGAGCGGATCGCCAGGCCGGGTCTGCTTGTTATGACGGAACCAGCCGTCGCCGCCGCTGAGCGGGTGGCGATCGTGGACAGTTCGGGCAAGGTGGTTTCTTCGGACGATGTCCGCGACGACTTACACTAGGATTGCATCGACGGGGCCGCCGACGGACGTGCCGCGCTCGATTCCATCGGCGTTGGAGACGTGAGCAGTTCGATGTCGACGTGCCAGCAGCGAGATAAAACCCATGACCCCCAATTTCGAAAGCCAGGAATGCCCCGATGATTCGACCGCAAGTCGGCGCGGACCCTGTCAAAACGGAGCGCCTGTCCGCGTGCTTGTCGTCGACGATTCGTGCCCGTCCGCAGACGCGCTGAGCGCATACCTGCACGCCGGCGGCTTGAGCGTGCGAACCGTCTACCACGGCTCGGACGCCCTGAGGGAAGCGAAGGCGTGGATACCTGATTGCATTGTTCTGGACGTCGCCATGCCCGGCCTATCCGGCATCGGCGTTGCAGCGGCGCTGCGGAGAATCGGGGCGACCGGAAAGATTCCCCTTCTGGCATTCACCGCGTTCGATACCGCCGGCTACATCCGTGAAATGAAGGAGGCTGGTTTCGACGCCGTGTGCCGTAAGCCTGCCCAACTAAACCAACTCGAAGGCATGATCCTCAAGCTGCTCGGCCCGAACGCAGTCGATGGCTTTCAGATCGTGCCATCCACGGCGGAGCCTGGGCCGTCCTATCCGGGCCCGGTTGATCGACATTAGCGCAAAGTCAAGACGGACGCGACGTTCTCAATTGCGCCGCGCCCGTGACGACCTTTTCGACAATCAGCGCCGTAGAACGTCAGGATGCCCGGACGATCGACGGCAAGACCGCGCCTAATGCCAGAACAGCGCGATCAGAATGATGATGGGAATAGGTACTCCGAGCATATAAAGAAGAATTGAGCGCATAGACACCTCCTTCGGTAAATAAATTGAAATTTCAATCAGAGTTGGCGTACGCGGCCGCCATGAGTTGCCATCAGACTCGCAGAGAATGCGCCCATCAGAAGCGAGATAAATAACCACAACGATGCGCCGATTGTGACTTTGCGCGCCTTGTCGGCGGCATCTTTAGCGGCCGCATCGAGGGCAGTGATTTTCTGCAGCAGGCGCGTGTAGGTGGTCACCACACGAGCTTGTGCTGCTTCCGGCGTAAGGCCAGTACGCTGCGCGACAAGCTGGCTTAAATAGGCAGTATCTTCCGGCGACAATTGATCACCCGTTGCCGCGCTGTTAAGGAATATCCGGGCCGTTTCCGCGCGGGCCGTCTCGTTGCGGCCTTCCGGTGTGGCGGGTGCGGCGAGTGACGAACCGGCGGGTATCCGGAACAGCGAATCGACGAAGTAGCCGAGCGGCCACGTGTTCGTGGCGGCTTCTGCATTGCCACGTTGCATCGCTCCCATCGCAACCGAGCCGCCTGCCGCGGCAGTTATCGCGGCGGTCTGCGCGCCGGCCCGCACAATGCCCGAGACGGCCGATGTCAGTATGGCGGCCGTGAAAAGCGTCGCCACGGCCCAGCTCAGGAAACCATGCGCCGTGTCGCGGAAGTGGATTTCATCGGCGTCGACTGCCAGCCAGCGGCTGCGTAGCCGTCCCGCCAGATAGCCACCTAAACCCGACGTGAGAATCGAGGTGACGCAAACCCACACCACGGCGGCAAAGCCGAACGCTTTCGCATTAGAGGGCCCCGACGACCACGGGGAGATCGACGTCAGGCCGAGGCCGGTGCCCAAGGTCAGCAGGATGAGTGCGAACGCGGCCGCACCGATGCCGCCGGCGAACACGGCTCCCCATGAGACCGCGGCCTCGTATTGCCGGACTAACAGCGCAGGATCTTTCGTGGCCAGCGGATAGTCCGCTGGATCTCTTGTGTGGTTCATTGAGAGCCTCCATGACCGTGTCGATACCGGCATCGCCCATTTGCCGATGCGTGGGGCATCGCTGCGATGCCGTGCGGGATAAATCGTTTGCGGGGACGCAATTTTTGTGCCGCTCATGGTCCGCTTTCCAACTCCGCGTCCTGGCCGTCCGTTAATAGGCATAGGGTTTGCTCGATGAAGCGGGGAAGCCGCAGCCTTTGACTGTGGTCAAACCGGAAACAAAAAGTACATGACGCTAGAACAGCGGCTTCGCAGCATGCGCAAGACGATGCGTGACATGTTCGGCATCGCCCGATTGCGCGCCGGCCAGGAAGAGATCATTCGCAGCGTGCTGGAACGGCGCGACACACTTGCGACGATGCCGACCGGCGCCGGCAAATCCCTCTGTTATCAGCTACCGGCATTGCATCTCGACGGCACGACGCTCGTCGTCTCGCCGCTCATCGCCTTGATGAAGGATCAGGCGGACAAGCTGCTGGCGGCGGGCGTCGACTGTACTTTGGTGAACAGCACGTTGCGCAGCCGCGAAGAACGGGAGGCGTTGCAACGCATTCTGGATGGTGAGAGCGGCATCGTCTTCGTCACGCCGGAGCGGCTGGCGCAGCCCGCGTTCATGAAGGTGTTGCGGGCGGGTGCCGGACATGGCGTGGGGCTGGTGGTGGTCGACGAAGCGCATTGCGTGTCGCAATGGGGCCATGACTTCCGGCCGGCGTTTCTCGAGATTGCCAGCGCCGTCCAGGCACTCGGCCAACCGCCGGTGCTTGCGCTCACCGCTACCGCGACTCCACCTGTGCTGGACGACATCACGCGGTCATTGGGGCTGCGCGATCCGCGCGTGGTCCGTACGGGGACGTTGCGGGAGAATCTACGTTACCGCGTGGTGCAGGTGAGCGTTGGTGGCGGCAAAAATGGCGCCGCGCGGGCCGCACAGGCCAAGCGCGAGCAGTTGCGCGAAGTGATCGCGTCGATCACGGGGACGGGCATCATCTACACAGCGACGGTACGCGACGCAGACGAGATTTACGCGTGGCTCGCAGAAGCGGGCGAGTCGGTGTCGCGTTATCACGGCAAACTGGCGCCGAGCGCGCGCGAAGCCGCTCAGGAAGCATTCATGTCGGGAGCGACAAGGTTGATGGTCGCCACCAACGCGTTCGGCATGGGTATCGACAAATCCGATATCCGCTTCGTCGTCCATTACCAGATGCCGGGCAGCCTTGACGCCTACTACCAGGAAACTGGCCGCGCGGGCCGCGACGGGCAACCCGCCGATTGCGTGCTGCTATTCGATCTGAACGACCGGCGCATCCAGCAGTTCTTTCTCGCCGGCAGGTATCCGAGCGTCGAACTGGCGTGGCGTTTGTACGATGCGCTCGCGGCACGCTGTAAAGGAGCGCCGCAAGGTGTCACGCTCGCGGCACTGAAGGGCGCATTGCCCGACGTGGGCGGGGGCAAGCTGGAGGTTGCGCTCGGCATGCTGGTCGATGCCCGTATCGCGGGCCGCGACCGTCAGCGGCGTTATCGGGTGCGGGCACGTAACGACGCGCAGGATAGCGTGCATGATGCAGTAGCGAAAGCCGCCGCTCAATTCGAAGCAATGAGCGTCCATGACAAGGAAACGCTGCAACAGATGATCGACTACGCGCAGACCGGCCAATGCCGCTGGCGCGCGATACTCGCGTACTACGGCGATACGCCGTCGATGCAGCGCTGCGGCGTATGCGACAACTGCATGAGTCCACCGTACATTGCGCCGGTGGGGCAGTCGATCGCCGTGGACGAGACGTTGCGCGACGTGGACGCATCGAAACCATTGTCGAGGCCGCATCCATGGTCACCGGGCGACGCGGTACGCGTCCCGAGGTTTGGGGCGGGAGAGGTGGCTTTGGCGAACGGCGAGCAGGTCGCGATCGTGTTTCCCGACGGTAGAACACGGACCTTCATGTCGAGCTATGTAAAGGCGGCCCGCCGTGCGGTCTAGCTCGCCTGTGCGGCGATAGCCATGAGGAAAAGTCCAGCTCCAACGTCGGCGGCAGTTTATCGGCAGTTCTGTTCGCACTCGCCGGCTCCGCGTTCGGGCAAGGGGCAGCGGGGACGGGCGGAGGGCGTGGCAGTGGCGGACAGGGTGGCCCCACTATGGCTAGGCCGCAACTGCTCATACAGCCTTGTGGATTACTTTCCGGACGGTGCCGCCTAGCCACGCGGCGATCCCCGAACGGCTGGCGATTCCAATTGTCCGGCCAGGTCCGAGGACGATCGCGCTAACGCAAAGCGCCAGCAGCAGCGTAACGCGCGGTGCGTCCGCCAGCGAAGCGATCAGGCCGGCTGCGGGAGACCGCGTCTGTCCGAGTACAGCCGGGACCGATGGCGGAGTGCTGTTCGCTGCGAGCAGCGCTGCGCGTGACGCGGCCATTCGCAGCAGGATGGCGCTCTCGGTTTCATCGTCGCCAGGTGCGCGGTTCATTTAAGCGCCTCCTTTAAGGTGTCGAGATCGCTCCGGATCTCCCCCTGCAGTATACGAAACGATCGCGCTGGTTTCTGGGAGCGAACGATCAGCACGCAGACAACAGACACAACAAGCCACATCCCGGCGACACCCCAAACCACGGAAAGGAAATAAGGCGTCCCCCAAGCCGTTGCGATAATCGCGATGCACACAAACGAGAGCGTGAAAAGGCCAGCGACAGCCAGGGCGACCAGTGCGCTTAGCTCACGGACCAGACATTTCCTGGTTTCCTCGAGTTCGACACCGAGGAGCTCACCATAATCGGTGGCTCGTTCGATGCAGAATCTGCCGACGTTTCGCCACTTCGTGACTTTTGAACGCATTGACATTGCGGGACTCCTCAGGGCTGGCGTGCTGCGAAAACGCCGTGGCGATCGTCCGCGTGCTTGCCGACTGCACCTCTTCGGTCTCGTGGAGGGCAAGACGCGAATCGCCTTATTCGCGATCTCTCCGATCGCCGCGGTCGTTATCGGGCCCGGAGCGATTTGCTGCGTGTAACGCGCCCAGGATGAAGCCCACGCCGGCGGCAATCGCCAGCGCCGCGAACGGCCGCTCCACGGTGGACTCGCGTACCACCTCCGCAAAATCGGCATAGAGTTGCTGCGCTTTGCCAGTCAGTTCCTTCGCCGTTCCGCTAACTTGCGCACCGGCATTGCCGAGCAGGTCTCCTGCGGCTTGCTGCACGTCGCCGGCGATCTCTCGTAGCGTTCCTTCTCCTTTCGTCGATTCCATTGTGTGCTCCTCAATTGGGTGCGATCAGGCCGCACGGGAAAGATGCGGCGCCGTAGAAAGTCGAGAACCATGCTTCTGTGCAAAGCGCGGACTCGGCCGGGTGGTGCTGTGCCAAACGTTGCGCAAAACCTGGGCCCAACCCGACAATCCACTGAGCCGCTGATAGGACGTGCAGGCGCACGCCGACTTTCAGACTCCGGCGAGATTTGTCAGATCTGATGCGGAAGGTCGATCGTGTCGTCGAGGGGGATTAGCACAAACGCAATGCCATGGAGAGGGCATAGCCGGGTCTGCGTCGCGCAATCAGCACTTGTCCTGAGAGGCGGCCTGAATGAGTCCGACCATCTTGTCGCCGGCTTCAACAATGCCTCAGCACCTCAGAAGTGGCTGTTGCAGCGCAGTCGGGGAGCCCAGAACGAACGCAATGGCGCCCGCATCGCTCGCGCCCTCATCAGGCGGGCAAGAACCAGAACATGGCGAGGGTGCCAGCGCTTATCGCAATCCTTGCAGCCCAGCGTGTAATGCGCACGCGGCCGGGAATGATGAAGCTCCATGATCATGACCAGTCCCATGTTCGGGACGGAAACCACCTCATTGATCACCGCGCTCAAATCGGTAGCCGTCGCTCAGCGTTGTCTCCGACGATCCCCAACCTGCGTTTTAGCCGCAGCACTTCGCCCGTGAATTTACTGGACGCACCCCATGGATCGGGCCACGAAGCAAAACGACGTTCCGCGGTTTGTGAGTACGTGGGTCAAGGGCAGGCGGCCAGGCGCGGGGCTTGCTCGTGAGACTTATCATCGGGCAGACCGCGGCGTGAAAACCCGCCCGACTCGGACCGGTGCCCGAGGGACATGGTGCACAGCGTCCGTCCGCCGGTGGCGCGTCGCCCTCGTCGGTTGCGTCGCCGGCCTCTGCGTCGCCGTACTATTTCCTTGGTGAATCGGGGCAGCCTCGTACGACCGCGGCCGCGTCGCCAGATATCGTCGTGCCGGTATGGAGCGAGGTGAGTGCGCAATCGTTCGGTCTGCTTCTTCACCGATCCGATACGTGAGCGGCGAGAGCCGCAACGTCAGTTTCCATATCCGGTCGCATTGTGCGCGGGCTTGCTGCACGAGCGCGCCGAGCGGTGTGGACGCGCAGGCTCGCGGCATACCTGGAATGCATTCCGCGCATTTGCTTCCAGCAGGAAACAAAAGATTGATTTGTTGGTTTGGCCTGGGCTGACGTTTTTGTAAGCTCCCATGCCTACAACCGATAAACCGCCGCCGTGCTGCTGGAAAAGATTCCACCTTATTACCTGAATCTGGTCGCGGTGCGCACGGCGGATCTGCATAAGCCTTATGTGGTCGATATCGCCAATGCGTATCGATCGCCCGAGTTCAAGCGCGTCATTGACGAACGCTTTCCTGGCTTCTCAAAACCGGCCGATTGGCATTAAGCACGTTGCGTGCGCCTCCCCGCGGATCGTCGATAGCCATCAACGTGCTCCCGGGCGGCGGCCGGGCGGTTGCTCCCATGCGTCGGCCGATCGGGTCATGGGCTGAGGGTGAGCAGGACCGACACGAGATGATGCAGTGTGCCGCTAGCATAGGCAGTCATGATGGAAAAGAGCGACCCATCGCTCGCGCCCGAAATTTCCCTGTGAATGCACGCCAGAATGCCGGCGACCAATAACACGGAGCCTACCCGCTTAACGGAGCCGCGATGGAGGTCCGATGGCAGTGACGCGTTTTCCGTCGCGTCGTCGAGCGATCGACGAGCGAGATTTCCGAATCCCTTCATGATGGCCGGCGGATCGATTGGGAACATATCGAGTGTCGGCAATCAGTCGAGCGTGTCGAACCAAGTTTTTTGCATATCGATAGCAGTACAACGGCTTAACGCCGCAGCGCCTATTGATCTGCCGATTTATTCGGGACGTCATAAGCAATTGCCAATTCGATGGTAGGCGTGCGTCGCACGTGCTGGTCCAATAGACGATTAGCCCTTCCGCGCCGAACCGGATGCGTGCCGCTGTCAAATGGCAACAGGCCGAAGCATGCGAGCGGACGGGTCTCCACAGTCTGTATGAGCCATCATGTCCAATCCCGAAACCAGCTCTGTCCAGTCGCGCGTGCCGACCCGCCCCGATCCGGCACGCGTCGCGCGGATCGCCGATGACGCGGCGGCGCTCGCCGCATCTCAAACACTCGCCGCCGTTTTCGCGGTGGACGCCGCCGAACGCGACCGCCAGCGCCGGCTGCCATGGGACGAACTGGATCTGTGGTCGGAAAGTGGTCTTGGCGCTATCACCGTGCCGCGCGAGTATGGCGGCGCCGATGTGTCGTACGCGACGCTGGCCGAAGTCTTCGTGAATCTCTGCGCGGCCGATCCGGCGCTCGGGCAGATTCCACAAAATCATTTCGGGGTGCTGGGCGTTCTGCGCGAAGTCGGCACAGCAGCGCAGAAAGAGCGTCTGTACGGAGAAGTGCTGGCAGGCCAGCGGCTTGGCAATGCCGGCCCGGAACGTCGCTCGGCGGCGGCCGCCACGGTCCTGCAAGGCTCGACGCGTCTCTATACGACGCCTGACGGCTTGCGCCTCGACGGGCGGCGGTTCTATTCAACCGGCGCATTGTTCGCGCACCGCGTGCCGGCGCGCGCGAGCGACGACCAGGGTCGCGCCGTGCAGGTGTGGGTGCCGCGCGATGCGCCGGGCCTTACCGTGATCGACGACTGGTATTCCTTCGGCCAGCGCACCACAGCGAGCGGCAGTGTAGTCTTCGACCAGGTGCCGGTCGATCCGCAGGACGTGCTGCCGATCTGGCAACTGGCTGAGCGTCCCGGTCTGTTCGGCCCGACTTCGCAACTGATCCAGGCGGCGATCGACCAGGGTATTGCGAAGGCCGCCGTCGCCGAGGCGCTCGTCTTCGTGCGCGAACGCGCGCGGCCATGGGTCGATTCGGGACTGGAGCACGCCACCGACGACCCCTACATCATCGCCGATATCGGCCGCCTGCAGATCGACCTGCACGCAGCGCATGAAGTGTTGCTGGAGGCCGGCGGCACGCTCGATGAAATCGGCGCTCAGCCGATCGATGCCGAAGCCAGCGCGCGAGCGTCCGTCGCCGTGGCTGAAGCGAAGGTGCTGACCACGCGCATCGCGCTTGAAGCAAGCGAAAAGCTGTTCGAACTGGCGGGCTCGGCGTCGACTCGCGCCGCACACAACCTCGACCGCCATTGGCGTAACGCGCGCACGCATACGCTGCACGACCCGGTCCGCTGGAAGTATCACGCCGTGGGCAACTTCTATCTCAACGACAAGCTGCCGCCGCGGCATGGCGCGTTGTGACGGCGGAGCCTTCCGGACGGTGCGGCCCGCGCGGCGGCGCTCGAATCGGGCGCCGCGAATCCTGGCGATCAGGCGATCCCCTTGTCGGACGTCAAGCGGTTCACGGCGCTGCCGGACTTCAATGTGGACACACCAACTGGCCCTACGTCAGCAACCATCAGCAGTTGATCTTCAACCTGGACGCGCCGGTTCTCAAAGCAAGGCCGTGCGCAAAGCGATATCGCAGGCGGTGAATGTCAATGCATTGAACCGTGTGGTGTGGTACGGCTACGGTCAGGTCTCCGCCGCCGCCATCGGCGTGGCCAATACGAGGTATCACGACGCCGACATCCACTACTTTCCATATGACATTGCTCAGGCCAATGCCGCGCTGGACGCGGCCGGGCTCAAGCGCGGTCCGGACGGAAAGCGGTTCAAACTGCGGCTGCTGTTCAATCCGTTCCAGGACCCGCGCGCCGCTGATTTTGTCCGCCAGTCTTTGGCGCGTATCGGAATAGATGCCGAGATAGAGAGCTATGATTTCGCGACTTATGTGAAGCTATTCATTCAGTTCCAGCAGATCGTGCATGACGACATTGCGTCGATTGAGTTCGGCGCGAATCCAATATCACCATTGTCTCGAAGAAGGTGAAGAACTACGCGCCGACTGGTGAAGGTTTGCGAGGGAATTTGGCTGATTTGGTTATTCAGCAGTAGGTTAGGGACCGGTTTGGGTTTTGTCACCGGCTCCTTTCGAAGTGAGCGTAGCCGGTCCCGGGTCGCGCGCGAGGTGGCGTGCGGTCAGAAGAAAGCGCCGGTGGGCGGAAGCTGGCCGGTCAGCAGGTTCTGCCCGAGTAGCCGCTCCTTGTACAGGCGCGGGTTGTGCGAAGCGATCACCTTGATGTTGCGCCAATGCCGGTCCAGTGCGCCCACGCGAGACACGACCGAGCCCGACCCAAGGTCGATCAGCCAACTGGCGATCTGCGGGGCGAGGTCGTCGATCACGACCTTGGCTTCCGCCGCCGAGAACGTCGCGGCCAGCGTAGTGTCATATTCGTCGGCCGTTCCATAGCTATCCCAGGCATGCTGCAGCGCTGCCACGGCGCGATCGGCGGTTGCCTCGACGCTGGCGGCATAAGCGCGAATCCGGCCAAGCAGCGTTTGCAGTACAGGCTCGTCGGCGGGATGCGCAGCGTCGCCGTGATAGAAGTTGCGCCCGCGGGCGCGCAAAACCTCGACGGCGTCCAGCGCTACCCGCCGCACGATGCCTGCGATGCAGTTGGTCAGATAGACCTGGTGAAAGGTGAATCCCCAGGGCGCTGCTTCGTCAGTTCGCGGCGCGTCTGTCGGGTAGACATGAGTCGCGGGCACGGTCACGGTATGAAACTTCGCCGTACCGGAGCCCGTCAGGCGTTGACCGAATCCCTGCCAGTCGTCATCGTCGCTGACGCCCTGGCCTCGGTCGAGCACGTATTGCACCGTCCGGCCCTCACGGCTTTCCACCGCCAGGCCAACGAATGCGTCGTTGTAGAGGTTGCCGGTCGCGTAGACCTTCTCGCCTGAGCCGATATACACGCGTCGCGCTTCATCCCATTCGAGCCGGCTCAAAACCTGGCTCGGACGCGCGCCGGCCGCCACGGCATCGCTCTCGGTGAAACTGAGGCCGACGGTTTTCTTCTTCTTCGTCAGATCGAGAACGTGCGCATGGAACGGATGATCTCGCCGTCTGAGCGCCGCTTCGACCTGCCAAAGATGATTGCGAAAAGCGTGAGCAATGTTCGAATCCGCCGCCGCGACGTCGCGCGCCACGACGAACAGCCCGCTCAACGACACGCCTCGCCCGCCGGCGTCGACCGGCAGGCGCAGCGCGCCGAAGCCGAGCGCCTTGAGCATCGCGATCTCCTCGTGCGGCAAACAGTGATTCCGTTCCCGCTCCGCCGCGCTCGATGCGATATCGGCAATGGTCCCGGCGAAGCCGAGCGTTGTGGACAATGGTGAAACGAGTGGGGTTCCCATGCGTGCCTCATCAAACCTTGACGCTGTAATCGGCAACCTTGATTCGCGAGTTGATGATCTTGCGATCCGCGAGCCAGTCGGCGGCGCGTTGGAACTGCGCGATGAACGCGGCGTCGTCGGGTTCGTGGAATTGATTCACGCGCTTGAGGCTCGTCAGATAGTCGCGCACCTGGTCCGGATATTTGGCTTCCTTCTGCACGAGCAGTTCGGATTCGGCGGAATGCGCCGACTGCCACGCGCCCTCGACGTAGTACGCATCGATCACTGCGCGAATCAGCTCGGAATTCTCTTCGGTAAATTTTCGACGCGTCACGAGAGAGCTGTAATCGATCAGAAAATCGAGGTCGCGTCCCTCGTTGAAAATGTCCCTGGCGTTGTTGGCATAGCGTGAGATGTCCACGGCCGGGGACCACATCGACCATGCGTCGACTACGCCTTGTGCAAACGCTGGCGCGGCATCGGGCGGATTCAGGTAGACGAACTCGACCTTGCTGCGGTCGATGTGATGCTTTTCCAGCGCCGCAATCAGCAGGAATTCACCCAATCCCGACCGGTTGATCGCAACCTTGCGGCCCACCAGATCGGCAACCGAATTGATACCGCTCGATTTCTTCACGATGATCGCAGTCGAGCGCGGTGAATAGATGTCGAATGCATTGAAGACGAGGGGTGAGCCGGCCAGCATCGCCGCCAGTGCCGGCGTCGTCGATCCCCAGAAGCCGAAATCCGCGCTGCCACCGACCACTGCCTGAATCGACGGTGCATGGTTCGGGAACGGCCCGACCCATTCGACCTTGATGCCCTTTGCCGCCAGGGTCTTTTCGAATACGCCGCGCTGCCTGGCAATGTCCGGCAGGCTACCGTATCCCCACCCGACACGAACCGTATCGGTGTTGCGTGTCAGCTTGCGCGGCTCGGCTGCGCGAACCGGAAACAGACTGCTGGCGGCGGCGCCGGCCAGCAGGCCACCCGCCGCGCGCAACAGTTGGCGGCGGCTCAGTGAAGAATCGTTCATCCTTGTCAGGTCCTTGGAGTCATGCGAAAAAGCGCTCAGTGAGACTGAACGCCGAGCTCTTCGAGCAGGATCGGCCGCAGTGCCTGCGGCGTGTGGTTTTTGGGTTCGAAGGAAGCTGCGATGCGCCCCGAGCGCATCACAAGAATCCTGTCGGCGAGCGTGAGCGCCTCATCGACGTCATGCGTGACGAGCAGCACGCCGGGGTGATGGCGCTCGACGAGTTCCTTGACGAGTCCGTGCATCTTGATTCGCGTGAGCGCGTCGAGCGCCGCGAACGGTTCGTCGAGCAGCAGCAATGCGGGATCGCGGACGAGGCCGCGCGCCAACGCCACGCGCTGCGCCTGACCGCCAGACAGGTTGCGCGGCCAGTCGTCTTCCCGGCCGGACAGGCCGACTTCGGCCAACGCCCGCGCGGCTCCGGCACGACCGACCGTTGTTTCATGACCGAGCGCGACGTTCTCCCACAGCGTCGCCCAAGGTAGGAGCCGGTGCTCCTGGAATACGACGGAAGGGCGTTCGGGCACGCGGATCTGGCCGGCGTCGGGCAGATCGAGCCCGGCCAGCGCACGCAACAGGGTGGTCTTGCCACATCCGCTTTCCCCGAGCAGCGCGACAAATTCGCCTTCGCGGATATCGAGGTCCAACGTATCGATGACGACACGGGTGCCGTAGCGGCGCTGCAGGCCGCGTACCGATACGGCGAGCGGCGACCGGTTCACTCGCTCCTCGGTGAGAGCCGGAACAGCGGTATCCTGGGACAATGCAATATCAAGCGTCACTTGTGCGCACCTTTGGTGTAATTCGCGTGCCATGAGAGGAAATGCGCTTCAAGCAACCGCACCAGCGCGTCCGCCACGACGCCAATGATCGCGTAGATGATGATGGTCAATAGAATGACATTGGTCTGCAGGAATTCGCGTGCATCCATGGCCAGAAAGCCAATGCCTTTCGTCGTCGCGAGCGTTTCGGCGATGACGAGCGCGAGCCACGCATGAGCGAGTGCATAACGGACGCCCGTCAGGATCGACGGCATCGCACCAGGCAGAATGATCCGTCGCACGACCGCGGTCCGGTCCAACCCGATGACCTTCGCTAGCTCCATCAGCTTCGGATCGATCTGACGAATCCCAAGCATGGTGTTGATGTAGATGGGGAACAGGACTGCGAGCGAGACCAGAAAGATTTTCGCCACCTCGCCGACGCCGAACCAGACGATGACGAGCGGCAGCATCGCAAGAAAGGGAACGGCGCGCACCATCTGGATCGAGCGATCCAGTAACGCCTGCGCGAGCGGCGAGAAACCGACCAGGATGCCAAGCGCAAGTCCGATCGCTCCGCCGATTACAAAGCCTGCGGCGGCACGCAACAGTGAAACGCCCAGGTGAACGAAGAGATCACCGTTTCTGGCCAGATCCAGCGCGGTTGCCGCGACGCTGCTCGGGGCGGGAAGAACCTGAGGGGTAATCAGTCCAACGCGCGATGCAACTTGCCACAGCACCAGCAGCATCGCTGGAACGATCCACGAAAGCCACCGGTAGAGCGCGCCTTTCGACACGCCCAGGTACAACCGGGTCGATGCGACGTGGCTGTTGCGGGAATAAGTGACGTCAGCCATGTCGGTTCCAGATTAGCCATGAAAGAGGACTGCTCCAAGATGGAGCCAGTACGGATCAACACACCTCACAGCGGATTCATTTGCCGGCGAACCGGACGATGAACATTGATCGGCAAAAGGCGGTACCTCGCGAAGGCGAGTCTGTTATTAGAGGCCGACTGGCATTGCGATGACAAACAGTTTTTTATGCTTTGCTTTTCTGTTGTGACGCATTACCCGAGGTGGCCGATACCTGGCGCCGCGCGACACGGTCGTTCATGTTTCTGATAGGTTTGCTCGCTACTGGGGTGCGCGTCGGACCGTTTGAGCGCTCGTAAGGGAAATCGCGTCAATCCGTGAGAGACAGGCACAATACGCGGCGGCGACGCCGCACATGCTTTCCGTTCGACATTCGAACCGACTGACGCCGCGTCGCCGGAATCCCTTTTTGAGGCAGTAATGATCCACGATATCCCCGACCGCTCCGTCACATCCACCCGCATACGAAACTCGCCGCGCTTCCTGCTGTTCCTGATCTGCCTGTTCGCTTCCGCCGGGCAGCTCGCTATCGATATCTACGTGCCCGCGCTGCCCGCGATGGCGCGTTTCTTCGCGACTTCGCCTCACGCAATCCAGTCGAGCGTTTCCGGCTACATGGCGGCCTACGCGGTCGGTCAGCTCGTTTTCGGGCCCGTAGCCGACGCGTACGGACGCAAGCGCGTGCTGGCTTTCGGTCTCGTCATTTATACGATCGGCTGCCTGCTGTCGCTCGCCGCGTCGAATCTGGAAACGTTCATCCTCGCCCGCTGCCTGCAGGGCTTCGGCATCGCCACCACCAATCTGCTCGCGAAGGCGATCATCACCGATTCATTCTCCGGGCAGGCACTGATCCATGCGTTCACCTACATGGCAATTGCGTGGGGGCTCGCGCCGATCGTTGCTCCGGTGATTGGCGCCCACCTGCAGACGTGGTTCGGCTGGCGGGCCTGCCTCGTCTTCCTGCTCGCTTATTCGGTTGTGATGTGGGGGCTGCTGTGGCGCTATCGTGAAACGTTGCCGCGCCCGGTGCGCCTGGAGCTGCGCACGCTGACGACAAACGCAGGCAAGGTACTCTCGAGCCCGGTGTTCCAGAGCTGCTTCCTCGCACAGGGTCTGTGCTACAGCATTCTGCTCGTGTTCAACATCGTCGGACCGTTCATGGTGCAGGACACGTTGCACCAGCCGCCGACCTATTTCGGCTACCTGGCGCTCGGCATCGGGATGATGTATTTCCTGGGCGGCCTGTCGAACCGCGTGCACGGCCGGCGTCTGCCGACCGCGGAACAGCGGCTGTACATCGGTGCGTACTTGATGGCGGCGACGGCGATTGCCATGCTGTTGCTTGCGTTGACGGTCGGCCTGCGCGTATGGACGCTCGCCACGCCCGTGCTCGTGATGGGACTTTGCGCAGGTGCGATGTATCCGACGTTGATGGCCAAGGGGAATTCGCTGTTCCCGCACATCGCGGGCCTGACGAGCGCGATCCTCGGGTGTGCACTGCTGCTGGTGTCGTCGGCGATGATGGGGCTTGCCGGTTTCTTGTCGGTGCAGGACCTGACGCCACTCGCGGTGTTCTTCGTGATTCTCGCATTCGGTGTCGTCGGGATGGTGATCAAGCTCCTGCGACATCTGGCGCAACCGCAGCCCGGCGCAGTTGCCCCGCAGGCTCGGGAATCAATGTTCTCCTGATATCCGAAGCTATTTTTGTTCTTTGGGGATGCGCGTCGGATTGCTATCGTAAGGCGGACCACGGCATCGGCATGCTTGCCACCGAGCACCCACGCATTCGGCGCGAGGCCCGCGGCGATCGCCGCCACGACGAAGAACAACATGTCGGCCATAAACACGCGATAACGGCCGATGCGGTCGGTCAGATAGCCGCCGAACAGCGCGCCGAGAATCGCCCCGAATGTGATCGCCGACGAGACGAAGCCCACCTGGACCGGCGAAAGCGAAATTGCCGCGCGATGCCCTTGATCCCATAGGCGAGCGAGGTCAGATCGTAAGCGTCGAGAAAAACGCCGCCGAGCGCGATCGCGATGACAATGCGCGCATTGCTGCCTTTTGCCGCGCCCGCGTTGACGATGCGCGAAACGTCTTGCGCGCTGCGGATGACGGCCGGACGCGGCGCGCCGTCGGCGGCGGTTTGTGAATCGGTGACGGTGGAGGGGAATGTCGCGGTGGACATAAATTTCGTTTCGCATGATGGCTGAAGCATTACATGGTAGCGATGCGGTTCACGCCGGCAAAACGATGAATTTAGCTATGCAAATCGAGAAGTGCGCGTGGGTGGCACACATTCGATACGCGGCGGAATGTGATCAGGATTCCGCACTGCTATCGATTCACAAAAAAACAGTGATGGCCACGAACGGGTCGGATCTGCTCTTCAGAGTGCGAGTCGCCCTTCCGACGCAATGGCGGACAGAGGATTGCGCTGGCTCTGTACTTCACGCGCCTGTAGTGCCTCAGGCAACGTTGCTTTGCCGCCCGCGCGGCCGATCGCAATGGCGGCCTCTATGGAGTAGACGTCCGGGACGGCGAGCGCCTGGCGGATCTTCTCGCGTTCGATGCCGGCAAGGCCGTGCGCATGCCACCCGGAGAGGCTGGCCTGTAGCGCCAGATAGGCCCACGCTGCGCCGGTGTCGAAAGAATGAGTCGGAGCGGGGATTTCAGCCGCGCCCGGAGATTGCCTATCCCGGGCGCATCAGGCCTTATTTGGACGATTCGTTCCAGGCTGGCAACGTCGCGCCGTGATACACATCGAGAATCGCCTTTGCCACATTCGGCTGCTGATAGCTTTCGACCAGCGTGTGTACCCAGGGCGACTTAGCGTCTTTCTCATTCACGGCGAGGAAGTTGCGATACGGATTGCCCGCGACCTTCTCCTGAGCAATGCGCTCCTGCGGAATCTTGATGCCGGCCTTGATTGCCCAGTCCGTGTTGATCACGGCCGCATCCAGATCGCCGATTGCGCGACCTACGATGCCGGCGTCCAGTTCCTTGATCTGGATGTTCTTCGGATTGTCCGCGATATCGCGAATCGTGGGCAGCAGCGCCACATCCGCACGCAGCTTGATCAGCCCCAGGCTTTGCAGCAGCAGGAGCGCGCGGCCCTCGTTACTCGGGTCGTTCGGCACGCCGATGGTTGCGCCCTTCGGCAGATCGGCGACTGATTTCACCTTGCGCGAGTACAGGCCAATTGGCTGAACGTAGGTGTAGCCCACCGGTACGATGTGATAGCCGCGGGCGGCAATCTGCGCATCCAGATAGGGCTTATGCTGGAAGGAGTTGGCGTCGAGGTCGTGTTGCGAAAGCGCCTCGTTCGGCTGTGTATAGTCATTGAAGGTCGTGGTCTTGATCGTCAGACCGTGCTTTGCGGCGTTCGCGGAGACCACGCGCCAGACGTCCTCGTCTTCGCCGGACATGATGCCGACGCGGATCGTTTGATCGGCCGCCTGTACCGACTGAGTTGCCGCCACGCTTCCACCCAAAGCCGCAACGGCCAGGATCGCTCGAAGAAATTTTTGTCTGTTCATTTTGAAATCGCATTCGCGTTGCAAACGGAGTGTTGCAACCAGTGTGGATGCTAGAGAACGGACGCACCTGCTGACAACTACTTAAGTGCGGATTGCTAAGCAGGATCGCGTATAAAAAATGAATCGCGCCGGGCTGTGAGCGGTGGGGTGGTCGAGGCGGGATTGAGGGCCGCCGGCAAACCACACATGCTGCGCCCAACCGCTACGCGACTGACGAGTGTCGCCTATGCGCGTACGCGTTGTTAATTGGGAAGCGTCGTGACGGCCGGTTTGCCCTGTATCTCTTCAAACCGGTCAGCGATCTGCTCAAGCGTTGCAATGTCGTCGGGTAGCCGGGCGGTGGACACGCGGAGGAATTCTCCCGTTTTCGGCCCGACATGGCAGCGGCTGCCGCTCCCCACCGAGATACCATGCGCGGCCAGCGCGACGATTGCCGTTTCCTCTCGTGGCACCGATATCCACAGGTTCAGACCGTCGTCGCCTTGGGCAGTCAAGCCTCGTGCCCGCAGCAGTCTGAGAAGATTCTGACGGCGTGCGGCATAGCGTTGCCGCGCGGCCGCCGGTTCGCCGCCCGTTGGGCTGAAACGGTCATCGGCACGGCGCGCAGCGTCGCGGCGATGAAAGCGTTCCGCGACGACATCCGTGCGAAGGCGCGTGAGGCGGGGCGCGACCCGGACAGCATCAAGGTCGCGACAACCCGATGGCTTTTTAGGCGCCATGCGCGGCCAGGGTCAGCCTGACCATTACGCAGGCCACATTCCTCAACAGATTAGCAATCCCGACAAATATATGTACACGAACCAATCCGTCCAGGAGGTTTCCTCGCCGTCACGGACATCGATCTCACGCGAGGCCTGGGTCGTACTGGCCATCGTCACGACGTTCTGGATTGCGGACGGTTACGATACGCCGCCGTGGGGACGCTGGAACTCTCAATGGCAGCTTTCAGGCGTTTGTGCGAACGCGTACTGCCCGCCAGCTACAGACGTTGGCACACGCCTTCAGCGGACATTCGAGCGTCAGCTCCCTCCAGACAACGGACCCTCCTGCGCGGCACGTGCCCGACGCGTTTTCGAAAAGGGCTGACGTTTTTTACCTTCCGCTCGCAGGTTCTGAGGGAGTGCAAGCGGGTGATCAGGTGCTTTCCATGTAGGTGTCAATGATGGCCTTTGTAACGTGCTCCCATAACCACTGCGCGCCTGGTTCCCGGACACTGCGTCGGTGTCGGACCGCACTGAGTGAGAACGTGCGTTGCAAGGCGGCCACGCTGCTTGAGTGATAGCGTCCCAGCAGCGCCAGCGGTGCGATCAAACTTCGCGGCAACCACACCACGAGGTTGCTGGTCGACAGAATCATGGGGATGGCCAGATAGTGCGCGACCCGCAAGCGAATTCGGCTCGTCAGCCCATGCTCTGCAATCAGTTGCTCGACATCGGGAAATCGCCCCACCAGTACGAATTCGAACTGCGTGAGCAACTCGCGGGTAATGGCTTGACCCGCGAACGGATGTTGCTCGCCCATCACGAGCACATAGTCCTGATCGAACAGATGCACGCGCTCGAATTCGACGCCCATTTCAGGAAGAAGACCCAAGGCAATATGCACCGTATTGGTTTCCAACGCATCGGCGAGTTCGCCGAGCGGGACCATCACCGACTTGAGCCGCACGTTTGGCGCAATGGCAGCAAGATGGCGCTGCACAGCGGGCAAAAATGCCAGTTCGCCGCTATCGCTCATGCTGATCACGAAGGTTCGATCCGATTGTTCCGGCACGAACGTTTGCGTTTCCTGCAATGTGTCGTGAATCTCACTGAGCGCGCGGTGAATTGCCGGTGCAATCAGGCTGACCAGAGCGGTGGGTTCAACGCCGCCGGGACTTCGCTTGAACAGCTGATTTTTCAGTAGAAGACGCAAGCGCGTCAGTGCGCCGCTCACCACGGGCTGGGATACGTCGAGCCTTACTGCAGCCCGGCCGATATTGCGCTCGATGAACACGGCGTCCAATATCTCCAGCAGATGCAGATCGATGCGCTCCGTTACGCGACTCAGCTCCCGGGTCATCGTGCCTCCGTCTTGCCGCACAGCGTATTGAGTATCTGTTGCCGCATCCATTCCAGCGCCGGATCGCGCGTGGCCCGCGGGTGGCGGAACACGTTGACCGCGACCGCGCGTTGCCGCGTGGTGGGTGTGACGATACGGTATTCGCCAAGCGCGACGAGTGCGCTCGCGACGCTGCGTGGCAACCACACGGCCAGGCCGCTGCCGCGCAACAGCGCCGGCACCGATAGATAGAACGATGTGCGCACCCTGACCTGGCGGCTGAGGCCGAGGTCAGCCATCAACTGTTCAATATCGGCCGACTCGCCGACCACGACATAGTGAATCTGCTGCAAGGTCTCGCGTGATGCGTCGTCCGGCAGCGGGTGCATGCGCTCGACCAGCAGCACGAATGCGTCATTGAACAGATGCTCGCGCACGATGTCGTCGCCCATCACACCATAGCTGCCGATGGCGAAGTCAATTTCGCCGGCTTGCAACGCCTGCGGGATCTGGTCCGCTGGCAGTTGCGCGGTTTCAAGCCTTACCTGCGGCGCCATTTCTTCGACGCGTTGCCGCAGTGGCGGAATGGCGATGATCTCGATGCTGTCGCTCATATGAAGGCGAAAGGTGCGCCGCGCGGTAGCCGGCTCGAAACCGAAGCGCTGCAGGAGGCAGTCCTCCAGCAGGGCCAGTGCTTCGCGCACGCGTGGCGCGAGCAGCGTCATCAGTTCCGTGGGCGCCACGCCGCTTGCCGTCCGCACGAACAGCCGGTCCTGCAGCAGTTCGCGCAGGCTCACCAGCGCATTGCTCACGCGCGGCTGGGACAGATTGAGTCTGAGTGCCGCGCGGCTGACACTGCGCTCGCTGTGGACGGCGTCAAGAATCCGCAGCAGATTCAGATCGATGTCGTTGATATTCATGACAGGAATATACGATCAAACGCGCGCCGCGTAGTGCAAAAAATTTGACAGACCTAGACTGGGCTGAAGGTCGGTCCTGCTGTGCAGCGGGAGCCGTCCATTCCGGCAATCAACCGCGCGTGGGCGCGGCGCACCCAAGGTACAGGCATGATTACGATTACTGGCTACAGCAACATCCTCTCGGCTGGACCCGACGAAACCATTGAATTCAAAGTATCCAGCCGGTCTGCGCAGCCGTTTGAGGCCGAGCTCGTGCGGGTGATCCACGCCGATCCCAATCCGAGTGGACCGGGTATGCGCTTCGAGCGTCTCAATCATATTTTTTCGGGGACTTTTGCCTCGGTGGACAAACCGCTGTTGTCGGGCTCGTTTGCCCGCGCCCCGCGCCTGCCAATGGCAGATGGCGGTGCCAGCCTGACCGTGGGCGCGCGCATCCAGCCGAGCGCTATCCACCGCGGGGAACAGTGCGTGATGTCCCAGTGGAACGCGGCACAGGGCACGGGTTTCGCGCTGCTGGTCAGCGAGAACGGTGTTGAGATGCGGCTTGGACGGGGCCCTGGCAATCCCGTCACGCACCTGCAGTGTCCGGCAGCGCTTGGCGCCAGATGGTATGACATCTGGTGCGCTATCGACACGGCCGCCGGCCAGATTGAAGTCGGGGTGGCGGAGGTGGACCGCCGGGTTGCGCTGCCCCTGCTTTGCCGCACCGTGCAGGCATTCGACGGGATGGTTGCAACGCCCCGGCAAGTGCAGGCAAGTGGCGACGCGCACGATGCGGCCGATCTGCTGATTGCCGCACTGGAAGACGAGGACGGCCGCCGGGCCTTCTTCAACGGCAAGATAGAAGCACCCTTCATCGCCAACGTGCCGCCGGCGCTTGTCACGAGCGCGAGCGCGGGCAAGGCACCGCGCGCGGCAGACTTTGACCATGCCGATCTGTTTGCAGCATGGGACTTCGCGCGCGGCATCGATTCCCTGGAGATCGTCGATATCGCACCGCACGCGCGGCATGGCGAGTTGATCAACCTGCCCACACGGGCGGTACGCAGCAGCCTGTGGAGCGGTCGCGAAACGTGCTGGCGCGCCGCGCCGGATCACTACGCCGCCATCCACTTCCATGACGATGACCTGCACGACGCCGGCTGGGCGACAGATTTCACGTTCAAGGTGCCGCCCTCGTTGAGAAGCGGTGCTTATGCGATGAAAATTGCCGTGGAAGGCGCAATCGACTATCTGCCGTTCTATGTGCGTCCCGAACCCGGCAAGCCGACTGCTTCGATCGTCTTCGTTGCCGCGACCTACACCTATCAGGCCTACGCCAACTACGCGCGCGGCAACTTTGATGCATCGTTGCGTAACAAGGTCGCGCAATGGGGTGCTTATCCTCACAATCCGGACGAGCATCCGGAAGTCGGTCTGTCGACCTACAACCGCCATTCGGACGGCAGCGGCGTCGCCTTTTCGTCGCGTTTGCGGCCGATGCTGACGATGCGCCCCGGCTTCATCACATTCGACGACGCGCGCGGTTCCGGTTGCCGTCATTACATCGCGGATAGCCATCTGCTCGACTGGCTCGAACACCAGGGCTTCGCCTTCGATGTCGTCACCGACGACGATCTCGAGCGCTTTGGCGCTGCAATTCTCGAACCGTACGCTACGGTGCTGACCAGCACGCATCCGGAGTACCACACGGCCGCGACGCTCGACGCGTTCGCCGGCTATCAGCGCAGCGGCGGCAATCTCGCGTATCTGGGGGGCAACGGTTTTTACTGGCGCGTCGGCCGTTCGCCGCGCGTGCCAGGTGCGATCGAAATGCGCCGGACGGAAGGCGGCGTGCGCGCGTGGGCCGCCGAAGCGGGCGAGTATTTCCACGCGCTTGATGGCGAATACGGAGGCTTGTGGCGCAGCAGCGCGCGGCCGCCGCAGCAACTGGTCGGTATCGGCTTCACGTCACAAGGTCCGTTTGAAGGCGCGCACTACCGCGTGCTGGATGCCGCCCGCAAACAGCCGGGTGGCTGGATCCTCGACAGTATTGAAGGACCTTTGTTCGGTGATTACGGCTTGTCAGGGGGCGGCGCAGCCGGCTTCGAGCTGGACTCCACCGAACCGGCAGATGGCACGCCGGCCAATGTGACGATCCTGGCCCGCTCCGAAGGTCACAGCGCTGCGTTCGGCCCGGCGCTTGACGCGCTGCTGTCACACACGATGACGCGTTCGCGTGCGCCCGCCGAGACACTGATTCGCTCAGAAATCGTCTACTACGAAACAGGCTTCGGGGGTGCCGTGTTTTCCGTCGGCTCAATCACATTTTGCGGTGCGCTGTCGCATCGTGGCTATAGCAACGACGTCTCAACCCTGTTGTACAACGTGCTGAGCCGCTTCGCCAGTCGCGCCAACCCGGGCACGGACGACGTGCGCGCAGTAGTATCCATTGAGGCCAACGTACATGTCTGAACAATTTCAACCGCGCCTGGTCGGCGACACACCGAGCGGCGGCAGCGTGATGAGCTTTTACCTGCCGAAGGGGGCGCAGCGGCCGCCGCGCATCGCGCGTGGCGAGGGCGTCTACCTGTACGACGAAGCCGGCAAGCGATATTTCGACGCCACGTCCGGTGCGGTGGTCAGCAATCTCGGCCATTCGAATCCGCGTGTGGTCGCGGCGATGATCGAACAGGCGCAGCGAGTGACGTTCGCCTACCCACGTTTCTTCGAGAGCGAGCACAATGTGCGGCTCGCCGACCGGCTTACGGGTCTTGCCGGCGAGGGCTTCGAGCGCGCGTTTTTCGTGTCCGGCGGTTCGGAGGCGAATGAATCGGCACTCAAGCTCGCGCGCCAATATGCGGTGGCACGAGGCGAGGGCACACGTTTCAAGGTCATCGCGCGTGATCCGAGCTACCACGGCTCGACAATGGGGGCGATGGCGGTCACCGGCGATTCGTTCACAGAGTCGATCTACGGCCCCATGCTGCGGACGATGCCAAAAATCCCCGCCCCGCTGACCTATCGGCTGCCGCCAGGCATCAGTGCCGAAGAGCACATTGCAGCGTGTGCACAAGCGTTAGAAGCGAAGATTCTGGAGGAGGGCCCGCAGACGGTACTCGCCTTCATCATCGAGCCAATCGGTGGACTGTCGAGTGGCGCACTGGTATCGCCGGCGTCGTATTACCGCAAGGTCCGCGAGATTTGCGACCGTTACGAGGTACTGCTGATTCACGACGAGATCATGAGCGGTGCGGGCCGCAGCGGTGCGTTCCTGTCGTCCCAACATTGGCAAGGATCGCGGCCCGATATCGTGACGCTCGCCAAAGGCTTGGCGGCCGGCTACACACCGTTCGGCGCGGTACTTGCACCCAATCGCATCGTCGAAACAATCGCGGCGCAAGGCGGCTTCGTGCATGGCCATACCTATTTCTCCAATCCGTTTTCGTGCGCTGTGGCGGCGGCTGTGCTCGACGAAGTGGTCGAGCAAGGACTCGTCGAGCGCGCTGCGCGAATGGGAACCTATCTGGATGCACGGTTGCGCGATTTGCAATTGCGCTCGCGGTTGATTGGCGACGTGCGTGGCAAGGGCTTACTCATGGCGATCGAACTCGTCGCGGATCAGGAGACCAGAAGGCCGTTGCCCGCAGCGATGAACGCGCCGGCGCGGCTTACCCAGTACGGCCTTGCGCATGGTATTGCGCTGTACAACCGGCGTGCCAATCGTGGCGAATTCGGCGACATGCAACTGATCGCGCCGCCTTTGATCGTGACGGAATCGCAGATCGATGAACTGGTCGATCGGCTGGAGCGGTCTCTGAGTGACTTCGCGCACGATCTGACACGCGAGGGACGGCTGCGATGACCGAGAAAGCCAACGCGATCCTCACGAATGCGGTAGCGCCCGATCAGGCATCGCCTTCCTCAACGACCGGGCCGGCGGGACCTGTGCCCTTCGCGACGCCCTCGCGCCGGCTCGCGCGCATCCATAGCATCGAGGACTTCCGTGAGTCGGCACGCCGTGCGTTGCCGCGCATGGTGTTCGACTTCATCGACGGCGGCGCGGGTAGCGAGAGCACCGTGCGCGAGAATCGCGCGGCCTTCGAACGGGTTCGGCTCGTGCCGTCGGGTCCGGTCGATGTCGCGGCGCGTACACCGCGTATCGGACTGTTCGGCTGCCAGCAGGCGCTGCCGGTCGTGATCGGGCCGATCGGCCTCGCGTCGGCATTCTGGCCGGATGGCGAGATCGCATTGGCGCGCGCGGCCGCACGACACGGAATCCCGTTCGTGCTGAGCAACGGCACCAGCATACCGACGGGCGACGTCATGCGCGCGGTGCAAGGACGCAAGTGGTTCCAGCTCTATGTCCCGCCCGATGAACGTCTGCTGGACAAATGGCTCGACCAGATCGACAGCGAAGGTTACGACGTACTCGAGGTGACAGTCGATACAGCCGTACCTGGCCGACGGCTGCGCGACGTGCGCAACGGCTTTTCCATGCCGTTGCGCTGGACGCCCGGCAAGGTGCTCGACGTGGCGCTGCATCCGCGCTGGATGATGGATATGCTGCGCCACGGCGCACCGAAGCCCGTGATGTGGGAGGAGGCCGCCGCGAGCCGCCCGGCCGCGACGGTGTCCGAACGCAATCTGTCGGCGATCAGCCCGCGTCTGGACTGGCATACGATCGAGCGGCTGCGCGCTCGCTGGCCGCATGCGCTCGTCATCAAGGGGCTGGCCGATCCGCGGCAGGCGAGCAGGGCGCACGCCGCGGGCGTCGACGGACTGGTGGTATCGAATCACGGCGGCCGCCAACTGGACGGCGCCATCGCCGCGCTGGACATCCTGCCTGAAATTGTCGATGCGCTCGGCGCACGGATACCCGTGCTGGTCGACAGCGGCATTCGCAGCGGCAGCGACATCCTCAAGGCGCTCGCGTTGGGTGCGAGCGCCGTGCAGATCGGGCGAGCCGCGGTGTACGCGCTCGCAACCGCGGGCGAAGCCGGCGTCGATCGCGCGCTCTCACTGTTGCGCGAAGAATTGGACCAGGCGATGGCGCTGTGCGGCGTGCGGACCTGCGCCGAGGTGACGCGCGAGCACGTGCGTGTCGCGCCCTGGTCGCCGGCGGAGGGCCGGGCATGAAGGTCTGCGTATTCGGCGCGGGTGCGGTCGGGGGGCACCTGGCGGCGCGCATGGCGGATGGCGGCGCACAGGTGTCGATAATTGCGCGCGGCGCGCATCTCGAGGCGCTGCGACGCGATGGTTTGCGAGTCGATCTGCCCGACCGCTCGCTGCATTGCACGCCCAAGGCGAGCGATCGGGCCGACCTGCTCGGCCCGCAAGATGTGGTGGTCGTCGCGGTCAAGACCACGGCCTTGCTAGCGGTGGCCGCGGGCATTACGCCGCTGCTCGGACCCGGCACGACGGTCCTGTTCGTGGCGAATGGCGTGCCGTGGTGGTATTTCCATCAATACGACGGCGCCGAAGATGGGCGGCAATTGCCGCTGATCGATCCACACGGCGCGCTATGGCGCGCCGTCGGACCGGAGCGCGCGATCGGCGGCCTCGCTTACACGGCGTCTTCGGTCAGCGCGCCAGGTGTGATCGCCGTATTGAGTGAACAGCCGCACGTCGTGATTGGCGAACCCTCAACTCGCGGGCTTGCAAGCGAAACGCTCTCCGGCCGCGCACGCCGGATCGCGGCAGTATTCGAAGCGGGCGGCTTGCCGTGCCGCGTCTCGACGGACATCCGCATGGACGTATGGACGAAACTGATCGGCAACCTGGCCGGTTCGCCGGCTTCGCTGCTGACCCATCTGCCGCTTTCGGCAATCTGCGACGACCCCGCCGGCGAGACGCTGCTACGCACCGCAGTGAACGAAGGCATCGCGCTCGCACACGCGATGGGCTGCATGGTGCCGACGGACACCGACTACTATCTCGCGCCGACGCGCGGGCTGCGGCACAAAGCGAGCATGTCCCAGGATCTCGATGCGGGCCGCCCGCTCGAAATCGATTCGATTCTGACGCAGCCTTTACAGTTCGCGCGCGAGCGTGGCGTGTCTACCCCTACGCTGAATCTGCTTGCAACGCTCGCATGTTTGCGAGGATCGGCAAGTGGACTCTATCGGCTCCGTTCCTGAGCCGCTTTTCATCGAGCCTGTTTGACGCCGCACTGCCAGGGCAGTGCGGCTTTTTTTCTTGCGGCGTCGCGTCGCGACGCTCGGGAGCAACGCTTAGGAGGCTTCCTATCGTTTCCCCTAAACGCCCTAAGCCGCCCGTGGATAAACGCGCCGCGCCAGTATTCGTCACGCGAATATCGACTAATGGGTAAAGCGTCTCGCGGCCACTATTTTGGCTTTTTACTTTCTTCGCATGCCGGTTCGCGTCGCCATTCGAACGCGAGCCATCCGACCTCAAGACCAAGGGACTCCCAACTATGAACGCTCCAACCTCCGGCACCGATACGCCGGCGGCACGCCGAAGAAAGGCGGTGATCTCCGCCACGATCGGCAACGCACTCGAATGGTTCGACATCATCGTGTTCGGTTTCTTTGCGATCACGATCTCGAAGATTTTCTTTCCTGCCAAAGACGAATTCACCTCGCTGCTGATGACGGTGGCGACCTTCGGCGTGTCGTTTTTCGTGCGGCCGATTGGCGCCATTGTGCTTGGCATGTACGCCGACCGCGCTGGCCGCAAGGCGGCCTTGTCTCTGTCGATGCTGATGATGACGGCCGGTACGCTGACCATCGGTTTCGCACCGACATACGCAACGATCGGTGCGTGGGCGCCTCTGTTGATCGTGATCTCACGTGTGATTCAGGGCTTCTCGGCAGGCGGGGAATTTGGCAGCTCCACCACGTTCCTGCTCGAACACACACCCGAAAGCGAGCGCGGCTTCTACGCCAGCTGGCAGGTCGCGAGCCAAGGCCTGACCGCGCTGCTGGCCGCCCTGTTCGGTCTGATGGTGGCGCTGCTGCCCGCGGATGCACAACTGTCGTGGGGATGGCGGGTGCCGTTTTTCTTTGGTGCGCTGATCGGTCCAGTGGGTTTCTACATTCGACGCAGGGTCGACGAAACGCCACAGTTCGTCACCGAAGTGCAGCAGCCCGTCGCCACCAGCGTGTCCGTCAGCGCAACGCCGTCGCGTTGGCGCGGCCTTAAGGGCCTGCTGCCGGCAACAGGCCTCATCGTGCTGTCCACTATCGGATCCTACGTACTGCTGCTGTATATGCCGACTTACGCGATTCGCCAGCTTCATCTCACGCCGTCCCTCGCTTATTACTCGGTGATGGCGGCCGGCACCGTGCAGTTCGTGCTGTCGCCGTATTTCGGCGCGCTGTCGGACCGGATCGGCGCCGCACGCGTCATGGTGCCGGGCGCGCTCGTCGTCGGGCTCGGCATGTATCCGGCACTGGTGTATATCGACGCGACGCCGAGCGTCATGCGTCTCGTCGCAATGCAGTTCGTCCTCGGCATTGGTCTGGCCGCATATTTCGCGCCGGTGCCGGCGTTGATGGGCCGTCTGTTTCCAACCCGCTCCCGCACGACCGGTCTGTCGGTCAGCTATAGCCTGGCTGTAACTATCTTCGGCGGCTTCGCGCCGTTCATCGTGACCTGGCTGATCGGCACCACGGGCGACAATCTCGCGCCCGCGTACTACGTCGGATTCGGCGCGCTTGTCAGCCTGGTCGCGCTGATTGCCTGCCGTGCGCAATGCGGCAGATATCCGCCAGGCGCGAGCCTGCCGGCGGCCAAAGCGGTGGCGCCGGGTGCCGCGCTTCGCGCCGATCCGTCCGGCATCACGCACGTCAACGATTGTCCTAATTAAACCCACCTGAACCCTCTTACCCCCTTACTTCCTTCCCAGGCAAAGACATGAAGATCAAAGCCATCACCTTGACCGCTGGAATGCTTGTTTGTGCGGCCGCGAGCGCGCAATCGTCCGTGACGCTGTACGGCGCCATTGACACCGGCTTGCGTTACACCACCAATGCGGCGACGAGCAAGAACGCGACCACGTGGGGTCTCGGCTCCGGGGCGCTAATGGGCAGCCGCTTCGGGCTGAAGGGCAGTGAGGACATCGGCAACGGCACCGCCGTCAAGTTCGTGCTGGAAGACGGTTTCATTCCCACCACCGGCGCCTTCGATCAGCAAGGGCAATTGTTCGGCCGGCAGGCATGGGTGGGCATCGATAACCAGACCTACGGCATGCTGCAGGCCGGCCGAATCTACAGCATTCCGTTCTGGCAGCTTTCCAATTACGACGCGTTCAACTTTCCGAACTACCTGCAGGAAGCGTGGGAAACGCGATTCTTCGGCGTGCGCCTCGACAATTCGGCCAAGTATTCGTTTTCGCGCGCGGGTTTCGGACTGCAGCTGCAGCACTCGTTCGGTGGACAGGCCGGCGATTTCCAGGCGGGCTCGACCGACGCCATCGCGCTCACATACAACGGTAATGGCCTTGCCGTCGGCGCCGTGGCACAGCGTTCGAGCGACGCGGCGGATCGCCATGCCAACGTGCTTGGCGGCGGCGCCAACTATGCGCTCGGTCCCGTCACGCTCTATGGGCTTTATATCTACTCGAAGCGCGACGCCGGTTTCACGGTTGGCACGGCCTCCGGTTCCGCTCTGGCCAATACGAGCATTCTGTCGAACGCCAGCACGGCTGCAGGCGCGAACACGCAGACCGCAAGCCGGCGCGATTCCTATGCGGAAATCGGCGCCAATTATCGTGTGACGCCTGCGCTGAGCGTCGGCGCGAGTCTGATGCTGGATAACGTCGCCGGTGTGGCAGGCGACGCCGGCGGCAAGATCAAGACGCTGGTCGCGCTAATCGATTACCGCCTCTCGAAGCGGACCGACATCTACGCCGAACTCGATCGCAACGTGCTGAACGGCGCTTCGGTGACCGATCCTAACAACCCCGTTGGCAGCTTCGGCGGACGGGCGTCGCAAACGGGCGCCACGCTCGGCTTGCGCACGCTGTTCTAAGTCAACTCTTTTTGTCTTCACTACGTCATCATGAAGATCACTAACGTCGAAGCACTCTGGCTCGCGTTGCCCGAAATCAGCGCGCGCCCCGACAGTTCGCAGGATGCGCTCCTCATCAAGATCACTACCGATGCCGGAATCGTCGGATGGGGCGAAGTGGACAGTTGTCCGTCGGTCGTCAAGGCGATCATCGAGGCACCGATGTCGCATAGTCAGGTGATCGGTCTGCGCGCGCTGCTGATTGGCGAAGACCCACTCGATACGACTCGTCTTTGGGAAAAGATGCATGCGTCCACGCTGTATTACGGCCGTGCCGGCGCTGTGATCCAGGCGATGGCTGGGGTCGACATTGCGCTGTGGGACATCAAGGGCAAGGCATTCAACATGCCGGTCGTGACGCTGCTTGGCGGTGCGCTGCGCGAACGCATGCGCGTGTATTCGTCGAACCTCTTTCAGGAAACCGTGGAAAAGACGGTCGAGCGCGCGAAGCGCGCCATCGACGACGGCCACACCGGCGTGAAATTCGGCTGGCCGCCGTTCGGTCTCGACGAAGCCGCCGATCTGCGTTACGTGGAAGGGGTACGCCGGGCGATTGGCGAGCGCAACGATTTCATGCTGGATGTGGGGCAGGCATGGGACGCAAAGACCACGATTCGCCGCGCGCAACTATTCGCGCCGTACCGGTTGTTCTGGATCGAAGAGCCACTGCGTCCGGAAGACTACGTCGGCTACGGCCGCGTGTCGGCCGCCACCAGCCAGCATATTGCGGCGGGAGAGCAGCAATGCACCGTATCCGAGTATCAGCGGCTGATCGATGAAGGCGGTATCGACATTGTGCAGATCGACATCACACGCGTGGGGCTGACCCAGGCGATGCAGATCGCCGCGTATGCGCATGTGAAGGGCCGCAAGGTTTGTAACCACAACTTCACGACTGACTTCAACAGTGCCGCGTCGCTGCATTTCCTGTGCGCGATTCCGAACGCGCTGGTCATGGAGTATTGCGTCGAGCCGAGCGAGTTGACCAGCAGTCTCGCGCGCAATCCAGTGCGCATCGTGGACGGCTATGCGCATTTGCCGGAAGAGGCCGGCATCGGCGTAGTGCCGAACGAAGAGATCGTTGCGAAGTATCTCGTCAAATAGCGTTGCGGCGCGCGTGCCTTACCCGAAAGGAATCAGATGAAAGTCAGGTACGTTTCATTGGCGGCATGCCTGCTCGGCGTGACCTCATTGTCCCCGGCGCAGGACGTGACCGTGGTGAAGATCGGCAGCGCGGCGCCGACCAGCGGTCCCATTGCGCACTTCGGCAAGGAAAACGAGAACGGCGCGGCTCGCGGTCGAGGACGTGAACCGCGCCGGCCTCGTGATCGATGGCAAGAAGATCCGCCTCGAACTGGATGCGCGGGACGATGGCGGCGATCCACGGCTCGGTACCCTGGTCGTGCAGCGCCTGGTGGACGACGGCGTGGCGGCCGTGGGCGATGTCGCCGATCCGCAGCTTGCACTGTATCGCCTCGAGAGCGGCAAGATGGCACTGCTCGATGTCGTGCGTCCTTGAGGACCGCGCAATGATCCGGCATCTCGTGATGTTCCGCCGTTTGAGGGACATCGCAGCACAGTGTGAAATCGAAACCGCTCTGGTCGAGCGCATGCGCGGCCTGAATGAACAGATCGATTTTGCGCGGACGTGGCGACTGTCCGCGAACGAACTGGACCGGCCCATCTGCTGGGACTACGTGCTGGAGTCGGCGTTCGACGATGGGGCGGCCGTTCAGCGGTTTTTGCAGCATCCTGCTCACGTTGCGCTCGCGGCGGAACTTCGAACGTACTTCGAATGGGCGGTGTGCGACTACACGGAAGCGTGAAGGCAATCGTTATTGCCACAACCCGAACAAAACAGGGAGATAAGCGTGAGCAAGCAGAAAGTGATCGTAACTATCGCGCCGACCGGCGGCATGGCGCACAAATCGCAAAATCCCCATTTGCCGACGCAGCCCGATGAGATCGCGCGGGACGTCTACGACTGCTACAACGCCGGCGCCAGTGTGGTAGCCGTGCATGCACGGCGCCCGGACGACGGCGCGACCTGCAATGCGGCGGTCTATCGCGATATCAACCGCCGCATCCGGGACAAATGCGACATCGTCATCAACAATTCGACCGGCGGTGGCGTGCACGGCGACATGATTGGCGAGACGCCGAACGGCTACTGGGAAATATTGTGGGAAGAGCGCCTGAAAGGCATGGATGCCGGCGCGGAAATGTGCACACTCGATGCGACGACGATCATCGCGACTTTCGGCGGCAAGGAGTTGCTGATGCACACCTCACCGGAGCGCTCAAAGTATCTGGCGCAGGAGATGAAAAAGCGCGGCATTAAACCAGAGTGGGAAGTCTTCAGTCCCACGCATATCGTTCAGGATGTGGCGACCCTGACGGCGGCAGGTTTCGATGAAGAGCCTTTTTTTATCAACCTCGTGCTAGGCGTACATAGAGGTTTTCAGAATGCCATGCCGTACACGCCGCGCGTGTTGCAGTCAATGGTGGACCTGCTTCCCAAAGGCAGCATCTTCTGCGTCAGCGGTATCGGACCCGCCCAGTTGCCCTCGGCGATGAATTCGCTGCTGCTGGGCGGTCACGTCCGGGTGGGGCTCGAAGACAATCTTTACTACGGTCCGGGTGAAGTGGCGACGAACGTGCAGTTGATGGAGCGAGTGGTGCGCCTTGTCCGGGAGATGGGATATGAGCCGGCGACGCCTGCCGAAGCGCGCGACATGATGGGGCTTGCTCGCGAAGATAGAGTGCGCCCGGAATTTGCGGTCACGCGGTAACAACTCGGTGGCCGACTGACATGCTCCCACAACATCCGTTTGCGACGTGAAGGCACACTTTGGGTCGAACAGGCAAAGAACGAGGGACCACCTGGTGCGGCCGTCCATCGTGCAGCAGGTGCGGCACTGGACGTCGATTTTCGCGGCGGCCGCATCATGTTGCATGGCGCTTGATCGTGGCTCATGCGACCTGGAAAGGCGTATGGGCGAGACGGGCGCATCCAGATGCTCACTGATCGCAATGCGACAAAAGGACGCTGAGTTTGACATACCCCAGAGCGACGCCGGGAAGCTTATCCGAACCAACGCTGCTAACGGCGGGCGGCTGCGTGCCAGACGAGGTTACCTTGAGCCTGGAGTTGATCGTTCACAAAGCTCTCCGTGTGGTATCGACATTCCGGACTGGGGTCGAAGGCGTCTTCGATTTTGCGGTAACGTTGCCATCAGGTCCTTGCGACAGATGGCAAGGGGTTGCTGCCCCTGTTTCGCGCCTATATGTATTTTCCCGCTTCCGAGCCGTTGAGCAAGCGTTCGCACTGCCCCACGAACTCGTTACGGCGCTGTGCGCATCGTACGCATGCCGCTCGGCGCCGAATCAAATTGAAGCCGCTGCCCGGTATCCACGGCGCGGTCTCCATTGATAATTATTACTTCAATCTGTTTTTGCATGGTGTTTTGTACGAGGACTGTTTTGCCATCTTGAGTGAATGCGAGCCCTTGAGTCCAGCCACCAGTCGGTACCTCGCCAACCTTCGTGAGCTTCTTGCCATCCGTCCGGAGCAGGATGAAACTTCCTTCACGATGATAGAAGGGCGATGTGCCGGCTTTGTTGCTCCCGTTCATTACGGTCACGCCGACCAGCTTTCCGTTCGGCGATATCGCCACACCTTCGGGCGTTTGCCCGACGCTCAAGGTGTCCACCACCCGGGGCGGTTCAACCGACAGGTCGATGAGGCTGACAGTGTCGGTATATTCCACCGACGCCCATCCCGGCGTGGAGCGTGTCGATAACGCGAGAACGGTTCGCGGGCGTCGCCTCGACGTCAACGATGATCCTTGCCTGCAGGTCAATCAGATAATTTGAGCTGGCGCAGATCACGAAGATCGAGGAAGTGTCCGACCCAAAGCGAACTCGCGGCTTGTCGACGCATCAAAGGTGCCTTACAAGCTCGAGCAGCCATTGAATAATCGAGTGTAATCGAACGACATCTCATGATCGAAGGTGCCAAGTGAGAGGAAAGCGGAGTTAAATCTCGGCACAAACCGGAAGGACCATTGAACCAGGCGATGAACGGACTGAGCACCGATAAATCGGTTCTCCGTGAGTTTCCCGGATGTATATCGAAAGCACGTACGCCGACATTTGCGATCAGCGATGCAAATGAGAGTCTGGTCTCAGGCCAATGATGTCGCGCGCCTCCGCGGGCGTGGCCGGCTCGTAACCCATCTCGCGCACGAGCCGTACGATGCGCTCGGTGAGTTGCACGTTCGTGGCGAGTTCGCCGGGACCGTAGTACAGATTGTCTTCGAGGCCCACGCGCACGTGGCCGCCCAGCAAAAGCGAATTCATCGCCGATGGGAGTTGCGCCGGGCCAATGCCGCTCACGCAAAAGATACTGCCCTTCGGCAAGAGATCCACCATCGACTGCAAGACGCGCGGTGTGTACGGCATCGCGTTCTGGAAGCCGCGATGCGCGCCGAGCACGATGTTGACGAAGAACGGCTCGATGTCGAAACCGGCCGCCGTGAGCGCCGCCACGTCCTGCACGATATGCGTCGGGCTGAACACTTCCCACTCGGGTTTGATGCCGCGCTTTTTCATTTCCGCCGCGAGTTGCTTTGAGCGTTGCGGCGAGGTGTGCATGAGCAGTTCCTTGTCGTCGAAACTCGCGATGATGGTGGTCGCGTCGAGCGTGCACATCTCCGCGCCCGCTTCGAGTCCCTTCAGCCGTTCCTCCCAAAGAATTTCCCAATAGCCGTTGGGTGCTTGCGCGATCATGTCGCCGTGCACGCCGCCGCCCGTCGAGTTGTTGATGACGATGTCGCATTGCGCGCGAACGCGGGCGTTGATGTCGCGATAGATCGCGGGATCGCAGGTCGCGCCGTCGTCGGGGCGACGCGCGTGAATCGCCACGACGCTCGCGCCCGCGTTGAAGCAGTCGTATACGTCGCGCGCGATTTCGTCGGGTTGCGTGGGCAAGTGCGGATTCTGCTTCTTGCTCGCCATGCCGCCCGTTGGCGCAATGGTCACGATGACTTTCGGTTTGCTCATGGGTGTCGTCTCCAGGAAAAGTTGCTTCAGTGAATTTTTTTTGACCGAGGAACAGTTTTTTGTTGTTCAGCGTACAATAGAATCTATTCCCGCCTCGCGGATGCATCAACCTGGGGATAACGTGAGCCTGCGCGTGCTGTTCGCGCTCACCGCTTCCGCCGCCCTCATGGACGCCGTAACATGAACGAATCGCTTTCGCGCAAGGGCCGCATTCAGACCGTGCTCGGCTTGATCGAACCCGACGCGCTCGGCCCGACGCTGATGCACGAGCATCTGCTGATCGATCTCGTGCCGCCGCGCCTCGCCGAAGACGCCGATCACGACCAGACCGAAATCGACATTTGTAATTGCTGGAAGATCAACTACGGGCAGTTGCCTTCGCTGAAGAACTATCGGCTCGACCAGAAGAACGTGGCGATCGAGGAACTGGCGGAGTTACGCGCGGCGGGTGGCGCCGCTATTGTCGATCTGACCACGGGCGGGTTAAAGCCCGATCCCGAAGGACTCGCGCAGATTGCGCGCGAAACGGGCGTGCAGGTGATGATGGGTTGTGGCCATTACGTGCACGAGTATCAGGACCCGGCGAACGCGCAGCGCAGCATCGACGACTTCGCGCGGGAGATGATTGGGCAGATCACGAAAGGCGCGTGGGACACGGCGGTGCGCGCGGGAATTATCGGCGAGATAGGCTGCCAGTCGCCGTGGACGGATCAGGAAAAGCGCGTCGTGCATGGCGCGCTGCTCGCGCAGCAGGAAACCGGCGCGGCGCTCAACCTTCATCCGGGACGTCACGCCGATCAGCCGCAGGAGCTCGTCGATACGATCCGGCGGCTGGGCTTTCCGCTGGAACGCGTGATCATCAGCCATATCGACCGCACGATTTTCGACGACGAACGCCTGCTGCGTCTCGCCGACTCCGGCTGCGTGATTGAATTCGATCTGTTCGGCTGGGAGCAGAGCGCGTATCCGATGTCCGACATCGACATGCCCAACGACGGCGCGCGCCTGCGCATGGTGCGCACGCTGTTCGATCACGGTCACGCCGAGCGGGTGCTGATCAGCCACGACATCTGCACGCGCACGCGCCTGGGCCGTTACGGCGGCCACGGCTATCAGCACATCTTCGCCAATATCGTGCCGCGCATGCTGCGGCGTGGCTTCGAGCAGGACGAAATCGACACGCTGCTCACGCGCAATCCCCGCCGTCTGCTCACATTCGTTTGACGCGGCGCGATCTGCAACTCACTTCGCGAGCATGCGCTCCATCCCCGCGATAGTGACTTCCACGAAGGTGTCGAAGCTCGAATCGAGCGGCACCTCGCTGCCGCTTTGCCAGCGTACGATGAATGCGCGGTTCGCGAGCGCGGGGAGATGACGCGCGAGCGTCGGGTATTCGAGCGCGCGAATGTCATGGACCTTTTCCTGCAACTGGTTGGTCCAGATCGCGAGATCGTCGGTGGGCAGCGGCGCGAATTCGAGCGTAGCGAAGCCGACCATGCTCGCGATCACCACGTTGTACAGGTCGACAAGCCGTGTTTCGTCGCAGCCCGCCTGCAACAGCACCGCGAGAATGCGGTCGATCAGTAACGGGCTCAGGCTCGCGTTCGATACGAGTTGCGCGCCCACGAGTTGCGCGACGTTCGGATGCCGCTGCACCGACTTGCGGTAGCGGCGGAACAACTCGCGAAACCAGTCCTGCCAACTGAGCTTGCCGATTTCGGGCGTGACGCCCGCCATGGTTGCTTCGACCACGGCGGCGAGCAGCGCGTCGCGATTGGGCACGTGCCAATACACGGCGGTGGGATAGACGTCGAGCTGGCGCGCCACTTCGCGCAGGCTGAAGGCTGTGAGGCCGTTCTGGTCGATCTGCTCGATCGCCACCGCGACGATGCGCCCGCGCGTGAGCGCCCGATCGGCGGGTGCCGCTTTCTTTCTGGTCGTGCTTCTGGCGCGTTTCGCGGGCGTTTCCGCCGATGCTTTGGCCGACGTTTTAGCCGCCGATTTAACTGACGTTTGAGCCGGCGCTTTCGTTGAGTGCGCCGTGCCGTTTGCCGCGGCTTTCGCCGCCGTCTTCGTCGTTTTTGCTGCGACTTCCTTTGCGGTGGTGGCTTTCTTCACATGTGATCCGTCATTCGATGAAGTGTCCGGTGCGCCACGCTGGCCAGTGCGGTCAAGTGGGGCGGGTCGGACAAGGCTTTCATTGTATACCGCACAACTGTCTCTTCACCACGACGCCGGACGCATCTCCATTATTTCCCTGGTTGCGTTTCCATTTTGATCGCCCTATAACCTCGTCTTGTTCACTGAACAACAAAACAATGTTCGAAGAACAGACGAGGGGCTTACAACGTTCAGCCGCGACATTCACGCGACGGGTATCGGAGATCGTTATGAAATGGAAAGTATTGGGAAGCGCGATGGGTCTAATGGCAGCGAGTGCATCTGCGCATGCGCAATCGTCGGTCACGTTGTACGGCGTGATCGACGACGGGCTCACGTTCGTGTCGAATCAGGGCGGCCATCACACGTACCGTATGGACGACAGCATCAGCCAAGGCGACCGCTTCGGCTTTCGCGGCGCGGAAGACCTGGGTGGCGGCCTGAAGGCGATCTTCGATCTCGAAGGCGGCTTGAATCCCAACACAGGCGCGTCGCGTCAGGGCGGGCTGGAATTCGGACGTCAGGCATACGTTGGGCTGCAAAGCGACCGCTTCGGCACGCTCTCCCTCGGCCGCACCTACGACCAGATGACGACCACGCTGATCCGCTACCACTCGGGCTACTGGTCCGGCATCTACGCGTTCGACGCGGGCGACCACGACCGCATCTCCGGCAACTGGCTCAACAACGTCGTGACCTACGTGAGCCCGACCGTGCGCGGCCTGCATTTCTCCGCGCAATACGCTTTCAATTCGCTCAGCGCCACGGCGAACAACTACGGCGTGGCGTACAGCCTGAGCGCGACCTACGAGCATGGGCCGTTCAGCATCGGCGCGGCGACCACCAGCATTCACGACTACACGGTCACGCCCGGCAGCAGTCTTGGCGTGAGCAGCTTCCTCGGCACGAACGTGGCGTTCTCGTCGCAAGCCGTGGTGGTCGATCGCTATCGCACGGCCGGCGTGGGCGCGTCGTACGATTTCGGCATCGTCGGCCTCTCGGGCTTGTACACGAATACGCGTTACGAAAAGGGCGCAAATGCCTCGACGATGCAAAGCTTCAATGTGGTCCTGCACGGGTATCTGCGGCCGGATCTCGTGCTCGCGGGCGGCTACGGTTACTCGAAGATGTCGCCGTATCAGTGGAACGAATTCAACGCGGTGCTCGACTATCTGCTTTCGAAGCGTACCGATGTGTACTTGAGCGCGAACTACGACAAGGCCAACGGCGGCGCGCGCGCCGTGCTCGTGACGCTGCCGATCTCGGGCAACGACAAACAGCTTGCCGTGCGCGTGGGCATTCGCCACAAGTTCTGATGCTCGCCACTGCGCCAACTCACTCCTATTTCCAGTCTCTCTGCCGGACGCGATCATGAACAGCAGCTCCTCTCACGCAGCACCCTTCGATGCCACCACGCCCACTACGCTGCGCGCCGAGCAGCGGCGCGCCATCGGCGCCGGCATGGTCGGCTATATCCTCGAATGGTTCGACTTCGGGGTGTACGGTTTTCTTGCGGCGATCATCGCGAAGAACTTTTTCCCGTCGACAGACGAATTCACCTCGTTGCTGGCCTCGTTCGCGGTGTTCGGCGTGGGCTTCGTCGCGCGGCCCATCGGCAGTGTCGTGCTCGGCCGCATCGCCGACGTGCGCGGCCGTCACATCACGCTCGCCACCACCATGATCCTGATGGCGCTCAGCACCGTCGCGATCGGTTTTCTGCCCACGTACGAGCGCATCGGCATCTTGGCGCCCGTGCTGCTGGTGGTGGCGCGTCTCGTGCAGGGTTTCGCGGCGGGCGGTGAATGGGGCACGGCGGCAGCATTTCTGGTGGAGTGGGGCGGCGCGAACCGGCGCGGCTTCTTCGGCGCGTTCCAGCAATCGAGCATCGCGGCGGGCCTGCTGCTGGGCTCGCTCGTCGCGGCCATTCTGAGCAGCGCGCTCGATTCGAACGCACTCGCTTCGTGGGGTTGGCGCATTCCGTTCTTTCTCGGCGCATTGCTCGGGCCGGTGGGCATGTACGTGCGCCGTCGCGTGCAGGAGTCGCCGTCGTTCGAAAGCGAGGCGGCGCGCGCTCACACACTGAGCGGCGCGCAATTCGCGAAGTCGCTGTTTCACGCGTTTTCGTTCGTGATCTTCTGGGCCGTGAGTTCGTACATGGTGGCGGTGTATATGCCCACGTTCGCGAACAAGTATGCAAATATCTCGCGCTCGCAGGCACTGTGGACCAGCACGGCCTCGCTCGCCACGGTGATGATCGTCGCGCCGCTCATGGGCGCGCTGTCCGACCGCATCGGCCGCAAGCCTGTGCTGCTCGCGAGTTGCGTGTTCTTCGTGCTGCTCTCGTATCCGCTCTATGCGTTCATTGTCTCGGGCATCGGTTTCATGACGTTCTTCTGGACGCAATTGCTCATGAACGTGGTGTTCACGATGTATTCGGGTGCGGGCCCGGCGGCGCTCGCGGAGATGTTCCCGACGCGCGTGCGCTCCACCGGCGTGGCGTTCGGCGGCGCGCTTGCGACCATCCTCGGCGGCTTCTCGCCGTTCCTCACCACGTGGACGATCGCCTCGACGGGCGCGAGCGCGAGCGCGGGTTGGCTGCTCGCGGGCAGCGCGTTGTTCACGCTGCCCGCGCTCGTGGTGATGAAAGACCGCGCGCGCGAAACGTCGATTTGATGCGCGGTCCGCTGCGAAATGTAATTGTTCACCGTACAATGAAGTATTGTTTAAAGATCCACCGCTCAATGAAGCAGGAACACACAGAATGACGACGTCGATTTTTCCCGAAGCGCAGGTCCACGCTCGCAGCGATGCCGCGACGGTCGGCGAAGCGCTGGCCTCTGCTGCCGCCGCGTTCGCCGCGCGCAACCCGCAAAGCGCGCAGCAATACGAACGCGCGACCGAAGTCATGCCCGGCGGCAACACGCGTTCGGTGTTGTTTTACGAGCCGTTTCCGCTGGCAATGGCGAAAGGCGAGGGCTGTCGCCTTTGGGACACGGACGGTCACGAATACCTCGACTTCATCGCTGAATTCAGCGCGGGCATTTACGGCCACTCGCATCCGCAGATTCGCGCGGCTATCGACGCCGCGCTCGACGACGGCCTGAATCTGAGCGGCCACAATCTGCTCGAATCGCGTTTGGCGAAAGCGGTGTGCGAGCGCTTTGCCTCGCTCGAAACCGTGCGCTTCACGAATTCGGGCACCGAGGCCAATTTGATGATGCTGGCTACCGCGAAAGCTTTCACGCGGCGCAGCAAGGTGATCGTGTTCGTGGGTGGCTATCATGGCGGCGTGCTCACGTTCGGGCGCGGCGCGAATGTCGTGAACGTGCCGCACGAGTTTCTTTACGCCGAGTACAACGATCTCGACACCGTGCGGCGTTTGCTCGACGAAAACGCCGACGAAGTTGCGGCGATTCTCGTCGAACCGATGCAAGGCGCATCGGGTTGCATCGTCGGCGAAACGGCCTTTTTGCAGGGCTTGCGCGAACTTTCGACCGCGCATGGCGCATTGTTGATGTTCGACGAAGTGATGACCTCGCGGCTTGCGCCGGGCGGCTTGCAAGCCGAACTCGGCATCAGGCCTGATCTCACGTCGCTCGGCAAATACATCGGCGGCGGCATGTCGTTCGGCGCATTCGGTGGCCGCGCCGAGATCATGGGGTTGTTCGATCCGCGCAAGAGCGGCGCGTTGCAGCACGCGGGCACCTTCAACAACAACGTGATGACGATGGCGGCGGGGTGGACCGGCCTCACGCAGATCTACACGCCCGAGTCCGCGCGTGCGCTCACGGCGCGCGGCGACGCGTTGCGCGAGGCGTTGAACGCGCGTTTCGTGGCGTCAAAGGTGGCGATGCGCTTCATCGGCATCGGCTCGCTGATGAATCTGCAGATCACCGCGCAGCCCGTGCGTTCGGTGCGCGACATCGACGCTGCGATGAACGTATTCAAGGACCTGTTCTTCTTCCATCTGATCGAGCAAGGCATTTACATTGCGCGGCGCGGTTATGTGGTGCTGAGTTTGCTCGTGGGCGACGCGGAAACGGCGCGTTTCGAGGCGACCCTCGCGAGTTTCATCGAACGCTACCTGCATCTGCTTCCGCGCGAAAATTATTCGGATCGCTAATTATATGAATATCGTCGAATTGCCCGCGCCCGAGTTGCGCAAGATGATCGGCAGCAAGGCCATTTCTCCGCTCGAACTCACCGAGGCGTGCGTCGCACGTATCGAGGCGCTCGATCCCTACGTAAATGCCATGGCGGCCACCGACTTCGACGCGGCTCGCCGCGCGGCGCAAGCGGCGGAAGACGCTGTGATGCGCGGCGTGCCGCTCGGTCTGCTGCATGGTTTGCCCGCGGGCATCAAGGATCTCGAAGCCACGGCGGGCTTGCTCACCACCCACGGCTCGCCGCTGTATCGGGATCTCGTGCCAGCCGAGGACAATCTGCTTGTCGCGCGCTTGCGGGCGGCAGGCGCGATCGTCATCGGCAAGACCAACGTGCCGGAACTGGGCGCGGGCGCGAATACGCGCAATCCCGTGTGGGGCGCAACGGGCAATCCGTTCGATCCGAACCGCAACGCGGGCGGCTCGTCCGGCGGTTCGGCGGCGGCGCTCGCGTGCGACATGCTGCCCGTGTGTACCGGCTCCGACACGGGCGGCTCACTGCGCATTCCGGCGGCGTTGTGCGGCGTGGTGGGCTTTCGTCCGTCGCCGGGGCTCGTGCCGAGCCCACGCAAGCTGCTGAGCTGGACGCCCATTTCCGTGGTGGGGCCGATGGGGCGCAACGTGGCGGAAGCGCGCCTGCAACTCGCGGCCACGGTCGGCCTCGATAGCGGCGATTTGCTCAGCTACGAGGTGGATGTGGAGGCGTTTCTCGCGCCGCGCGAGATCGACTTGAGCCGCCTGCGCGTGGGCTGGACCGAAGATTTCGGCGTGTGCGATGTCGACGACGATATTCGCCGCACGTTCCGCCGCAAGCTCGACGCTATGCGCGGGATGTTCGCGGTTTGCGAGCCGATCGACGTGGATTTCGCCGATGCGCATCGCGCCTTCGACGTGATTCGTGCCGAGAGTTTCGTTGCGGGTCTGCGCGCGGCGTATGAGAACGATCCCGAGTCGCTCGGCCCGAATACGCGCGCCAATTACGAGCTGGGCGCAGCGATGACGCTCGCCGATTCCGGCTCGGCGCACGCGGCGCAAACGGCCATCGCGCGACGCTTTCAGCAGCTATTCGGCCGCTACGACGTGATACTTGCGCCGACCACGCCGGTTTCGCCGTTCCCGTGGACGCAGATGTTCGCGAGCCGCGTGGGCGGTCGTGCACAGGAAAACTACTATCGATGGCTCGCGCTGACGTATATGACCACGCTGTGCACGAATCCAGCCGCAAGCTTGCCGTGCGGGAAGGACGAAGCCGGCATGCCGTTCGGTTTGCAGGTCATCGGACCGTTTCGCGGCGACCGGCGTACGCTGGATATCTGCGAGGCGCTGGAAGCGGCGTTTGCCCGATCATCTGAAATGTGCAGGCCTCGCCCCGACCTACAGCAACTCGCGAGCGCGATTATCGACCCGCCGTTGCGATCGATCGTAATCGCTCAGGGCGAGGGACGCACTCACGAGAGCCGCACGGGAGGCACTTCGTTGGTCTGAGGCATCGATGAAATTGTCGCGTTGGCGCCGCGCCTGCCTGCCATGTCGGCGGCCTGCTTGCTAGACGGGAGAAATGCCGTTGTTGAAAGCACTTCTTCGTTCCAGTTCTTCGGCGAGACACGCAACTTAGCTGAATTCCGAACGGCGCTTCTCTCGCTTGCGTGGAGGGCTCGATGGGGGCTGCGGGTGTGAGTTTGCTGATGCAAGCAGTTGGCGTTGGGTATCTTGATGTCGCTCACCGTCAGCAACACGCCGCATTGCAGACGGACGACTCAGCTACCCGAGCCCTCAAGCGTTCCGATGACTTCGGGGCAGCTCTCGAAAGCGAACGACTGCTTGTTGACTGGAGCGGCCGCTAGAATGCCTGTGGGAGGGAGCAGACGATAGTCTCTTTGTGGCCGCTTTGAGCCCGACGTAGCCCGGGGTGGTGGTCCTACTACGTGGGGCGGGCAGCCTATTTACTGCGCGATGAGCGGCGAGCGTCGAGTTTGTGGCAGTTTGTTCCTGCCGGTGTGTTCGTCTGACGGGCGTGGGCGGCCAGTTGAGAACACAATTGCTTCAAGACATCTTGCAAAAAATTGTTCCTGCGTGCCATAGCGCACGCCATTGGTCCCCAGTGCCGAAGCGCGACCGTTGATAGGGCGGAAGCTTGCGATCAACGCAACTGGCGCCGATGCGGCGCAGGGATTTGCATACGGCGCCGTGCCATCCGTCACGGAAACAAAATTCGCAAAACGCGGGCACAGATTTGTGCAAACCAACCACCGCGAAAGATGTTCGACGCAGCCGCATGTAAGTTGACATAACATAAT
>NZ_JAQQEF010000025.1:0-113617 GCF_046027605.1 Paraburkholderia fungorum
CGCGGGCAACAACATCGCGATTGGGCCGATGCTGCTGGGCGCGGCCAAACCGGTGCACGTGCTGACGGCTTCGGCCACCGTGCGCCGGATCGTCAACATGACGGCGCTGCTGGTGGCGGATGTTGTGGGCGCCCGCATGAACGGTTAATGGTTCGGCCGCGGTTTGATCACGCGGCGATACAGCAAAGCAATCACGCGTTGCACGATGCCCGCGAGGACACACTCGTTTCGGCAACGCGAGCTACATCTACTCGAACGACAATACGGTGCCCTCCGACGCGGTGATTGCGATGCTCGCCTTTCTACTCAGCATGCCTTCACTGCTGTCGGCGCCGGAACCCGGCTGAGCGTGGCGCGCTGCGCTCAGCCGATTTGGCGAATTCGGCGGCCCGCACATATCACTATCTAATCGCCTTCGTCGCGCCTGCGACTCACGTGCGTCCGCCCTGCGCGGCTCTCTGTGCGTGCCCGATCTCTGCAGAATTCCCACCACATTGCTCTCGTACAGCGCCTTCTGGTATCAAATCTTATCCTATCGATCGTCGCTTGACGATCACGCGTACTGTGATTGAACTGAGGGATCCGTCGGATGAAATGGCGGAAATACCCGGAAAAACAGTGAGATGTGGCTAGGCGCTCAGCGGTAACCTCAGACGAAAATTTTTTCGCATAAATTGTATGTCGTCAATTGACGATTTGTTTTCGTGCAGATATCGTTCGGGCAGTCGATGTTTTTTCGTATTGGCCAGGAGCGTTCCTGCAAGCTCGGTGAACGCGTGACCTGCCGATCAACCGCCGCCGTCTGCACCTTCGATCAGACGAGCGGTGTGACCCTGAAGGCGCCGAACGCATGAAACCCGCGGTATTTTCGTATCACCGGCCTCACACGCTTGAAGATGCGCTGTCGCTGCTCGCGCTGCACGGCTTTGACGCCAAAGTCATCGCAGGCGGCCAAAGCCTCGCCCCGATGATGAACATGCGCTTTGCGCAGCCGGCCCATCTGATCGACCTCAACGCATTGCCGCAACTCAGCGGCGTGACGCTTGCGGGTGAGTCGCTATCCATTGGCGCGATGACGCGGCATCACGAAGTGGCCACCAGCAGCACGGTGCGCGCCGCTTGCCCGCTGCTCGCGGATGCGGCCGCGACGATTGGACACTACGCGATCCGCCAGCGGGGCACGCTTGGGGGCAGTCTTGCGCATGCGGATCCGGCTGCGCAAATGCCGCTCATCGCCAGCACGCTGGGTGCGCGCATCGAAATTGTCGGACCGGACGGTAGCCGTGAGGTGCCGGCCGCAGCGTTCCTGATTGCGGTGATGACGACCGATCTCGCTGCTGAAGAAATCATTCGAGCCGTGCATTTCCCGGTTGCACGCCCGGGCGAGCGGCACGCATTTGAAATCTTTAGCAGGCGGCACGGCGACTTCGCGATTGCGGCTTGCGCACTCACCGCTGTGCTCGACGGTAACCGATTCTCCAGCCTGCGCATCGGCCTTGGCGGCGTGGCGGACGCCCCGCTAGTGCTGGACGAACTCGCGGCGGGCTTCGCCGGCGCTCCGGTCGATGCGCCGACTCTTGCCGCCATCGCCGACGCGGCGGCCGGCGCTATCGATCCATACGATCAACCGGACATCAGCGCCGCTTACCGGCGCGATCTCGTCAAGGTACTCACGGCGCGCGCGTTGCAACGCGCGACGCAGCCGGTCCGCACGACCTCGAATTGAGTCATGGAAAAGAAAACTATTTATCTCACTGTGAACGGCACCCGTCACGAAGTGCATTGCGAACCTCGCAAGCTCCTTTCGGATGTGCTTCGTGAAGATTGCCGTCTGACCGGCACGCACGTCGGCTGCGAGCACGGCGTTTGCGGCGCATGCACCGTGCTGATCGACGGCCGTCCGTCGCGCTCGTGCCTCGCCTACGCCGTTCAGATGGACGAAGCGCAGATCACCACGATCGAATCCGTCGCGCAGGATGGCCGACTCTCGGCGCTGCAGCAGGCGATGCATGAGTGTCATGGCCTGCAATGCGGCTTTTGCACGCCGGGCATCGTGATGACCTTCGAGGCTTATCTGCGCGAGCACCCACGCCCATCCGAGGCCGAGGTGCGTGAGGCGCTGTCCGGCAACCTGTGCCGCTGCACCGGGTACCAGAACATCGTACGGGCGATCCTGCTGGCGGCTGCGCGGATGCGCGGGGAGACCGCCGATGTCTGAGCCGACGTTTCGCTACCTCAACAAGGCGGTGCCGCGCACCGAAGACTATCGACTGCTGACAGGCTATGGTCGGTATCTCGACGATATCGAGATCGCGGGCGCTCTGCATGTGAGCTTCGTGCGTTCGCCGCATGCGCATGCGCGAATCGTTTCAGTGGATACCACGGCGGCCGCCGGCATGCCGGGTGTCGTGAGCGTCGTCACCGGACGGGAGCTAGCCCAGTGGACCACGCCGATGCGCGTCGCCGCGCCGGTCGAGGGCTTGTTGCCGGTCGAGTTCGCGACGATGCCGACCGACGTCGTGCGCTTTCAGGGCGATCTCGTGGCGTGTGTGGTTGCGACCGACCGCTATCTCGCGGAAGACGCGGCGGAACAGGTCATGGTCGAGTTCGAGCCGTTGCCTGTGGTGACCGATATGTGGCAAGCGCTCGAAGCCGATGCCGCGCAAGTCGACCCCGGCGTGCCCGGCAACCTGGTGTCGCACCAGACCTACTCGAACGGCGACCCGCAGCGCGTGATCCAGCACGCTTACCGCGTGGTCGAGGCGACCTTCCAGCAGCAGCGGCAGACCCATGTGCCCATCGAAACGCGCGGTTGCGCGGCAGTCTGGGACGCGGGGCGCGACCACCTGACGTTCCACATCGGAACCCAGGTGCCGCATCCTTTGCGCACGCAGCTCGCACAACGGCTCAGGCTCAGCGAGTCGCAAGTAACGGTGATCTCGCCTGACGTCGGGGGGTCGTTCGGTCAGAAGATCGCCTTGTATCGCGAAGAGCTGACCGTGGCCGCACTCGCACGTCATCTGAAGCGGCCGGTGCGCTGGCGCGAAGACCGCCTCGAGAATCTGACCGCGGCGGCCAATTCGCGCGAAGACTTCTGCCGCACGCGCGCCGCCGTGGATGAGCACGGCACGCTGCTCGCACTCGATCTGGAGATCCGCGAAGACTTCGGCGCGTATTGCTTCTTTCCGGCGAACTATCTCGCGCGCGTCGTCGCGATGGTGTTGAGCGGACCGTACCGGTTGCAGGACTACGCGTTCGACGTGAAGGTCGTGCTCAGTCACAAATGCGGCAACGCCCCCATGCGCGCGCCGATGTCCATCACCAGCTGGGTCATGGAAGGCACGATGGAAGCGATCGCGCGCGAACTGAAGCTGGATCCGGTCGACGTGCGCCGCCGCAACCTCTTGATGCCGGAAGAACTGCCGTACCGCACGGCCACCGGCGAATTGCTGGCCGACATCACGCCGTCCCAGACCTTCGAGGCGGTGCTGGAAGCCTTCGATTACGACGCGTTTCGCGCCCGCCAGCAGGCTGCGCGGGCGGCCGGCCGCTATCTTGGGCTTGGCCTGTGCAATGTGGTCGAGCCGACCACGTACGGCTCGCGCTTCTATAAATCGGCCGGTATTCCGGGCTCGGGCCACGAGGCAAGCTGGATCCGTATCGAGCCGAGTGGCGTCGTGAACGCGTCGGTGGGTCTCGGCCCCAGCGGGCAGGGCTATGAAAGCGCCATGGCCAATGCGGTGGCCGAAGGCCTGGGTGTGCTTCCTTCGAGCGTGCGTATTCAGATGGGTCACACGGATATCGCGCCCTACGGGATGGGCAGCCGGGGCGCCCGCAGCGGAACGGCGGGCGGCGGCGCGCTTTATTTGTGCGCGCTCGATGCACGCCGCAAGGTGCTCGCCATTGCCGCCGGTTGTCTCGAACTGCCTGATAGCGACGCGCTTCGGCTTGTCGATGCGCGCGTCGAGCGCCGTAGCGGCGACGCGTGGGTCGACACGGGTCTGACGCTCGCCGACGTGGCGCGGCGTGCCTATATGGATCCTACGGCGCTGCCGGAAGGCCTCACGCCTGGCCTCGAGTTTCACCTGACCTACGATCCGCCGCCGATGACCTACTCGAATTCGACGCATGGATGCGAGATCGAACTGGACGTGGCCACCGGTGCGATCCATTTTGCGCGCTACGTGATCGCCGAAGACTGCGGCACGCTGCTCAATCCCACCGTGGTGACAGGGCAACAACATGGCGCCGTGGCGATGGGGCTGTCCGGCGCGTTGTTCGAGCACACGCGCTACGACGAAACGGGACAGAACGTGACCGGCTCGCTGGCCGACTACCTGATCGCCACGTCGACTGAATTACCCAATTTCGAAATCATCCCGTTGCATACGCCTAGCCGCGCGACGGCGGCGGGCATCAAAGGGATGGCCGAAGGCGGCGTGATGGGCGCGCTCGGCGCCCTGACCAACGCCGTGAACGACGCGTTGGCGCCATTCGGCGTGGTGGCGGACCGTCATCCTTTGACACCCATGCTCTTGCGCGACCTGTTGCGCGACAAACTCTGACCGGATCAACAATCATGAATCAATCTGCAAGCAAACCCGCTGTCGGCTTTATCGGCCTCGGCATCATGGGCGCCTCGATGGCAGCGCGACTCGCCGCGGCCGGCTATCCGCTGCACGTCTATAACCGTACCCGCGCGAAGGCCGAGCCGCTCATCGAGGCGGGCGCAACCTGGCATGCCACCCCCAAGGCGCTCGCTGAAGCATCCGACGTGGTCATCACGATCGTCGGCATGCCGGACGACGTGCGCGCGCTGTACCTCGGCGACGACGGTCTGATCGCGAACGCGCGACCCGACGCCGTGCTGATCGACATGACGACTTCGAGCCCGCAACTGGCCGAAGAGTTAGCCGCGCACGCTGCAGCTCGCGGCGTGCAAATGCTGGACGCGCCGGTTTCGGGCGGCGATATCGGCGCGCGCGAGGGACGGCTGTCGATCATGGTGGGCGGCGCGGCTGACGCGCTCGCGCGCGTCGAGCCGATGCTGCGCTGCCTCGGCACGAACATCGTGCTGCAAGGCGGACCGGGCGCGGGTCAGCACACCAAGCTGTGCAATCAGATCGTGATCGCCTCGACGATGCTCGGCGTGTGCGAAGGCCTGGCCTATGCGCACAGCGCCGGACTGGATCCGCAGACCGTATTGAGCGCGATCGGCGGCGGCGCCGCTGGCGGCTTCCAGTTGAATAACCTGGGGCCGCGCATCGCCAAAGGCGATTTCGCGCCGGGCTTCTTTATCGAGCATTTCATCAAGGACATGCGGATCGCGCATGAGGAAGCCACGCACATGGGACGTGAGCTGCCGGGTCTGGACCTGGTGCGCGGTCTTTATCAGAAGCTCGCTGAGCAAGGCTTCACGCGGAACGGCACCCAGGCGCTCTTCAAACTCTACGAGCGCTGAGGTGCGCCCATGAAGTTAGCTGATCAGTGCATTCTCCCCGCGCCACCCGAAGCCGTGTGGCGTGCGCTGAACGATCCTGCCGTGCTGGAGGCGTGTCTGCCCGGGTGTAAATCGCTCGCGATGCTGGATGAGCGGCATTTCGAGTCAACCGTGCAGATTCGCGTGGGTCCGGTGGCGGCGACCTTCAAAAGCAATGTGGCGCTGTCGGATCTCGATCCACCCAGGGCTTACACGATTGTCGGCACAGGCAATGCGGGCGCGGTCGGCTTTGCCAAGGTCACTGCGCGCGTGCAACTCGAACCGGAAGGCGAGACGACCGTGCTCGCGTACGACGCGGATGTCGAAATTGGCGGAAAGCTGATGAGTGTGGGGTCGCGCCTGATTCAGTCCGCGGCGGGCAAGAATCTCGACGCCTTCTTTGGCGCGCTGAAGGCGCACATCGAAAAGGAGGCGGCGCCCGCGGCTGCTATCCAGGAGATCGAGCCGGCGCTGCAAACACGTCCGGACACCGCGCTACTGGCCGGCGGCGAGCAACCTCAGGTGCAGGGCGAGCCGAAGCCGTCCACCGTCACGCCCAAACCCGGCCCGACATCGGGTGCGCGGGTCTGGCTGGTCGGTGCGGGCTCGGGTCTGCTCGGCTTGCTGGTTGGATTTTTGATTGGGCACGCGGGCTGACGGTCCGCGTGACAGTGTGCCTGGCAGGCGTCGTTTTGTGAGCGGTTGATTTGCAACAGGAGGCAATCATGCTGGTGGAAATGCGTACGTATCAGATTACCGCAGGAAAGGTGGGTGAGTTTCTGCAAATCTACGAGCGCGAGGGACTCGAGATCATCAGTCAGTACGCACGGCTCAAGGGCTGCTGGACTAAAGACTCGGGCACGTTGAATTCGATCGTGTTCTGCTGGGGCTACGACGACTATGCGCATCGCGCCGCGCAGCGCGCAAAGCTCGCCGCCGATCCGCGTTGGCAGGCTTTCACGCCGCGCATCCTGCCGTATCTGGTGCATCAGGAGTCGGTATTCCTCGCGCCGGTACCGTTTTGCCCGGCGGACTGAAGCCGCAGAAGTGGTGCATTTTTTTGACCGCCGGACGGGCAACGTTGCTTGCCGTGCGACGGTCTGCTTGTGAGGTAATCAATGATTGAAGCTGAACTGCTCGACAGCATGGTGACGTGGCGTCGTGCATTGCATGCACACCCCGAGACCGCGTTCGAAGAAGTCTCGACAGCACGGCTGGTGGCATCGGTGCTGCGTGACTATGGTTATGAAGTGACCGAGGGTGTCGGAAAAACCGGTGTGGTCGGCACGCTGCGAAGGGGGAGTGGTCCCGCGCTTGGATTGCGTGCGGATATGGATGCGCTGCCGATGGTGGAGTACAACGAATTCGAGCATCGTTCGCAACACCGCGGAAAAATGCACGCGTGTGGTCACGACGGCCACACCGCGATGCTGCTGGGCGCCGCCGCATCGTTGAGCCGCGATACCGGTTGGCACGGCACGGTGCACGTGATCTTCCAGCCGGCCGAAGAAGTGGCGGGCGGCGGGCGCGTCATGGTCGAAGACGGGCTATTCGAGCGTTTCCCATGCGACGCGGTATTCGGTCTGCACAACTGGCCTGGTTTGCCGCTCGGCCATTTCGCGATCAACCGTGGCCCGATGATGGCTTCGTTCGATACCTTCGAGATTCTGGTGGACGGCAAAGGCTCGCACGCCGCGATGCCGGAAGAGGGGATCGACGCGCTGGTCTGCGCGAGCCACGTCGTGATCGCGCTGCAGACTATCGTGAGCCGGCGCGTCTCGCCGAAGGAAGCATGCGTGGTGAGCGTCACGCAGATTCATGGCGGCGAGGCGTGGAATGTGTTGCCCGATCGCGCCGTGATTCGCGGCACCGTTCGCTGCTTCGACGCCAACGTGCAGGAGCGCGTGCGGAGCTTGCTGGATGAAATTGGCACGCTCACCGCGCAGGCGCATGGCGCGAAAGCGACACTGTCTTACCGCTACGGCTACCCGGCAACGATCAATGCGCCCGCCGAAGCCGACGTCGCGCTCGATGCGGCGCGCGCGACCGTCGGCGCGCAGAGGGTGACGTTGGGCTGTAAGCCGTCGATGGCCTCGGAAGATTTCGCGTTCATGGCGCAGGCGAGGCCGGGTGCGTACGTCTGGATGGGTGTCGACGGACCCGAGCCTGGCGCTCCGCTTCACAACCCCCACTACGACTTCAATGACGACGCATTGGCTACCGGTGCGTCGTATTGGGTGAACGTCGTGAAGGCGTTTGGCGCGGCGCGTGTGTGACAGCTTCGCGGCCGTCGGGTGCGACCGCGTGGTCTGCAAGGGCCGTGCGGAGCCAACCCCGCAGGCCCTATCACTTTCCGTCAAGCAGGGGCTGGCGCGCCTGCTGCGCGGCGCTTTCGATCGTCACTTCGCTGTGCAGCAGGAACGTTGCCAATTCCGACGCGCCCGCTTGAGCATCGGTCACCAGGGTCCAGTCGCGCTCGAGGGGGGTCCAGTGCTGCTGGCTCGCGCGATCCAATTTGTGCGACGTCACCAGCACGAAGACATTGGCGGCCTGCCTGATGATGCATTCCTTCAGATAGGCCTGCTCGGCGGTCGCCTCGCAGAGCCCACGGCCGGCGACTACACCGTCCGCGCCAAGAAAGGCCTTGTCGACGGACAGGCGGTTCAACGCGATCTGCGCGAGCGGCCCGAGCGTGCTCATGCTCGAGGGCCGCAGGTCGCCGCCGATCAACGTGACCGGCACCTCGCTCGATGCGAGCAGGCCGATTGCCAGCAGGTTGTTGGTGACCACGCGAATGTCGCGGCGGCCGGCCAGCAGTCGGGCCATCGCAGCGGTGGTGGTGCCGCCGTCGAGAAAGATGGTGTCGCCATCCTGAACATGGCTCACCGCGACCTGCGCGATCGCATCCTTTTGCTCGCGGAAGCTTTCGCGCCGCAGATCGAGCGACTCCTCGGGTTCGTGAATCCCGACCGAGGCGGCCGCTCCCCCATACGTGCGCACGATGAGCCGTTCGTCGGCGAGCGCGCGCAGGTCGCGACGCACGGTGGCTTCGGACATGCCGAAATGCTCGCACAGCGCGCCTACGTCGTTCATGCCGGACAGGACGGCCTTCAGCATTGCCTCGCGGCGGTTCGTAACTTTCATGGTGATAGAGGGTAGCGGGTCGTCCGAATGGTGCGCGCAATAGACAGGAAAAGCGCCAACGGGCGTAAGTGTAATCAAACCGCCTGCTGGAGCAATGCTGGCGGCTCGCCGGCGCGGCACGCTTGCGTCTTCGTCGTGGCGACAAGCGCTGTGCGCGTTTTGATCGATTCGATCAATCTGGGTTCGTATCCCGTGTGGAGTCGCTTATTGCGGCGAATTTATGGGTCTGGATGGCTTGGTAATGATCGGATTGCGCATAGCCGTTGCGTCGAGTACACTCCGAATGATCGAATCAGTCAATTAATATGATTGAATCGGTCACTTTTCAAACAGGAGACAATGATGGCCCAACTTCCTATCAAACGCGCGATCGAACGCGTTCCGGGCGGGATGATGATCGTGCCGCTGCTGTTCGGCGCAATGGTCGCCACCTTCGTGCCGGACATGCCGAAGTTCTTCGGCTCGTTCACGAATGCGCTGTTTACCGGCGCGTTGCCGATTCTCGCCGTGTTCTATGTGTGCATGGGCGCGTCGATCGATGTAAAGGCGACGCCTTATCTGCTCAAGAAGGGCGGGGCGCTGTTCGCGGCGAAGGTGGGGTCGGCGATTGTGGTGGGTGTCGTACTGGGCCACTTTCTGGGTGAGCAGCCGGTTTCTTCCGGACTGTTCGCGGGAATGTCGACGCTGGCGGTGGTCGCCGCGATGAACGACACGAACGGCGGCCTCTACATGGCGTTAATGGGTCAATATGGCAGGTCTGAAGACGTCGGTGCTTACACGATCATGTCGCTCGAATCCGGCCCGTTCCTGACGATGGTCACGCTCGGCGTGGCCGGGCTATCGGCGTTTCCGTGGCAGACGCTGGTCGGCAGCATCCTCCCGCTCGCGGCCGGCATGCTGCTCGGCAATCTGGACCGTGAGATGCGCAGCTTTCTCGGCCGCGCTGTGCCCGTGATGATTCCGTTCTTCGCCTTGGCGCTGGGCGCGAGCCTCGACCTGCACAAAGTATGGCAAGCCGGCTTGCTCGGTATCGGCCTCGGCGTCGCGGTGGTGATTCTGACGGGCATCCCCCTGTATCTGACCGACCGGCTGACCGGCGGCACGGGTGTCGCCGGCGTGGCGGCAGCCAACACGGCAGGCAACGGAGCGGCGGTGCCGGCGCTGATTGCAGCGGCTAACCCGGTCTATGCCGAGGCCGCGAAGAGCGCGACCTTGCTGGTCGCCTCGTGCGTCGTCGTGACCGCGATCGTGTCGCCGATCCTCACCGCAGCCGTCGCAAAGCGGGTCGGCAAGCTTGCCGACGACCGCCGCGCGGCTGCATTGGAGGCGACCCGGTGAGCTGCACGAGCATTCTGATCATCGCCGACGACCTGTCCGGCGCCGCCGACTGCGCGATTGCATTTGCGGGTGCGGGACGCAGTACCGCGGTTACGCTGAACGCGTCACGCGCGATGGGCGCGGCGGAGGTGATCGCAGTGGATACGGATACCCGCCGCATGCCGCCGGCCGAAGCCGCACATTGCACCTGCGCCGCGTGGCTGGCGCAGCGCGGACCGGGTCGGCGTCTGTACAAGAAAATCGATTCAACCTTGCGTGGCAACTGGGCTGCGGAAGTCGCTGCATTGCAGCCCCTCGCGGGCCTCGCTATCGTCGCCACCGCTTTTCCTGCCACCGGGCGCACCGTGCATGAGGGCCGCGTATTCGTGCGCGGCGTGCCGCTCGAAAACACGGAAACGTGGAAGCTCGAACACGCCGCGCATTGCGCCGACCTCAATGCCATGGTCGAGGCCGCCGGCTTGCGCACCGCGGCTCTGGGTGTCGACGTACTGCGTGGCGATCCCACGGCATTGCGCAATGCCATTGCCGCGGTGGCGCGCGGCGGCGCGCAGGCGCTCATCGTCGATGCGGAAACGGACGCGGATTTGAGGGCACTCGCGCAGACGACGGCGTCGATGGACGAAGCCCTGTTCTGGGTCGGCTCAGGCGGTCTGGCTCGCGAACTGGCGTCGTTGAGCGACCTGTTCGATGTCGCCACGGAAGCAGCACAAGACGCGCCGCTGGCGCCGGAGCCGGAGCAGCAGAGAAGCGCGATCCTGATTCTGGTGGGCAGCCTCTCGGCCGTCTCGGAACAGCAATGCGCGATGCTGCGCGAGCGTGCGAGCGTGGACGAGCTGATCGTGCCGCCGGTCGTGTTGCGCACGGGCGCACTTCATCTGCAGTGGGCGGGCTGGCAAGCGCGCGTCGGCGCGCATCTGAGCGCGCACACCGATTTGCTGGTGCGGATTGGTCGCGACGATCTGTTCGATCCCGCCGAAGGCGCTCAACTGTCGGCGGCCCTCGCCTCGCTCGTCGCACCGTTTTTCACGCATCTGAGCGGCCTGATCGCGACGGGCGGCGAAACCGCGCGCGCGATGCTCGGTACCGCCGGCATCGACAGTCTGCAACTGCTTTCGGAAATCGAGCCGGGCGTGGCGGTGGGCCGCCCGCACGGCAACCCGCGCCTCACCGTCGTCACCAAAGCCGGCGCCTTTGGCAGCGAGCACGCGCTGTATGGCGCCTACCTTCATCTGCGGGGCACGCCGGAGTTCGCTCCCGGCGAGTCCGGAGCGGCTCACCCAGGCGGCGCAACGACAGCTTCGCCGGCTCGCGAAACGAACCAACGTCATTCAGGCAAAACATCATGAGCAACTATCTTCCAGTCATCGGCATCACGATGGGCGATGCAGCGGGCGTGGGTCCGGAAATTATCGTCAAGAGTTTGACGCACGAGTCCGTGTACCTGCAGTGCCGCCCGCTCGTCATCGGCGATGCGGCGCGACTTGAGCAGGCCAACCGGATTGTCGGCGGCAGCACGAAGGTGCGCCGCATCGCGAAGCCGGCGGATGCGTTATATGAACGCGGCACCATCGACTGCATCGACCTCGCGCTGATTCCCGCCGACTTGCCGTTCGGCGCACTGTCGGCGCTCGCGGGCGACGCTGCATATCAGTACATCGCGCGCGCCGTCGAACTCGCGAAGACCGACGAGATCGATGCGATCTGCACGGCGCCGCTGAATAAGGAAGCGTTGCACGCCGGCGGTCACAAGTATCCCGGCCACACTGAAATGCTCGCGCACCTCACGGGCATCGAGGAGGTGTCGATGATGCTGGTCGCGCCGCAACTGCGCGTGATTCACGTGACGACCCACATCGGCATTATCGATGCGATCCGCAAGATCGAACCGGGCCTCGTGCAACGCACGCTCGAGCGGGGTCATGCGACGCTGGTGAAGGCGGGCATTGCCAATCCGCGCATCGCCGTGTGCGGCATCAACCCGCATGCCGGCGAAAACGGCCTGTTCGGGTATGGCGAGGAAGAGGAAAAGATCGTTCCGGCCGTGCAGGTTTTGCGTGAACGCGGCTGGGACATCGAAGGCCCGCTCCCGGCCGACACGCTGTTCTTCCGTGCGGGACGCGGCGACTTCGATCTGGTGGTGGCGATGTACCACGATCAGGGCCACGGTCCGGTCAAGGTGCTCGGCCTCGAAGCCGGCGTCAACGTGACGGTCGGCCTCGATGTGATCCGCACCTCGGTCGATCATGGCACGGCGTTCGATATCGCAGGCAAAGGCATCGCCGACGAACGCAGCCTGCTCGAAGCCCTGCGTCAAGGCGCCGAACTCGCGACGCGCCGCGCCTGACGCGGCCTGACATCGATGTACGTGCGCGGAGCCGCCCACTTGCGTGGAACGGCACCGCGCCTTTAGGGCTGTAGTTGTAATGGTTATGCACACACGACGTACCGAAGACTTTCGCGAAAAGCTGCTCGAAGCGGGTGTCGCGCTGTTCGCCGAAACGGGTTATCACGGCACCGGCGTCAAAGACATCGTCGAGCGTGCCGGCGTGCCGAAGGGTTCGTTCTACAACTACTTCGAGAGCAAAGAGGCATTCGGCGCGGCGATCCTGGATCACTACGCGCAGGAGCAGGCCGCTGAATGGAAGCAGTATTCACTCGAAGCAGCGTCGCCTGATCCGCTACTCGCGCTTCGCGGCATCTACGCGCGCATCGTTGCGGACTATGAAGACTGTGACGACCGCTACGGTTGTCTGGTCGGCAATTTTGCCGGTGAGATCGCGCAGTCGAGCGATCTGTGCCGGCTCGCCGCGCGCAGGTCGGTCAATGAATGGCGTGTCGGCTGTGCCGATTATCTGCGGCGCGGCCAGGAATACGGCTCCGTGCGGCGCGATCTTTCAGCGGATGCAATGGCGGACCTGTTCTGGAATGCATGGGAAGGCAGCCTGTTGCGCATGAAGCTCGATGACTCGGTCGAGCCGCTGAAGGCTTGCGTGCATTCAATGTTCCAACTGTTTTTCAAATCCCCGCAGTAACGGTCGTAGCGAGTTTGAACGGCGTCTGGTTTCGATTCGGGCAGCCGTTTATTCCGTTTTAAGACGACCGGTCATATCAATGTAAGGAATAGAGATTCAATGCAGAACTTTACGTTTCATAACCCCACACGAATCATTTTCGGCGAAGGCCAGATTGCCGCACTCGATACGCACATCCCGCCTAACGCGCGGGTGCTGATTACGTGCGGCGGCGGCAGCATCAAGAGCAACGGCGTGCTCGCGCAAGTGCAGACGGCGCTCGGCGAGCGCGCGTGGCACGTGTTCAGCGGCATCGAGCCGAATCCCACTTACGAAACGCTGATGGAAGCGGTGGCGCTCGTCCGTGAGAAGAACATCGATTTTCTGCTGGCAGTGGGCGGCGGCTCGGTGATCGACGGCACCAAGTTCATCGCTGCCGCAGTGAAGTTCGACGGCGAGCCGTGGGACATTCTGGCCAAGCAGGCCCCGGTGCGCGACGCGATGCCGTTCGGCAGTGTGCTGACGCTACCCGCCACCGGTTCGGAAATGAACAATGGCAGCGTCATCAGCTATCGCGCGAAAGGCGACAAGCTGTTTTTCACGAGCGACGCAACCTATCCGCTGTTCTCGGTGCTCGATCCGACCACCACTTATTCGTTGCCGACGCGGCAGATTGCCAACGGTGTCGTCGATGCGTTCGTTCACATCGTCGAACAGTATCTGACCTATCCGGTGGACGCCAGGGTACAGGACCGTTTCGCCGAAGGCCTGCTGCTCACGCTAACCGAAGTCGGTCCGCAAGCGCTTGCCGAGCCGCACAACTATGAGGTGCGGGCCAACCTGATGTGGACGGCAACGCTGGCGCTGAACGGCCTGATCGGCGCCGGCGTGCCGCAGGACTGGGCGACCCACATGCTCGGCCACGAGATCACGGCGCTGCACGGACTCGATCATGCACAGACGCTCGCCGTCGTGCTGCCGGCCATGCTGAGCGTGCGCCGCGAGTCGAAGCGCGCGAAGCTGCTGCAGTACGCCGAGCGCGTCTGGAACATCACCGAGGGCAGCGAGGACGAGCGTATCAGTGCGGCGATCACGGCGACCCGCGTGTTCTTCGAACGCATGTCGGTGGGAACCCGCTTGCGCGACTACCAGATTGGCGGCCAGTCGATCAACACGCTGATCGCGAAGCTCGAAGAGCACGGCATGACGGCATTGGGCGAAAACGGTGACGTGACGCTCGACGTGAGCCGTCAGGTCTATCAATTTGCAGTCTGAAACAGGCCCGCATTCGCGCGGCTGATCATTTGGAATGTGATGATGAAAATTGGATTTGTAGGACTTGGCTCGATGGGTGCCGCGATTGCGAAGAACCTGATCGACGCGGGGCATGACGTGCAGGTGTTCAACCGGAGTCCGGCCCGCGCCGAACCGTTGCGCGAGGCGGGGGCGAGCGTCGCGTCGAGTCCCGCGCAGGCGGCGCTTGGCGCCGACGTGGTGTTCACGATGGTGGCCGACGATGCCGCGCACACAGAGGTCACGTTCGGCGACGCGGGTATCGCCACCACGCTGAAAGCGGGTGCGCTGCACATCTCGATGAGCACGATCAGTGTCGCCACCGCGCAGGATCACGCAGCGAAGTACCGTGAAGCGGGTCTTGCCTTCGTGTCCGCGCCGGTATTCGGCCGGCCGGATGCAGCGGCGGCGCGCAAGCTGTTCATCATGGCGGCCGGAGCGGATGAGCACCTCAAGGTTGCCGTGCCGCTACTCGAAACGCTTGGGCAGTCGGTCGGCATTGTCGGCGAGGATCCTTCGCAGGCCAATCTGGTGAAGCTGATCGGCAATTTCATGCTGTCCGTGATCATCGAAACGCTGGGCGAAGCGTGCGCCGTCGCGGGCAAGGCCGGCATCGATCCGATGCGGCTGGTCGAACTGTTGACGAGCGCAAACTTCAATGCGCCGCCCTACAAGATCTACGGTTCGATGATCGCGTCGCAGCAATTCCAGCCGCCGGGTTTCTCGTTGCCGCTCGGCCAGAAGGACAACCGCCTGATGCTGGCCGCCGCTGAGGCACTTGGCGTTCCGCTGCCGCTAGCAAGTCTCGTCCACGACCGGTTCCTGACGTTGCGCTCGCAAGGGCTCGGCGCTGACCATGACTGGTCGGCGGTGGCGCTGTGTGCGCTGTCCGATGCCGGCTTGAGCAACGCGCTTCACGGCGGCTGAGCGCAATGGGCACGATGCCGCTCGCTGTGAGCGGCATTCGACGTGTCGAACCGCGCGCGAGCGGGAATGTCGGGCCGTAACTGATTCAGGGCGAGTTCCCGGGTTCAGCTACGGCCCATATTCGGCTCCGCCGTCGTATCGCGCTGAGGTCCGGGTTTCGCGGTTTCCTTGATCAACATCACGAACGCACTGGTGCCGATCAGGCAGAGGCCCATGACCAACAGTCCGGCGGAGAACGAATTGGTCAGCGAGCGCGCGAAGCCGACGAAGTAAGGTCCGCCAAATGCCCCGATCATGCCGATGCCGTTGATCATGCCGCTGATTCGGGCCGTCACTTCGGGGGGGACGAGGTCGGTGGCGATCGACCAGAGTACGGGCTGCGATCCGTAAAGTGTCGCGCCGGCGATCACGAGCAGCGCCATGTTCGCCACGAACGGACTGGACTCAAAAGTTTCGCCGCCAACCAGCAGGGCCAGGCCGGAAATGGCCAGCGGTATCGCGGAAAAGAGCCGCCGGTCCAATTTGCGATCGGACCAGTAAGTCAGGATCGGCATGAGCACGATCGCGAATGCGTAGGGAATCGACGAGAGCCAGCCGATGTCGACCGGCGAAAGCCCCGGCTGTTGATGAATCACGCTGGGTAGCCAGATCACAAAGCCGAGGAAGCCGGTGTTCCAGAGGAGGATCGCCATTGCGAAGAGCCACACCGCCGGCCGCCGCAACTGTGAGCCGAATGACACCCGTGTTGATGATGGCGCTTGCGACGTATGCCGCTTGCTTTCCGAGTCCAGGTGTTCGAGCAGTTGCGCGCGATCGGCGGCTTTCAACCACTTCGCGTTGCGCGGCGAATCGGCCACGCCCCACAGCCACACAAAGACCCATACGAGCGGGAACACGCCTTCGACGATGAACAACGTGCGCCAGTCGCCGAGCTTCAGGATATAGCCGGCGATAGGACCACTCGCCATCGCGGCGAACGGGTAGCAAAGTTGCCAGATGCCATTTGCGCGAGCGCGCTCGGACGGCGCAAACCAGTTCCTGACGAACAGCAGGAAAGTCGGGAATATGCCCCCTTCGAAGACGCCGATCGCGAAGCGAACCGCGACCAGCTGCTGCGCATTGTGTACATAACCCTGCGCCATTTCGATCACTCCCCACAACACCATCAGCACGGCGATCAGCACTTTGCCGAAGCCTTTGTCGGCGATCCAGCCGCCTGGAATCTGCGAAGCGCCGTAGCCGAGAAACAGCACGCCTGACGCGAATCCGAGAATCGAGGTGGTCAGCGTGAGTTCCTTGCCCATCGACGGAATCGCAAAGCCGATGTTGGTGCGGTCCATGAACGCGATGATGAGGGTCATCATCATTACGGGCAGTAAGCGAAACCATCTTTGCTTCATCGTCTGTCTCCATGTTTCCGATGCATGGCGAGGAGGCGGCAATGAGCCCCGCGCCACAGTACATGTTTATTTTTGCTTTCAACTTACGTGTATCGATGCGGCGCCGGTTGCCATTTTTTCCAGAAGCCGGGATCGTGGCAGATCACCAGTTCACCACCGAAGAACTCACACAGCAGGCGCAGCCGCGCGATCGATGCGATCGCCTGTTCGGTCGTGTGCGCATTGCCGGGCGGCGAGGCGGGTTCGAGGTTGGCCGGGCAGAATACTGCGTCGCCGGTCATGATCATCAGCGAGCCCGACGGCAGACGCACCATCAACGATTGATGTCCCGGCGTGTGGCCCGGTGTTGTGAGCACGGCCACGCCGGGCTTGACCACCTGATCGCCGCGCAACAGTTCATACTCGATGTCGCAATCAAAGTAGGCGCGCTCGTACGGCCGCGCGGCAAAGCTGTCTGGTTGATACGCAAAGCGGTATTCCGAACTCTGTACCAGGAAGCGTGCATGAGGGAACAACAGATTGCCGCCGGAGTGATCCCAGTGGAAATGGCTGTTGATGACGATCTTGACGTCCTCTGGCGTGTGACCGAGCTCGGCTAGCCGGGCGCGAATGTCGTCTTGCCGGTCATAGCGCGCGATCATTTCGGAAAACCGCTTCATCGACAGGCAGGGATCGGCGCCATCAATGCGTTCGCAGTCATGCGGCAGAAGACCGGTATCGAACAGAATATGTTCACCGTCTGTCATCTCGATCAATGCGCCGGTCACGGGAACCTCGACCCGAGTGCCTATTCCGCGCCGCATCGTCAATGACGACTGGTCGTTGATCAGCGTGCCCAGGTTGAATAGCGCAACGCTTTTGACAAGCGTATCGGTTGCGCCGGATAGGCTGGCTGGCACCGTCATCGTCTCCTTCCTTTTATGAATCGCCAAGCGCCCGGTCGCGCCTTTTCTGGTCCATCAGCCATGCCAGGTGATGACATTCTCAGAACAGCCGGTTGATCGACGTCGCAGCCAGATTCGACTGGCTACGGACGCACTGGGGGAATGTTTGCGACGAGTATGCTAGGCATCGCCCCTCAGAAGAAGTAGTCTTTACTTTCTTCAAAACATAAAATTTCTTTCGATGGACTCCCGTTATCTTCAGAGCTTTGTCTACGTGGTCGAGTTTGGCTCGATCGCGGAAGCCGCCCGCCGGCTCGACCTGACGCCGGCCGCGGTGGCACAGCGCGTGAAGATGCTCGAAACGGAGCTGGGCGGGCAGCTCGTGCGCCGCTGCGGGCGCACCGTTGGTACGACGGAGGCCGGCGAGCGCATCCTCGAACGCGCTCGCAAGGTGCTGCACGAGATCCGCGATCTGAAGTCGGATCTGGAGAATCCGTCGACGCTGGGTGGACAACTGCGCCTCGGCGGCATGGGCACGATGATGACGAGTCTGATCCCCGTCATGCTTGCCGAACTGCTGGCGCGTCACCCTGGCATCGATTTTTATCTTGAGCCCGGTACCTCGCACGACCTGTACCGGAAAGTGGTCAGTGGTGATCTGGATGCCGCAATCGTCGCGCGACCGCCGTTCAATCTGCCGAAAAGTTGCGACTGGCACACGTTCAGGGAAGAGCCGCTCGTGCTGCTGACACCTGCCGCGATGAAAGTGACCGATCCGCACGTCACGTTGCAGACGGAACCGTTTCTCCGTTACGACCGCAATGTTGTCGGCGGGCAGCTCGCCGAGAGCTACCTTCGGCAACATGGCATTACGCCGCATCAACGCTGCGAGCTGGACGGGCTCGGCGCGATTGCCGCGCTGGTGGACCGCGGTCTTGGCGTCTCACTCGTACCCGACTGGACGACCAAACCCCTCACCGATCTATCACTTGCCAAATGGCCGCTGCCGTATCCCTTTCAGAAGCGCGTGGTCGGGTTGATATGGGGACGCTCCTCTGTCCGTATCCGATTGATCCAGGCCTTTCTGCAAGTGGCCTCGGAGTTTCAGTGCGGCTAAGCGGCAGAGTACCGTCACAATTGATTGTCACAATACGGCCTTGGCGATATCGCTATAGAATTGACACAACCCAACCGTGAATGTCGATTATTCGCGTGTCAGTAGGGCCGTTTCGCAACTCTCTATTCGATACACTCTCAATGTCCCATAGTACTCGCCGGCCCACGGGCCGCGCTTCTGTTGGTCGGCGTCACCAGAGCAAGCAGATGCTGCTCCCCATGACGAACCAGGCTGCCTCTGATATCTCGCTCGCGAATCACCTTGCTCTTGCGGTTTGTCGCAAAGGGCAAGGAAACGTTCATCTGATTAATGAGCTGAATAGAGTCGTATGCCTGACGTACTACTTACAAGAGGCCGGATTCGGTAATGTACCTGTCGGTTTGTATCGACAAGCGGAGGCTGCATTGGATCAGGCCGCTGGCAGGGCGCAGTATGACGGAGTGTGTCAAATCAGCGCGGAAGTCGCGAGTATGCTCGAAGAAATTCTGGCCATTCACGATCAGCAACTGACAGTGGCTGCGACCCGGCACGTGATCGAGGCCAAAGCACGGTTCTCCAGATTCATCAAAAGCGATCTTCGTTCGCCGATTCCAGATGACGCACAGACGGCTGAGCGCCGCGACGAGACCGAGCTCAACGTTTCCGCGACCGCCAGCAGCTTGCAATAGTCCGAACAGGGAACGCGCTCCGAAGTACTCGAAAAAAAGGGGCATGCCGTTCCCGCGTCGTGCAGCAGCGCTCAATTCGCGCCGCGTTCCTTTTGCTATCCGACGAGTTATGTCCCGGGTCGAGGTTGCTCGTCGGGCATATCAATTTGCTGGATTGAATATTCAGTAACAGATAGCGGCCAAAGGAAAGTTTAGTTAATCGCCGCGTAACTCAAGACATCGGAGCGCGTCCTACACTCCAGTCCTTGCTTGATTCTGGAGTGCTCAATGGCACCGCGACCCTCCCTTGCGATCGACTCCGTGCGCGGCTTCGAATTGACGGGCGACGGCCAGTATTTGATGTTGAAGGCCAATCAAACTTCCAGCATTGCGTTGCATTGCTCAGTCATGCACGAGTTGCTGGCGGCATTGTCGAATGCGATCGGCGTCTCGGAGCGGATCCGCAGCAAGAAAAAGAGCGTGAAATTCGCCATGCCGTGCGAGGCCTGGGAGGTTGGCAAGGACGCAGGCGCGGCAGCCCATCTAATCCTTACATTCCGTCTGCCGGGCGGCGCGGAACTCTCGTTTCGCATGCAACGCACTGAGGCTGCCCACATGACGGAGGTATTGGCGCTTGTGAGCGGCATCGCAAAGGTCGGTGATCTGTCCGCCATCACGGTGCAATAGAGACGGTGCAATAGAGCTCGCGTCTCAATCCCCTGCGCCCTCGATCGATATACGACACAGCGTATTGCGGTCGGTCGGGTCTCCACGTTGTGTCTCTATCATTTGGCTTCCCTTTGCATGCTTGTTCAAACTTCATCTGCACGTCGTAGCAGGGCGGTGACTCTCGTCGGTCTAAGCGTGGTGGCAATCTCGGCCCACGCTAGCGATTCGTTCGTGATCCGCGATATCCGGCTCGAAGGATTGCAACGCATCGAACCCGGTACCGTGTTCGCGTATCTGCCGATCAAGCAAGGCGACACCTTTAGCGACGACAAGGCTTCTGCGGCCATTCGCGCGCTGTACGCCACGGGCTTTTTCAACGACGTCAAGATCTCGGCCGAAGGCGATGTTGTTATCGTGCAGCTGCTGGAACGTCCGGCGGTCGGCACGATCGACTTTTCCGGCATTCACGAATTCGACAAGGACAATCTGACCAAGGCGCTGCACGCGGTCGGCTTGTCGCAAGGCCAGTACTACGACAAGGCGCTCGTCGACAAGGCCGAGCAGGAACTGAAGCGCCAGTACCTCACGCGTGGCTACTATGCCGCCGAAGTCACCACTACGATCACGCCGATCGACCGCAACCGCGTGTCGGTGCTGTTCTCGGTGGCGGAAGGTCCGAGCGCGAAGATCCGCCAGGTCAACTTCATCGGCAACAGCGCATTCAGCACGGACACGTTGCGCGACGAAATGCAGCTGTCCACGCCAAACTGGTTCTCGTGGTACACGAAGAACGACCTGTACGCGAAAGACAAGTTTACCGGCGACCTGGAAAATGTCCGCTCGTATTACCTGAATCGCGGCTACCTCGAGTTCAACATCGACTCGACCCAGGTGTCGATCTCGCCAGACAAGAAGGACATGTATCTGACGGTCACGCTGCATGAAGGCGAGCCGTACACGATCAGCAGCATCAAGCTGGCCGGCAACCTGCTCGACCGTGAGCCGGAGCTGGCCAGGCTCATCAAGATCAAACCGGGTGACCGCTTCTCGGCTGAAAAGCTGCAAGCCACCACCAAGTCAATCGTCGACAAGCTGGGCGAATACGGCTATGCGTTCGCCACCGTCAACGCACAGCCGAAGATCGATCAGGAACACCACAAGGTCGACCTGACGCTGCAAGTGGACCCGAGCCGCCGCGTGTACGTGCGCCACATCAACGTGGTCGGCAACACGCGTACACGTGACGAAGTGGTGCGCCGTGAAATGCGTCAGATGGAGAGCTCGTGGTTCGATTCGAACCGCCTGACTTTGTCCAAAGACCGGATCAATCGTCTCGGCTATTTCACCAATGTCGACGTGACCACCGTGCCGGTGGAAGGCACGCCGGATCAGGTCGATATCGACGTCAAGGTGACGGAAAAACCCACGGGCTCGATTTCGCTGGGCCTGGGCTATGGCTCGGGTGAGGGGCCCATTATCTCCGCGGGCGTATCGCAGGACAACGTATTCGGCTCGGGAACGAGCCTCGCACTGAATGTGAATACGTCGACTACCAACCGTACGTTGACGGTCACGCAGGTCGATCCGTACTTCACGATTGACGGCATCAAGCGCATCACCGACGTCTATTACCGCACGACGGAGCCCTTGTATTATTCGACCGACTCGAGCTTCCGCATCATCACGGCAGGAGCGGACCTCAAATTCGGCGTGCCTTTCTCTGAGTCCGACATGGTGTACTTCGGCCTGGGGTTCGAGCAGAACCGCCTGGATATCGATTCCACTACGCCTCAGAGCTACATCGACTACGTGAACGAATTCGGCCGTGTGTCGAACAATGTGCCGTTGACAGTGGGATGGTCGCGTGACGACCGCGATAGCGCGCTGGTTCCGAGCCGGGGCTACTACACACAAGCCAATGCCGAATACGGTTCGCCGCTCGGTGATACGCCGTACTACAAGGCAGACCTTCAGGCGCAATACTATTATTCATTCGCGCGTGGCTTCGTGCTTGGCCTGAATTTTCAGGGCGGCTATGGTAATGGATTGGACGGCAAGCCCTATCCGATCTTCAAGAACTACTATGCGGGCGGTATCGGTTCAGTGCGTGGGTACGAGCCAAGTTCGCTCGGGCCGCGCGATGCGACCACCAACGACCCCATCGGCGGCTCGAAGATGATCGTCGGCAATATCGAGCTGACCGTCCCATTGCCGGGATCCGGTTATGACCGCACGTTGCGCGTCTTTACTTTCCTCGACGGCGGCAACGTATGGGGCAGCGAAGGCAATAGCATCGGCGCGAACGGATTGCGCTACGGCTATGGGGTGGGTCTCGCGTGGATCTCGCCGATCGGTCCGCTCAAGCTGAGCTTCGGCTTACCGGTCGTCAAGCACACAGGCGATCAGTACCAGAAATTCCAGTTCCAGATAGGCACATCGTTCTGAGGCGATTGGTAGGCCGCGTTCGTTGATCCGTATCGTCAGGTTGGCTCAGACGAACTGTCCTGCGCTGGAAGCGCCCGATCGCCGACACGTCCGGCGACCGAACGCAAAATGGTGATGAATTCCTGCATGGGCTGCGACGGCAACTCGTACTTGCGCGTGACGATACCGTAGCTCGTCATGGTCCGGTTGATCGGAACGGGCAGGTGCCCGAGCAGACCCTTGCTCACATATTTTTCGACGGCGGCGCGCGGCTGCAGCGAGATCATGTCGGTCGCCTGCAACAGTTCCAGTGTCGAAAAGATTGAAGGCGTTTCCACCATGCCCACCGGCGCGGGAATGCCCGCGCCGGCGAACGTTTCATCGAACAGCTGCCGGATAGCCGTGGCTTGCGGATAGAGAATCCATGGCCACGCGCCAAGATCGGCCAACTCCAGCCGCCGCCGCTGGAGCAGCGGATGATGCTGTCCGACGACCACCCAGACCGGTTCCCCGGACAGCACCTCGAAGTCGAACAGTACTTGATGGCGCGGCTCCGTCAGACGGCCGACCATCACGTCCAGCTTCCTTTCTTCGAGCCAGACCGCCAGTTGGTCGCTGCTTTGCTCGACCAGTTTGATGACCAGTTGCGGCCGCTGCTGGCGGATCTCCCTGATGCCCGTAATCACCACCTGAGCGGCCGAAGCCGAGATAGCGCCCACGGTGAGATGACCGTAACCACCCTCGCTCAAGGTGCTGAACTCGCTCACGAACTTGCCCAGATCCGCGACCGCCGTGGTCGCGTAGCGCACGGACAAGACGCCGAGATCGGTTGGACGCATCTCCCGGGGTAACCGTTCGAACAACTGGGCGCCGAACATCGATTCGATATCACTCAGGATTTTTGTCGCCGCGGGCTGGGTGATGAGCATCTGTTCGGCTGCGATGCGCAAGTTGTGCGTGCGTCCAAGCGCATCGAGCAGTTGAAGATGTCTGAAGCGCAGCCTTGCCAGGACACTCGACGTACGCACGGTAAATTGTCTGGACATGGGGTAAACGCGCAAGAACTCATAACCGGATGGAATCGATTGTACGGAATAAGAGATTGGATGTTTATCGGTTGGCTGCCTAAAGTGGCAGCTGGGCGAATTAACGCGCGAACGGGCAGCAAGCCACGCGCGCCAGACAAACATCTGTGGAGACAGACATGACATCCCCGCTTTCACTCAGCGTAACGGACACGCTTCCGTCGGACGGGTTGTCCGGCACACTTGTCGGCCGCGCCTGGGTTCCTGCCACACAATCCATGCCCGCGGGTCCAGCCGTAGTCGTCTTGCGCGCCGAAGGCGTGTTCGACATTTCCGACGCGGCACCGACCATCAGCAGCCTGGTGGAGCGGGAAGATCCGGTCGCGACAGTGCGAGCCGCGGGTGGCCGCTGGATTGGCACGCTGGACACGATCATCGCCAATACGGTCGATGCAATGACCGGTGTGGCGCGCAACCCGGAGCATGTCCATCTGCTTGCGCCTTGCGATCTGCAGGTCATCAAGGCGGCCGGTGTGACCTTTGCGGCGAGCCTGATTGAACGAGTGATCGAGGAGCAGGCAAAGGGCGATCCGCAAGGCGCGGTGCGCGTGCGGGACCAGATCAGGTCTCTGGTCGGCGATAGCCTCACCAGCATCCGACCGGACTCCGCCGAGGCGCGCAAATTGAAGGCGCTGCTGACCGAGCAGGGGTTATGGTCCCAATACCTGGAAGTCGGAATCGGCCCTGATGCGGAAGTCTTCACAAAAGCGCCGGTGCTGGCCGCTGTAGGGACGGGCACGGAGATCGGGCTGCATCCGAATTCGGTCTGGAACAACCCGGAGCCGGAAATCGTGTTGTCGATCGACAGTCGCGGCCGCGTGCTTGGCGCGACCCTGGGCAACGACGTCAATCTGCGTGACTTTGAAGGACGCAGCGCGCTCCTGCTCGGCAAGGCGAAGGACAACAATGGCTCGTGTGCTATTGGCCCTTTCCTGCGGCTTTTCGACGAGACTTTCTCGATCGACGATGTGCGGCGTGCGACGGTCGATTTGCGCGTGGAAGGTAGCGACGGTTTTGTCTTGCGAGGGTCGAGTTCGATGGACCAGATCACGCGCGACCCGCTCGATCTCGTTTCGCAGACGATCAGTTCGACCCACCAGTACCCCGATGGCGCGCTGCTGTTCCTCGGGACGCTTTTTGCACCAATCGAAGACCGCGACGCCGCTGGAGCTGGCTTCACACACAAGCTGGGCGATATCGTGAAGATTTCGAGCCGTCAGCTCGGCACGCTGGTCAACCGGGTCAACCACAGCGACCGTATCGAGCCTTGGACCTTCGGCGTGCGCGCGCTGATGGCGAACCTGGCTGCGCGAGGACTGCTCGGCACCGCCGCTCTCTGATCACGCTTGAACCCGCTCTACCCCGCCATAACAGACCGGCATACCCGGCTTCCCATGGAGACAGACGAGATGCAGACTCAACACGTTACGCAAGACCCGTTGGAAAGCGCAGTGCGCAAGGCGCGCCTGCGCCTCGCGCCCTTCCTCGCGCTGATGTTCGCGCTATCGATGCTTGACCGTTCGAACGTCGGCTTCGTCAAACAGGCTCTTCAGGTCGATTCGAACATCGGCAACGCGGCATTTGCGCTCGGGGCCGGGATCTTTTTCATCGGCTATGCGGTGTTCGAGATCCCGAGCAATCTGATGCTGCATCGGGTGGGTGCGAAGCTCTGGTTGAGCCGGATCATGGTCACCTGGGGGCTTGCGTCGGCCGCCATGATGTTTGCACACAACGAGACCTCGTTCTATGTGCTGCGTTTTATTCTGGGTGTGGCCGAAGCGGGCTTTTCGCCAGGCGTGATCCTCTATTCCACGTACTGGTTTCCCGCGCGTGAACGCGGCAAGGCACTAGGCATCTACTACTTCGGTTTGCCAGTGGCGCTCGTGCTAGGTAGCCCGCTGTCAGGTTATTTGATGGAAGTCATGGGTGGCCGCCTCGGGCTGCACAACTGGCAGTGGATGTTCCTCATCGAAGGTCTCGCTGCGTCGACGGTCGGCATCATCGCGTTCTTCTATCTGGTTAGCAAACCGCGCCAAGCGAAGTGGCTGACGCCGGCCGAAAAGGACGCCCTGGAAAACGCCATTGCAATGGAAGACCGGGACAAGGTCGCGCACGGGCCGGCTACTGCGCTGACTGCGCTGCGCAACTGGAACGTGCTTCGCTTCGTAGCGATTTATTTCGCCATTCAGGTCAGCGTATATGGCGTTATTTTCTACCTGCCGACGCGGATTTCTGAGCTGACCGGTACCGCTATCGGCTCGAAGGTTGGTTTTCTGACCGCGATTCCGTGGTTGTGCGCACTCATCGCACTGCGCTTTATCACCGGCTACGCGGACGCGAAAGGAAAGCATCGGCAGCTTGCGGTGGCCATGCTGGCGATGGCCGCAGCAGGGATCGCACTGTCGACGCTCGGCAGTCACATCGCACCGGTGCTTGTCGCATTCTGTATCGCGACGGTTGGCTTCGTTGTCGTTCAGCCGCTCTTCTGGACCTTGCCGACCGCCTACCTGAGCGGCACCGCGGCAGCGAGCGGTATTGCAATGATCGGCGCGCTCGGTAATCTCGGCGGCTTCATCGCGCCGACTTTAAAGACGGCGGTGGAGACGCTCTTCAACAGCCCGCGTGCGGGCATGTTCATCCTGGCGTTTGCGGGCGTCGTCGGCGTGCTGCTGCTTATGAGCATCGGCTTACAGTCACGCCGCGTAACCGAGGCGCCGATTGGCACGGCCAAAGCGACGCTTCGCTAGGTACGTGCAGGCACGCTGAACACGATTTAACCGGACATTCACATGAGCATTCTCGGACATCAATACATCGGCGAACGACGCTGCGCCTGCGCATCCAGTAGTGCGCTCTTCAGCCTTGATGCCGTAACGGGCGACGCAGTGCGCGCAGCGCAGATCGAGAGGGCTACGTCATGAGATTCGACGCCGAAAACACAATGGACGATTCTTCGGCAACCGTAGAACCAATCGTGCAACTGCATCCAGATGACGATGTCGTCATCGCGCGGCACCAGCTTATCGCGGGCATGCGCATCCGCAATAGTCTTGCCGTGCGTGGGTTGATCCCGGCGGGTCATAAGCTTGCCGTCCGCAGTGTCGAAGCAGGCGCGCCAGTGCGGCGCTATGGGCAGATCATCGGCTTTGCAACACGTGTCATCGAAGCCGGCGAGCACGTTCATACGCACAACCTCGCGATGGGCGACTTCGATCGGGACTACGCTTTTGGCGCAGATGCGAAGCCTGCGTCGACGGTCGCAGCGGCGGCACGGTTCATGGGCATCGTACGCGCTGATGGACGTGTCGCGACGCGCAACTACATCGGCATTCTGACATCGGTCAATTGCTCCGCAACGGCGGCTCGCGCCATTGCAGATTACTTTCGTCGCGATATTCATCCGCAAGCGCTCGCGGACTATCCAAACGTTGATGGCGTGATCGCGCTGACGCACGGTCAAGGCTGCGCGATCGATTCCGAAGGCGAAGCGCTGGAACTGATCCGGCGCACCCTCGGTGGTTATGCACGGCATCCTAATTTCGCCGGTGTACTGATCGTCGGGCTGGGCTGCGAAACCAACCAGATCGACGGGCTCGTGCAAAGCCAGGGTCTTACGCCCGGCGCGGCGCTGAAGACGATGACCATTCAGGCGACCGGCGGCACGGCGCGCACGGTGGCGGCGGGCATCGAACAGGTCAAGGCGATGCTTGCGGAAGCGAACAACGTAAGACGCGAGCCCGTCGACGCGAAGCATCTGGTGATCGGCTTGCAATGCGGCGGCTCAGATGGCTACTCCGGCATTACCGCCAATCCGGCACTCGGCGCGGCGGTCGATCGTCTGGTGTTGCATGGTGGAACGGCGATTCTCTCCGAAACCCCCGAGGTCTACGGCGCCGAACATCTGTTGACGCGGCGGGCCGTGTCACGTGAAGTCGGCGAAAAGCTCATCGAACGGATTCATTGGTGGGAAGCTTACTGCGCGCGCATGAATGCTGATCTGAACAACAATCCGTCGGCCGGGAACAAGGCTGGTGGGCTGACAACGATCCTCGAAAAGTCGCTTGGCGCCGTGGCGAAAGGCGGCACGACCAATCTCGTCGACGTGTACCGGTATGCTGAATTGGTCCGCGCACACGGTCTCGTTTTCATGGATACGCCGGGCTACGATCCGGTTTCGGCGACCGGACAGGTCGCGGGTGGGGCCAACCTGATCTGCTTTACAACCGGTCGCGGGTCCGCCTATGGTTGTGCGCCGTCGCCATCGTTGAAACTGGGAACCAATACCGCTTTGTGGCAACGCCAGGAAGAGGACATCGACCTGAATTGCGGGTCGATTCTCGACGGCGAACGAACGGTCGACGAACTCGGTGAAGAGATCTTCCAGCTCATGCTTGCAACCGCGTCGGGCCAGGCATCGAAAAGCGAGATTCACGGATACGGCCAGAATGAATTCGTGCCCTGGCAGATTGGGGCCATCACGTAACGTGGTGTTTCCTTTGGTTGAGCATTGTGCGGGCTCAGCGGCCTGAATACTGGGGCTAAAGAGCGTCCGTTCCTTAGTCGGAACTGGACGCTCGCAAGTTGCATCCGAACGACAGCGACGGGTCAAGGGCGTGTGAGAACGCCCCGATCGCCTGATATGCCGAGAGGGAGATCGCCTTGGATTTCTCCATACCAAATGCGCACTGATATCTCTCCTGCGCTTCGAATCGAGCCAGCAGTATTTCGCGCTCAATCACTCCTGTAAAAGCTCACCTCGGACACACGATGCTTGATTTATTCAACGCAACTAACGGTCAAGAACGGCCGCCGTCCCCCTCACAGGTCGAAACCAGTTCTGCAGACGCTCGGGCAGCGTAACTCCTCCGTTCGATTGTGGCGTCTTCCAGTCGACCTCAGACCGAAACGAATCGGTAAGGGGAGTTTGCTGCCTAAATGCCGGCGTTGGCCCTGGCATCTTCATACGCGCCTACATACGACCTCGATCGATCCCGGAAAGCACGGCTAAGAATTTCGCCCGATCGATCGTTTTACCGTTTAGAGGCGCCACTGCCGTCTTGTCGACCAGGTAAATTCCTGCTCCTTATCACGTAGTTCATCTGCCTGCGGCCAGTCCAGACAAAAGCTAGCACGGTGGCCGTGCCGGAATTCGGGTGTAACGTGCTGTCATCGAATGACAACCGCGGAGGTGACGCCAATGTCGGAGCACACGAACGACAGCGCTTCCTCAACCACGGTGCAGTCGACGGAGCACCCATCACCAAAACCGGAAAACGCGGGAAGCAAAGCGCGTCTGCGGTGGCAACGTATTACGCGTTGGGCCAGGCGAATTGTGGCGGCCACAACGACGCTTTCAACATTGGCATTTGCCGGATGGTTTATTGCGTTAGCCATTGCGGCTACGTTTCGTGGCCATAGCATTAACTTGCAAGCTATCCCCGTACCCAAAACGTTGAATGACGATGGCTTCAGTTCCGTCGTCGCCACGCAACGTCTTCGCGATGCGATCAATGCGATTTACGAACGCACTTATCCGAGAGTGGCAAAGACGGCTTTGCCACTCCCGCAGGAGCCGCCGAACATCACGATCCCTACCGCGGGTATCTCTGTCGAAAATGTGGCCACCACGATTCGCGGCATGTTGCCGGCGAGCTGGCAGCACGAGGTGTCGGGGGAACTCACCCAATCTGGGGAAGTGGTAGCGATGCGCTTGCGCGTAAACGGACGGCTGGTGTTTTCCGGTACTGCCACCGGAACGAACGCAGTCAACGAACTCGTCGACAAAGGCGCATTCGAAGTTGTCGCGGATACGCAGCCGTTCGTTGCTGCGGTAGCGCTGTTCGATCGAGACGAGCTTGAGCGCGCTGATGCAGCCGCGGACCGGATCATCGCCAACTCTCCATCTGGCGACAAAGTCGTTGCAATGGCTCACACGCTCAAAGGATCCATAGCCCAGTCACGTTACGTTCCATCGGCGAAAGTTGATGATCAACCTGGGAGCAGAGACCGGTTGGCTGACGCGATAGCCGAGTTTCGCGAAGCAATCAGAATCGACAGGAAATATGAGGAGGCGCATTTAGGCCTCGGCGAGGTCTGGCACGCATTGGGTAACGACGGCTCCGCGGTCGCGGAATATCGTGAGGCAATCGCGCTCGATCCTACGTTTGCGCCGCCGCACAACGCGCTGGGCGCGGTTTTTACGAAACAGGGCAAACACGACGCCGCCATCGCCGAATACCGCGAGGCAATACGACTCGATGCGAGGTATGCGTCGCCCCACGTCGGTCTCGGCATCGTCTGGCACGCGCTGGGTAGAGATGCTGACGCAGCGACCGAGTACCGAAAAGCGATCCGGCTCAGCCCGAAGGATGCGGAACCGCATACTAACCTTGGCAATGCTCTGGACTCGCAGGGCAACGAAGAAGCGGCGATCGCGGAGTACCGCGAGGCAGTCTGGCTGGATCCCAAGGACGCCACGCCTCATAGCGACCTCGGCGACCTGTTGGACCGGCAGGGTAAGGAAGAGGAGGCGCTAGCCGAATACAACACTGCGCTAAGACTTGCGCCGGCGAGTGCGCAGGCACACAACGGCCTCGGCGCAGTCCTTGATAAACAGGGGAAGCAAGGGGAAGCGCTGGCCGAGTATCACGAGGCGGCGCGGCTTGATCCAACCTACGGCGGGGCGCACTTCAACCTCGGAACCGTCTATGACAGGCAGGGCAACGAAGACGCAGCTATCGCCGAATACCGTGAGGCGATCCGCCTCGATCCGAGGAACCCTCATCCGCGTAACGGTCTGGGCGTCGTTTGGGACAACCTTGGCAAGCAGGATGCTGCCGCCGCTGCGTACCTCGAGGCCATTCGGCTCAATCCCAGATATCCCGAGCCGCATAACAACCTCGGCGTCCTCTGGCTGACCATGGGCAGGACGGATGACGCGGGGCGTGAATATCGCGAGGCGATACGGCTGAACCCGAGTCTTGCAGAGGCGCACAACGGCCTCGGGAACGTGTTGGCATTACAGGGCAAAGACGACGAGGCGACTGCCGAATACCGAACAGCGATGCGGCTGGCCCGCAACTCTGCCGACCCTCACAACAACCTCGGCAACCTCTTGAGCGATCTGGGCGAGATGGACGACGCCATCGTCGAATATCGTGAGGCGATAAGGCTGAACCCGAAATTCTCTTTGCCGCATAACGGTCTCGCTAACGCGCTGGACGCACAGGGCAAGGATAGAGAAGCCGCTGACGAATACCGTCAGGCAATCCAACTGGACGCAAAGCGAGCGCAGCCACACAACGGTCTGGCCAACCTCTTAGACAAGGAGGGCAAGTACGAAGAGGCGGTTAGAGAATACCGCGAGGCGCTCAGGCTAGATCCGAACTTTGATCTGCCGCACAACGGTCTGGGGAATGTCTTTGCCAAAGAGGGCAGGCAAGACGAGGCAGCAGCGGAATATCGTACGGCCATGCGGCTCGATCCGAGCGATTACCGGCCACACAATGGGTTCGGGAATCTCCTCGCCAGGCAGCTCAAATTTGCCGAAGCGGTTGTCGAGTATCGGCAGGCAATCAGGCTCGCGCCTAACGTAGCTGTCACCCACAGGAACCTGAGTATCGCTTTGTCGAGGGAGGGAAATACATCTGACGCAAGTGCGGAATACGAGGAGGCGATCCGGCTTGATCCGACGCAAGCACCGTTGCGGTATCACGGTGGGTCCAAAAAATTGGCCTACCAATCGATGCATTAGAGAGCCCGCGCAGTAGATCGCGCCGGCCGGGTGAAAGAATTCACGAGCACCGGATTGCCGAACCCCTCCTCGTAGTTGAGCCTAGTTCGACTGCATGACCCGGTACGTGTCCCGCTCACGCTTCTTCGGGGGCACGATCATTTCGATTTTGCCGACGAGGAAGATATACGAAAGGATGCCCAGAACGGCGACGATCGAGACGTACCACATCGCATAGTGGAAGTTATGCGTGCGCTGCAGGATCATGCCGAAAACGATCGGCGTGGTAATGCCGGACAAATTGCCGAACAGATTCAGGAAGCCGCCCATCGTCCCGATGAAATTGCGAGGAATGACGTCTGTAAATACCACCCAGCCGAGGTTCGCGACGTTGTTTCCAAAAAAGGCCAGCGAAAGGATTCCGATTGCGATGACGGGTTGGTTCTCGAAAAAATTGACCGCGACGATCATGGCCGTCAACGCGAGGCCAACGATCACCGGCAGCTTGCGCGCGAACGTGACCGATTTACCCCTTTTCAGGAGGCTGTCACTGAGGAAGCCGCCCGCCAGCATGCCGAACATGGCCATCAGATAGGGAATGGAGGCGCCCAGTCCCGCTTTGGAAAGTGTGAGATTCAAGGCCTTTTCGAGGTAGACGATGAACCATGTCATGAAGAAGATCAGCGTCGAGTTGTAGGCGAACTGGGTGATGAATAGGCCCCAGACAGTTTTATTCTTGAGGAAGTACAGGATGTCGTCTTTGTCGACCACGGTGCTGACCGTGGATTGATCCTGAGATCCGTAGCCACCGCCGGCCTTGATGAGATCGAGCTCGGCCTGAGCGGTTTTCCTGCTGTCTTTGGGGTCGCGATAAACGATCAGCCAGTAGATCCCAAACACGATCCCCACGCCACCCGTTGCATAGAACACCATTTGCCAGCCATAACGGCTCGTCAGAAAAGTCAGGACGGGCGTGAACAATGCGAGGCCGATGTATTGCGAACTGATATAGGTCGCCGTCGCCCGTGCGCGTTCGTTCTTCGGAAACCAGTTCGCGACGATTTTCGTATTCGAAAGGTACGACGGTGCTTCAGCGAGGCCGATCAGGGCGCGGCAGACCAGCAGCACCGCGAACGAGGCACCCAGGGTCGCGAAAAGATGATGCGAAGCAAAGCCCATCGCGAACGTACATGTGCTCCAGACGACGATGGCACTGCCGTAGAGAACCCTCGATCCGATTCGATCAAGGAGATACCCGACGGGAAGCTGAGCGGCCGCATACGTCCATGTGAACATCGAAAAGAGTAAGCCGAGCTGGGTCGGCGAAAGACTGAATTCCCCCTGGATCCTGCTGCCCGCGATCGAGAGGTTCGCGCGATCCATGTAGTTGATGGCCGTGACTACAAACAGTAAAAAGACAATGAAATAGCGGGTTTTTGTTGTTTTCATGATTTTGCATTCAAGAAGCTGTCTGGATGACCGTCCAAACATGCATTGCCCGCCGGAACACCGGCGACTCGTCGTCCCGCTCAGAGTGGGAGTTTTACAACCGCATTGCTCTGCGTGCTGCGATAGATGGCCGTGAACAGCTCTACGGTCTTCCGGCCGTCGAGTCCGTCGATCAATGGCTTCGTGCCGTTGCTGACGGCAGTCAGGAAATCATCTATTTGCTGCTCGTGATAGAAGTACAGGGAATCCGCGGAATTGAAATGCTCCGCATCCGCTTTTCTCCATTCGGCGAGCATTTCTTCTTCGCCTTTGATCGTCCAGATATCGTTGTAAGGCGGTTCGGTGATGGTCGAGACGCCGGCGATGAACATCGCGCCGCCGTCCGTCTGCACGCCGACCGACGCGCCGTTATCTCCGTGAACATGGACCTTCCCGTACAAAGCAGGATTCTGTGAATTGCTGACCAGAATGTTGGCAATCGCGCCGCTTTTGAACTTGATGATCGCCGCCGCGGTGTCTTCAACCTCGATGTAGTCGTGGTTGACGTTCTTCCACACGCCGTAGATCTCATCGATATCGCCCATATACCAGAGCAGCAGATCGAGCTGATGAGGGGCCTGGTTCACGAGTACGCCGCCTCCTTCGCCAGCCCACGAGCCACGCCAGGGATCGCTTTCGTAATACTGACGGTCGCGCCATCCGAGCATGACGACGTTGCCGATGGCAGGGCGGCCGATCTTGCCCGCATCGATGGCCCGCTTGATTCGCATCGCGGACGGATAAAAGCGCCGCTGGCACACGACGCCGACCGTACGCCGGTGTTCTTCGGCGCACGAAAGGATGGCGTCGCAGTCTTCGAGCGAAGAAGCGAGGGGCTTTTCTATGAGAACGTGACTGCCGCTTTTCAAGGCGGCGATCGCAACGGAAGCGTGCTGAGGGTGCGGAGTGCAGATGCATACGACGTCGACCTGCGCGGCTTCCACCATTTCTTCGACGCTGTCGAACGCGTGCACGCCGTATTGTTTGCCGAAGGCTTTTGCTCGATCGAGAGAGGTGCTGCATACCGCGACGAAGTCTGAGTCCTCCAGTCTGGAGAGCGCCCGGGCATGGAAATGACCGACCTTTCCGCAACCGACGATGGCCGTTCTAAGTTTTTTCATGGTGATTCGGTGTTACGTTGTTGATTTGAAGGCGAGCGAGACGCTGCTGCCACCGGTCGGTAGGCAGCGCACAATGTCGATCGCGGATTGCGTGACGCGGGGCGTGAAGAGGCCTCCATCGGCTTTCTTGCACAGCAGGCTCGTGACGGCGCGCTACAGTCAAGTGAAGTCACTGCGAGCGCGAGTCGACTTCGCGATGGGATGACTGCGATCCGGCCAGGGTAGACGTCTGTGGATGACGGGCAATCTTTCAGAGCGGCCGGGAGTCGATGCCGGCCGCATCACACCCTACGCCGTGAGATGAGGTCCCAGCAGCGACAGGTCTGCAACGGAAAGACGATCATGCGCGGTCCGCGCCTGATGCCAGTACGGGTACAGCAGGGGCGGTGCGCTCACCTTGTCGAGCCGCTCGCGCTGTTCGGCGCTCAGCCTGAGATTCGCCGCGCCGAGGTTGTCGAGCAGTTGCTTCTCGTTGCGCCCGCCGATGATGATGGAGGTGACGGCGGGGCGCCCCAGCGTCCACGCAAGCGCGACCTGAGCGGCCGAGACGTTCTGCTCGCTGGCGATCTCGACAAGCGTGTCGACGATCGACCACAGTCGTTCGGCGTCGCGGATCGGCGGCTCCGTCCAGCCGGCGAGCTGACGCGTGCCCTCGGGCGTCGTGTCGCGGCGGTGCTTCCCCGATAGCAGGCCGCCCGCGAGCGGGCTCCAGACGAGAATGCCCAGGCCTTGATCGAGCGAGATCGGCGCGAGTTCGTATTCCGCTTCGCGTGCTTCAAGCGTGTAATGGATCTGTTGGCTCACGAAGCGCGGCAGGCGATCGCGCTCGCTGACATGCAACGCCTTCATCAGATGCCAGCCTGAGTAGTTCGAGCAGCCGACGTACCGGACCTTGCCATGCCGGACAAGCAGGTCGAGCGCTTCAAGTGTTTCTTCGAGCGGTGTGAGTCCATCCCATTCGTGCACCTGGTAGAGATCGATCACATCGGTTTTGAGACGGCGCAGGCTCGCCTCGCAGGCTTCTATCAAATGATGTCGTGACAGACCCCGGTCGTTCGGGCCGTCACCCATGGGAAAGCGGGCTTTCGTCGCAATCAGCACGCCGCCTTTGCGCTTGCCGCCGAGCGCCTCGCCGACGATTTCTTCCGACGCACCGTTCGAATAGACGTCCGCGGTGTCGATCAGGTTGACGCCCGCGTCGATGCACATGTCGATCTGCCGGCGCGCCTCGTCGAGACCCACCTCGCCGACGCTCGCGAATTTGCCTTTGCCGCCCATCGTCATCGTACCTAGCGTGATGGTCGACACCTTGAGGCCTGATCGGCCCAGTTGACGGTAGTCCATGATGAAGCAATCTCCATGTATGTTGCGAGGATTCACAACTGGCGTGCAGTCGTTGAGGCCCATTGCGCCCGCATTTCGTGCCCGGCATCTTGATGTCACCAGACGTCGGACGATAGCGGAGATTGAATTACCATTCCAATAGAAAGATGTGATCCAATTGTGCGGTTTTCGTGATTAATCGTCTCTGCAGAAAGAGTGCCAACGTGGATTTGAAGCAACTGGAACATTTCGTAGCGGTCGCGGAAGAGCGGCATTTCACGCGCGCGGCGCGGCGCCTCAACCTCGTGCAGTCCGGATTGTCTGCATCGATCCGCCTGCTGGAAGAGGATTTGGGCGGACCGTTGTTCAATCGCAGCACAAGGCGAGTCGCCTTGACGCCGGCCGGCGAAGTGCTGTTCGCAGAGGCGCAGCGGGTTCTGGCTGCCGCTCGCGACGCGCGGCACGCCGTCACGCAGGTTCACGGGCTCGCACGCGGCCGGCTGAGTATCGGTGCGATTCACGGTCTCGCGCCTTTCGTCGACCTGCCTGCTACGCTGGGACAGTTTCGGGCCCTGTTTAGTGGGATCGACATTGAATTGACACTGGACGGCTCGCGCGCGTTGATTGACGAGGTCAGGGAAGGGCGCCTCGACCTCGCGTTCACTCAGCCACCGGATGCGCCGCTCGACGATCTTGGATCGCACATGTTCGCATGCGAAGGAATGGTCGTCGTCTGCGCGGCACATCATCGGCTTGCGGGTGCCAGTGGACTGGAGCTGGCCGATCTCGTCGACGAAACATTCGCCGACCTGCGCCCGGAGTGGAGCGTCAGGCGGCTCGTCGATCGGAGCTTTGCGGCGGCAGGGTTGCAGCGCCGGACCAGCTTCGAGGTCAACGACATGCCAATGTTGCTTGAACTGGCCGCACACGGGCTTGCGATCAGCATGGTGCCCGAATCCGTGGCCGCCGCGAGGGGGAGCAACACGCGCGGGGCGCCGGTCGCAACGGCAAGCCTGTGCGAAGCCGATGAACCTTGTTGGGAACTCGCGGCGGTTTTTAAGGGAAGCGCGGGAGAACCGCTCATACCCGTCACTCGTGCTTTTCTGGACTTGCTCAAATTGCCCGCGGTGGCGACCTGACGCTCGACTGGCAGCGCGCGGCGATATGACACCATGCTTCGGATCACTGACCAACGGGAACCCTGTCGGTCAAAAAAAAAAGTTCATGCTAGGATCATCGGCTCACTGTTCCAACGGATCGGGATCGTAGTCGCCGGTTGGCGTCGTGATTCCGGCACGCATCAACGAGGATTCTGATGACTCATTCTGCCCTGACCCCGGGTGCCGTCGCCGTGATCACCGGCGGCGCCGCCGGCATCGGCCTGGCTGCTGCCAAACGTTTTGCGCAGCTTGGGCTGCGCATCTGCATTGCCGACCTCGGCGCCGAGCGCGTCGCGCGGGCGGTGGAAGAAGTCGCCGCGCTGAGCGCAAACGGCACGCAAGACGTCTTCGCGGTTGAGACCGACGTCAGTGTCGTCGACGAAGTTCGCCGTCTGCACGCAACCGTTGTCGAACGTTTCGGCGGAACAGATGTATTGATGAACAATGCCGGCATTCAGCCCGGTAGCGGGATATTCGGCCCAACCGCGAACTGGGAACGCGTGCTGGGTGTCAACTTGTGGGGTGTGATTCACGGCACGCAGGTCTTCGTGCCGGACATGATCAAGCGCGGCCGTCCGGGACTCGTGATCAACACCGGTTCAAAGCAAGGCATCACGACGCCGCCGGGCGACCCCGCATACAACGTTGCGAAAGCCGGTCTGAAAGCGTTCACCGAAGCGTTGCAGCATGAACTGCGCAACACCGCCGACTGCCGCATCAGCGCTCATCTGCTGATTCCTGGCTTCGTGTTCACGGAACTGACACGGCACGGCCGCGTGGAGAAACCCGTCGCCGCATGGACGCCCGAGCAGACCGTCGATTTCATGTTCGAGCGTCTCGAAGCAGGCGACTTCTACATACTGTGTCCCGACAACGACGTGCCGCGCTCGCTCGACGAATTGCGCATTCAATGGGCGGCGGGCGATATCGTCGAGAACCGGCCCGCGTTGTCGCGCTGGCATCCGGATTACGCCACGGCATTCGAAGCGTTCATCAAGCAGCCCCGTTGACTCAAGGGTCAGCGCTATGTGGCAACAAAGTGAAACCTATCCCGATCCCGCAGTGGAAGTGCTCGATCCGCGCTTCCTGAAATATCGCATCACGAACGCGGCGGTCGAGCGGCTTGCGACCGGCATGCGCTTTGGCGAAGGACCAGTGTGGTTCGGCGACGGCCGCTTCCTGCTGTGGAGCGACATTCCGAATAACCGCATCATGCGGTGGGACGAGGAATCCGGCGCAACCTCGGTATTTCGCAAACCCTCGGGGTACGCGAATGGCAATACACGGGACCACCAGGGGCGGCTCATCACCTGCGAGCACGGCAACCGGCGCGTGACGCGCACCGAGTACAACGGCACGCTGACCGTGCTGCTCGACCGCTTCGACGGCAAGCAGCTGAACTCGCCGAACGACGTGGTCGTGAAGAGCGACGACAGCGTCTGGTTCACTGATCCGCCGTTCGGCATCTCTAACAATTATGAGGGTGTCAAAGGCGAGCCCGAACTGCCGACCAACGTCTACCGCCTCGACCCGGCCACCGGCCGGGCGGAGGTGGTCGCCGACGACATCGTCAATCCGAACGGCATCTGCTTCTCGCCCGACGAACGCCGCCTCTACATCGTCGAATCGGGCTCGAAGCCAAGGCGCATCCGTGTGTACGATGTCGAGGACGGTCGGCGCCTCGTGCACGGACGCGTGTTCGTCGATGCGGGCGAGAACGGCGCGCCAGACGGTTTCCGTTGCGACACGGACGGTAACCTGTGGGCCGGTTGGGGCACCGGACCGGGGTTGAACGGTGTGATGGTATTCGCGCCGGACGGCAGCGCGATTGGCCGCATCGCTCTGCCCGAACGCTGTGCGAACGTCTGCTTCGGCGGAGCAGCACACAACCGGTTGTTCATGGCGGCCGGGCAGTCACTGTACGCGCTCTACGTCGATACGACTGCCGCGGTCGCAACCTGAGCGCGCCGGCGGATTACTTTCGCGCCCGGTCGGCGGCGCTACGCACACCGGGCGGTCACGATGCAGATTGATGCGGGTTCAAGCCGTGCGCTGGCGCTCGCTGAACGGAATGCCGCCTTTTGACTTGGAGTCTGCTGGAGACTCCACGATCTGCACGACAACCTGTTCAGCGAGGACACCGAGGCTGTCAACCACAGCTTTGGTAATCCCCGTCATCAGTGCTTTCTTTTGCTCGGGTGAGCGCCCTGCTACTGCGTAAACAACGACTTCCGGCATGACGTACTCCAGTGGATTGGCAAGGTACTGCAGGCGCAATCATAACGTCACTGGGCGGCGTGTGCTCAAGCCTGTGCAATAGAAACGCTGCATGAATGCTAGCGGCTTTCTTTCAAAAAATTCCTTCGTGCAGGTACCCCTGGTTCCACTTACTCCGGCCAACCTCATCGGCATGGCGGGCTCACGCGGCGTTCGTGAGTCGGTCGGCGTTGAGGCCGAATTGGCGCGCGATCGATTGCAGCCTGTCGCCCCATTCCCAGAAGCCGAAGACGTCATGCACGTTTTGCAGGCAGCTCAGCAGGCTGACCGTCTGCGGGTCGTATACGTTGATTTTCGAACGCAGTAGCGCTCTTTTCAGCGCGGCGACGCCCACATCCATATAGGCCGGCACTTCGTTCTTTTGCTTGCTGACATAGTGAATCGGCACCCCTTCCATTGCTGTCATGTAGTCGCGTGGCTTGATGAAGTTGCCGATCGGACAGCCGCCGCAGTACCCGCGATACGCGCCACCGCCGCGCGGCAGGAGCGCTGTTCCACGCTGCTGAAAAAGATGCCGGACCGCCTGGTCGAAAATGAATTGATGGCTTAAAAATTCGAGGGTCATTCGGTTCTCCTGCCGCACTCGAGTTTGCACAGTAGTCGGTTCTTGCTGCGTTCCGACAACGGTCCGTCGTAGCGACGGGTGTTGAGTTGGATGCGGGGAAGTGTGACTACCACGGCCTGTGACGACCGCAATCCGAAGACAACCCGCTCGCTGGTTCTGTCTGAGTGAGAGAAGAGTAGGTTTTGCCGGAGCGCGAATCTACTCTACGGTGGGATATGCCAATGCCGCGTTAGCGTAATTTGCTTATACGGAGGTATAAGCGCGGTGGCCAACGCCACGAAAACCCGCGATCCAAGGCCGTTCATTGATAAATAAAAATTAAGACGAGGTTAAATTCATCTGAACTATAGATGTGAAATTGCAGATAGACTTCGCACCCGGTTTTCCTCGGTTGTCGGGACGTTCGTTTTGAAGGCTCAGGTGAAAAAGGGTCGTGGGCCGATGATTTTATAATAGGCAGGATGCCTTATTGAGTCACGTAATGTGGTATCGCGATCAAAATGCCGCCCATCGAACAACCCATCCACACGCTTCTTGCGCATTACCACTCATCAGTCCATTGGTCCCCGCAACTTCTGACCGAGTCACCTTCGCTATTTACACCAGAGCCGCCGTGACAAAATGAAGCGCCGTTTCAGCTCGGTGCGTTACCTGCAACGTTTCACTTCAGTTCACGACCAGGTAGCCAATCTCCTTTCCACAAGTTAGCACTCGGGAAATTATGCAGACGATTGCGATCGTCTCTAAACCTATTTAAGTACTTGCCGTAAGCAAGCATGAACGGCTGTGATCTGCACAGCGGCGTCTTTGGGGAAGAAAAATGAAAGCGGGGAAAGCAGTGATTTCGCTGCAGGTGCGTATTGGCTTGACGATGGGGTTTCTTGCTGTCTTGATGGTGGCGATCGGTGTTCTGGGTTTGCTCGGCACCAGCCGGGCCAATCGCGCGAACCAGAATACTTATGAGAACAAGCTGACCGCCGCGACGAACATCGGCAACGCGGAAATTTATATTGCCCGTACTCGCCTCGTGCTGGACCGCGTCGCCTTGCATCCGGATGATCCGAAGGATGCCGGCCTGATCGAACGTGCCAACGGCTATTTCAACGAGTCGGAGCAATGGTGGCAGAAGTTCGTCGCACAGGCGCACGAAGCCGACGAGGCAAGCGTGATCGATGATGCGAGCGAGCGGCGCAAGGCCATGCGAGGTGGTATTTCCGCATTCATCGATGCGATCCAGGCGAATGACCATGTCCTGGCCGACAAGATCACAATGACGCAATTGGGTGATCTCTTCAACGACATGAACATTGCGAACCAGAAAGTCAAGCTGACGCTGTACACCAATGCCAAGAGAAATTACGAGGCGGCGGAGTCGAGCTTTCACACGTTCATTACGCTGTCGATTCTGATGATCGTGGTCGGCGTCGTGTCCGCCGGTCTGAGTTGGGTCGCACTGCGCCGCGCGATCATGAGTCCGCTGAACCAGGCGCTCGAACATTTCGATGCGATCGCAGAGGGCGATTTGACCCGTCGCGTCGAAATCGCCAAAGAGGATGAAATGGGCACGCTGCTGCGCGGCGTGGAGAAGATGCAGACGAGTCTCGCCAGGACTGTGCGAGCCGTGCGCGGCAGTAGCGAATCGATTGCGAGCGCAACGGCGCAAATCGCTTCGGGCACGATGGACTTGTCTTCACGCACCGAAGAGCAGGCGGCATCGATCGAGGAAACCGCAGCCAGCATGAGCGAATTGACGGCAACGGTGAAGCAGAACGCAGATAGCGCTCGCACGGCGAGTTCGCTCGCCGATAGCGCCTCGCTGGTCGCCACCCGCGGTAGTGAAGTGGTCGAACGTGTGGTCGGCACCATGGGCAGCATCGACGCGAGTTCCCGCAAGATCGCCGACATCACGGGGATCATCGAAGGCATCGCCTTTCAGACCAATATTCTTGCACTGAACGCGGCCGTTGAAGCCGCGCGCGCGGGCGAGCAGGGACGCGGTTTCGCGGTGGTCGCCTCGGAAGTGCGCAGTCTCGCGCAACGCTCTTCGTCGGCGGCCAAGGAGATCAAGGATCTGATCGCCGAATCGGTACAGACCGTGACGGTCGGCACTGAACTCGTGGCGGACGCGGGCAAGACGATGCAGGAAGTCCTGCATGCCGTGCGTCAGGTCACCGATATTGTCAATGAAATCGCAGCCGCTGCGGAAGAGCAGCGTTCCGGCATCGAACAGGTTGATACCGCCGTCAGCCAGATGGATTCCATCACGCAGCAAAACGCCGCGCTCGTCGAGCAGGCGACTGCCGCCGCTCAGGCGCTCGACGAGCAATCCCGTAACCTGCACGGTTTTGTCGATGTGTTCAGGCTGGCCTGATTTTTTTCGTTCGCCCGCGATTTCAAATACCAGGTGCAACAAGCCACGGTGACCAGTGGCTGAACTAGCGCTCGCTGCTCATTGCCCGACAGCGGGCGGCATCCGCTCATGCCAATCCGTTGCCTGCTGATAGGCCTGGCCGATACGCAGCGCCAGCGATTCTTCATATTCACGGCAAACGATTTGCAGCGAGCTCGGCAAACGCTCGGCAGTGAAGCCGTTCGGCAGGGAAAGCGCGCACATATCGAGAAGATTGACGAAGCGCGTGAGGCGGGTCGGTTGCCCGTTTTGATCCACCTCGTTGAGCGGTATGGCCGCCGTCTCCGCTGTCGGGGTCAAGAACGCGTCCACCCCTGCCATCGCGGTTTTCATCGCCTGCTTCATCTGGTCCCGGCGTTGCAGCGTTGCCAGATAATCCTGAGCCGAGATGCGGGATGCAGCAAGGATGCGAGAGCGGACCACTTCGTCGAGCGGCTGGCGCGGATCCTCGACGACATGACTGTGGGTGAAATAAGCCTCCGCCATCGTGATGCTGGTCATTGAAATGAATTCAACGAGACTAAACGGCAGAGCGATATCGACGATCTCCGCGCCGAGCCCGCTCAGTACCGTAAGTGAGCGGTCGTAAGCGTCCAGCACATCGGCCGCCACACCTGCCCTTTCCTCGGACGGCAGGCGTGCGAGCCGCAGACCGCGGACGCCATGCTCCAGCGTCGAGAGGGGATCGGCCGGCAGGTGGCCGCGCGTGCGAGGATCGAGCGGGTCGGGGCCCTGCAGAAGATCGAAAAGCAGTGCCACGTCCCGAACTGTACGGGCCATCGGACCGGGCGTATCAAGGGTGGGGCTGAGCGGCAGGATGCCATTTGTGCTGATTCGGCCCATCGACGTTTTCAGCCCGGTAATGCCGCACCACGCAGCGGGCTGGCGAATCGAACATCCGGTATCGGTGCCCAGTGCCCAAGGCGCGAGGCGTGCCGCGACGGCGACGCCGGAGCCGCTGCTCGAGCCTCCTGGCGTGCGCGGCACTTCAGCGTCCCACGGATTCCACGGTGTGCCGCGATGCTGGTTCATCCCCCACGCGCCACAAGCGAATTCCACCGTGTGCGTTTTGCCGAGCACGATCATCCCTTGGCTCACCAGGCGACGCACGACCGTTGCGGTCGCCGTCGCGCGATGATCGAGCCGGCTCGCGGAGCCGCCTGTCGTGATCCGTCCTTCGATGTCGATGATGTCTTTGATGCCCACCGGGATACCGTGCCAGGGGCCCACGGCATGGCCCGAACGAATCGCCTTATCCGCTGCTTCGGCGGCGAGTCTCGCCTCTGGTTCATAGACCTCCACGAAAGCGTGCAGTTTCGGGTTGTGCGTTGCGATACGCGCGAGAAGGGCATCCATCAAGTCCACAGGCGACAGACGCCGTGCCGCGATTTCGCGCGACAGGACATACGCGGGTGCGAGAGCAATATTGTCAGTCAAGTCAGAATCTCCACTTCATGCCGAGTACAGACCCTCGACGGGATGGTATGGGCAGCGCGGAGCGCCGCACTTCGGTCTTATTGCATATTAACCAGAGTCAGATCGGTGAACCAGGACTGCGCGGGGACGAAGCCGTGCACCCTTTTGCTGAACGCGCGCGGGTTCAGATCGTGCACGATGTACTGCCAGGGCGGGTCGTCCACCAGGCGTTCATTCGCTGCGCGGTAGGAAGCCGGTGGCGGCACCTCGATCCAGTCCACCTGACCCGAGCGCAGCGCCGCCAGCCGGGTATTGGCCTCCGGCACCGGTAGCAGCAGCACGGAATCGAGCTTCGCCTTGTGCGCCGCATCCCAGTAGCCGTCCCAGCGGGCCAGCGTGACGGATTGGTGCGGCACCACCCGGGCGATGCGAAACGGCCCCGTGCCGGCGGCCGGCAGCGTGGCGACACGGCCCCAGTCATGTCCCGCCTTCTCGAACGAGGCCGGCGAGGTGAACAGAATGTAGACCACCATCGAAGGGAAATACGAGGCCGGCGTGGTCGTGGTGAGCGCGACCGTGCTGTCGTCGATTTTCCTGTAGCTGGCCAGCAGCGGCACGCGCGAGCGCGTGATACCGGCGCCTCCCGCCTCGAACTGCGGGCTGTTGCTCTTGAAGTAGCGGTCCAGATTCCAGATCACCGCATCGGCATTGAAGTCGGTCCCGTCCTGAAACTTCACGCCGTGCCGCAGATGGAAGATCCAGGTCTTCTTGTCCGGTGACTGTTCCCAGCTTGTGGCCAGGCCAGGACGCAAGCTGGCAAGCCTATCCGTATGCGACAGGTCCCACAGGATCAGCCCTTCAAAGACCGGATAGCCGAGGAAGCGCATGTCCTCCCAGCCGTTATTGGGCATACCGGTCGTGGTCGGGATATCGGCAGCCGTCATCGCGATGCGCAATGTTCCCGCAGCCCAGGCTTGCGACTGCGACAGCAGCGCCGACCAACGCTACAACCAAAGCAAAAATAGAACGACGAAAGATCATCACGGACTCTCGGATAGTCATGGTGTTAAAGCGACACTCGCGGGTCGACCCTAGGCGCGCACATCTATGGCCGCGCGCAACCCGTCGGACGCCGAATTGGGACGGAATGGTGTGAGGGCAGTACGACGTAGGGACGAAACGGGTTGCGCGCCAGGCAACGCGTCGCCTCTCCCAGGACGTGGCCAGATTCTGCGCAAGGGCGCATATGCACGAGATTGCAGCATGTCGCACCGGTGAGGTGCTTTACGGATGGATGACCACTGGCGTGGGTCGTCAGCGGTTTGACGCATAATGCTTTTTGAATGCAAAATGCATCTACATATCAGATCACGATACTGCGTGCTGCATCGCGACCTGACCGGCACGGCACACTAGCTACCTGTCTCGAGAGAATATGCAAGCGGATCAAAGCGCTTTTTGGGCCTTCCCGTACACCTCACAGCGTTTTCCGCTGCTCGCCGGAAACGTCGTCGCCACGTCCCAGCCGCTTGCCGCATCGGCCGGCTTGCAGATGCTGGTACGCGGCGGCAATGCAGTCGATGCGGCGCTGGCGACGGCAATCGCCCTCACGGTGGTTGAGCCGTGCAATAACGGCATCGGCGGCGATGCGTTTGCCCTCATCTGGGATGGAAAAAAGCTTCACGGCTTGAACGCGTCGGGCCGCGCGCCGGCCGCATGGACCCGCGAGTATTTCTCGAAATACAAGGAGATGCCGAAACGGGGCTGGGACTCGGTGACCGTGCCGGGTACTGTCTCAGCGTGGCGTGCCGCGTGGGAGCGCTTTGGCAGCCTTCCGTTCGAAGTCCTGTTCGAGCCGGCGCTACGCTATGCGCGAGAGGGTTTTTTCGTTTCGCACACGGTACATCGCCAATGGAAAAAACAGATCCCGGAACTGATCGACCAGCCGGGCTTCCGCGCTGCATTTGCTCCCGCAGGCCGTGCGCCGGCTCAGGGAGAGCGCTTCATTTGCCCTGGGCAGGCCAATACGCTCGAGCGAATCGCGCGAACCAAGGGCGACGATTTTTACCACGGCGAACTCGCCAGCGCGATTGCTCAGTACGCGCGTAGCACGGGCGGCGCGCTTACCGAAGCTGACCTGGCCGCGCACCAGGCGGATTGGGTCGAGCCCATCAGCATCCGCTATAGAGACGTTGAACTGCATGAGATCGGACCGAATGGTCAAGGCATCGCGGCGCTGATGGCGCTAGGCATGCTTGAACATTTCGATTTGAAGAGTATGGATCCTGACTCCGCGCTAGCGATGCATCTAAAGATCGAAGCGATGAAGCTCGCGTTTGCTGACCTGCACGAATATCTTGGCGACGCAGAAGGCATGACGGAAGTCACTACCACTGATCTGCTCAACCCCGCCTATCTGGCAAAACGCGCCAAGCTGATCGACGTCGATCGCGCAGCGCCGGCTCTCGCCGGCAAACCAGATAGCGGCGGTACGGTCTTCCTCACCGCAGCGGACAGTAACGGCATGATGGTTTCGTTCATTCAGTCGAACTTCAAGGGATTCGGGTCGGGTATCGTCGTGCCGGATACCGGCATCGCCTTGCAAAATCGGGGCTGGGGTTTCAATTTGCGTCCGGGCCATCCGAACGAAGTGGCGCCTCGCAAGCGCCCATTTCACACCATCATCCCCGGCTTCCTGACGCGCAGTGGCCAGCCTCTAATGAGCTTTGGACTGATGGGCGGATCGATGCAGGCCCAAGGCCATATGCAGATGGTCACCCGCATTGTCGACCAGGGACTGAATCCGCAGGCAGCGAGCGACGCGCCACGCTTTCGGGTGCTCGACGACAACCACGGCGTTGCCGTCGAATGGAACATGCCGCAGTCTACGATCGAGGGACTGGCCTCACGTGGGCATCCGGTCTCCGTCTCGCCGCGCTTTGATGTCGAGTTTGGCTGCGCGCAGGCAGCACAGCGTCTTGACAACGGCGCGTACGTGGCCGCGTCCGATCATCGCAAGGACGGATATCCGGTTGGATTCTGACGCAACACCAGCCGATACCCTGACTCTCCGTCCCCCGGCACCGTCCGGCGTGCATTGGCTGTCGCACTGATGAGGAGGCGCTGGCGCCGCGCATTAGCGACGCCAGCCAGGCGACTGACTGGCATGAGCGCTTGCCGCCCGCGCGGCCAGCCGGTACCGAACGTGTCCCTCCGCTACGCGGCTACGAACTGAACTGACTCAATTGAAACCTCATTGCATTGATCTTTATAGTGATACCCAGACCCGACCCACGGCCGGCATGCGTGCGGCTATGGCGCAGGCAGTGGTCGGCGACGAGCAATCCGACGACGACCCGACCACACTGCAACTGTGCGAAAAGGTAGCGGACCTGCTGGGCAAAGAGGCCGGCGTGTTCATGCCGTCGGGCACCATGTGCAATCTGGTGGCCATTCTTACCCACACCCGGCCAGGTGACGAACTGATTTGTGATCATCAATCGCACATCTATGGGACCGAAGCGGCGGGTGCGGCCGCGCTCGCCGGCGTGTCGATTTGTGCGTTGCCGTCGCCGCATGGCATCTTCGACGCACAGCAGGTCGTCAACGCGATCCGACCGCGTACCCGGACGGCACCCCGCTCGACCCTGCTCAGCGCCGAGCAGACGACGAACTTTTCTGGCGGCGCTGTCTGGCCCTTGGAGCAACTGCAGGCGGTGCGCGATGCTGCCGCCTCAAACGGACTGAAATGTCATCTCGACGGCGCCCGACTGCTGAACGCGACCGCGGCCACGGGTATCGCCGCTGCGGACTACGCCGCCGGTTGGGATAGTGCCTGGATCGACCTCAGCAAAGGGCTCGGCTGTCCCGTGGGAGCTGTCTTGTGTGGCAGCGCCGACTTTGTGCGTGATGCCTGGCAGTGGAAATATCGTCTGGGAGGAGCAATGCGGCAATCCGGCGTGCTCGCAGCCGCGGGGCTTTATGCATTGGAGCACCACATCGAGCAACTTGTGGCCGACCATGCGCACGCGCAATCGATCTGGCGCACGCTGTCGGCCTGCGATCTGTTCCGCTTCGACCCGGCGCAACCGGGTTCAAACATCCTGCGCTTTTCCTTCGACCCGGAAGCCATCAACGCCGAAAAATTCGCCGAACTCTGCCGGTCCGAAGGCGTACGTGTGCGTGCAATCGGAGGCAACTTCATTCGCGTCACCACGCATCTGGACGTGACCGCCCAGCAAGCCGCGATGGCGTCGCAAATCATGGTGTCCGTTGCGCGGGCGATGGCCATTCGCGCTTGAGCCCGTCTCACGCAGGACCCGATCCGATAACAAAACACCATGCGGGCAGCTTTTTAAAGGCCCAGCCGGATTACTCAGCATTCGTGGTGCCGAAATACATTCGCCAAACGATGGCGGCGAAATAATCGCAGCGCGTTTCGTCGGCTGGGTCGGCTGGTACACGCCGACGGCACCCGATCTGGCCGGGCCGCACTACGGGCGCAAGGCTACCCGAGTAAGCTCTTCGCACACTTGCCATAAGCGGCCGGCAGTCGAAGCGTCCGTTGCCTGTCTGGCGACGCTCGCCTCGCCAATCCTGCTTCCGCGTGCCTCCAGAAAGCCTTGTGGACCATAGTAGCCACCGTCGCTGACGTCACGCGAAGTAGCGGCGTAAAGGGTCGGCAGGGCACCTGCGTAATCGGTGTTCAGCACGGCGCCGATGAAATGGCTAAGAAGCTCGCGAGCAGCGCCTGAAATCGCGGAGCGATTACCGCCCCGAAATAGATTGGTGTTGGCGACGCCAGGGTGAGCGGCAACCGACATGATGGGCGAATTCGCCGCGCGCAAACGCCGGTCGAGCTCGAACGCAAACATCAGATTCGCGAGCTTCGACTGCCGATAGGACTGCATTGGCGAATACGTTCTCCTGGATTGGAGGTCGTCTAAATTGATCTGGCCATGCTTGTGCGCGATGGATGCGATCGTGACGATGCGCGGCCGGTCAGGCGAACCAGTCGCAGCGAGTTTGAGAGCAGGCATAAGGAGCGCAGTCAACGCGAAATGGCCGAGTACGTTGGTGCCAAACTGCAGCTCGAAGCCGTCGGAAGTCTCTAGCCGTTTTGGCGGCGCCATGACGCCAGCGTTGTTGACCAGAATGTGAATGGGGCGTTGCCCGGTTAGCTCCCTTTGCGCGAACTGGTGTACGGACTCGAGGGATGCGAGATCGAGAATCGCGAGTTCGGCACGAGCGTCCGGTGTCGCGGCGTTCAGACGGGCTAAGGCCTCTTCCCCGCGTTGTTTATCGCGGCACGCAAGTATGACTTGCGCGCCTTTGCGCGCCAGCGTCAATGCGGCATGGTAGCCAATGCCGCTGTTCGCACCAGTGATGAGAACCCGCTTGCCGATCTGAGGCGGAATGTCGGTTATGGTCCACTGTTTGTTCATATTGCTTCGGCTCGGCATAGTGATGGTCGGGTTCGAGCCTACCATTAGTGAGTCTGGGACGTCGCTATAGGCCAGGAAACAGTTTCGGGGAGGCTGGTCATCGTGGCCTGTTCAACGCAATAGAAGCGACCGGCCTGCGATCAGGCAGCAGGGAATACTTTTGGGCTTATTTATACGATGACCGCATTGACAGAGAGGCGGCCATCGACTTATAGTCGAGTAAGCGCTTACAATTTGGCCTGAATCATTCGGATTGCTTTCGATCGATCGGGTTGGCGAGTCGCGCTGCAAGGTCTCTGTAACGGGATCTAATCCGATCACGCGTCATCCATTGTTCGCATTCATTCCCGGCGATTGCCGGCTCTCTTCACGCATTGTGAGGGGACGTTTTAACCGGACTGTGATGCATTGCCATCGAGTAGGCCAGAGTCGGTATCATCTATTGTTAATACATAGTAAAACTAAGCGATTATTTGGCTATCCAGATGTCGAAAGCACGTTCGCCGACCGATCGTTCTGCCAGGGAAAGCCAATCACATTGGAGGAGACATGAGTTGGAAGGCCCGGTACTGGGTGTACCTGATGTTGTTCGTGCTGGCGATGATCAATTACCTGGACCGGGTTGCGCTTTCCGTAGGCGCCGGACAAATGTCGGCTGATCTATCGATCAGCAAGGTCCAGTTGGGGTATCTGTTCTCATCGTTCTTGTGGGGTTACACGCTATTCCTGCTGCCGGTGGGCCTTCTGATCGACCGCTTCGGCTCCCGCTACGTCATTGCGATAAGCATGACGGTCTGGTCTCTCGCGACCATGCTCACGGGAGCCGCCGGCAGCGTGGGCTCCGTGCTCGCCGCGAGAATGGTGATGGGCGTCGGCGAATCCAGTTGTTATCCGTCGGCGGCCCGGATCGTTCGCGAATGGGCGCCAGCCCGTGAACGCGCCACGGCGATGACCATCTTCAATTCGGGAGCTTATTTCGGTCCGGCGGTGGGCGCGTTCGTGCTGTCGTGGCTCGTGTCCGTCTCGGGATGGCGCTGGTCGTTCGCGATTTGCGGCGCGGTCGGCTTCATCTGGGTGGCGGTATGGCTGATCTTCTTTCGACAGCCCGAAAACACGGGATGGTTGAGCGTCCACGAACGGCAGACGATTGAACGTGAGCGTGAAACGACGGTGCAGGCGCGCGCCGATACGGCGCCAATCGGGCTGCGCCGACTGGTGCGTTCGCGAACCATGCTGGGACTGATGCTCACGCAAGGATGCAACGTCTATGCCCAATATCTGTTTCTCACCTGGCTGCCGAACTACTTGCAGACTGAACGCGGCATGACGCTGCTCGGCAGCGGAACAGCAATGGCGATGCCGTATCTGGGATCGATCGTGCTTGCGATGGCGCTGGGAATCCTGAGCGATCGCATGCTCACTGAAAAGGCCGTGGAGAGCGGACAGCGCAGAAGGCTCGTTGGCGCGGTGATGGTCGCGGGAGCGGTGATCGTATTCGTGCCAGTGGTTTCAAATGTCTGGATCGTTCTCGGCCTGATCACGATCGCGCTCGCCAGCGCATCGTCGGCCGTTGCCTTGAACATCGCCCTGCTGGGCGATCTGCTGCAGTCCCGCGGAGACCTCGGACGCGCCGTGGGCCTCTTGCTGATCGGTGGAAACGTATTCGGCTTTCTCGCGCCCATCGTGACGGGATACATCGTCCAGGCGACAGGACATTTCGCCGCCGCCATCGCCACGGCAGGCGCTTTATTCATAGCCGGCGCGCTGTCGTCATGGTGTCTCACGCATCGCGCCATCGGTGCGGGCGCTGCATCCACGACCAGCGGCGCCATGTCATCGCAACACGCAGGGAGCTGAAATGAGTCTGGAGAACGGCGGGCATCAACTCGCGAACACCCAACCTCCGCACATAACGATACGGCCCGACTGGCTGGCGTTGCATTCGGAAGCGGCGCTCGAGCCTGAGCGGCCGATCATCGATGCGCATCATCATCTGTGGCATTTTCCCGAGAAGAGCTACTTGAACGCGGACTTGCTCGACGACATCGGCTCAGGGCAAAACGTTCGCGCGACCGTGTTCATCGAGTGTAAAACGGGGTATAGAACGGAGGGGCCGGTCGAATCTTCGTCCGTGGGCGAAATAGAGTTCGTGCTGCGAGAGATCCGTGCGGCCGAAGAGCGTGGTGCGCGAACGAAAGTCGGCGCGGCCATAGTAGCCTTCGCCGACCTGTCCCTGGGCGCGAGAGTGGGTCCGGTGCTCGACGAACTGATATCCGTGTCGGGTGGACGGGTGAGGGGGATCAGGAATATCGGCGTCTGGCATGCCGACCCATCCGTTCGGGCGTCGGCGGCAACACCGCCGCCGCATCTGCTGATGGATCCGCGCTTCAGAGAAGGCTTCGGTCAACTGGCGCCGCGTGGCTTGAGCTTCGACGCCTGGGTGATCCATACGCAAATCGATGAACTGTGTTCCCTGGCGCAAGCCTTTGCGCAAACACGGATCGTTTTGAATCACGTCGGAGGACCGCTTGGAATTGGACCTTATCGGGGACGGCGCAGTGAAGTTTTTGATCACTGGCGCAAGGCGATGAAAACGCTCGCCAGTTTTCCCAACGTATCGATCAAGCTTGGGGGATTTGGCATGACTCTGTTCGGGTTCGACTTCCATGAAAAAGCTCGGCCGCCGGGATCCGACGTTGTCGCCGAGGCGATTCGGCCTTACGTGGAAACATGCATCGAATTGTTTGGAACGAGCCGATGCATGTTCGAAAGCAATTTCCCGGTCGACAAGGGCAATTTCGCATACGGGGTGCTGTGGAACGCGTTCAAGCGCATAACGAGCGGCGCTTCAGATGCAGAGAAGGCAAGCCTGTTCCACGATACGGCCGCCGATTTTTATCGGATCAGCGTGTGACAGGGAGTCTGCCAAGAGAGCTCAGCCGCATTTTCTACCGGTTCACCGGATGGTCGCCACTGAACCAGGCTTGCGATATGCGAACCTGGTTCGTGCTGTCGCTGGTCGTTGCCAGGAGCGGGTTGGCCGCCACCCATTAGTCCTTTACTAATCCCTCATAAGCCGGCGAACGCGTGAAACCCGACCGGCATGACGCCATCAAGCGCACCAGCTGATGGCCTGGGTCGGCGTGTGGCGATTGGAGCAGTCGTCGGGACGCAAGCGCCGGCAGCGCAGCGTCACCAAGACCGGTAACAGCTACGCCAGAAAGCTGCTGGTCGAAGCCGCGTTGAGTTACCGCCGCCCCGCCCGCCAATTTGCGGCGGAAGATGACGGCAGGCTCATGCGGCGGCCCTCTGCGATGCGGTATCCAACGCAGATATCAGTGTGATCCACCATCCACGCTATTGCTGCGGCACCGTCCTGGTTCCGTAAAGAAAACCTTTATCCCCATAGAAATAAATTTTGGTCATTGAGGAAAAAATGGCGTTTCATACTGCGTTGCCAATTCATCATCAAGTGAACCTCGATGCAATTTGACTGGAGCAATCCCTACCCGTCCACTGCCAAGCCGTTCTTCGCGCGCAACGCCGTAGCGACGTCGCACCCGCTCGCAGCACAGGCCGGATTGCAGATGCTGCTCGCCGGCGGTAACGCAGTCGACGCGGCGCTAGCCACTGCCGCGATGCTGACAGTCGTGGAACCCGTATCGTGCGGTTTTGGTGGAGATGCCTACGCGATAGTGTGGGACGGACACGCATTGCATGGACTGAACGCGACAGGCGTGGCTCCGCGCGCGTGGTCGCTCGATTTTTTCCGAGCCCGCTACGGCACTGACGCCAAGGGACTCGCTCAGCAACCCATGCGCGGGTGGGATTCCGTCACCGTGCCTGGCGTCGTATCCGCGTGGGCGGAAATGCATCGACGCTTCGGCACTCTGCCGCTTGCCGATATCCTCGAACCCGCTGCCGTGATCGCCGAGCGCGGGCATTTGATTGCGCCAGCCGTCGCGCGCAAATGGACTGAGTTGGCACCCGTGCTGGAACAGCAACCCGGCTTCGCGCAAACCTTCATGCCGCACGGGCGCGCGCCGCATATGGGCGAGAAATTCCAGTCGCCCGACCATGCCTATACGTTGCGGTTGCTCGGCCGTGAAGGTGCGGCAGTGTTCTACGAAGGGGAACTGGCCGAACGCATGGTGGCCTTCGCTCGCGAGACTGGGGGCGCTCTTGATCTGACCGATTTGCGCGAGCATCGAGCCGAATGGGTCGATACCATCAGCCGCGATTACCGCGGCTATACGGTGCATGAACTACCGCCCAACGGCCAGGGCATTGCAGCGCTGATCGCGCTGGGCATTCTCGAGCGCTTCGACTTGCGAGCATGGCCTGTCGATTCGGCACAGTCACAGCACTTGCAGATAGAAGCAATGAAGCTCGCGTTTTCCGACGTGTACGAGCTTGTCGGAGACCCGCGCTGTATGACGGTCTCGCCGGCCGAAATGCTTGACGACGCGTATCTCGATGCGCGTGCCGCGTTAATCGACCCGCACCGTGCGGGCTCTCCGGCGCCCGGCCTGCCGAAGCCAGGTGGCACGACGCAAATCAGTACCGCGGACGAACGCGGCATGATGGTCTCGCTGATTCAGTCGAACTACCGCGGTTTCGGTTCCGGCGTGGTGGTCCCCGGCACCGGCATCAGTTTCCAGAACCGCGGCGCGGGCTTCTCAATGGATCCCAAGTCGGTCAACGTGGTGCGGGCGAGCAAGCGGCCGTTCCATACCATCATGCCCGGTTTCCTGATGCGCGACGGCAATCCAGTGATGAGCTTCGGCGTGGTGGGTGCAGAGGTGCAGCCGCAGGCCCACGTGCAAACCCTCGTACGGATGCTCGACTACGGGCAACAGCCGCAGGCTGCGTGCGACGCACCACGCTGGAAGCTCAATCGAGATTTCACGCTCGACGTCGAAAGTGCGGTCAATCCCGGCGTGTTGAGGGATCTGCAGGAGATGGGGCACACGTTGAAGCCGCACGGAGACCAGCGCGTGGATTTCGGCTCGGGCCAATTCATCTCGCGGCTCTCGAACAATCCGGATCATGGGTACGTGGTGGCAACCGATGGTCGGCGCGATGGCCGCGCGGTGGGATATTGAAATGCGGATTTGATCATGCCAGATCGATCAGGAATCCCACCTGATCGGTCACGCATGCATGGTCCCGAGGTATCAGGCTGGACGGCAGCTCGTCAATCAATGTAGAGCGAATAGAGGATAGGATCATGCGGAAGGTAGCAGTTGCAGGAATCTTAATGCTGGGAGCTGGTACAGCGATGGCGCAAACCCTGCGCATCGGGCTCGAGGACGATATCGGCACGATCGACCCGCACCGCAGTCTGCAAATGGTGGACCGGATGGTATTTGCATCGATGTGCGATTCGCTGATTTCCATCACGCCGGACCTGAAGTTGACGCCTAAGCTGGCCACTTCCTGGACGGTCAGTTCTGACGGAAAAACCGTTACGCTGAAGTTGCGCAAGAATGTTTCATTCCAGGACGGAGAGCCATTTAACGCCGCCGCAGTGAAGTCCAATTTCGACCGCGAATTGACGTCCCCTGTCAGTGCCCGCAAATTGGAACTGGCATCGGTAGACCACGTGAGCGTGATTGACGAGTCTACGGTTCAGCTCTCTCTGAACCATCCGGACGCTGCGCTGCTAAGTATGCTGTCGGATCGGGCGGGAATGATGCTCGCGCCGAAAATCCTGTCCAACGACGACGAGATCTCACGACACCCGATTTGTGTCGGCCCTTATCAGTTTTCTCAACGAGTACAGAACTACCGCATCGTACTCAACAAGTCGCCTACCTACTGGGATGCCGCGGCGTATCCGATCCAGCAGGTGATCTACATGCCGGTTCCGGACGGAACAGTACGGCTTGCCGACCTGCGCTCGGGTTCGATCGATATCGCCGAACGTATCGGCACATCCGACGTCGATTCCGTGAAGCGCGATGCGAGCCTGCGCTTCGTCATGTCGAACGGTCTCGGCTTCATGGGCATGACCTACAACCTTAATAATGGACCGTCGGCAGTCGGCCCATGGCGCGATGCCCGCGTGCGCGAGGCGCTCAGCCTTTCTCTGGACCGCGGCGTGATCAACCAGGTAGTCGGTGCCGGCATGTTCGCACCGGCTGTGCAGGCTATTCCGCCGACAAACCCCTATTACGACAAGGCGCTGACAATTCCGCCACGCGATGTCGCGCGAGCACGCGCTCTGTTGACTGCGGCCGGCTACCCGAACGGTGTCGATATCCAGCTGTTACTGGGCAATAACACCTCGGCCATGCAACTTGCGCAAGTGATTCAGGCGATGGCGGCCGAAGCCAACATACGCCTGAAACTGATTCCCGCCGATTTTTCAGCGGCTCAAGCGGCCGCGATCGGTGGCAAGTTCCAGGTGATCTTGCGGCCGTGGTCGGGACGCATCGACCCTGACGGCAATCTGCTGCCGTTCGTGTCGTGCAAAGGTGCCATGAACTATGGCCACTTCTGCGACCCGCAGGTCGACTCCCTGTTAGTGCAGGCGCGCAGCGCTTCGGGCCCGGCGGAACGCAAGTCGCTATATGACCAGGTGTTCCAGCTCATCGCCAGGGAACAGCCGATCACTTACCTCTATTTCCCGCCTTTGCCGTTCGCCTTAAGCAACAAGGTCGGAGGGTTTGTCGCCTATCCAGATGGGTTGATTCGTCTGCGTGGCATGACGCTCAAATCGTAACTGCCCATGCGCTAGAACCTGAGATCAGGCGCGAGCGGAAAAGCATCCGGTCAAGAAGGTGCGCGCCCCTCTGCGGGGCGCCGGCGAGCGCTGACCGAACCGTACTGGCGCAGCATCATAAGACGAGCGCTTTAGCGCCGCAATAAGGGCGGGGTTCGACAAGAGCGGCCAGAGTCTACTGTGTCGTCCGCAGGCGCAATGTACCCATACATTGCGCAGGGATAGGCTCGTCCATTCGAATAATTTAGGACTATTTATTTGCATATCGGCATTAGCAAGCGCAATACAGGAAAATCTCAACCGGAGAAACATAATGAAAAAGAAGATGTGGATGGCCGCCATTTCGGCCGCGGGGGTGGTCTCGGCAGTACCGGGGCTCGCGCATGCCCAAAGCAGTGTAACGTTGTACGGCATCATCGACACCGGCATCAACTATGTCTCGAACGCTGGGGGACAGCACCAGTACGCAATGAGTAGCGGTTACAACAGCGGCAGCCGCTTCGGCTTTCGCGGTACCGAAGACCTCGGTGATGGTCTCAAGACCGTGTTCGACCTCGAAAACGGCTTTGACAACACAACCGGCAAGGCATCGCAGGGGGGCTTGCTGTTCGGCCGCCAGGCGTATGTTGGTTTGTCGTCGCGCACCGCAGGTACCGTGACGCTCGGGCGGCAGTACGACCTCGTGGTGGACGAGGTGGGACGCTTCGCCTTTGCCGCGCTAGGTGGCGGCAGCTCATCCGCGCATTCGGGCGACATTGACAATCTGCACAATACGTACCGGATCAATAACGCCGTCAAGTACGTGACGCCGACGATCGGCGGCTTCCGTTTCGGTGCACTGTATGGGCTTGGCGGAGTCAGCGGCGACGCGTCGCGCAACCAGGTTATATCAGCCGGCATGCACTACGTGTACGGGGCGTTTGCGGCAGGGGCCGGCTACGTGAACGCCCGCAACCCCAATATCAGCTTCTTCGGAACGAGCTCGCAAACCACGTTGACCGCCGCGACGACAAACGCGACCTCGCCGGCCTTCAGTGGCTTCCTGTCGGCGCATACGTATCAGGACATTGCGGCGGGTGCCAGCTATCGCTTCGGTAAAGCGACAATCGCCGGCACGTATTCGAATATCGCGTTCAAAGGGGTTGGGGATACGACCTCGGGGCCGAATCCGTCCCACTATTCCGGTACTGCCGTGTTCAACGATGCCGAGGTCAGCGTTCAATACGACATAGAGCGCGCGATCAGGGTCGGGATGGCGTACGACTACCTGAAAGGCAACGGCATCGATTCAAACCCTGGCGCTATCTACAACCAGGTGGCGGCGAGTGCCGCATATTATTTCTCAAAGCGCACTTCGGTGTACCTGGTCGGCGTCTATCAGCACGCATCGGGCACCGACTCTCGCGGTAAGGCCGCGGTCGCGGCCATGAACCAGCAAACGGCGTCCACGTCCGCTAGCCAGTCTCTGGTGCGAATAGGATTACGAACGGTGTTCTAATGCCACCTGTACGGCACGGCCCGCCGTCCTGTTAAGGAGGGCACCGTGTCGGCTATGTGTCAAAGGCGTCCACGGCGCCGACGGCAGTGCTTCTTGCCGCGGGCATGGTCAGGCGCTCGCGGAGCGCCTGCATGAGATAGGGGCGCATCACGTCGGTGCGCGCGAGGATGCCCACCTCGCGCGGGGTGCTCGGGACTGGCAGCGCAATGATGCGCAGCAGGGGATCGTTTTGCCACGTCGCATTGCGCAGCAGTGGCACGATGGCTACGCCGATATCCTGGCGCACTAGTTCGATGATGGTCTCGAGCGAATCCAACTCCACGAGTTCGTTGACGGCAATGCCCTGGCGCTGCACCGCAAGCTCTATCAACATGCCTGTGCGCTGGCTGCGATCGAAGGACAGGAACGGACGGTCGCGTAACAGCCCGGCCGCACTGCCCGCCCGGGCTGTACGTGTTTCGCGGTGAGCTACCAACACAAGCGGTTCCTCATACAAGGTGCGCCAATCGAACGGCTTTGGCAGGCTTTCCTGCAACCGCACGATAACGGCCGCGTTGATCTCGCGCGCATTGAGACGCGCGCGCAACTCCAACGATTTGCCAGTCACCAGACGCAGGTCCAGGCGCGGGTGAGCCGTCTTCAATTCGGTAATCTGCGTGGCGAGCGCTCCCATCGCCGAAACCACCGAACCGAGCGTCACCGATCCGACCAGCATCTCGTCTTCCTCCCAGGCGTCGCTCAGACCATCGTAAAGGGCGACGATCTGTTCGATGCGCGGCAGCAGAGCCAGCGCATTGCGGCTAAGTGCGGCAGTACGCCCCTGACGGTCGAACAGCGGGATGTTGAGCTGCTGCTCGAGGGATCGCATTTGCATGCCGACAGCTGCCTGGGTGACTGACACGTGTTCAGCCGCGGCAGCAAACGAGCCGTACTGCGCGATCGCAATAAACGTCTTGAGAAATCGGATGGAGCTCATTGGGAGAAAGCCCATGTGCCGCGCCAATTGACGCGGCAGATTTGAATCCGGCGCCGCGAAGCCGCCAAGAATAAAGATAAGCTTTGAATACACCGAAAATAATTCGATACATTTAACGGATTGTTTTTCGTCAATATTTTCTTGTCAATAGCGGACCTTTGCGAATGAGAGTCTGCACGTGCTTGAATGCGCTCAACGCCGCTCGACGGAGCAACTATTGTCCACGGAAATGGATGGATATTTTTTATTTCCGTGGGGAAGACCCGCCTGGGACAAGCAGATTAGAAATTAATGGCGCACTGCAAATTAAACCAGATTGAGTGCGAGATTTCTAAACGTTTCGATCGAGCTATAAAATTGTTCTTCGTCGATGTATTCTGTCGGCATGTGAGCACATGAGATATGGCCGGGCCCATAAATCAGGCAGGGCGCAAGCTTGGAATACTCCGAAGCCTCGGTGCCCAGCCCGGAGACGGATGCACAACACCCCAGGATCCGTTCGGCGGCCTTCACAAGGTAATGCCCTTCAGCAAGCTCGGGAGGCGGCGCCTCCATCTTGATCGTCAACTCGACGCCATGCGCGTTTGCCGAATCGCGAATTTCCTTCATTACAAATTCCGGATCGAAAGATTTCGAGTATCGAAATTTAACGAGGCAGGTAGCCAAGCCGACCGTCGTATTGGGAAATGCACCGTAGTTATCGATCACGAAATTCAAATCGCAAAATGGAGGCTCATACTGCTTGTCATGCAGCGTGACATCCTGACGAAGACGTAAATGCAGTTCTCTCAGATCGCTCAAGAACGGGACAAGAGAGATATTTGCGTTCTTGCCTTTCCCCGTCGACGAGTGCGCCTGGATTCCTTTTGCGTGCGCTATGAATTGGATATCCACGCGATGACCGCGCACCAGCCCGAGATCGGTCGGCTCTGCTACGACAAAGCACTTCGGTGGCCTTAGTCGATTGAGTATTTCACTTCGTGCCACGACTTCACGGACGCCTTGCTTGCCTGCTTCCTCGTCGGCGGTAAACACCAGAATAGGCTGTGCCACGGGATCAAGGCTCTTCGCCGCGGTGATGAAGGCCGCAATGGGACCTTTCATGTCAGTTGTGCCCAAACCGTAGATACGTCCACCTTCCATAACGAGTTCAAAAGGATTTCGAGTCCAACCAGTATCTGGAACGGTGTCCAGATGACCGGCAAATGCAACGGTGGGGGTGCTGGCCGGATTATAGGCGATGATATTTGTCTTTTTTACCTCGCGATTGTCGAAATAATCTATGAATTCCAATTCCCAACCCGCTAGTTCGTTTGCAATTAAATTCGCAATTTGAATGTTTGAAACAAAACTTCTTGAATCGATTGACACCATATCTTTCAACAATTTCAAGGCTGAATCAAATTGCGATGTCTGCATAGCGGCGTTCGGATAAAAATGACAGGAAGCGCCAATATGTTTTTACAAAAAGATCGGGTCAAGGCGAATTATTGGATGCGACTGTTCTAATTTTTGAGCGCTATCGCGTCGATCAATGACTGGATGCGGCGCCTGTGGCTGGTTTCTCGGGCCGAGCACCTGAGGTTGAACAAGGAACCGCGTACCGCGATGCTCGGAGGACCGCAATCCTCCTCCTTACTGCGTCAGGAGATAGTCTCGGCAGGTTCTTGCTCCATTGGTGCTATCGTTGCGTCTGACCTTGGCCGCGCTCTGGAAAGCTATGCATGCAGAGCTGTTTCGTGCCCAATCGAATGCATCGCGCGAGTCTCGGGACGTGCCATACGCGCCAAGGCGCCCCCTCACAATCGCGAAACCCAGGCTAGCTGATTACGCCAATCATGTTGAATTCTGCTTATCGATATTTTTACGCGGTCGCTCTGGAAGGTTCAATTCGGCGAGCCGCGGAACGTGTCCACATTTCCGCTTCAGCGCTTAGCCGCCAGGTCAGACTGCTAGAAAGCGAGTTTGGACAGGCCCTGATAGAGCACCAGGGCCGACAAATTGTGCTAACCGCCGCGGGAACCATATTGCGTGAGCATATTCGTCAGCTCATGTTGCAAGACGCTGCGGTAAAGGATGCCATCCGCACTTCGAACGGCTTGCAATTCGGACATGTAAAAGTGGCATCAGGAAATGGATATGTTTCAGACCTGGCCGATGTTGTAATACCGGAATTTTTAGAATGTCATCCTCAAATGACGTACGGTATCGACATAGGCAACGGTGACGCGGTATTAAGGATGGTAATTGATGAAGTGGTGGATATTGGAATAACCATGAATCCACCGCAGCATCACCTTATCAAGGTTGTTCATTCCGCTCCGGCGCCGCTCCTGGTTGTTCTTCCACTAGGACATGCCTTGTCGGAAGCCGAATCGGTGAGCTTGGACGAACTTCAGCAATTTGCGATTGGCCTTCTGCCATCTCAACATCGTATCCGACAGAGCATAAAAGTAGTCGAGGATGCGGTCGGGGTTAAGTTGCAGCCGGTGATTGAAAGTAACTCTTACGAAATATTGAAATCGCTGGTTAAAAAGAGGCTGGCGATAACCATCTTGCCTGAATTTGCAATTAAATCCAGTGGTTGGGAATCCATATTCAAGTTGATTCCCTTGCAGCATGAGCGGTTGGCGCAAACAACATCGGGCATCATCGCTCGGCAGGGACGAGCAATTCCGGAATCGGTGATGGAGTTTGTAGATCTTGTCATCGCTCGTCATAGCGCGTTTTCCGGCAACCCGTCATAAGGCATCCGTTTATACGGGAGTACGACTTGCGAAGCATGACGGTGCCACGCGACCAGCGCGACCGCGTGGATCTACGACCGGCGCGAGAGCCGGCCGGAGGACTCGCCGACCGTCAAGGTCGCGTGTTGACGACGTGTCTAATGTTGGATATATTGTGTAAATGTCAAATCAAACGAAAGAACAGCAAGTGCTGGTCGCACAACTGAAGCAAGTCGCGCTCGGCTTGGGCGAGACGTTTGCGCCGTTTTGCGAAGTAGTTGTGCATGACCTACTGGACGCCGAGCACGCCATCGCGGCGATTCACAACAATTTGTCGGGTCGCGAAGTAGGCGATCCTGCCACGGAACTTGGATTGGCGCGCATCGGTGATGCGAAGTACCCGCAAGTGATCGCCAATTACTCAAATCGTTTTGCCGACGGTCGACAGGCAAAAAGCACGTCAATCGGAATCAAGGACTCGAAGGGGCAGTACGTTGCCGCTTTGTGCATCAATATCGATCTCACGCTTTTTGGTGCTTTGCAGAACGTACTGGGGCAGTTCGCGCGCACGGACGATTCTGCCGGTACGAATGAAAAGCTCGACCCTCCTGGGGCGGAAGGAATAAGAATGCGGATAGACCAATTTGCCGCGCGGCTGGCGACGACACCCAGAGCATTGAAGACAGAGGAAAGGCGGCTTTTGATGCGGGAGCTCCGGGAGTCGGGCAGCATGGATGTGCGTCGGTCTATGGAGGTCGTTGCGCTACATTTGGGCGTATCACGAGCGACGGTGTACAACGATGCCAAGTGACGCTCAATTGTTGCTCCTCGACAAGAATCAAGTCGAGTCATTGCTGTTGCCCGATGATGTGATGCAAGCGGTGCGCGAGGCGTTTGTTCTGCATAGCCAGCGCGAGGGCCGTGTGTTTCCCGTGGTCAGGGAACCGTTGGTAACCGGCGGCATATTCGGTATCAAATCAGGCGATGTTCAGGTGCAAGGGCTGCTGGGTTTCAAGGCGGCGGGGTTCTGGCCCACCAATCGTGGACTGAATGGTGAGCCTCACCAGGCAACCATCATGTTGATCGATCCAGCTACCGGTCGACCTCTGTGCATCATCGACGGCAATGCGGTGACCACCATGCGCACGGGTGCGGCTGGCGGGCTTGGCCTCCTGCACCTTGCACGCGCGGACAGTACTCGAGTGTGTGTCTTCGGTTCGGGCGTGCAAGCGCGCGTGCAACTGACCTTTGCTCTGCAACTCATGCCATCGCTTGTTCGTGTTCGCTACCTGACTGCGACTGGCCACCGTGACCCCGCGTTCGAAGCGCATTTCGCGGAGCGCTGCGACATCTCGCACGCGAATGACGGTGATCTTGCTGTTAGTGAAAGCGATATCGTAATCACGGCTACCCCAGGCGCCGGCGCGCTGTTCGATTTGCACTCGGTTCAACCGGGCACGCACCTTAATTGTGTAGGCGCCGACACCAAAGGAAAACGTGAGCTTCCCGAGGGCCTGTTAGGGCGGGTTCGTCTATTCGTCGATGATCAAGTCCAGGCGCGCCAGATCGGTGAAACGCAATGGGCAGCCGACAACCCGTGCACGGAACTGGGTGATCTACTGACAGGAAAGGCACAGGTGAACCGCCGCGAAGACGACATTACAGTGTTCGACATGACAGGCCTGGCACTTCAGGACCTGACCGTGGCGCGCATGCTGTGTGAACGTGCCCGTGAAAGCGGCGTGGGAACCTCGCTAGCCTGGCCTTGGTAGTCGGGTGGGTCAGCCTGTCACAGCGCCACATGTGGCGCTCGGCGGACGCCGGCCGATTCGGCGGCGATGAACAGTAGCTAACGCAGTTGCGATAACGACGAGTGCAGATGGTCAAGAAAGCGCGCAGCGCGCAATGAGCGTCCATGTCGCGAGCTAATCAGCGCGACGATATCGGCATCCGGCAATTGCCACCCGTCGAGCAGTGGGACGAGTCGACCCGCACGGACATGTTCGGCGACGTCCCACTCGGAACGCGCAATGATCCCGAGGCCGGCAAGTGCCCAATCGCGCACGGTGCCGCCGTCGTTGCTCGTCAGGAACGGCTCGATCCTGACATTCGCCGGTGTGCCGTGGTGCTTCGGCATAAAGCGCCACATCGTCACATCTTCGTCGTTCTCGCGTAGCGCAATGCAGTCGTGCAGACGCAGATCGTCCGGGTGCCGTGGTTCGCCGCGCTGCGCGAGATAGCGCGGTGCCGCGCACAGGATGCGCCGGTTCGGTACAAGCCGCCGGCTGACCAGCGTCGAATCGCGTAGCTCGCCGATATGGACCATCAGGTCCCACATGTCGTCCGAAATTTGCGCGGGTCGATCGGACAGCATCAAGCTTGCGGTCACTTCCGGATAGAGGCAGCGGAATTGCGCGACGGCGGGGGCGACATAGCGCTGCCCGAAGCCAAGCGGTGCAATCACCCGAAGATGTCCCGCGACCGTGCCACGTCGCGACGCCAGCGTGTCCGATAGATTGCCGATGTCATCGCAGATCCTGCGCGCGTGGACCGCCAGCAGTTCACCCTCGTCAGTCAGCACCATGTGCCGCCCCGAACGGTCGATCAACCGCATTCCCAACCGCTTTTCCAGAGAACGCAGTCGTTGTGTCACAGCGGGCGGCGTCACGTCGAGCTTGCGCGCGGCGTCCGCGAGCGAGGCGGACGTCATGACCGTGATGAAAAAATGCAGGTCTTCAGTCGAGATCATTAAATTGCAGGTTAACGAAGCAATAAGGTGATGTTAACCCGCAGAACTATTTGGTGACCAATACTCTTTTCACCGCGCGCGAACTCAAGTGCCAGTGTTCGTGTACACCCACACTACGCCGCCATGCTGTCGATGGTAACTTACCTTCAATGACCCGCCGAGAATGTCAGCGTCCGATGCCGGCCGACGACGCCGGCCGATAAGGAGTGTTTAATGAAAAGCCCGCGTATTGCCATTCTTGGCTTCGCGATCGAGTCGAACCGGTTTGCGCCGGTTTCCACGCGCGCCGATTTCGTATCGCGTGCGTATCTGCAAGACGCCGCGCTTCTGGTTGATGCGAAAAGCGCGGCACCCGTGATGACGCCGGAAATCCCGGCGTTCGTCCGAACAATGGATGCGACCCGGACATGGACGCCGGTCCCGATCCTGTTTGCCAACGCGGAATCTGGCGGACCTGTCGAGCACGCATTCTTCGCCGATACGCTGCGTGAATTCGAGCAGCGGTTGCGAGCGGCGTTGCCGCTTGACGCCGTCTACATCTGTGAGCACGGCGCAGCCATCACGACAGAAGAAGACGATCCCGACGGCGTGGTTTTCACGCTCGTACGCAGCATCGTTGGGCCAGCGGTGCCGATCGTTGCCACCGTCGACCTGCATGCAAACATTTCGGACCGAATGGTCGACGCGGTCGATGCGCTTGTATCGTACCGTCGCAATCCTCACACGGATATGGCCGAGCGAGGTGCCGACGCGGCACGAATCATGATCGAACTCCTGGACGGTATGCGCACGTCCGTTGCGCATGTGCGAATGCCCGTCTGTTCACCGCCGACGCAGTTGCTGACAGCGCCCGGCACAGGGCCATATGCAGAAATGATCCGCCGCGCTGAAGCGCTCGATGATCCGCGCATCGTGAACGTCTCGATTGCAGGCGGATTCGCATTTGCTGATACGCCGAAGAATGGGCTAACGGTACTTGTCACCACGCGAGGCGATGCGCAGCTCGCGGCCCAGATCGCGCACGACCTTGCGTCATACGCGTGGCAAGAGCGTGCCGCGTTTACGCCGCGGCTGACGCCCCTCGACGACGCGGTGCACCTCGCGAAAGCAACCGGCGACGATGCATCGCGCGCCCCGGTGCTACTTGCCGACGTCGCCGACAATCCTGGCGGCGGCGGCCGCGGCAACACGCCGTTCATTCTGAAGGCACTCTACGAACAGGACGTACACGGTGCGATCCTCGGTGTCATCACAGATCCGGATCTCGTGGCGGACGCCTATGTGGTCGGCACCGGCGAAACGTTCCAGGCGCGCTTCAACCGCACCGAAACCACCGTCTATTCGGAGTCGTTCAACGTGCCGGCGCGCGTGTTGCAGCTGCATGCCGGCAAAGGTGTCGGCCGGCGGGGACAGTTGGCCGGCTGCAGCTTTGACCTTGGACCGTCGGTTGCGCTGCAAATCGGAGGCGTAACGGTCATCGTCATCAGCAAACGGCACCAGTGCCACGAGCCGATGTTCTTCGAAATGTTTGGTATTGATATCGCCAGCGCGCGCGTTGTGGCGTTGAAGTCGCGTGGCCATTTCAGGGCTGCATTCGACGAATTCTTTCCTGATGAACAAATCGTCAGCGTCGACGCGCCGGGCCTGACTTCGCCCATTCTCGCGCGCTTCGCCTTCAAGAAATTGCCGAGGCCCGTCGTACCCCTGGACGACATTGCAAATTGGAGCCCGACAGTCCGTGCCGTTCAGCCCCGGAGTGACGCGCGATGAGTGAATTGGGCAATGAAAGCGCCGGCCGCCAGTCGCTGGATGAACTGGACACACCCTGTCTGTTGCTGGATGAAGCACGGATGACGCGCAACATTGAGCGGCTGCGCACGCACCTCGGCGCATTGGGCGTGCAGCTTCGGCCGCATCTGAAGACGCCAAAATCGATCGAGGTCGCACTACGCACGATGGGCAGCGCAGCGGGCCCCGCGGCAGTCTCGACGCTCAAGGAGGCCGAACAGTTCGCCGATGCGGGCGTGCGCGACATTCTGTACGCGGTCGGCATCGCGCCGAACAAGCTCGATCGCGTCGCCGCGCTCAGGCGCCGCGGGGTCGACCTGTCGATCGTCGTGGATAACGTCGAGGCCGCGCGGGCGGTGGCGGCAAAGGCGCGCGAGACCGGCGACAAGATTCCGACGCTAATCGAAATAGACAGTGATGGCCACCGCGCCGGCGTCGCGCCGCAACGTCCTGACGATCTCGTCGCGATCGGCCGTGTGTTGAACGAAGGCGGTGCTCAGCTGCGCGGCGTCCTCACGCATGCGGGCGAGTCCTACAGTTGCAAAAGCCTCGACGAAATAGCGGCGATGGCTGAACGCGAACGCGCGGCGGCGGTGACGTGTGCGCAGACATTGCGTGCTGCGGGGCTGCCGGCTCCGGTCGTCAGCGTCGGCTCGACGCCGACAGCACACTTTGCACGCGACCTGACCGGCGTGACGGAAGTGCGCGCAGGCGTATTCGTGTTCTTCGATCTCGTCATGGCCGGCCTCGGCGTGTGCGCTACCGACGACCTCGCGCTCAGCGTGCTTGCGACCGTTATCGGTCATCAGCGCGACAAGGGCTGGATACTCGTCGACGCGGGCTGGATGGCAATGTCGCGCGATCGGGGTACTGCCCGGCAGCGCATCGACCAGGGGTACGGCATTGTTTGCGATGTCGATTCGCAGATATATCCGGATCTGATCATGGTCGAGGCCAACCAGGAGCAGGGAATTCTTGCACTACGGCCGGGCAGCGGGGCCGATCTGCCCGATCTGCCGGTCGGCACTCAGGTGCGGATATTGCCGAATCACGCGTGCGCAACCGGCGCACAACATGACGCATATCAGGTCGTACGCCCTGGTTCGCGCGACGTGCTCGCGCGCTGGCAACGATTCAGCGGGTGGTAGACGGAAAGGACCGGTACTGAACGGGGCATGGAAGGTGCCGCGTTCAGTCCGTGTGCTCAGTCGGCACTGACTTCTTCGCACCACGCGTCATCGAAGAGTTGCGGTTCGAGCACAGCGACCGGTCGGCTGCACCCCGAAGGAAGGTCCCTTTCGGGGATGAATGCATTTGATAAACGCAGCCAGAAAGCGATGGCATGACGCAGCGGTTCGAGTTTTCCATTGCGTTGCCTTAGTCGACGGCTCGACCGAAGTAATCGTCCAAGAAAGTTTATTGACAGATTGACGAAAAAAATAAGAATAGATAATCTGTCTAAATGTTGAAGCGTGGATGGAGCAGTAGCCTTCTCGGTTGACAGCCAACCGGTGCGAGCTGTTCGTGTCTGTTGGTTCGTGGGTAAACGTCCACTGTGGTTTGCACGGTCCCCGCCCCAAGTGTGTTGTCAAGCTATAAAGCGAATGAATAGGAATACTATGCTTCAGATTCCAACTTATACAGACGTCGCTGCGGCCGCCGAGCGCATCAAGGGACAGGTGCACAGGACCGCAGTTGTGACCTCGCGCATCGTGGACGAAGAAATAGGCGCGAAGGTTTTCTTCAAGTGCGAATGTCTTCAGCGTGCCGGTGCCTTCAAGTTCCGAGGCGCCTTTAGCGCGCTGTCGAAACTGGACGAGCGCCAACGGCGGAACGGGGTGGTCGCCTATTCATCCGGCAACCATGCGCAAGCCATCGCGCTATCGAGTTTCGTGCTGGGCATCCCCGCTACGATCGTCATGCCGCACGATGCTCCGGCCGCCAAGCTTGCCGCGACTAAAGGTTATGGCGGCAAGGTGATCTTGTACGACAGATACACGGAAGACCGGGAAGCAATTGGCCGGGCGCTCGCCGAAGAACATGGGCTGACGCTGATCCCACCGTACGATCACCCGGACGTGATCGCCGGTCAAGGAACCGCGGCAATGGAGTTGTTCGAGGAGGTGGGCGATCTCGACGCCTTGTTCGTACCTCTTGGCGGTGGCGGTTTGCTTGCAGGCTCTGCGCTCTCTGCGGCTGCCCTAGCCCCGAATTGCAAAGTCTACGGTGTTGAACCAGAGGCGGGCAACGACGGGCAGCAATCGCTCGCTGCCGGTTCCATTGTGCATATCGAAACCCCGAAAACCATTGCCGATGGCGCTCAGACTCAGCACCTGGGGGCGTACACGTTCGAGATTATCCGGCACTACGTCGAAAGCATACACACGGCAACGGATGCGCAATTGATCGCGTGCATGCGCTTATTTGCAACTCGCATGAAGATGGTGGTCGAGCCGACTGGCTGCCTTGGTTTCGCCGCAGCGCGCGATATGCGCTCGACGTTGCAAGGTAAGCGTGTCGGCGTACTTGTCAGTGGCGGCAACGTCGACGTGGAGCGCTATTGCGCCTTGTTGACGGCTTAGCCAGACACGAAGGAGTTGATATTGAGGCGATGTCCGAGCGGGCAGGGCGGACGAATCTGACGCCCGGTCAAGTCATCGTTCAACCGTTTTAAATTGTGCACCACAAGTGCCCATTCAGGCCCTCGAGATTCGGACGACAAAGCCCGCTGAAAGCAGTGGGTTCATCACCCACACGCTCACGGCCAGACCGGCGCTGTTTCTTACGACTCTTCGACACTGACATGAAAAATACTCGTGTATTTCCGACAGCCTCAATCCCCTCGACCGGCGAGATTGAGTCCGGCCACGGATCAATGAGAACCGGGTACTCACCCGCGCGCAAGCTCTTCATTCTCGCGAGCCTGCTTTTCTCGTGGATATTGGCGAACGCGGACCGCATTGCGATGACTATCTCGATCATTCCGATCTCAAAGGAGTTCGGTCTGGATTCGAAATCGGCGGGGTATGTGCTCAGTGCGTTCTATGTCAGCTACGCCTTGGTGCAACTGGTGGCGGGGTGGCTCTCGGATAGATTCGGATCGAAAGGGGTGCTGATTGGCTGCGTGGCGACATGGTCGATTTTCACGGGTTTGACCGGTATGGCAAGTTCCCTTGCTGTGTTGCTCGTCATCCGCTTTCTCTTCGGACTTGGCGAGGGTGGATTTTCCCCGGCAAGCACGGTGACGATCGCCGAGGTATTTCCAAAGCAGGAGAGAGCGCGGGCGAAGTCCCTGGTCATTGGTGCGATCTTCATCGGCGGAGCCGCGGGGACGGGTTCCATCGCGGCCCTGATCAACGCCCATGGATGGCGCTTTGCCTACCACGTGCTCGGACTGATTGGCCTGGTGATGGCGCTGATTCTCTGGTATGCGATCAAAGACGTACGGCCTCGCTCGGCCGCAAAACCCGGCGAAAAGAGCGCGCCCAAGTTTCGCTCGCTGGCACGCATGTCGATCATGCGTAAAACGACGATGATCTTTTTCTTCAGCAACATCGTGCTGATTGGGCTGATGTCCTGGATGCCGACGTTCCTGGTGAAGACGAAGCATATCGATATCATCCATGTCGGCGTTGCTTCGGCTATCCCGTATGTCGTGGCATTTATTTCACTGAACGTCGTGGGCTGGCTGCTGGATAAGGTCGGGCATGGTCGGGAACGCGTGTTCATGGCGACTGGCGGTTTCTGCATCGTGCTATTTCTAGGCTTGATGACAATGAGCGATTCGCTCACCGTGCTTCTCATTTTCTGGACGCTGAGCATGGTCGGCTACACCATGGTGTACGGCACCATCTACGCTATCCCGCTCAAGCATCTGCCCGATGAAATGGTCGGCACAGCCGCTGGCGTCATCAATTTCGGCGGACAAGTCGCGGCCGCCGTTGCACCCGCGACAATCGGGTTGCTCGTTGGGCATTCGCACGGGTCCTTTACCAGCGCGTTTCTCTTTCTCCTCTGCTCGGGAGTCGGGGTATTCCTCGTCGCGTTGACATGGCGCGTGGAACGATGAGACCGATAACAAAAGAGCTCGGATTTATTCGCCTCATTCGTACGGCAGTTCAGAAGCCGGCGGCGCATTCGGGTGCCGCTAACCCCTGCGAATGCCGGGCCGCGCCAGATTGACCGTGTAGCGGATCTGCCCGGTACGCTCAAGTTGGCAGCGCGCTTGCCGGCGGTGCTCGACGCTGTTGATTCGAAAGCGGTCTTGCTGGCCGCTTGGCTGAAATCCTTCTCGGATCATGCAGTCTGCGGGCCATTAGATCCTCGCTGATCGCGCCGCGTCGGCCGCCCAGAGGATGCGCTCGGGCTGGACTCCGGGAGCATACAGTCGCTGGACGGTAGCGGAATACTTCCACAGGGCAGTTGGGCCCCGGTGCACCCGACGGTTGCGCGCGGACAGTTGCCGATCCCGAACGCCAGCGAAGCAGAAGCTCATTAATCAAGGCGATATTCGAGTTTCGTTTAAATAGAAAATCATCAATAAGTCTCATTCGACAGGAGTTGGAAATGAAGAAGGTTGTAGTAGCAGCATGTGCAATGTCTGTAATTAGTATTCCTGCGTTTGCACAAAGCTCGGTTACGCTGTATGGATTAGTAGACACGTCGCTCAGTTATACAAACAACGTGAATGGCGGGGCCGCATTCCAGGAGACGTCCGGCAAAACCAGCGGTAGTCGATGGGGCTTGCGCGGAAGCGAAGATCTTGGCGGCGGAATGCGCGCGGTGTTTACACTCGAAAACGGTTTCACGGGAACGAATGGTTTGGCCGGACAGGGCAATCGCCTCTTCGGCCGGCAGGCGTTCGTTGGTCTCGCCAGCGATAGCATCGGTACCTTCACGTTTGGCCGACAATACAGTCCGATCAGCGACGAGCTCTGCAACTACTTTGCAGCCTGCTTCTTTTCGCCGACGATGCACATCGGCGACAACGACAACATGAATCAAACGATTCGCATCAACAACTCCGTCAAGTTCCAGTCGAATAACTACGCCGGCTTTACCTTTAACGGACTTTATGGATTTAGCAATCAGGCCGCGGGGCCGTCCTCACAAGGCTTCGGCAACAATCGCGCCTGGAGTATCGCGGGAAATTACACGCGCAACGCGTTTTCGGCGGGCATCGGATACCTTGAATTCAATCATCCGAATGCCACTAGCAATACGAGCGGGGCTGTCGGGGGAGCATCACCCTCTTCGGGCGACGAGTACAGCAGCAACTTTTTCTACGGTATCGACGGTGGCGTGGCACGGCAACGCATCGGTGCTGCGGGAACCAGCTATCAGTATGGAAAGGCGACCGCCGACCTGGGCTTTACGCGGGTCTGGCTCGACTATAACGACGGCGCGGCGCGAAAGCTGAATAACTACACTGCAACGCTCCGCTATCAGTTGACCCCGCCATTGACATTGCTGGCTGACTACACCTTTACGAGCGGTAGTGCGACGGGGTTGCCTGGTACGAACAACGCCGATCTGAAGCCGAAGTGGCATCAGGTGACACTCAGTGCCGACTACTTCCTGAGTAAGCGCACTGATCTCTATGTGGCGATGGAGTACCAGCTGGCAGCGGGTGACGGGACGACGCTGGTAGGGGGGCACTACGAGCGCATTGCGCAGATCAAGAGTGTTGGCACGAGCTCTTCGTCGGATAAGCAACTGAGCGCTACGGTCGGCATTCGTCACCGGTTCTGACGAACGGAAATCCGCATATAGCCGGCGAGGGCGGTCACTTACGCGCGCGCCGGCTGTGGAGATTGAACGACGGTCCCGGCTACACGGCGGCCTGAGTGGCTAGCAGGTCCTCGATCCGGATCGGAAGATTGCGCACCCGTACACCCGTTGCGTGATACACGGCGTTTGTAATAGCAGGGGCAATCCCCGCCATGCCAATTTCGCCGACGCCGCGTGCACCCAGCGGATTTAACGCAAGGTCCGGATAGTCGAGGAAAGTCACGTCGATCTTCGGCGCATCCGCGTGCGTGGTCATGACGTAGTCGGCGAGATTGCGGTTGATCGGAGCGCCGGTGCGCGAGTCATAGTGCGTTTCTTCAAACAGCGCCATGCCGACGCCCATCACTACAGCCCCTTCGATCTGGTTCAACGCTGTACGCGCGTTGATGATCTTACCGCCGTCAATCAGGCTCACTACGCGGTTGATGCGCAATCGTGCTGTCTGCGGCTGCCAGGTCACCTCGATGAAATGGGCGCAGTAGGAGTGGATCGATACTTTGGCTGCGTCAGCATCGTCCGCGCTTGCGCCGGACCGGCCCCTTCCGACCACCATGTTGATCTTCGCCGGGGCGAGGATCCGCTCGAACGGCACGCCCGCGCCTGGCGAGGTGCCTTTCCGATAGACCATCCCGCGGTCGAAAGCCAACTCGGTGGTCGGCTGGCCGTTGAACGGCGAATTGTCCGCCTGAGTCGCTGCGACCAGAAGTTGCTGGACTGCCGCATGCGCCGCCTGCTCCACTGCGGGAACCAGCGATGCGGTCGCCATCGAGCCGCCGGACATCGGTCCGGGCGGCAAGCGGGTGTCACCGATCACCACGGAAATCCGCTCGAGCGGGATGCCGGTCACATTGGCCACCATCTGAGCCAGCACCGTGTAGGTCCCCGTACCGATGTCCTGGGTCGCTGTCGACACGCGCGCTGTCGCATCGGCGTGAAGCTCGACGATGGTTTCTGTCGCGAGGCGCCTCGCGGCCCATGACCCGGCTGCAACACCCCAGCCCACCACCATGCCGTCACGACGCATGGAACCGACCGCCGGCGTGCGCTGCGCCCAGCCGAATTTCTCGGCGCCGAGCGTGAGGCACTCCTTGAGATGTCGCGACGAAAACGGCACGTTCAAGCCTTCGTCGATCGCAGGCTCGTTGAGCAGACGCAGGCGGACCGGATCGATATTGAGCTTGATGGCGAGTTCGTCGACAGCCGACTCGATGGCGAACAGACCGGGAACGGCGCCAGGGCCTCGCATCGACGTACTGGGTGCAATATCGCGGCGCGCATAGGCCGCGGTCGCGCGCAGGTTAGGCGAGCTGTATAGATAGCCCGTGGTCTCGCCGCAGTTTTCCTTACGCATTTCCTTGCGCGAGGTCTGATAGACGTAGTCCTGCTGGAACGATGTGAAACGTCCCTCCTGCGTCGCCGACAGGCGCATGCGTTGTTGCGTGTTGGTGCGGTGACCGACGTTATGAAACATCATCTCGCGGGTCACCACCAGCTTGACGGGGCGCTTCAGATTGCGGGCCGCGGCGCCGGCGAGTAACGAGTGCGACCACGGAAACAGCTTGCCGCCGAACCCGGAGCCCAGGTATTTCATGATCACGCGCACCTGGTCTTCCGACACGCCAAGCATCTGCGCCATGACCAGGCGCTGGTTGACGATCGACTGCGATGTCTCGTAGAAGGTGTAGTTCCCGTTATCGAATACGGCCACCGTCGCATGCAATTCGATAGGGTTGTGCGTTTCAATTGGCGTCGTGTAGGTCTGGTCCAGCTTCTGCCCATCGGGGGCAGCGGCGAACGCGGTATCCACATCGCCTCGCTGCGTGTCGACGCTCGGCGTCTGCTCTGCCGACATTTCGATGCGGACGTCTGGCCGGCTCGACGCATACGCGACCTTCACCGCTCCCGATGCCGCCGTTGCCTGTTCGAACGTATCGGCCACCACCAGGCCGATGTATTGGCCATAGTAGTAGATGTTGTCATCGTCGAACGGCGGGCGTTTTTCGTCGATTTTCATGTCGATCGAAAAACCGACCCGATAGAACTTGCCGATGTTCTCGCGTGTGAAGACGGCCCGGACCCCCGGCATGCCTGCGGCCGCGGCGGTGTCCAGATGGGTGATGCGTCCCTTGGCGATCGTCGCGCAAACGGGAACGGCGTAAAGCGTCCCGGGTAAGTTGACATCCGAGGTATAGGTTGCCGTGCCGCTGACTTTAAGCGGTCCGTCAATTCGAGTAAAGTCGCCGCCAATTATCGGTTGCGTTTTATTGCTAGCTAATTGCATATTCTCTCCGCGTCACGATCGTTGCATCAGGCAGTCTGTGTGGCAAGTGTGAGTGCGTGCTGGATGCAGCGCTTGGCGAGTTCAACCTTGAAGCCGTTCTGGCTCTGTACGTGCGCCGACTGCAGCGCTGCTTCGGCCGCCGCTCGGAACGCCGTGGCGTCCGGTGTCCGTCCAAGCAATTGCGCTTCTGCCTCTTTTGAGCGCCACGGCTTGACGCCGACGCCGCCTAGTGCGATCCGGATGTAATCGATCTTGCCCGACGAGACCTTCATGACGACCGCTGCCGAGGCCAATGCGAATTCATACGACGCGCGGTCGCGCAGCTTGAGATAGACGCTGCGATTGCCGGGCACCGGAGCGGGAAGCGTCACGTGGGTAATGAGCTCGCCGGGGTGGAGCGTGGTTTCGCGTTCGGGCGTGCTCCCGGGCAACAGGAAGAAGTCGTCAATGGCGATGTCGCGCTTGCCCTGTGCGCTTTCGACGTGAATCGTGGCCTCGAGCGCCGTCATTGCGACGCTCATGTCCGACGGGTTGGTCGCAATGCAGTGCTCGCTAGTCCCCAGGATGGCCAGGTTTCGGTTGTACCCGCCAATCGCGGAACAGCCCGTGCCGGGTTCGCGTTTGTTGCATGGCGTGACGGTGTCGCGGAAGTAGACACAGCGCGTACGTTGCAGGAGATTGCCCCCGGTCGTTGCCATATTGCGCAGTTGGGCCGATGCGCCCGATAGCAACGCTTGAGACAGGACCGGATAGTGCAGCTTGATCAATGGGTGATTCGCGAGGTCGGCATTGCGGGCCGTTGCGCCTATCGTGACGCCACCGCCGTCGATTGCCTCGACCTGATCGAGCGGCAGGCGGTGAATGTCGATCACCTGGGCCGGACGCTCGACGTCGAGCTTCATGAGATCGAGAAGCGTCGTCCCTCCTGCGAGGAAGCGGATCGACGCGCCATTGGGTTGACTGTTAGCGGCAGTCTTCGCGAAGTCGATCGCCTGTTCGACATTGGAGGCGCGCTTGAGCTGAAAGGTTTCCACGTGTGCGCTCCGTTTAGACTTTACGACGAACTTGCTGGATCGCGGACACGATGTTCGAATAGGCACCACAGCGGCAGATATTCCCGCTCATGGCTTCCTTGACATCGTCGTCGCTGTGACCGTAGGGCTCCTTGAGAAGCGCGACGGCGGACATGATCTGCCCTGAGGTGCAGTACCCACACTGAAAGCCGTCATGCTCGACGAAGGCCGCCTGCATCGGATGGAGCGTGCCGGGTTTGCCGATGCCTTCAATGGTGGTGATCGCTTCTCCCTCATGGGTGGCGGCAAGACTCAGGCACGAGTTCACGCGCCTGCCATCGACATGAACCGTACACGCACCGCACTGACCGTGATCGCAACCCTTCTTGGTGCCGGTCAGATGCAGATGCTCGCGCACGCAGTCGAGCAGGGTGGTGCGAGGGTCGATATTCAGGTTGTAGTTCGTACCGTTGACATTCAATCGGACATGCACATTGGCGCTGTCCGCTGCTGCGTCCGTCGTTGCCGGTGCTTTCTGGCTGATGTCGTCGGAATCCGCGAATGCAACTGAATGAAGTTGTCCGGCGCCGATTGCTACCCCGGCCGCACCCACACGGGTCAGGAACGATCGACGCGTTGGGCGTTCAGGCACCGAGGAAGGATCGTCTTCGCTGGCGTCCGGCTGTTGAGACTCTTTGCTCATGAATCTGATTCTCCGCTGAACCATGGATCGGTTGGATGCGGATGCCGTTTGCCGCTCGGCACTCGCTATGCCGATCATACAAAGCCAGAGTGGCGCCAAGATGGCAGCGAACTGACGGCTAGATTAAACATCGCGATTGTGGGCGACGGATGGGCTTTTCCGGGCGCTCGCGTCGCTTTGACGCAGTCCGACTCGATCTCGACAAAGTGATTGCTTTGAGCGGGCGGCCTCTACCTTTCGAGGACGTTCTTCGCGCATTCAAATTGATTTGTCTGCAGAAGATTGTTGTCGGTTTGAACAAGGGTGCCTTATCCAAATCGGAAAATTAAATTTCCGTTAATCAACGCCTTTATTGAATCGTTGGGTGGTCATCTGCCGCGTCGACGACCCAGACCGATAGACGCGAGCTCAGCAATGCATTCATCTTTGCAATCAGGGAGGGGAGGGCATCAAATCTCGCGGCCGCCCGTCAGGCGCCGCTGGACTGTCTTCGTGTGGTGTGGTCTCTGGCATCCACACCGCGAAGAATATGAGTGCGAGTGCGCTGATAGCGGCCAATGTCAGAAAGCCTGTCGTAAAGCCGAACTTCTCGACAACATATCCCCCTGTCACGTTACTCATCGCCGCGCCAACACCGACAGCCAGCGCCACGAGTCCCTGAGCAAGGTTAAAACGGCCGGTGCCGCGCATCAGATCGGATGCAATCACTACAGCTATTACGCCGAAGATGCCGGCGGCCACTCCGTCAAGCAGTTGAATGGCGACCACGGCATAGGGGCTGCTGGTCATCGAAAACAGAACCCCTCGCACGGGCAGCACGGCCATCGCAACCAGGAAAATCTTCTTTCTTCCAACGCCTTTGCGCATCGCGTGGCCAACCGTAGCGGCGACGGCGACCATCACGAGTTGTGCGGAGATGATGCATGCGCTGAGTGCAATGACATCCATTCCCGGATGAAGCTTTGCGATGACCTGGCCCGCGAGCGGCAACATCGCGGCATTGCCGAAGTGAAAGAGAATGACCGAGATGATGAACACCTTGAGATCCCGCCTTTTCCACAGTTCCCTGAACGCAAGAGGTCTGCGGCGATCCTCGGTGTTCGAGGTGCTTTCGCCGCCCCGGGCGAGCGCGTGGTCGATCTCCTTCGGCTTGATAAGGAGAACCACGAGCGCGCTGGCGACCGCGAATCCGCATATCAGATAGAACAGCCAGATGACTCCTGCATACTGCCCCAGGCCACCCGCCAGAATTGCGGCCGTAAAGTTGCCTGCATGATTAAACCCCTCATTGCGGCTGATCCGGGCGGGAAGCGAACGATGGCCCACCACGCCAAGGCTCAGTGCCGCGAGGCAAGGGGGAATGATCGCGGAGGCGGCGCCGAGAGTAATTTGCGCTGCAACGACTGTTGGCAGCTTGGGGAAAAACGCAATCAGAAGGCATGCGGCGCCCACCAGCAAGCCGGAAGCCGCAACCAGCAGCCGCTTGACACGAACCGCATCGACTAGCAGGCCTGCCGGAATCTGGCAGATGGCCGCTGCGATGCCGCTCGCCGCCATGACAAGGCCGATGTTGCCCGCCCCCCAATGTTGCGTGCCTCTGAGGTACACGGACAGGAACGGCCCAAGTCCATCCCGCACGTCTGCCATCAGGAAATTTAGCCCGTCCAGACCCCAAAGACTCCGTGACGATGGCGACCTCGGTGGCTCGTCATGGGCTGGCGTCTGTTCCGAGTTCGGGCTCATCACTTTCTCCCATGGCGATAGGCCGGGCTGGATACCCAGGACTGAGATCCGCAGCAGTTTTCATTCCATCTGAAACTGCGGATGAGCTTCCGGGCTGTAGATAGGCGTCCGAACGCAACTTGTCGCGAGATCCGACCAAACGTCGCAGATTACAAAGTTAAAGTTAAAACTGGTTTAACCGGTGGGGCGGTATTCGGATTTTGGATCTTCTAGCATGAGCCACACGTTAAACAGTATCTGAACGTCACCTAGACAGCGAAACGCATATGAATGTACGCAACGACAGCGACCCCCTTTCGACAGCAGTGGAATGGGTTTCCCGGCTGGTGGAGATCGAGACGGTCAGCCGGAACTCGAACTTGGGCCTGATAGAGACGGTCCAGGATTTTCTTGCTGGCGTCGGCCTGAAGACACACCTCACCTACGACGCCCGCAAGACCAAGGCCAACCTGTTTGCGACGATTCCCGCCGCGGACGGGCGGGTGGAAGGCGGGATTTTGTTCTCGGGCCATACGGACGTCGTTCCGGTGGACGGTCAGGACTGGCACACCGATCCCTTCCGCGCAGTGATCAAAGACGACCGTCTGTATGGACGGGGAAGCGCCGATATGAAAGGGTACCTTGGCGTCCTGCTTTCTCTTGTGCCAGAGCTTACTGACGCGCACCTCGCGGAGCCGGTTCATCTTGCATTCTCGTTTGACGAGGAAGTCGGTTGTCTCGGCGTGCCTCTCCTTCTCGCTGACATGCGCGAGCGTGGGATCCGCCCGACAGGCTGTATTGTGGGCGAGCCGACGTCCATGCGCCCGGTTATTGCCCACAAGGGCCTGAATCACTATCGATGCTGCGTGGTGGGCCGTTCAGTACATTCATCGCTGACCCCGTCGGGCGTCAATGCAATCGAATATGCGGCCCGGCTCATCTGCTTCATCCGCGACATGGCGGACGAGTTTCGCCGCACGGGCCCCTTCGACAAGGACTTCGATGTGCCGTACACGACGGCGCAAACCGGGCTGGTGCGAGGAGGGGTTGCGCTGAATACGGTACCAAACGAATGTCAGTTCGACTTCGAGATCCGGGACTTGCCTGGCACCGATGTGCGCCATCTGGTGCGTCTCATCGAGGCATACGGGGCGGACCTCGAAGCACAGATGAAAGCCGTGTTCGATGGAGCCAGCGTGACATTCTCCTGCCTGGGGGCTGCTCCCTCACTTTCGGAAGTGGAGGCGTCTGCGATCGTCCAGCTGGCCAGGGCGCTCACGCACGATTCAGTCCGCCGCAAGGTTGCCTACGGCACGGAAGCGGGCTACTTCTCAAGTGCGGGCGTACCTACGGTAGTCTGCGGCCCCGGCAACATTGAGCAGGCGCACCGTCCAAATGAGTTCGTCGAACTCGCACAACTGCAGAAGTGCGAGGCCTTCCTCAGGAGCGCGACGCTTCTGAGCGTACAGGACGGTGTGAGCGCCTCAAGCCTGCCAAGCCGCAGCGTGATGCGCCGGCCCCCTGAAGATGATGGAGAGACTTGATGGACCAAACCATGGCGGGCGTGGTGGATAAACGCGCCCCTTACGCTAACGACGAAGTGGCTGCAACCTATAGAAAGGTCAGCTGGAGAGTCGTGACATTCCTGTTTGTCGGCTACCTGGTGGCCTATCTGGACCGCATCAACGTTGGCTTCGCACAACTGCAGATGCAGCATGACCTGGGTTTCAGCGACGCGGTGTATGGACTTGGCGCCGGCATTTTTTTCGCGGGCTACTTCCTCTTCGAAGTGCCTAGCAACCTGATGCTTGAGAAGATCGGTGTGCGCAAGACCATGATGCGGGTCCTGATCTGCTGGGGCGTGGTATCGGCCTGCATGAGGTTTATTTCGAGCCCGATCGAGTTCTACGTCATGCGCTTCATGCTTGGCGTATTCGAAGCCGGCTTCGTGCCCGGCGCCATCCTGTACCTGACCTACTGGTATCCGGAGACGCGCCGCGCTCGCATGCTGGGCATATTCAGCAGCGCCATCACCATTGCCGGTGTGATCGGTAGTCCGGTTTCGGGCGCCATCATGACGCATCTGGCTGGCGTCTACGGCATGGCGGGTTGGCAATGGCTTTTCGTGCTTGAAGGCATACCCGCGGTTGTGCTCGGTCTGCTGGTGCCGTACGTGCTGGTTAATCGTCCCCGCGATGCCACCTGGCTGACGCATCGCGAAAAAGACATTATCGAACACCATCTGGCTAGCGAGCGCGGACTGAACGGAGCGGCTCGCCGCGGTACGTTTGGTGACACGCTTAAGGATCCGCGCATTTACCTGCTTGCGTTCGTGTATTTCGCCATTATCTGCGGCATATACGCGGTCAGCTTCTGGCTGCCGACCATTATCAAGAATGCCGGAGTCAAGGACGTATTCGACGTCGGCCTGTACTCCACGATTCCCTATGGTATCGGTGCACTGGGCATGATCTTTATCAGCCGCCATTCCGACATGAAGATGGAGCGGCGTTGGCACCTGGCTGGTTGCGTCTTCATCGGCGGCGCGGCCCTGGTCATGATCGCGGCGACGGTCAGCAACCTGACGCTGGCGCTGGTTGCCTTCGCGATCGCCACCGCGACGATCTTTACCGGCATGCCGCTGTTTTTTGCGCTGCTAACCTCCTACCTGTCCGGTACCGCGGCAGCCGGTGGTATCGCCCTGCTCAACAGCCTTGCGCTGCTTGGCGGCTTCGTCAGCCCGGCCATCATGGCCTGGGCGAAAACCACCACCGGCAGCTTTACCAGCGGGCTCTATATTCTGGCCGCCTTGCAGGTGCTTGCGGGTTTGGTTGTGGTGCTCTGTATACCTGTTCAGGCATTGCGTGGGACGGGTGAGAGTGCCATGGGCGAGATGTCGCCAGACGCGGCGGTGTTGGAACAAACCGTGTTGTCGGATAGTTGATTCATACGGGTTGGCACTGAATGAGCCCGGATCCGCCGCAACAACCGGGCTCCGTGCCGACCCGCAACCTCGCTACGTTGTCCCGCCATGCCGTCACTGTCGATGCGTGACATGGTCTGCCAGCAGTCGTCGTATCGTGGCGAGTAAAATTTGCGCATCAACTGGCTTGCGAAGGAAACCGTCGTAGCTGACAAAGGCTGGCGGGCTAGGCTCGCCGGAAACAAGTATGAAGACCACATCGGTCAGTCCGGGGAGGGTGCGCAATCGGTGGCAGAGTTCGCTTCCGGACATCACCGGCATGCGCCAGTCGGCGACCACCACGTCCACGGGAGATTCGATAAACATTGCCAACGCGGACTGGCCGTCGCTCGCAATTCTTACTTCAAATCCGTCACCGGTGCAGTTGGCGGCCCACGCAGCCAACGCTTCCGCATCATCGTCTACCAGCAGTACGCTTGCCATATCCAGTTGTCCGATTCGAGCTGTATTGTTTGGCAGCCTGACAAGGCCCAAAGTTCACACAGCCATTCATCGCGCCCGTAATCGCGCCCGTGTATCCGCCGCGCTCACGTCAGTTCGAAGAGTACGTATCATGGGACCGGGAAACGGAGGCATCCATGTGCTACTCGGCTCGAATCCAGGCGGATTATCGGAAATTTGTGCGCACCTTCGGTGCCCTGATGGACATCCACGAGTTCACGCGCCTGTTCTTCGAGCGCGCGGAAGGCGTTAGCAAGGCCAGGATTCCGAAGGCAATGGAGAACGCGTTTGGCGAGCCGCAAACTGTAGCCGAGGGCGAAATCAAAGCCCTCATCGACCGATTCAACGCCGACCAGGCGACCAGGCTCGAGCAAGATCTGTTTAAGCAGCGGAAGCGGCTTGCGGACGCGGAACGGTCGCTGCAAGCAAAAGTAACCAAAGCCGCTACAGAAAGTCAGCGAATTGCCACCGACAAAATCGCGTGGACGCTCGGCAAACTCGAAGATCTCCAACGGACAGACCTGACGGCCCAGGACTCGCGTATTTTCGTGGGACACTATGCGCCGGTCATGGTCATGGAAGACGGTCAGCGTGTCATCAAGCCGATGCGCTATCAATGCCGCATTGCAGGCAAACCGGCCGCCTACGACGAAAAATATCCGGGCACATACATTGCACGCCGCGATAATCTTGAGGGTTTCTGGAAGTCGCTATTCGGCTACTCGCATGGCATCCTCGTAGTCAGCGCGTTTTATGAAAACGTCCGCCGCGCCAGGATGGAGGGACACGAGCTTGCTGAAGGCAAGAAAGATGAAAACGTCATTCTGGAGTTCCGCCCTGATCCTGCGCACGACATGCTTGTCGCATGTTTGTGGTCCCGCTGGTCCGCACCAGGTGAATCTGATTTGCTGTCCTTCGCCGCGATCACAGATGAACCGCCTCCGGAAGTCGCGGCAACGGGACATAACCGATGCATCATTCCGATAAAGCCGGAAAATGTCGATGCATGGCTGACCCCGGATTCTTCGAATCTCGCGACCTCGTATGCCATCCTTGATGACAGAGACCGTCCTTACTACGAGCATCGGCTGGCTGCATGACCGCCCTCAATTATCGGCAACTGACGAATGGACCTTTGGATTCAACCTTGCGCTCGATGCGCCGATCTCCATGGCAGGCCGGCTGCTGAGGCTTCGCATCGGGATCTCACGCTGAACGGCGCGGGCGCGGTAAAAGACTCGCGCGTTGAGGAGCACTACACCTGCGTCCGGTGCGGCGGCGTGTTCGCGCGAACTATTGCCGGGCCGCCGGCGCGCCAGATCTGGATGCTATTGAATGCTAGCCAGCATTGACGCGAGCGGCTAACCTGGGACCGCCTTGGAGTCGCATTCACAGGGATGCCCGCCGCCCGTCTGCGAAGCATTGTTGAACATCGATCAATGCGATTCCATGGCATTATCGTGTGCATCTTCACACCACCGCAGGAGCGTACGCCATGGCGACTTATATTGTCTTCACAAAGGAAAGCACGCAGGATCAGGGTGAGCTCGACATCTACCAAAGCAAGGTGGGCGAAACCTTTAAAGGTCATCCCGTCAAGATTCTCGCTGCCTACGGACCTCAGCAGGTCCTCGAGGGCGATGCGCCAGAGGGCGTCGTGATCGTGGAGTTTCCGTCGACGGAGGCCGCGCGCGCGTGGTACGACGGCCCGGCGTATCAGGAGGTCGCGCAGCACCGGTTCAAGGGCGCGCGCTATCGCGCCGTACTCGTCGAAGGTGTGTGACGAAAAGGGGCGCCAATTGGGCGCTCCATATTGAGCGTGGCATGCTTTGTCGACTTTGGAGGGCGGTCGACGTGGATGCACGTCGGCTAGCTTGCCATGTACGCGCACCTGGCGGAATACCGCCAGATTGAAAAAGAGTTCATTAAGAATTCTTCATGTGTTCTCAGTTTTGCGGTAACGACCAACCGATATGCTGAAAGCGGACTTCGACCTTATTGAAACCGCAACCAGCCATGTCCAAAGTCTAAAATTTCGTTGTTACCGCTACTCTTGCTGCTGCTTCACTATCCGTCCACGCAGGCACGATGGATGTGGCGTTCACAGTCTTTGCTCAGAAGCGAAAAGGTGGCTCCGCGTGAGCAAAGAAATACACCTACGCTTGCCCTCTTTCATGCCAATCGTCTATCTCGGTTCGAGCCCGGTGCTCGAGCGCGCTGAGTGCCATCAGCGGGTCGATCTTGGCCCTTGGAATGACCATTTCGAGTGCCGGGGGCGTGCCTTTGCTCTTATCCCCGTCGGTACGTTCAATCACGGCATGACATACCCACTGAACGCCAAGCTCGTCCGCTGCAGCATTGGCGGTCACGCGAAAACCACGATGTTCAAAAGCCACAAACCCTCCAGACACAAAACGAAACGCAGGTGCTCGCAACCTGCACAACCAAGACTGCGAGGAGCCTAACATGGGAGCACAACCCTCTGCATTGAAGTGCCGAATTCGATTACACGCAGCTGACTCTTGTGCGAAAGTGTGCACCTCGCTGAAAGGAGCACAGCAAGTTCAAAGCAGAACCACAACTGCAGATGACGTGTCCCATTCGACTATGCACGGGGTAGTGAAGGTTCCCATGGACCAGGCCTCATTTGGCAAATGTCATTTGCCAAATGAGGTCATTCCGCCGGTCCGTTGCCACGTGGCAGCATGCACTCAGCCACGACGAACACGATGAGTGCATAGACGACTTCGTCCAGATACACCGCGCGATGTCGACACTACTGAACGGCACGACCTATCGAATTGTTCGTCGCCTGATCACATAATATGGAGAACGGCTTGTTTAATTTCTTTGATATAAACAGCATCATCAATCAATTCCCGGACGAGGCGGACAGTACAATTGTTGACGTCTATCTCACTGATGAACCCTCTGCAAGCTCAAGACTCTTTCGTGTTTATTACCCGATACCTCGCCACTACCACGAAACGTGCGAAGAACATCTCTACCTGCTGACCGGTAAGGTTGCCTTCGCGATTGAGGACGAAGCGCCTCGCGTCCTCACTGCGGGCCAGTTAGTGACCTTTGAGCGAAACACTGTCCACGCGATAACTGAAATACTCGAGTCGCCAGCTGTCTTCTTCACAGTCGACGCCCCTCGTCGTGTGCCGACGGATGTCGTGTATGTGAATCCGGACGACGCAAAAATCCGACCTTTTGTGACCCATCTGGAAGCTACTAAAGGGTAGCGTGTGGCGGCAGGCGCGTGAGCCGGCCAAAGAAGGGATGCTTGGGATCGTTGAATCCGGCCGTCGAAAGATGGCCGGTTGCGACGAGCGAATCGACGAAGGCTTCGTCTTCCGCGCTCAGACGGTAGCTCAAGGCTGCCTGGTATTCATCCCATTGCGCATTACGAGCCTGCGCAGAAAGACGTGATCGCAGTGTGGTGTCCGTCAAACGACGCGTTCGCCCGCCCGCCAGGTCGCGCGAGGTACGGGTAGCGCATCATGCATCCGCACGCGCACAAAGTCGGCCCGCAACCCCGGGGCGATCGCGCCGCGGTCGTGCAATCCCACTGTGCGAGCGGGTTCGGCCGAGACGGTTGCCATGGCACGCGGGAGCGTCCAGCCAGCCTTGTCGACGAGTTCGAATGCAGCGCTCAACAGACTCGATGGGACGTAATCAGACGACAGGATGTCGAGCAGTCCAGCCTTCGCGAGTTCAAGCGCGGAGACGTTGCCCGAGTGCGAACCGCCTCTCACGATGTTGGGTGCCCCCATGACCGTCGCGATACCGTGTTCTCGCGCGGCTTGTGCGGCGACACGGGTGGTCGGGAATTCGGCCAGCACGATGCCTTCGGCGGCCGCCTGTTCGACATGCCCGACTACCGTATCGTCGTGGCTCGCCACCGGTACGCCGAGCTCCACGCAGCGCGCTACGATTTCGCGACGGTGCCGGTCGGCGTAGCGTTCCTGTCCATCCGCAAGCTCGGCCACCACGGCGGCAAAATGTTCGTCGGTCAGCTTGCCGTGCCGCTCCTGCCAGCGCCGCCATTGATTGCGATCGTGCCATTGGCGCTGTCCTGGCGTGTGATCCATGACGGAAGCAAGACGTAGCAGCGGATGCGCGTAGAGCGAATCGAATACGTCGACCACGTCTGGTGCGGCGATTTCGCAGCGCAGGTGCAGGAAGTGTTCGGCCCGGAGCAACTCGCTCTGGGACAAGCGCGTGAGCGCTTGCGTGCACTGCGTCTGCAGATCGCGGTTGTGCATGTCCACGTCGGAACGCGCGCCGATTCTTAGCGAATCGAACACGGTGGTAATGCCGGCGGCAGCCACCTGTGCATCGTGAATCACGAACGCCGCGTCGATATTCCACCGCACGCCGGGGCGCGGCGCGAGATGCTTCTCAAGATTGTCCGTGTGCAGTTCAATCAGGCCCGGCAGCAGATAGTCTCCGTCCCAGTCAACGGCTTCGCGTGCGGACGTGCTGCCGCGTTCGACATCGCGGATGACGCCGTCTTCAATGCGCACGGTCCCGGTAAACTCCTCATCTCGCGTAACGACGCGAGCGTTCCTGATCAACATCGACGTACTCCGTATGCGTATCAGCCTAACGTAGTGTTGCTGTAAGACGCAGTAGTGGTGGTTGTAATCGGGGAGGTGCGACGCTCGTCGTCATTCGTTTCGAGCAGGGACGCAGTTACGTGGCCCCACATGTCATCTAAACGTCTAGATGTCTGGAGATACGCTTATGACACCCGTAACGCGAGCGATGTACGTCACATTCCCATCATGGCTTGCGCACTAAATGCGCGGCAGCTCGATCATTTGAGCCGCTCGGAATGACAACACCATGACATCTACCGAGAAAGCAACGCTACGCACCGCTGGCGACAAACTGCGCATCATCCAGGAATGATCCGCTCCGCCTTCAACCGGTCAAACAACGCGACGAATGCGTCTGGCGTGCTCTGATAATCAAGAAAGCCTGCCTTGCGGCTCTTCGTCATGTCTGTGAGCACTTCCATTGGGCGTCCGAGATCCGCATCGGTATGCCACCACGACACAAGTTTGCCGATGTCCGCTTCGATCAGACCGAACCGCGCCGCAATCCCGGACCATTGCTGTTGGGCGCCCTGCATCCGGCTCTCGAGCGGACGCACCACGCCGTCGAATGGAATCGCTTCAATGTCGAAGTAATCCGCAATGCGCGACCACATCCATTTCCAGCGAAACACGTCGCCGTTGACCACGTTGAAATCCTCGTTACGGGCATTCGCGGAAGTCGCGGCCCATTCAAGATGTCGCGCGAGCAACCGGGCATCCGTCATGTCGGTGAGACTGTCCCACTGCGCGGGCGAACCGGGAAACACGAATGGCTTGCCCTCCTGCTTGCAAAGCGTCGCGTAGACGGCGAGCGTCAGCCCCATGTTCATCGCGTTGCCGACAGCAAAACCGATGATCGTATGCGGACGATGCACGCTCCAGCTAAAGCCGTATTGCTGCGCCGCTTCGAACAGGCGGTCTTCCTGTTCGTAATAAAAATTGTCGACCGGCTGACGGCCCTGTTCTTCCCGAAACGGTGTAATCGGCACCGCGCCGGTCGCGTACGCCTCGAAAGGACCGAGATAGTGCTTCAGGCCGGTGACGAGCGCGGCGTGTGACAGGCCGCCTGCCGGTCCAAGTGCGTCCAGCACATGACGCACCATGCCGCCGTTCACGCGAATATTGTCTTTCTCCGTGGCCTGACGGGCCCACGCGGTGAAGAACAGGTGACTGAAGGATCTACCGGCTAACGCGTGACTGACGGATTCAGGTGAGGTCAGATCGGCGGTGATCGATTCGATCCCAGGCGACACCGCAGTGCGGCCGCGCGAGAGCCCGGAAACGCTCCAGCCAGTGGAAAGTAACTGGTCGGCCAGATTGCTGCCGACAATGCCGCTTGCCCCAATGATAAGTGCCCGATTTTCCATGAGTGAGAAATTCAAAAAGTAAATGCCTGTCGATACAGAGAGGATTCTGCGACCGACCAGCCTGTGCTATTGCTGGCAGGTTGAACGCTATTGCATGCGGTAGAACTACCGCGTGTGTTGCCGCGTGCGGCAGGTTGAATGTACCACCACTATCGGATTGGGATCTCAGGTTGAACGGGCTCTATGGCCGAAGCGCCTTCATCGCACCACGTGTTTCAACCAGCAACTCTTCCGCAAGTCGCGTCAGAGGGCGGTCTTTCGAAGAAATCGCCCAGGCGTCAATCGTGTTCTTCGGCTGAAACGGCAGTGCGACAATCTGCTGCTGACCGATATGTGCGACGGCCGACAGTGCGTCGACCACCGCGACACCGGCGCCGGCGGCTACCAGCCTGCACACGGGCTCCGAATAGCGTGTCTCGACAGCCACGCGGTACGGCACGCCGCTGTCGCGGAATGCGGCGGCAATCAGCGTGCTGACACGCGCCAGACTCGACAGACCGATCAGCGGATACGGTTCGAGATCGGCCGGCACGACACGTTTGCGCCGCGCAAGCGGATGTCCATGGGGCACGACGCAAACCATCTCGATCGACGCGATCTTTACCATCTTCAGCGACTGGTCAAGCTCGGGTTCGAGCGCCATCGTCAGGCCGAAATCGGCCGCCAGCGATTCAACGCTTTCGATCACCTTGAATGAATCGACGACGTCGCAAAACACCTTTACGTCGGGTTTGCCGATCATGAAACGCTGAATTGCCTGCGGAAGTATCGAGTGACCGAGCTGCGGCGTGGCGCTCACGCGCACATGTCCGAGGCGGTTCTCCTTGATGTCCTCGACGGTCTGGTCGAGAGCCTCGGAATACATGATTGCATCGTATTTGGTACGACCGGCATCGCGTTCTTTTTGCCGCAGATCATCAAGAGTTTTGGCTATAGCAATACGGCGGTTGGTTTTCTGAGCGCCGTGCCATATCGGGCTGCACATGCGTTTGATCGGCCATCCTGGCCGTGCCGCGGGACTCGAGCGTTTGCTCGACAGCCTCGCGCGGCGGGAGGATGTGTGGATGTGCCGCCGCATCGATATCGCGAATCACTGGTTGCAGGAACATCCTTTCCGCGCGACAGGGCGGAGTTGAAGAAAGTGCAGCGCGGCCAACTATTGGCGATACCGGAATGAAAATAGCAACGGATGCCTATTCAGTCGTCGAGTTGATACTGCGCCGATGTGTGAGATTTTTCGCCGCCTCGTCGCCGAGATTGGTCTGATTAATATAGATCTGGTCATTAGGGCCGAGGGGCTTGCCGTGAGAAAAAGTCCTATACATCCCTGGTTTTTTCAATGGACATGGGTGCTTGCTTTTTTTGATCGGAGCGGTATCGCTCCAAGGCAGGCTATGCCAGACAACTTATCTTTTCAAGAAACATATGTTCTCTCGGCGCTGACATTCACGCTTTTGGCCGATATACGAGGGACATTGGCGGGACCGCCGACTAATGCCGCGTCCTGACGGCTCAAGCATCCACGCCGACCATAAGAAGCCAGTCCCTCGGAAGCGTTCGCTGCGAAGGCAACGGTGGCCGTCAAGGAGAGACCGGCCATGAAGCGTCATTCGCTTACATAATTGCATGGGCATTCAAACGGCGACTCCGTTTCAAAAAGCGGCCGCTCGATTGAGACTGTGAACGTATGTGCCATGGCGGTCGATCATGAGACGGAGCCTGCAGTGAACGTGCCTATGCCTCATAGGTACGTGTGCGTCAGCGCACACAAAAGGTGCCGGAGGCCTTCAGAAGTCAGATTGAATCTTTTGAGAAGTAGTCCATACTTCTTAATTACGCTTCAGGCAGAAAATCCGTCGTTTGAGGTGGTAACAATGCCGCAGGCCCGAAAAAGCCTGCTCTTTTCTCTCATCGTCAGGGGAGTTCGCTATGGTTTCCGTTCCATTTACGCGGCGCGCATTCGTCAAGGGAACCGCGTCGGCAATCGCACTCGCATCACTCCCCAAGCTAAGCATCGGAGCGACGCCCACTACCATCAGGCTTGAGTGGCAAAAGTTCAAGACAACGCCGCACTATGCATCGTATCTGAACGCGGTTCACACGATGAAAGGCAACACCGATTCCAGTAAACCCACATCCTGGCAGTACTGGGTCAACGTTCACCTCAATTATTGCCCTCACGACGTAGCGTATTTTCTGACGTGGCATCGCGGTTATATCTATTATTTCGAACAGCAGTTGAGGACCGTGTCCGGCGATAGCAGCCTGGTTCTTCCCTACTGGGATTACTACACGTATCCAGTCATTCCGTCCGAATTCACGGATACTGCCAGTGGCAATCCGCTCTACGTTTCGCGAGTGAACACAAACGTATATCAGGCGCTCGCTCTGAGTCCGTTCGGAACAGGCGTGAAAAACTTTCAGCGCGGCCTGAGCAACGCATTCGAACCCATGCTGGAGAGCGCGCCGCACGATCCCGTACACGACATCATCGGCAGCTATATGGCCGATATCGCGACGGCCCCGGTAGATCCGATTTTCTATTTGCATCACTGCAATCTCGACCGCTTGTGGAACGCGTGGTCGCGGCGATCGACAAGCAAGGTACCTGCGTCGAACAATAGTTACTGGAACGGTAGCTTCACATACGCAAGCCGTCTGACGATGGCGAAGTCGCGCACAATCACGACCACGGGACTGGGCTACGACTATGCCGACGACACGATGCCGATCGCATTGCCTCCACAGGCGCAGCAAGGGAGGGTCATTCGCGTGCAGGGACAAACCATGCAGATTCAGGCGCGCCCGCCAGTCGCCACATTGACGACAACCCCGCCACGCAGCGTGTCCTCCACCCGCGAATCATTGGGGGGCGTCAGGGGCGTGTCGCTGGGCGTTAGCTCCGTGAGCGCCGTCATTCCGCTTCAGACAGCCAGCGGGACAACGCTGCAGGGTGTGCTCGCGACTTCGCCTGCAGTGGGTCAAAGCGAATCATCAGCAGCACCGGAGGTTTCACAGGCCGTGACCCCGACCAGGAAGTCCTTCCAGTATGTGAAGCTCGTTCTCGATGGCGTGGCAATTGCTAAGGCGGCCAAAGCCGGGGGGTTCTTCTACAATGTGTATGTTAATTTGCCCGCCACGGGGGACGTGGATGCCGTAAAGGGTCAGCACTTCGTCGGCACGCTCGGCGCTTTCCAGATTTCGACCGCGGCACATCACGGCATGAATATGATTGACTACGACGTGACCGATCTGCTGGCGCAGCAAGGTGCGACCAAGCTGCCCCAGATCGTGGTTTCGTTCGTGCGTATCAATGCTGCCTTCTCGCCGAGCGGCGACGCGGTGGCTATCCAGGAAATGCGCATCGAGCTAGGCACCGATGCGCCATAGTAGATTGATCTACGCGGCTACGATGGGCCAAGGACAGCGACGCAGGTTAAAAGTCTCGAAGTGGCCCCTCGCGAAGCTACTCCCGCGTTTGGTTGTTATGCGCGCGCCCCAACCCGACCGTGCCGGTCTCAATGGTCTCGAAGTGCGACGGGGAGTATGTCAAAGTAGCCACTCATACCCGTGTCTCCCCGTGTGCGGATTTGCACTTACGTCAACACCTGCCCGCCATCGACCACCAGGGTCTGGCCGGTAATCCAGGCCGCGTGCGAGCTGGCGAGAAACAGCACCGCGCTGGCGACCTCTTCGGGCGTCCCGAGCCGGCCGAACGGAACCGAATGCAGTATCCGCTCATACAACTTTGGGTCGGACTGCTTGCGCTGTTCCCACGATCCACCGGGAAATTCGATTGAGCCGGGCGCGACCGAGTTGACACGGATCCGATCCGGCGCGAGTGTCAGCGCATTGGACGCCGTGTAGTGCATGACCGCGGCTTTGATCGCCGCATAAGACTGTGTGCGTGTCGATGGACGCAGCGCTGAGATGGACGTCACATTGACGATGGCGGCGTCGGCCGACTGCCGCAGAAACGGCAATGCGGCATGGCCCGCGCGCACTGTTGCCATTAGATCGACTTGAATACCGGCCTCCCAGCCGGCTTCGGTATCCCCGCCTCCGAAGCCGGACGCGTTGTTGATCAGAATGTCGATGCCGCCAAGCGCTTCGCCGGCGGCCGCAATGTAAGCGCTGATCGCCTTGCCGTCAGCGAGATCGCAAGGTGCGGTATGGACCGGATGGTCATAAGCGGCCAGTTCGGCCTCGACCGCTTTCAATCCTTCAAGGTTGCGTGCACAGACAGACACGGCGGCGCCTGCCCGCGCGAACCCGAGCGCGATGCTGCGGCCGATGCCGCGCGAGCCTCCCGCGACAACGACGCGTTTACCGTTGAAATCGAAACCCATAATTCTGCCTCCTGGCAAATGACGTGATCGGCAGTATGGCCGAGATTGCCAGATTTCGCTCTGTTGCAAGTCGACGTCGGCAGGGCCGCAACCTTACCGGTATTTGCCAGCTTCATGACCCCTCGCCGATCTTTGCGGCGTTGAGGATTGTTATCGGCCAAGGAAGTGTCATTCGTAAATCCGCTAGAATATTCCACAGTTGCAACTGGCTGAACTAACCCATGCATGCCCTCGTCATGCAATCATTGGAGGTCGCTCGATAGTGGACGGAAAAGTCATTGCGGTTCACGTTAATGCCTCACATACATTTTCCAAACAATCCGTTCGGCAAATCGTGTTACTGGAGGGGCTGGGTGTTGAAGGCGATGCTCACTGTGGTGCAACGGTAAAACACCGCTCTCGTGTCGCTCGAGATCCCTCGCAACCCAATCTACGCCAGGTGCACCTCATACACGGTGAATTGTTCGACGAGCTTTTCGAAAAGGCGTTTAGAGTCTTACCCGGTGATCTCGGCGAAAATATCACGACGCGTGGGCTTGATCTTCTATCGTTACCCGCGGGCACAGAGTTACATATCGGCGAGCATTCGATCGTCACACTCACAGGCCTCCGAAACCCGTGCGCGCAAATAGATCATTTCCAGGCTGGGCTCATGAAAGCCGTTCTTGGCCGCTCGCCTGAAGGAAAGCTCTTGCGAAAGGCCGGCGTGATGGGTGTCGTGACGACCACCGGACCGGTAAACTCGGGCGATGAAATCGTCGTCAAGGTTCCGCCTCCGCCATACCGTGAGCTTGAAATGGTGTGACTCATTTCCAGAGCTCTTACTGCGCGGCGACTGACCATGAATTACTTGTTCCGCCGCACGCCACTGCACACCAAAGTAAGCTGTCCCTCCCACAACGGGCAGACTTCTCGCACCATCTCACCGTAAGGCGGCCCGTTGCAAATCCTGTGGAAGGCCATTGTTTATTGCTCGACGTACATACGCCATTCAGGGAACTGCTCGAAGAAGCTCTCGCTGATGTAGACCTGGTACAGGATGGGCGAACTGGTATCCGTCGTAGCAGCCGGTTCGTCGATTACTGCTATCCCGGGATCAACGCCGGTGATTCTCGCCCAAGCTGCCAGGTCGTCAGGAAGATCGGCGGCCTCTTCTCGCGGCACGCGCAATTTGATCGACTTCATCGCCTTCCCTCGCAAATATAGCGTGCCTGTTTTTGCCTTTACTCGACGATGCCGACCAGATCGTCGATATCCTTCTGGATACGCATCTGTGCTTCTCGTACGGCGGCATCAGGTGTGTTGGCAACGAGTGGGAGCATCAACCCTGAACCCTTGAATTCGGCTTCGAAATGCACCCATGCTGCGTACGCGCAAACACCGGAAGCTTTTTGCACGAGGTTCACCGTTACGTCATATGTGCGTCGCTTACCATGCTTGCGGGTGTACTGAAAACGGTTTAACAGTGGTTTGTACATCACGTTTCCTTGGCTTGGCCGCTTCTGATTTGACCTATTTGCCTGGGGAGGCCGTCGTTCACTGCCCAGGGACGTCTGCCGGATGCCGCAGCGTGTCGTTAACTGTTTGCTGCGTCGTCCAGGGTTGATGATCTGCCGAACGGCGAGCGAGGCATCGGTACACCATCCACAAAAGCACTCGCACAGCGCACAGCAAACTCGTATGCGCAGGTCTGGCTTGCGAACTCACCAAGATCGCCTAATGAGGTGGATTCGCCGTCTTCCTTCAGAATGCAGGCGCGGGCGACGAACGTGTTTCCGGACCTTATCGTCGACGCCTGAATCGCTGCGCCACGGTGAAATAGAACCATTGCGTGCCCTCCGATCGCAGAACATGGAAGGGCATTGTAATGTTGTCAAATTCGCGAGTGGTAACTGTTACCTTTCCACATAGGGTGCTTAAGTATGACGAGAGGCGAGGCGGAGCCGACGATATTCACTCCAGCGGGGAAGCATCCTGGCGATCGCACCGGCGGCTCCGATCAAGGAAATATAGACACGTTGATTCAGGTTTCGCATGAAGCTGGCCGGAGCCACCGATTACGACGATCTTCATGACAGATTCTCCAGATGATAGTGGGCGCTTCGGCCAACGGCAGCACGCCTCAGATGATGTTCGTCACAGCAGCAGCTTGGCCCGCGCTTCGCTAAAGCGATGGCATTCATCCATCAGCCAGCTCGAAAATGCCGCCACACGCGCATTCTCCTCGCGCCCAGTGAGTAGCATGTAGCGGGCCGGCGAGGGCACGAGGTGGCCAAAGATGTTGATGAGGCGGCCGTGCTCGAGCTCTTCGTAGACGAGCGCAGTGCGCGCCACGGCGACGCCTTGATGACTCAAGGCCGCACTGATCGCCAGGCTTGCCAGATTGAATTGCGGCCCCGCCACCGCTCCGAGCCATTCGGGCCGGGCGGTCTCCAACCAGGTGCGCCATTCGATGAACTCGGGCGCGCCATCCCATGGCGAAAAGTCATGCAATAGTTCGATCCCCTCGAGCGATCGACCCGCGGCAAACTCAGGGTGCTCCGCCAAATATTCCGGCGTTGCTACCGGCAGCAGATATTCGTCGAGTATCGGTATCGCGCGGATCGTTTCGTACTGCCCGAGATCAAAGCGAATCGCCACGTCGATGTCATCGGCCAACATGGCCTGCCGATCCAGCGTTTGAAATTCAGCCTTCACGCGCACCGGTATATCCGGGTGCAGGCGATGAAACTCGACCAGACGCGGCATCAACCACTGCAAGGCGAATGATGGCGAGCAATTGATCTGTAAGGGCGCATTGGAGCGGCCAAGATGATTGATTGTTGTCTCAATGCTGAGAAATGCGCTTCTCGTGCTTTCGAACAACGCCACACCTTTCTGCGTCAGGGCAAGGGAGCGGTGCTGGCGCGTGAACAGCGCGTAACCCAGCCGGTCTTCGAGATGCCGAATGTGCTGACTGACAGCGCCCTGCGTCAAGCTCAACTCAGCCGCCGCCTTGGTGAAACTGAGCAGGCGAGCCGCCACTTCGAAACAGCGCAAGCCGCCGAGCAGTGAGGAATCGAGGGGCATATGTATTAGCAGGACTAATGCGTCGAATAGAAATTATAGCTTTTTTGGTTGGCGCCCGTGACCTATATTCGCCAGATCCAAAACACCAAGCATAGGTATTCGGCGTGATTCCCACCCTTCCTGCAATTGCCCCTGATCTATTAGCCCGGCTACAGAAGCGGACTCCCTTACTGTGGCTCAATCCCGCACTCGGAAGTGCTTTGCCCGAGGGCTCACCCTGTTTCGCCGACATCGACGAGGCAGACGCCCGCCTGGTACGTTGCGCGGGCTTGATGGCTCATCTCTTTCCCGAATTGCAAAGTAGCGCGGGCCTGATCGAATCGCCGTTGACGCGTGTGGAGCGACTCCAGCAGACCATGGAGAACGCTACGGAGTCTGACGCCGCATGGTTTATCAAAAGTGACCATGCTCTACCCATCGCCGGGTCGGTTAAAGCGCGCGGCGGCTTTCATGAAGTACTGGCATTGGCGGAAAAGCTGGCTCTCGAACACAACGTGCTGGCCCCTGAGAGCGACCGGCGCGAGCTCGCGGGCGACGCAGCCCGCGAATTGTTTGCTCAATACACCGTGAGCGTCGGCAGTACCGGCAATCTGGGCTTGAGCATCGGTGTCATGGCTGCCGCCCTGGGATTTCAGTCGGTGGTGCATATGTCGACGGATGCCAAGGCCTGGAAAAAAGATCGTTTGAGAAAAGCTGGCGTTCAGGTGGTCGAGCACGCGGGCGACTACGCGGAAGCGGTGGCGGCCGGGCGAGCGCAATCGCTTGCTGATCCGAAAGGCTATTTCGTCGACGACGAGAATTCGCTGATGCTTTTTCTGGGCTATGCAGTCGCCGCGCGCCGGCTAGCGACGCAACTGGCCGCGTTGAATCGACCTGTCGATGCCACGCATCCTTTGTTTGTCTACATTCCCTGCGGTGTCGGCGGCGCGCCCGGCGGCATCACCTTCGGGCTCAAAGCGCTTTTTTTTGAGCATGTACACTGCTTTTTCGCCGAACCCGTCGCGTCGCCGTGCATGTTGGTGCAATTGGCAGCGGACGAGACTGCGCCCGTGTCGGTCTATGACATTGGTCTCGACAATCGCACCGAAGCCGATGGCCTCGCCGTCGGTCAGGCCTCGCATCTGGTGAGCCCGCTGATGCGATCTCAGCTCTCGGGCGCGTTCACCGTCGCGGACGCGCAACTGTATGTCCATCTCCATCGCGTGGCGCAAACCGAAGGCGTGCTGCTCGAGCCATCGGCCGCTGCCGGATTCGACGGACCGCGATGGCTGACGCACAGTGACCAAGGTGAAGCCTATCTTCGCCAGCACGGGCTGGAGCGTCACATGGCTAGCGCCACCCATATCGTCTGGACAACAGGCGGTTCGCTGGTGCCGCGCGAAGAACACGAGCAATTTCAAGCGCGCGGCCAGGTGCTTGCGGCGCAGGATGAACTCGCCTGAAACCCCTGCAGGGCATCGCCGCCAACCGTCCATCACAGCATCCAGCGTTAGCGCATCGAGATGCACCGTCAAGGAAACCCAGTTCCATGATTGAAACCCCAATCGACACGTCGACCATCGTCGACGAGGCCGTCCACACGAGCGCCTTTCAAGAGGCGACTTACCGCAAGGTCGCGCTCAGGTTTATTCCTTTCCTGATGTTGTGCTATGTGGTCGCCTTTCTGGATCGCATCAATATCGGTATTGCCAAGCTGAATATGCTGACTGATCTACGGTTCAGCGAGACGGCCTACGGTCTTGGCGCAGGGCTCTTCTTTCTTGGGTATCTGATTTTCGAAGTGCCGAGCAATCTGCTCATGCATCGTATCGGCGCGAAGCTCTGGATCGCGCGGATCATGATCACCTGGGGCCTGCTTTCGGGGCTGATGGCTTTCGTGACCACCCAGTGGCAGTTCTACACGGTTCGCCTGCTGTTGGGCGTGGCCGAGGCCGGCTTTTACCCGAGCGTGATTCTGTACCTGACCTATTGGTTTCCCAACCATCGCCGCGCCAAAATGACAGCCTGCTTTCAGGCTGGCATTCCGATTGCCGGCTTGATTGGAAATCCGCTTTCCGGTTGGCTGATGGATACCTTTCATCATGTTGCCGGCCACTCGGGATGGCAATGGATGTTTGGTCTCGAAGCGTTGCCGACGATTCCCCTGGCGATCGGCGCGCTGCTCATTCTCGACAATTCGGTTAGCGCCGCGCGTTGGCTAAGCCCGCAGGAAAAGCAATTGATCGTTCATGAACTCGGGAAGGACGAGAAGACGCGCGAGCACCTGCCGCTGCTCAAAGTTTTCACCGATGCACGCATCTGGAAAATTATCCTGACAGGTTTCCCGGCGATGATGGGCCTCTATACCCTGGGCTTTTATCTGCCCACGCTGATCAAGGCATCCGGCGTGACCACGGCCACCACGGTCGGTTTTCTCAGCGCGATTCCCTATCTGGTGGCCGTAATCGCCATGGTGACCTTCGGGCGCAGCTCCGACCGCATGCGCGAGCGTCGCTGGCATCTGGCCATCGTGTTGCTGCTCGGCGCCGCGGGCCTCACCGCCAGTGTCTGGACAAGCCACAGTGTCGTGCTTACGGTGATCACCATGTCAATCGCCGCGGCCGGCATCATCAGCTATTCGCCGATCATGTGGTCGGTGCCGACGGCCTTTCTCGGCGGCGCCGCCGCGGCGGCCAGCATTGGCGTGATCAACTCCGCCATCAATATCGGCGGGTTCGTGAGCCCCTACCTGATCGGCTGGGTCAAGGACGAATTCCACACGACCGACCCGGCTATCTACATCGTCGCCGGCTGCCTGACGTTCGGGGCATTGATGGCGCTGAGCTTCGATCGCAAGCTGGTCAATCGCTGAGCGCGCGCTCCTCAAACCCTATCCCCGGAGAAGATTATGTCGACGACAGACAAACCGATGCGTTTCGTTATGGGTGGCATCATCCACGAAACCAATACCTACGCCGCGGATGTCGCGGGCCAGACGCCCTTGGCGTCGTTCGAGCAATACTATGGCGACGAAATTCCAGGCATTTTTACCGGCTCCAATCATCAGGTCGGCGGGTATATCGAGGGCGCCCGCAAGCACGGCGCTCACTTGATCCACACGTTCCTCGGGCAAGCCACGCCCTCGGGCACGATCGAAGGCAACGCTTACGCTCACATGAAGCAGGCGATTCTCGCAGGCATTGAGCAGGCGTTGCCGGTTGACGGCGTGTTGCTTGCCTTGCATGGCGCGGGAGTGGCCGATGGCATCGAGGACATCGAGGGGGATCTGGCCGCTGCCGTGCGCACCTTGGTCGGCACGCATGTACCGATTGCGGCAGCCTATGACCTGCACGGCAATATGACTGAGCAAATGCAGCACGCCGTCGATATTGCGCTGCCCTGCATTCTTTATCCCCACACCGATTTTTATGACCGTGGCATCGAGTGCGTCGATCTCATGGTCAAGATGATCAGGGGCGAGGTGAAGCCGGCCACGCATGTCTGTACCTTGCCGATGTTGCCTTATATCGTGACCACCAACGAGGGCTTCGTGCCGGCCAAAGTCAACGAACTATGTGCCCAGCTCGAAGCGCTACCTGGCGTGCTCGATTGTTCGTGGTTTCATGGCTTTCCCTATGCGGATATCGCATCGCCGTGTCCGGCGGCGATTTGCACGACCAACGACGACCCGGCGCTGGCGATGCGCTGCGCAGAGCAGGTCGCACAGTGGATCTGGGATCATCGCGAAGATTTTCGTCCGCAATTTCCTTCACCGGCCGAGGGCGTGGCGCGCGCTCTCGCGACCAGCGCCGGTCCGGTCGTGATCAACGAGTACGCCGATAACCCCGGCGGGGGCACGCCCGGCGATGGCACCTATCTGTTGCGCGCCTTGCTTGATGCGGCGCCGGCTCCCGACACGGTGTGCTTTGCTTCGATCAATGATGCGGAGGTCGTGCGGCAAGCGATCGCTGTTGGCGTTGGGGGGACGCTACGCGTTTCGCTGGGAGGAAAGCTAGGGAGATTCCAGGGCGCGCCGATCGAAGCGGAAGCCTATGTGAAGGCGATCACCGACGGCCGTTTCGTCAATCGCCCAGGCTCGATGTTCGACGGCGTCCGCTTCGATCTGGGTGCCATGTGCCGCCTGGTCATCCAGGGTGTCGACATCATTGTCGCTTCCCGCGCCGAGCAGATATATGACATGGAGCCGTTCGCCTTGCACGGCATTGATGCGGGTAAAAGGAAAATCATCGCGCTGAAAGGCGCAAATCATTTCCGAGCCGGGTTTAAAGGGCTCGTGGAGGACATCATCACGGTGGATAGCACGGGGCTGAGTACCGCGAATATCACCTCGTTCCCGCGCCACCGTCTGAAGTCGATGCTGTGGCCGTTGCATGAGGGCGTAGTGTGGGGGGGCTTTTCAGGGCTGTGAGTGAAACACGATACGCCGGCTGAAGTTCTGCTGCGCGTGCCGCAGTCGCGGCACGGCTACAAACAGAGTAGACGCAGGCGGGGCGCAACCATTACTGCTCCGCCGCGCACGATTTCGGAAAGTGTTTGCATTTTGGAAAGACTTTCCAATATGATGGGGCCTGTGTCGAATGGGCGCGTCATGGGACGTGCCGCAGCGAATCCGTGGATTCAGGTGACAAGCAATGAGCGCCGTAGCCGAACGTATCCTCCGTGTACTGGAAAACCTCGCCAATGCGCCAGAGGGCAAAACACTTTCAGAACTTTCCAGCACGCTCGATCTGCCGGTTAGCGCGACTCATCGTCTGCTCGCGGACCTCGTCGAACAGGGCTATGTGAGAAAAGACGAACGGCGCGGTGAATTTTCCCTAACCATGAAAATGCCCTCGCTGGGCCTGAGGTTTCTGAGCGCCGGCGGCGTGGTGGACGTCGCGCAGCCCATTTTGGAGCGGCTCGCCACGACGTCGGGTGAATTGATCCGGCTTGCAATCGTCGACGGAGAGCAACTGATTTACGTCGCCAAGGCGCAAGGTGCGCGGCAAGGCATTCGCTACGACCCCGAGATGGGCCGCGCGGTGACCCTATCCTGCAGCGCCGCAGGCATGATCTGGCTAGCGGGCAAGAGCGAAGAAGATGCGTTAAGCCTTGTGTCGAAACAGGGCTTTGGCATGCCGTCTGACTTTGGTCCGCGTGCACCGACAACCTTCAAAGCTCTGCTGCCAATGATTGAGCTTGCGCGTAAGAACGGGTACGCGACTACGCAAGACATGTTTCTGCCCGCCATGAGTTCCATGGCAACGCCTGTGCGCACGGCTAATGGCGAAGTGCACGCAATCCTGATCATCGCTGGGCCGATGTCGCGCCTGACAGAAAAACGAATGAAAGAACTTGCTCCGGCGCTCATGTCGACCGCTACGGAATTGTCCGATGCAAGCGGCGTGTCGCCCATGCTTAAGCAGGCCATGCAAGGCGTTGACCGCACGGCAGGCGCCGAGCGCTAGAGCCGGCCGTTTCCGGTGTGCGCGGTTCATGCGCTTCTTGATATAGCGGAATAGCGAAACGAAATTCACGTTTCGTTCGGGATTTAGTATTTAGTATGACGAAGTAAATTATCAACTAGACAAGGCACAGTTGCCTCTTTAAAAAGCAGCAGGAGACATGCATGAACCACGTTACAGATGAAGCTGCCGCGCCCTCCATGGCCAACCGGGCGGTGAGTGCCGCTACGCTCGGCACGGCGCTCGAATGGTTCGATTTCACGCTCTACGGATCAGTCGCAGCCACCGTGTTGCCGAAACTGTTCTTTCCGGCAATGGATTCGAGTTCCGCCATGCTCGCTTCGCTGGCTACTTTTAGCGTCGGGTTGGCTGCGCGCCCGCTCGGGGCGATCATCTGCGGTTACTTTGGCGACAAGATTGGTCGGCGCAACCTGATGCTCGGTACGGTATCGGTTATGGGCCTCACCTCGGTGCTGATGGGGCTTCTGCCGACGTATGCGCAGATTGGCGTCTATGCGCCGCTCCTGCTTGTGATTCTTCGCATCATTCAGGGCTTTGCGCTCGGCGGCGAGTCCACTGGCGGCCAGCTCATGGCGCTCGAGCACGCTCCCGCGGATCGGCGAGGCAAATACTCGGGTCTGATAGGCATGTGTGCTCCGTTGAGCCAGATAGTGGCCAACGCGGTGCTTCTGTTGCTCTCATCGACGATGAGCGCGGGTGCCTTCATCAGCTACGGCTGGCGTATTCCCTTCGTGCTGAGCTTTGTGCTGGTGCTGGTCGGTATCTATATCCGGCTGCGCGTTGCCGAGACACCGGCGTTCGTCAAGATGCAGCAGTCCGCAGTCGCCAAGGTTGGAAGCCCGTTAAGGGATGCGTTTCGCCTGCATTACAAGACCATCATTCGCATGATGCTGTTCTTCTGCGGACCGACTGCACTTTTCTATCTCGCCGTCGTGTTCACATTGAGCTACCTGACGAACACGCTTGGTGTGCCCAAGCAGACCGGGTTCATGTTGCTGATGATCGCCAATGCATGTGCTATCGCGGGTTCGATTGGTGGTGGCTTGCTGAGTGACCGGATTGGTCGCAAACGCGCATTGCTGCTCGCGTCCGCCGCGACCTTCGTGATCATGATGTTCTATTTTCAGGTACTCGCCACCCGAAGCTTCGTACCGATGGCGATAGCCATGGGTCTTTTCATGGCCTTCACGCAGGTCCAAACCGGAATTCAGCCTGTCGCTTTCGCCGAAGCGTTTCCGACCAATGTCCGGTATTCCGGTTCGGCGCTCGCCTTCACCGGCGCGAGCCTGTTCGCTGGCGGCCCGATTCCGGTTGTCGCCGCGTGGTTGCTGCATCTGGGCAATGGCTCTCCCTGGGCGCTCGTCGCCCTTGTTGGCGCGCTCAATATTTTGTCGTTCTGCATGATCGCCATCGGACCCGAGACCGCCGGCGTCGACATGAACCGCCTCGACTCAACGGCTGAAATTGCCGGCGAGTGCGAGCCTGTCTCTGGGCAGGCGAGTTACTGATCCTTTTGGGGGTCCTTCGCCCTGCGCGGCGGAAAATATGGCCTCGACTTACTGAAAAGCAGATGGAGAAAACGCAGATGATCAAAGAAGAAACCGGCTTGCTCGCCATCTGGAGCACGATCGCAGCCGAATCTGAGACGGACTACATGCACTGGCTCACACGGGAGCACATTTTCGAACGTGTGAGCGTGCCGGGATTTCGATCCGGACGGGTCTTCAAGCGACGTGACAGCCGGCCTTCGGAATACATGATGCTCTACGAACTCGACAATGCGGACGTGATGGCGAGCCCTGGCTACCTCGAACGATTGAACAGTCCGACTCCGTGGACGCAACGGATCATGCCAACGCTGGAGCAATTTCGCCGCGGTGGTGGCCGCATTGTCGCGCAAGGCGGCGACCCAGCGGGACACGGTGGCCACGTTGCCATCGCGCGCTTCGAGGACGCATTGCCAGATCACCTGAGCGGTGAGGAAGGATTAGAAGTGGTGAATACGTTAGCGAAAGTCGATTGGGTCGCGAACGTACAGGTCATGTCCGTCAAAAACGATGCGACATCCATTGCCACGCAGGAAAAGTCCATGCGCCGAAGTTCGGAAGGTGCTTTCGCCGGGCTACTTCTGATGGAATCGCTCGACGCCGGTTCCCTGGACCGCGCGATTGCACGGGCGAGTGAACTGGGCGGTATAAATCCCGATACCTTCGATTCATACGATCTCGTTTTCGTTTGCCATTCGAAGTAGGGCGGCTCCAACCATGCTCAGCGAAATGCCGAATCTAGCGAAGACAGGCGTATGATGCGCGGACCCGACGCGATCCACACCCGAAACGACATTAACAACGGCGATCGCGCGGCATGAGTGCGCGATGCGTTCATGACGCCCTCTGTAACCGCCGCCAGTAGGCTATGAACTCGGACGACCTCGAAATATTCGCGCACGTCGCGAAAACAGGCAGTTTTTCGCGTACCGCGATGGAGGTGGGCGCGAATCAATCGACGATCAGCCGGCGCATCGGTTTGCTCGAAGCCGAACTGGGTGTGAGGCTCTTCAGGCGTAGCGGCCGTGGTGTCGGGCTGACCGAGCGCGGCGAACAGTTGCTCGGCTACGCGCTGACGCTCGAGCGCACGCTCCATGAAGCGAGTCAGGCGATGCGCAGCGGCGACGAGCGCGGGCCGGTCAACCTGGCGATCGCGGCCCAGCCTACCATCGCGCGCATCATGTTCGGCTATCTCGGACGCCGGCTCAAGGCGCGCTACCCCAACACGCGCATCCGGTTCGTCGAGGGGCTAGCGAGTCAGATCCTGAGTCGGCTCAGCGAGGGCGAGATCGACCTTGCGGTGATGTACGTGCCCGAACATCGCGGCACGATGCAACACGACGTGTTGCTCGCCGAGGACATCTGCCTCGTCACGCCCGCGGGCTACGCGCTCCGCGACGGCCCTGTCGACGTAGAGGCGCTTGGCGACGTCCCCCTGATCCTGCCGAGCACCCACCATGGTTTGCGTCAGCTCGTGGAAACACTGGCCGCGCGGCACAACTTCACGCCAAACATCGCGCTCGAATGCGACGGTTCGATCTCGCTGACGAAGCGGCTCGTGATGGAACGATGTGGCTGCACGGTGCTGCCGGCCGCTTCAGTCGTGGAAGAAGCCGCGGCCGGGCGGCTCCGGTGCTTTCCGCTAGTCAATCCCGTCGTGCGGCGCGATGTGGCCATCGCATGGCCGCAGAACCGCACGATGCCGGAAGGCGTCTGGAACGTCGCGCATACGATCCGCGAACTCGCCGCCGAGCTGGTCGGCAACGGCGCCTGGCCCGGCACAACCTTGCTCGCGTCGGACGAGCCGCTGTCTGCCGATACGTGAGCGCGGAAAGCGGCGGCCAGGCGCGAGGCTGCGTCCCTGACTGCCACCGACGCGTCAATCGTGTCAACTAGCCGTCTCGCAGGCGCCAGATGTCGAGCGGTTTTCCTTCTTGCAGCGCTTCGGGCAATAGTGCATCGGGTACGGTGGCCTGCGCGCACATTGCACCGCCTGCTCCCTTGATCGCTTCACCGCCAATGATCGTTTCCCCTTGCATCTGTATTGCCGGCCTCACGCGCTCAAACGGTTCGCCGGCGTGATCTGCCGCGGGTCGGTGCGCAGCTCGATGAGCGCCGCCACGCCCGCGCGCTGCGCGCGTTCGAACGCTGCCGGGAAATCTTCCGTGCGCTCAACCAACTCGGCATGCGCGTTGAACGCCCGCGCCATCGCGATGAAATCGGGATTGACGAACTGCGTCGCCGACACGCGTCCCGGATACTCGCGTTCCTGATGCATGCGGATCGTGCCGAGCATCCCGTTGTTCACCAGGATGACGATGAGCGGTGCGCCGAACTGGACCGCCGTCGCGAGTTCCTGCGGGTACATCATGAAGCAGCCGTCGCCCGCGAAGCAGACGACCTGACGTTGCGGATTCCTGAGCTTTGCCGCGATCGCCGCCGGGAAGCCGTAGCCCATGGCGCCGTTGGTCGGTGCGAGTTCCGTCGCGAGGCTGCGATAACGGTAGAAGCGATGGACCCAGACCGTGTAATTGCCCGCGCCGTTTGAGATCACCGCGTCGTCGGGCAGGACTTCGTTCAGATGAGCGACGACCTGCGCGAGATCGACGCCCGTGATTTCCGGGCGTCCAGGTTGCGGCGTCGAGTGCGCAACGTAGTTTGCGCGTGCCGACTCGGTCCACGCGTGCCAGCGCTGCTGCTCCGCGGCCGCGATCGGCGCCACCTCGTCGAGTGCCAGTGCGAACGCGCTCAGCGACGCGTTGATCGGCAGGCGCGCCTGATAGACACGACCCAGCTCCTCGGCATCGGGATGGACGTGAATCATCGTCTGCTTCGGCACGGGGCTTTCGAACACGCTGTAACCCGACGAGGTGGTCTCCGCGAGCCGTGAGCCGATCACGATCAGCAAGTCGGCGTCGCGCGCACGCTGCGCGAGTTCGGGCGACACGCCGAGTCCGAGTTGGCCTGCGTAGTGCGCGTCGCGGTTATCGAACAGGTCCTGACGACGGAACGACGCCGCCACCGGCAAGCGGTTGGCGTGGACGAAGCGCTTGAGCGCGGCGCAGGCGTCGGCGTTCCAGCCCGTGCCGCCGACAATCACGAGCGGACGCTCTGCCTGTGCGAGCAAAGTGCGCAGCGCGCCCATCGCCTGCGGCTCGGGCGCCGCCTGCGCGATGCGCACGGGTAGCGCATCATTCACCTCGGCGAAACTGAAGAGCACGTCCTCGGGCAAGGCGATCACGACCGGCCCGGGGCGGCCCGACATCGCCACGCTATAGGCCTTCGCGATGATTTCGGGGATGCGTTCGATGCTGTCGATCTGCGTGACCCACTTGGCGATGCCGCCGAACATCTGCCGGTAGTCGACTTCCTGAAACGCGCCGCGTCCGATGAAGCCGCGCTCCACCTGCCCGATGAACAGAATCATCGGCGTCGAATCTTCGCTGGCGGTGTGCACGCCGTTGCTCGCGTGCGTCGCACCCGGGCCGCGCGTCACGAAGCAGATGCCGGGGCGGCCCGTGAGCTTGCCGTACGCATCCGCCATATTCGAAGCGGCGCCTTCATGACGGGTCGTGATGGTGCGGATGCCGTGCGCGTCGTGCAACGCGTCGAGCACGGCCAGATAGCTTTCGCCGGGCACGCAGTAGACGGTATCGGCGCCGTTGCGCGCAAGCGCATCAACGAGGATGCGGCCGCCGTTGCGCAGTTGTGCGGTTTCAGACATGAACTTCAAGCTCCTTGTTACGGGTTTCTGGCAGGAACACGGCGACGATAAAGACAAGCACGTAGGAGACGGCAGCCCACACGCCGATCGCTTCCCCAAGTCCGGCCGATGCACTCATCATGCCGACGGCCGCGGGCACGAGGGCTCCGATGCCCCGGCCGAAGTTGTACGAAAAGCCGCCGGCCGATGCGCGAATCTGCGCGGGAAACAGCTCGGTGAAGCACGCACCCATGCCCGACACAATGCCCGACTGGAAAAATCCGAGCGGGAAGCCAAGCACGAGCAGTGTGGAGAGCGGCAGATGCAGAAGGGTATAGGCCAGCACTGTCAGGGTCGCGCCGGCTGCGGACAGTGCAAAAGTCCAACGTCGGCCGATGCCGTCGCTCAGATACGCCATGCCGATATAGCCGCAGAACGAGCCGAAGATGTTGACGGCCAGATAGATCGTCGTGAGGTTGACTGTCAGGCTTTGCGTCTCACGCAGATACGTGACGAGCCACGTGAGGATCGTGTAGTTGCCGCCGAGCGCACCCGCCGCCATCAATGAAGCAAGCACGGTGCGCGAGATCACGTCCCGCGCGAAGATGTTCGCAAAGGTTTCGAAAGAACTGCGTTTGTCGCGGTAAGCGGCGGCGGCTTCGAATGCTTCCGATTCGTCGATGTTACGGCGCATCCAGAGCACGAGCAGGCCGGGCAGGAGGCCGATGAAGAAGAGCACGCGCCACGCGAGATGTTCGGGCAACAGGTGGAACAGTACCCAGTAAGCAAGCGCCGCCAAAGCGTAGCCGACCGGCCAGCCGCTTTGCACAGAGCCGACCGCACGGCCGCGAATGCGCTTGTCGACGACCTCGCCGATCAGGATCGCGCCCGCGGCCCATTCGCCGCCGAAGCCAAGACCTTGCAGGCTACGCGTGAGAAGCAGCTCATGAAAACTATTCGTAAAGGCTGAAAGCCCGGTGAACAGCGAGAACCATAAGATCGCAAGCTTGAGTACGCGCACGCGGCCGATGCGGTCCGCGAGCACGCCGGCGATGACGCCGCCGATCGCCGACGAAACCAGTGCCGAGGTGCCGATCACGCCGGCTTGCGCTTTCGTCATGCCCCACGTGGTCAACAAGGTCGGAATGACGAATGCGAAGAACTGCACGTCCATCGCATCGAGAACCCAGCCGAGAAAGCAGGCCCAGAAAGTCCGGCGCTGGGCGGCCGCCATGGTGCTGTACCAAGGTTGCATGAGGTGTATCTCCGTCAGGCAGAGGGCGCCTATCGTTTTTTTTCGTGCGCGGCAGATGCGTCGAAAGAAGCCCGCGCTGAGGTGCGCGTCAGATTATGCCGGGGGGTGTACGAATTAACCTTTGCGCGAGACGCATAGCAGCTATGCATGACAGCGTCGGGTTGCCGTTGGCTTGCGTCCGTTCAGCAGCTTGATGATCCGCGAACCCCTGCTGACGGGCCTGAGCGTGAGGCAGGTGGCGGCTGCATGCCCGCAGACCGGATCAGTAAGCGTTACACGCCAATCTTAAGTTTCTGACAGGCGGGCCGTAAATCACGCATACGAAAGGGATGGTCTATTCGTGTCAATACCGCTGTCCGGGAATAGCCAGATGCAGCAGGTGCCCGCTACTCCAACATGCAATAGATAGAGGTGAAAATATGGATATGGAGGTTCATATGCTGCTCGACAGCAACATGTCATCTGGAAGGTCAGAGGCAATTTACATCGCCGCAGATCAGGCATACGGGGTTGCCGTTTGCGCGACAGCCGTTTCCGACATACCGTTCCCATGTCAACGCAATAAAGACGTAACTGCCACTTCCTTCCATCATGATTAAAGGGCTTTCAATCCGCCGTCGCCTGGCGTTGGCGATGGGCTTCCTGAGCATCCTGCTGATTGCCGGAGGGACAATGGGCGTCAGCGGTGTCGCGATGAGCAACAGCAATCTGCAGCAACTCTATTCCGATCAGCTTGCTTCGTCGGTTGCACTCAGCGAAACAAGTGTCGCGCTCGCGAGGGCACGCCTCTGGATATTCCGCATCGCGCTCAACCCCGCTGGGTCTGACGTGGCGAAATACGCGCGGAACGCAAAAGACCAGCTCGATCGGTCAAATAACGCGTGGGGCGCTTATCGCGCGTTGCCGATTTCCGACGCGGACGAAGCGCGAGGCGCTGGCGAAGTCGATCAAAGATTGAAAGATCTCGTGACGACCGGCTACGAGCCGGTTTTTCAGGCTATTGCGTCCGCAGATGCGGTCAAAATCACATCTGCCGTGTCAGCTATGTCAGCGGCGCAATACGGCGATGTCACCAGTAGAATCGATGCGCTTGAGCAGATACAGGCGAGGATCGCGCAGTCGTCTTATGCTCGGGCCGAGACGCGCTTTGACTGGTTTGTCGGTATCGCGATAGCAGGAGTCGCATTCGCGCTGGTGGCCGCAGCGCTTGCATGGCGATCGCTGCAACGCGCGATCGGCCGCCCGATCGAGGAGGCCCTCCATCACTTCAGGGCGATTGCCGGGGGCGATCTGACCGCACGCGTGGAGGTTCGCTCATCCGACGAAATGGGTCAGATGATGAACGGCCTCAAGGCGATGCAAAGCAAACTGGTCGAAACGATCAGTGCGGTGAGAGACGGTGCGAGTGCCATCGATACCGCGGCAAAGGAAATTGCAGTCGGCAACATGGATCTGTCCTCGCGCACCGAAGAGCAGGCCGCATCGCTCGAACAGACGTCCGCCAGCATGGGCGAACTCACCACGGCCGTAAAGCACAACACCGATAACGCACGGCAGGGGAACGTGCTGGCAGTGAACGCTTCGACGACCGCCGAGCGCGGCGGCGAAATGGTCCGGCGGGTGGTCGAGACAATGCACAGAATTTCCGATTCATCTAAGCGAGTCGAGCAGATCATCGGCGTGATCGAAGGGATTGCGTTCCAAACCAACATTCTTGCGCTAAACGCCGCGGTAGAAGCGGCGCGCGCTGGCGAACTGGGGCGTGGATTCGCGGTAGTCGCTTCCGAGGTCCGCAGTCTCGCGCAGCGCAGCGCGAGTGCCGCCAAGGAAATCAAGGAACTGATCGGTGAGTCTGCTGCCCATGTCGACGAAGGCTCAAAACTGGTGGACGAGACCGGCGGCACGATCGATGAAGTAGTCGCCTCCTCAAAACGCGTGGCCAGCCTCATGAACGAGATCGCTGCAGCGTCGGAGGAGCAGCACGCTGGCATCGAACAGGTGAACCGGGCGGTGGCGCAAATGGACGATGTTACACAGCAGAATGCCGCGCTCGTGGAGGAAGCATCGGCGGCAGCGCAGTCGCTGGCAGCGCAGTCCAATGGGATGCGCGAAGTCGTGACGGTCTTCAAGCTGGACTCAGCGCTTTCCAGCAGGACTTTTTGACGATCACGCCAGCAAGATACGGTTGTCTCGGACACACAAAACGGTTGCCCTCTCTTTCATGGAGGTCTGTCCGTTTGATCGCAAGACTCTAAAAGACCTCAATCATAATTTGGCTTGTTGATGACGTTTTTTTGGCCGCATACGCTACCGTAAGATCGTGCCAATGCAGAACTCGCAGGCTGCGGCAATCAGGAATGTTGGTACGGGACGGGGAGTATAGCGATGAAAATGTCTCACAGATTAGGAAGCTCCGATACGGCGGGGCCGGTGTGGGGGCTTGTCTTTGGCATGTTCATGACGGCAATCGGAATGTGCCTCTGGTTTTATGCAACGTCGTCGGCCCCCTCCGGACGACAAGATGAATCGTTGGCCGTAGCGGCCGTCATCGTCGGCCTGTTTTCTGCCGTCTACGCGGGGCGCGAACTCCGTCACAAACGTCGGTAGATCGCCTGTCAAGACCATGGATGTTGTCGATTAAGTGGCGCTACCAGGTGTGCCGGAGCGCGTTGATTTTGCCGCCGAGCGCATCACGCTGATATTCGTGGGAGCCGTTTGCTCCTTCAGCACCGTGCAAGGCCACTGATCCGCATGTCTCGACGGTCCAGCACCTCCAGCACCATAGGGCGCGTATGCCATCACCTTGCGCCCAACCGCAATCGATATTGACCGACATGCGACCTGGACATTCTGCGACGCTAGTCACCGGGCCCCGCTGGCGATAGCGGCGGCAAGGCAGTCTCGCTGCGACTGCAGATGTGACCAGGCGGTCATAAGCGCGTCGAGGGACGCCAGCTCCTTGTCACGAGATCCCAAACGCTGAAGCAGCGAAATGTACTCTCTTCGCACCGCGATCACGCCTTCAAGTGCCGCCAGGGCTTGCTCAACTTCGCGGAGTTGCCGTCGCAGCTCATCAGTCATTTCAATCCTCCCGACGGACGAACGCATCCTGTTCGTACTGGACACGCTCCATCGACTCCTGTGCGCCTGGCTCTCGTTGCTGATGCCGAAGGCTGCGGATAATCCGGCGAGCTTCCCTGATTCCATTAGCACTCTCTTAAGGGCGTAGTGGATTGACGCGGACTCCCTTGGCGCAACGTGATCGTAACGGCACGGTTTCGCTTGAGGCGTCCTCTAGCGTCCATAGTGGACTCGCCAAAGTACTGTGTAAACGTACAGTATCGGGAGTTGCGCGTAAAGACCTAGACTTATCATTCCGACACAAACGCGGAGTGCGCCATGGTCCCCACGACCGTCCGCCGGGTATTTTCCGGTCTGACTTCGGCGTTTTCGCCAGGTCCGAAGGGCAAGCAAGGGGTCGCATATACCGTGAAATCGGCCCAGCAACGCGCCGACGAAGCATGGAGACGCACGACGCACGAGTCCACAGTTTCCTACTCAGTAAAGATCCGAAAGCGTGATTTTCGGAAACCAGAAGCAAGACCGGGCCTGCCGTCCGAATTAGCTGTGATCGAAGCCGGAGACGAACTATGACTGCGCCGCAAAAACTTGACGGTGTGACACTGAAGCCCCAAACCAAGGCTCCGCGCAAGCTGATCGAAGTCCCCGACCCCGAGGCGCGCCCCGACCTTTTGGAAGCCGTTCGCCGAGCCGTGACGGAGAATCGGGAAGTTGGCGTGCGACGACCCCGAGAATAATTCGATCCAGTATGGTGGCCATGGCACATGCATAGATCGCCAACAACCGCTGGCGGCAGGCACGCTCCATCATCAACACTGTGATCAGCTTTGGCGCAATCTTGAGGCTCCTTGAATTGGCAGGCTTCCTCTCAGCGTTGCGTTTCAGGTTCATCACGCCTTCAACGCGCGAAGTGCCAACAGATCGATATCGCGCTGCTGCTCCCTTGCCCTCGCGAGCAACCAGCGATGGAAGGTACGGCACTGCGGACGATCGAACGTACTTTCGCTCCAGGTAAGAAGGTACGGCCACGGCAACGGAATGGTCGAAACAACGGGCATCGAGAGCCTGCCCGCCGCCAGATCGTCTGCGACCATCGAGCACTGGGCGAGCGCGAAACCATGGCCGTCGATCGCGGCCTGGATCGCGACACTCGACAGCGAATGCACCTGACGCGGCTCGTGCAGCGTGGATGTCTCGACACCGTTCGCGGCGAACCAGTCGCGCCACGACGGCGGCGAAGCGAACTTTGGCAGCCAGTCAACCGCGATCAACTCAAACGCAGCGAGATCAGCGGGCTTAAGCGCAACTTTGCCCTTGCGCGGCAGGATCCGTGGGCTGCATACCGGCACGACGCTATCGCGGAACAGTTCGATGGAGGTGCCTGGGTCGTCGATACGATCGCCGTAGCTGATTCGAAAGTCCATCTCGTAGACATCCGGCGACGGCTCCGCATGCGAGCCATCCAGATAGACGCTGACGTCTGGATGCTCCTTTTGCCAGGCATTGATGCGCGGCGCAAGCCACTTCGATAGCAGCGAGGGCAACGCGCTGATGTTGAGGCCGCGCACGTTTTTTGAGCGCTCGATGTCGTCCTGCGCGATGCGCAAAGTTTCGAGCGCCGCGAGGCAACTCTCATGATATCGGCGGCCCGTCGCGGTCAAGCGCATCCGTTTCGCTTCTTTTGTCACGAGCTTCACGCCGAGCGAATTTTCGAGCAGCTTGATTTGCTGACTGACCGCACCCGGAGAGATATCGAGTCTGCGCGCAGTCTCGACAAGGCCGTCGCAACGACCAAGTGTTTCGAAAATCTGGATCGCGCGAAGCGGTGCAAGCCTGTTCATATCGAGTTTGTATCGACAAAGACGGTTTAGAAATTCTAAAGTAAATCGCACTTTCTAACTGCTGTTCTTTTCTATTTTGACTTTCTACAGTCGATGCAAAGGCTGCGTGGGGTGGCGCGCGAGCCCGATGGCAATGAAAACGGAGGAAGCAGCGATGTTCGTCAGAAACGCGTGGTACGTCGCGGCGCGCAGCGCCGAAGTCCAGCAGTGCCTCATGCCGTTGAAACTGCTCGGCGAACGGGTCGTGCTATTTCGCACGCCCGAAGGGGCCGTGGCCGCGCTCGAAGACGCGTGTCCGCATCGCAAGCTGCCGTTGTCGATGGGTCGATTGCTTGGCGATCGAATCGAATGCGGATATCACGGCCTGACCTTCGACTGCGCCGGTGCATGCGTACGCGCGCCGGCCCTGGCTCGCATTCCACGGGCGGCGCAGGTGCGCAGCTATCCCATCGAAGAGCGTTATGGTCTCGTCTGGATCTGGATGGGCGAGACCAATGCTGCCGACACCGCCTTGATTTTCGATGTTCCCGAATGGGGCGATCCGGCATGGGGCTTGAACGAAGGCGACGCGATGACGGTAGCCTGCAACTATCTCTACGTGACGGACAATCTGCTCGATCCGTCGCACGTCGCGTGGGTGCATCCGGGCTCGTTCGGCAACGCCGCGTGTGAAGCCGAGCCCTTGAAAACCGTTGCAAGCGATGTCGGCGTGACCGTCTCGCGCTGGATGCGCGATGTCGATGTCGCACCGTTTTATGCGAAGTTCGTTAGATTCTCGGGACGCTGCGACCGCAAGCAGCACTATGAGGTTCGGTTTCCCTCGCACGCGATCATCAAGGCAGTCTTCACGCCGGTGGGTACGGGTGCCGACGACGGACCGCAGCACGACCAGGTGTTCCTGATGAACTCATACAATTTCATGACACCGATCGACGAATCGCATACGCGCTACTTCTGGTTTCAGATGCGCAATTTCGATCAGCAAGATGAAGCGGTGTCGCGACAATTCAACGAGGACGTGCGACATGCATTCGACGAGGACCGCGTGATCCTTGAAGCCGTGCACGAAGGCATGACAAACCGGCGCACGCCGAATCTCGACCTTGGCATCGACGCCGGACCACTCAGGTTCCGTCGCGGTGTGCAGCGGCTAATTGATGCCGAGTGTGCAGCGCCAATTCAACAGGTCTGACCGATACGGAAGCGATAATGAGCGCCACTATTTTCGACACGTCGAGTTTTGCCAATCAGCGCGAGCGCTTTCTCGAGGCCGCAGCGGGTGTCAAGGCGACTCACGTCGTCTATCCTCACCCGATGCGCGGGCCACGCGGAGAGACGCTTTCCACGGACGTCGCGATCGTCGGCCCCGCCGGCGCGCACAAGCGCCTCGTGCTGCTTTCGGGAACCCACGGCGTAGAGGGTTATTACGGCTCCGACAGTCAGATCGCGTTGCTCGATCATCTGCGGGAGCACGCCTTACCAGAAGATACCTGTGTCGTGCTCGTGCACCTCGTCAACCCATGGGGCACGGCGTGGCTGCGCCGGGTGAATGAAGACAACGCCGACGTAAATCGCAACTACATCGACTTTACTCACGCACCACCGGCGAATACCGCATACGAACCGCTGCACGAGATCTACGTATGCCGCGATCTCGACGGACCGGAGCGTCAGCGCGCGGATGAGCAACTCGCCATGCACATGCGCAATCTCGGCGAAGCAAGCGTGCGCAGTATCGTCGAAGCGGGACAGTATCGGCATTCGGACGGCGTCTTCTTTGGTGGCACACAGCCGACGTGGACGAACCGCACAGTGCGTCAGATCATGAAGGCATGCGTCGCAGGCGCTCGCACTGCCATCGCCTTCGATCTGCACACGGGCGCGGGCGCGTATGGACATCCGATGCTGATGGCAATTGCCGAGCGCAAGGTGTCGGCGCACGACATCGCGCAATCGCTGTACGGGCCCTGGCTGTACAGGATTCTCACTGCGGCGAACGCGTCGTCCGACAGCGGCGTCGCAGCGACGGCGACCGGTTATACCTCGCAGGCACTGATCGACCAGCTTACCGACGTGGATCTGATCCCACTCGTGATCGAATGCGGCACATACGACGGCGCGCGCGGACATAGATTGCTGCGCGACGACCACTGGTTACATCTGCACGGCGATCCTTTCGACGCGACGGGGCAGCGGATCAAGGCCGCGCTGCTGGAACACTACTATCCCGCTGATGCCGACTGGCGCGCCGTAATCGCGCTGCGCACGCGGCAGATCTGGCAGCGGGCACTCGACGCACTGACGAAGATGTAGTTTGCGAAGACTTTCGTACGACACGGTTCTTTCACCCCACGCACCGGCGGCAAACGTCCCCGGCGTAACACACGAACGGGAACGCATATGAAACGCATCATTCTGGGTACCGTGCTGGCAATTGTCGCGCTGGCCGCACAGGCAAAGGATATGACGGAGTTACGCTTTGGCGTCGACCCGACCTACGCACCTTTTGAATCGAAATCACCTTCTGGGCAACTCGTCGGCTTTGAGATCGACTTGGGCAACGAAATCTGCAGGCGCTTGCAGATGCATTGCGTATGGGTTGAAACAGGCTTCGACGGCATCATTCCTGCGCTGAAAGGCAGAAAATTCGACGCAATCCTGTCGGCGATGTCGATTACGCCGAAGCGCGAAGAGCAGGTTGCATTCTCCCAGCCCCTTTTTAACACGCCGAGTCGCCTGATCGCCAAGGATGGCGCCGGTTTGCAACCTACCGTTCAGTCGTTGCGGGGCAAGGCCGTCGGCGTCGCTCAAGGTTCGACACAGGAAGCGTACGCGAAGGCGAACTGGGCGACGGCGGGCATCAACGTGGTGTCGTACGCGAATCAGGAACAGGTCTATCCGGATCTGCGCTCCGGTCGCATCGATGCGACGTTCACGGATGCGCTTGCAGGTATCAACGGCTTTCTAAAGACACCGCAGGGCAGCGGTTACGGCTTTTCCGGTCAAGATGTTAGCGATCCGAAAACACTTGGCAAAGGGGCGGGCATTGGCTTTCGCAAGGACGACTCTGCACTTCGTCAGAAAGTCGATCAGGCGATTGACTCGATGCTGAAAGACGGCACGTACAAGCGCATTGAGCAGAAGTACTTCGACATCGATGTTCACGGAAGTTGATCGCAAGCATTGATGCGCCCGCATCCCGAATGCGGGAGTGCGCGAGGGGCGCACAGTTTCCATGCGTCCCCGAGGACAGGAACGTGAAGAGGGTTTGAAACGCCTCAATGGTCCTGATGTCGCGCTGCGCTACTTGCAGTGCCAGACGATGCCCGGACTTGCGCTGGGCGATCGAACGTCTCTGCCCGTGAAAATTCGCGTTGGCCAAAGGATGCGTGGCTCGCGAGCGAATCATCCGAATCGTTGTCCGCGACCCGTTGAATCCGCAATCGAACTCGGTCCTATATTGAACTTCCGGGTTCGGCCATCAGCGGTCAGTCGACGATCCGGGTGAAATCTTCGACAATCTTCGAGGCCTCGCTTGGTTGCGCGAGCTCGCGAACGCGCTTCCACCATCGGCCAACCTTT
>NZ_JAQQEF010000026.1:0-109949 GCF_046027605.1 Paraburkholderia fungorum
CACGGCGCTGCTCGACCGGCTCACGCATCACTGTCACATTGTAGAAACCGGCAACGATAGCTATCGTTTCAGGAACAGCACGACACAGCCTGAAAAGGAGAGAAAACGAACCCCGAAACACCCAACCTGAACCCCAAAACTGGATCAAAGGGTGGGTCAGTATTCGATGCAAATCCTGGGTCAGGATTCAGCGCAAATTAACAACACTATCGACAGAATGAATGAAGCCCAACATCCCTTGGAGTTGCGCCGGCGTTCCGTCTTCAGTGACCGTTTCTAGGTTGCCCGTCACATCGGTAACCTGACGCTTGACAACATATTTTCCGTTCTTAACCAATGCCGCGACGTAAGCACGCACAAGATAGCGATATTCGGCGCTGACGTTGACCTTCTTGTTCACCACGAGCCCGGTAACCTGCTGCCTCGAATCTCGATACTGCATGCGGGTCTTCTTTTCGTTGATTGCGAATCCACTTCTCAGAATCAATCGATGCAGCTCTGCACCAACTTTCCAGCAATGTTCGTTACCGTCATCACGGCAAGCAATATCGACGGGGAAGTCTTCTTTGTTCGTGGAAAATGTGATGTCGTCGGCGTATCTGGTATAGATGCAACCATGCACCTTTGCCAGTCGCGAAAGATGAACATCTAAAACCCCTGCAATCATGTTTGAGATAACAGGGGAACATGGACTACCTTGGGGGAGCTTTCCGTCTCGACACGCAATATGAGCGATAGTGGTGGCGATACTCGCATCGAATGCAAAATTCCTGTCTTTGATGAGAAAACCCCGGACTCTCTGGCCAGTGATACTAGGAAAAAAATCCTCAAGGTCTATGTTGAAAACGTAACGCTTATTACGGTGAGCGGAAGCGTTTGTGAGAATGCTCTTACCAAGTCGAAAGCCGTGAGATGCTTTATTTTTTCTATTGGTAAGCTTTTCGATATCAGAAATGCACTCCTCCAATGCGGCCGCCAGCTTCCGCTGCAACGACTTCAATTCTGAGGTGGGAGCGAAAATATCTCGGGTTCCGCCGCTCCTCTTGGGAATAGAAAACTGATTGTATTTTTCTGCGTCTTTTTTTACGTAGAGCAGATACGTCAGGTCTTGGTGCTTGATATCCAAGAGCATTGCGAGCGCCGCACGCGATTTGGCGGATTGAAACCACTCCAGTTTATTCTTCGGCAACATTTCAATGAAAAACCCCGTAGACACTCCAACGCGTATTGTTCGCTATCTCCTCATGGCGTCATTTCGGATGATATCGATGCAGCATAGGTCCTAACTTTGTTACCAAGTGCCATGATTCATGGCAGAAATTCTGTCTACGAGGCTGTTCAGATAATATCAAAGAGCTCGACCGAGAGGCATGTTATCCAAAGCAAAATCACCTCTACGATGCTGAAACACGGCCAATCCTTTGACGATATCAGACACCTCCTCAACCAAGTTCGCCGCCTCTCCTTTCGGTCTACAGACGCATCGCAAGTAACCTGCGGGCACAACTCAGCTGCCCACACCGCAAGGGTGCGGCCAGCTGGCTCAACGGCGGATATGGAGTTTCACGCACTTGAACGCGTGACGGGCCGGGTTCGCCGGGTTGCCAAAATTCAAGATAGAGCCGCACCATCCGGCATTGTGTCCAGCTAGGGTACAGGCGGCGAAGCCGGTCAAAACTTGGACCATTTCTGGAGAATTTCGCCAAACAGTAAAATGCCGGAGTTCGAACGTCACGTGCTGGAAACCCTGCGCGAGCCACTCGAGGCCGGTCGCATCACGATCTCCCGGGCCGCCCTGCAAGCGGACTTTCCGGCAGCCTGCCAACTGATCGCCGCGATGAACCCTTGTCCATGCGGATGGCGCGGCGACCCCAACGGCCGCTGCCGCTGCACGCCGGAGATCGCGGCGCGCTATCTGCGCAAACTCTCGGGGCCACTGCTCGACCGGATCGACATTCAGATCGAGATCCCTGCGCTAACTCCAGCGGAGTTGTCGGCACGCTCCACCGTTACCGGTGAATCGAGCGCGTCGATCGCACTGCGGGTAAATGCCGCTCGCGAGCGGCAACTAGCGCGGCAAGGCAAAACCAATCGGGAACTGGGCGGAAGGGAAGTGGACGAGGTCTGCCGCCCGGACGCCGCGGGCGAAGCGCTGTTGCGTCAGGCCGGCGAGCGCTTCGGCTGGTCGGCGCGTGCGTACTACAGAGTCCTGAAGGTGGCGCGGACCATCGCCGACCTCGCCGGCACCGCCATGCCGAGCGCCGCGCAGATTGGCGAAGCCATTCAATATCGCCGGGCTTTCGGGTCGCTATAAGGCGAAAAATCCACTGTCAAGACTTGACTTATGCACATGTGGGCGTTCCAGATAAATTTTGAAACATCTGAAAGGCCCACGGAAGCATGCGACGAAATGGTATTGATTTTATTGAGTTTTTTTGCCTGCCGCGAGCCGCCCGACTCTGACAGAATGCCCATGGGATGGGCATCTGCGGCAAAAAACGCGGAGTTCTCAACAGAGTTATCCACAGGCACGGTGCGCAACCAAAAAATCTCAACGTAAACCGGGAATTAGCGCGCGATGCTACGAAGGAACTTTCACTATGCCCTACGATCTACCGCGCGCCGAATCGGCCAAAGCTACCGCTCTCAATACAGTTGGAACGACGAAAAAAACTGGTCGACCTGCTCCTGCTGCAGCGGCTTGGAAGCAATGATCGCGGCCTGATACACATGGCGGCCACGCGCGACCAGCCGGGCATAGACGGTACGCGTTTCGTGTTGGGAACCAGCCTCACCGCTCAGCTTCATTTCCAGACCCGGCACCTGGCCGCCGGCGGCGAGCGGGATTTGCACCCCGTGTGCATCTGGCGCGGCACCGATGTTGCGGGCGAGACCAGTGCGCAAAAATTCGAGGGCGGCGCGCTGCGTCGCTTCGTCGTCGTCAGGCAGCATGACGGTGCCGACTGCGAACACGGCGTCGCCGGCTTCGGCTGTCTGCATCGCCATCTGCATCGGTTTGCCGTCGATCTGGACCGCGCGCTGGTCATTGCCCGGCTTGGCCGGCAGATCGACCGTGTAGCCGTTGTCGTTATTCATGATGGTCCGCCAGTCAAAGGTCGGCGAACAGGCTGTCAATGCGCCGCCCAACGCTAGCGCGCCAACCATCGCGACAAGTACTGCACGCCCCTGCTGCGAGCGAGTCAAGCCAGAAGCGGCACTGGCCGTGCGACGGTCGGCCAGGGAGAAACTCAAGGAACGGCTAATGGAGCGGCCAAACGGGGTTATCGGGATGCGCGGGATTCGCAAGGCTACGGAAATTTGGGCGAGGCAACGAAAAGCAGTTCGGAGCATGGAGACAGAAGATCGGACTGACAGGAACGTAAAACCCTATTATCCCCTCCCGGGCTGCGCTCTGCCGCGCGGCCGGAATAGGGCTACAATAACGACGCTTGGCAGCACCCGGATCTAACAGTCCAAACGCAATCCAGACCAACGCACTGTCCCGCGCGTTCCGCGCGACTCTCGAGGTTCCGTTCATGAGCTCCACTCCGTCCACCGCCGCACGGCGCGCGAATCCGATTCGCATCATCATCATCGCCGTGGTGGCCGTCGCGATTGCGATTGCTGGCTATTTCGCGTTTGCGGGCCAACAACGCGTGCCGGATGCAACTTTCACTTTGCTGTCGGGCCAGAAAGTTTCGACCGCCGACCTGAAAGGCAAGGTCTATCTGGTCAACTTCTGGGCGACCAGCTGCGACACCTGCATGAAGGAAATGCCGCAGATGGTTCAGACCTATAACCGCTTCAAGGGCAAAGGGCTCGAATTCGTCGCCGTCGCGATGAACTACGATGCGCCGATGTACGTGGCCAACTACTCGCAAACCCGCCAGTTGCCGTTCAAGGTGGCGATGGACGACGGCTCGGCCGCCAGGCAGTTTGGCAACGTCCAGCTCACGCCGACCACGTTCCTGGTCGACAAGGACGGCAGGATTCTGAAACGCTACGTGGGCGAACCGCAATTCGCGGAACTCGACCAGTTGCTGGAAAAAGCGTTGAACGCGGCCTGAGTACTGGCCTGATCACCGCTTGATCGCAACGCTACGCCTGAAGCAAAGCACCCTCACTCAAACGCGGCGGCGCCGAGGTCCTACCTCCCCGCCGCCGGCGCTTCAAATCCTCACCGCTCCCCTTCCCCTTTGGCCGCGAGGCCATATCGCTTGATCTTCTCGTAGAGCGTCGCCTTGCCAAGCTGCAGCCTGTCTGCCGCGACTGCGACCACTCCGCCGGCCTGCTCCAACGCCTCCGCGATTACCGCCCGCTCGAATTGCTCGACGCGTTCTTTCAGCGGTTGCGTCGCGACGCCCTCGTCGGTAAAAGACATCACCGGATCCTCGGCGACGCCGAGCACGAAGCGGTCGGCGGCATTGCGCAGTTCACGCACATTCCCCGGCCATTCGCGCTGCATCAGGCTCGCGCGCTGCCGGTCCGTGAGAATCGGCGCAGGGCGTTGGTAACGCACCGCCGCATCCAGCAGGAAGTGTTCGAACAACGGCACGATGTCCTCGCGACGCTCGCCCAGGGGCGGCAGGGCAATCGTCACCACGTTCAACCGGTACAGCAAGTCGCGACGGAACGAGCCGTCGGCGACATGCTCGGCCATGTCGCCCTTGGCGGCGGCCACCACCCGGCAATTCACGCGGATCGGCTGATTCGAGCCGAGCCGTTCCAGTACGCCGTCCTGCAACACGCGCAGCAGCTTGACTTGCAACGCAAGCGGCATGCTCTCGATTTCGTCGAGGAACAGCGTGCCGCCCGAAGCATGTTCAAGCTTGCCGATCCGGCGTTTTGCCGCGCCGGTGAATGCACCGGGTTCGTAACCGAACATCTCCGACTCGAACATCGGCTCCGGCAGCGCGCCGCAATTCACCGCGATAAACGGCTTGTCACGTCGCGGCGACAGTTCATGCAGACTGCGCGCGATCAACTCCTTGCCCGCGCCGGTGTCGCCGTTGATCAACACCGACGCGTCGGTCGGCGCGATATTCGCGATCAGCCGCCGCACCTGTTCGATCGCCAGACTACGGCCGATGATGCGCGGCGCCACCGAGTTCTGCCCGGCCAGTTCACGACGCAGCGCGAGATTCTCCAACACCAGCTTGCGGCGCTCCAGTGCGCGTCGCACGGTTTCGATCAGGCGCTCGGAGGCAAATGGCTTTTCGATGAAGTCGTAGGCGCCGTCACGCATGGCCTGCACGGCCATCGAAATATCGCCATGACCGGTGACCAGAATCACTGGCACGTCGGGCGCACGCTCATGGCACTGTGCGAGCAATTCGAGACCGCTCGCGCCAGGCAAGCGAATATCGCTGACCACCACCCCGGAGAAATCCGCGCTGATCATCTTCGCCGCGGATTCCGCCGACGCATGGCCGATCACGTCGAAGCCCGCCAGTTGCAAGCTCTGCACGCTGGCGCGCCGCACCAGTTCGTCGTCTTCGATGTACAGCACTTGCAAGCCGTGGTTCAGCATGTCGTTCTCGTCTGATTCAGGAACCCGTGGTGAGCGGATCCGATGTATGGCTCGTCTGCACGCGCGCGCGGCGCAGCGTCAACACGAATAGTGCACCGCCGTCCTGAGCGTTGCGCGCCACCAGGGCGCCGCCGTAATCGCGTGCAATCGACGATGAAATCGCGAGACCGAGCCCCAGCCCCTGGCCCATGTCCTTCGTCGTAAAGAACGGTTCGAACAGGCGCGGCAGCACGTCGTCGGGAATGCCTGGGCCGTTGTCGCGCACAGCGAACGACAGGCTCGTCTCAGCCGCTTCGATCTCGATCGAAATGCGCGGCGGCGTCATTCCCGCCGTTGCGTCGAGCGCGTTGCCGAGCAGGTTGATTAGCACCTGTTCAAGCCGCAGATCGTCGCAATGGGCAACCAGCTCGGGATGATCGTCTGCGAGATTCAGCGGCGTATCCACGCCGGTGTCGGCATCGAGCAAAGCGAACTCGACTTCGACGCCTTGCAAGCGCTTTTGCAGCAACGCGATCACGTTGCGCAACGCCCGCATGATCGGTGCACGCGCACTGCGCGGCCGCGCGCGGCCGACGAACAGCTTCAACTGATTGGTGATCTTGCCCATGCGCTCGGTGAGCGCCGCGATCGCTTCAAGATTTTCGCGCGCCGCTGCCTGGTCGCCGCGTTCCAGCAGCACGCGCGTGTTGTCCGAGAAACCGCGCAGCGCCGCGAGCGGCTGATTCAATTCATGCGTGATGCCCGCCGCCATCTGACCCAGCGCGGCGAGTTTGCTGGCCTGGATCAGTTCGTCGTGAGCCGCGCGCAGTTCCTGTTCGGCGCGCGTACGCTCGGCGACTTCCTTCTGCAATTGCTCGTTTGCCTGCGAGAGATCCACGGTGCGCTCGGCCACGCGTTGGTTCAATTCAGCGTAGGCCTTCTGCAACAACGAGCGGCTGCGCATCACCTCACGCACCCGCGCGCGGCGCATTCTCCAGTAGAACGCGAGCAACACCAGCGACACGTAACCAAAGCCGGTGACGATGGTGGCATTGCGCGCGTCGGCATCGACCGGATTGACGGGCGACATCGTAATCAGATGCCAGTCCGGCTCGCCCATGCCGCGCCGCGACGCCAGATAACGCGGGGCATAGCGGCCACCGCCGATGCGCACGATCTGCGCGTTGTCTTCGAGCGTGCGCTCGATCGTCACCGGCAGCGGCGCGATCGGTTGCTGCGCGTATTGGCGCGCCTGATAGATCGAATCGGCGACCGGCCCCGACAACGGCCGGATCGTGTGGTATTTCCACGCCGGCATTGACGACAGAAAGATCACACCATGGTCGTCGGCGACAACCAGGGGCTCGGACGCATCCACGCCCTGGAACCATTCGAGATCGAGTTTGACGACCGCCACGCCGACGATCTTGCCCTCGCGCCGCACCGGCTGCGAGATGTAGTAACCCGGCGCCTGTGAAATCGTGCCGATACCGAAGAAGCGGCCCACGCCGCCCTTCACCGCATCGAGAAAATACGGCCGGAATTGATAGCCCGCGCCGATGAAACTGCCCGGCCCTTGCCAGTTGCTCGCGGCAACACAATAGCCGTCGAGCGGAATGATGTAGGTGACCGTTGCTCGCGCATGGCGGTTGAGGTCTTCGAGATAGAGATTGGCGCGTTCGACGTTGGCGGGACTGGGATTGACCAGCACGTCTTGCACAATGGGATGTTCGGCCAGCAGATAAGGCAGCGACTCATAACGCTCGAGCGTGCTTTTCAGCGCGCTGGTGGTGCGATCGACCCGCACCGAGGCGTTGTGCCGCAAATTGCCGATGCCGCGCTGCCATGCGATGCTGTACGTGAGCCCGCACGCCGCCGCGAGCCCAGCCACGAGCGCGAAGAGGATCAGCAGGCGACGCGTCACGTTGGCAATATCCGATCGGTGAGGATCAGACATTGTGGCATAAGGCGACGCGCCGTCGGCGCGAACCTGGGCGGCCGACGGCGCGGGATCCCGGTGCGCGGGCGCCGCTTTCATCGGTGGGCGTCCGCGGCCGTGATCGGGAGGATGGCGGAAGTCGCGGCCGGTGCGGCTTAAACGCCAGCCGGCTCTTTAACCGCGACGTCACCCCGCAATGCGGCGTTCAGCTTGTTGCGGTCTAGTTCCTTTTCCCATGCCGATACCACCACCGTCGCCACACCGTTGCCGACGATGTTCGTCAGCGCGCGGCATTCGCTCATGAAGCGGTCGATACCGAGAATCAGCACCATGCCCGACAGCGGAATGGTCGGCACCACGGCGAGCGTAGCGGCCAGCGTGATGAAGCCTGCGCCCGTCACACCGCTCGCGCCCTTCGAGGTCAGCATCGTCACCGCCAGCAGCGTGAGCTGCTGCGTCCAGGTGAGGTCAGTGTTGGTGGCTTGCGCGATGAACAGCACGGCCATCGTCATGTAGATGTTGGTGCCGTCGAGGTTGAACGAATAACCGGTCGGCACCACAAGGCCCACCACTGAGCGCGAGCAGCCGAGCTTCTCGAGCTTCAGCATCAGTTGCGGCAGCGCTGCTTCGGACGAACTCGTGCCGAGCACGATCAGCATCTCTTCCTTGATGTAGCCGACAAAGCGCAAGATGTTGAAACCAACCGCACGCGCGATGATGCCGAGTACGACCACCACGAACACGATCGAAGTCAGATAGAACGTGCCGATCAGCTTGAGCATCGGTACCAGCGAGCCGATCCCATACTTGCCGATGGTGAAGGCCATCGCACCGAACGCACCGATCGGCGCCAGCTTCGTGATGATGCGCACGATGCCGAACAACACATGCGAGAGGCCGTCGATAAAGTTCGTCACGACCTTGCCCCTCTCACCGGCCGTGGCCAATACCGCGCCGAACAGCAGCGCGATCAGGAGTATCTGCAGGATCTCACCCTGTGCGAAGGCCGACACGAGCGTGTCCGGGATGATGTGCATCAGGAAGTCGACTGTGGTCTGGCCGTGCGCCTTGGCGGCGTACGAAGCGACCGCCTTGCCGTCGAGCGTGGCCGGGTCGATGTTGAAGCCGACACCAGGCTTCAGCACGTGGGTTGCGATCAGACCGAGCACGAGCGCGAAGCTCGACACCACTTCGAAGTACAGCAGCGCCTTGCCGCCGACGCGCCCGACCTTCTTCATGTCTTCCATACCGGCGATACCTGTCACCACCGTACAGAAGATGATCGGCCCGATCACCATCTTGATGAGTTTGATGAAGCCGTCGCCGAGCGGCTTCATGTCGACGGCGAAGTCCGGCGAATAATGGCCGAGCGCAATGCCGATGATGATCGCCACGATCACCTGGACGTACAGCACTTTGTGGATAGGTTTCTTCACGATGTTTCCTGCGATATGGGTGAGCTCAAGGCCTGCCACGCTGCGCATCATGCGAACGAATAGTCGTCACGCCTGTGCACGGCATAAGGCCGCGACAAGACGACGAATTCAGAAATACCGGGGAGGGAAATCAGACATCGTTGTCTCCTTGCTTTAGTTGTCGGACCGTTGCGGCCGCGTCCTCTAAATTGCAAGCTCGATGCCAGCTTGATGAAAAGCCAATCGCTTTGATTTTTATAGGGTTTTTGGTGCGTTACGGCGGGCGCCGTCCGGGATTCCGGAAATCCGGACGAGGGGTGTCGGGGAATCCGGAATCCTTTCGCCGCAGACCTCGGGAAAACCCGCAGAGCCTTTTGGGCTGCGGGTTTCGCGGATTTCGGCTGTTCGGTTTCTATGCACCGCCTTCTTCCAGCACCAGCAGATTCTCATGCGAGAAACCGAGCGACACCGGTTGCCCCCGCTCAGGCAAGCCGCGATTCGGATCGTTGAACACATCGAGAGAAATGACCGCATCTTTCACGCGCGTTCTGATGCGCACCACCGCGCCGAGGAAATTCACTTCTTCGACGGTTGCGTTCAGCGTGTTGCGGCCCGGCGCGGCCGGCTCCAGCACGATTGCTTCGGGCCGTAACGCGAGCATACGTTTCTTGCCGGCATCGTCTGCCGGCAGCTCTTGCGTGGTGGTCAGCTCCTGACCGTCGACGGTCATCTTGCCGGTTTTCGGATCGATCACATGCCCAGCCAGAATATTGAGCGTTCCAACAAACGACGCGACAAACCGCGTGCGAGGATAGTTGTAGATCTCCAGCGGCGAGCCGATCTGCTCGACACGCCCCTCGTTCATCACGACGATGCGGTCCGAAATCGACAACGCCTCTTCCTGATCGTGAGTCACGAAAATCGACGTGATGCCCAACTCCCGCTGCAACGCCCGAATGTCTTGCCGCAACGAAATGCGAATCTTCGCGTCGAGCGCCGACAGCGGTTCATCGAGCAACAGCACTTGCGGCTTGCCGGCAAGTGCGCGCGCCAATGCCACACGCTGCTGCTGACCACCGGACAATTGCCACGGATACCGCTCGCCGAGATGCGGCAGCTTGATCAGTTGCAACATCTCCTCGACGCGCTTGCCGATCTCCGCCTGCGGACGGTGCGTGATCTTCAATCCAAAGCCGATGTTATCGGCCACCGTCATGTTCGGAAACAGCGCATACGACTGAAACACCATGCCGACCTTGCGCTGCCGCGTGCGCAGATGCGTCACGTCCTTGTTATCGATCCGGATGGTGCCGCGCGTCGGCGTTTCGAAGCCGGCGATCATCCGCAACACCGTGGTCTTGCCGCAGCCGGACGGTCCAAGGAACGTGATGAATTCGCCGCGCTCGATCTTCATGTCGAAGTGATGCAGCGCCGTGTTCACCCCAAAGGCCTTATGCAGATTTTCGATCTCAAGGAATGCCATGATTCGCCGCCTCAGTGGTCACACTTATTGGTCTAACTTAGCCGTCAAACTTAGCTGTCGAACCTGCTTGTCAAACTTTCTGGCCGCTAAGCGCGCGGGCCGAGCCGAATACCTGAATCAGACCCATCGACGCCCACGTAATCACAAACGCGATGATCGCGAGCGCCGACGGTTCATACGCACGGTTCGCACCGATCAATTGCAGATACGGACCGAACGCCGGGCGGTCCAGCAGACTCGCCAGCGTGAATTCGCCGATCACCACGGCAAAGGTGAGAAACGCGCCGGACAGAATGCCCGAGCGGATATTCGGGAAGATCACCTTGAACAGGATCGTCGGCCAATTTGCACCAAGACATTCGGCGGCTTCGGTCAGCGACCGCACGTCGACCGCGCGCAAACCGGCATCGACCGCGCGATACATATAGGGCAGCGAGAGTGTCACGTAACCGAACACCAGTAACAGGTCGGTCGCGCGTTCGTTGCCGGTGAGCGGCAGAATCGAGCTGCTGTCATAGATGCGCAGATAACCGAACACGATCACGATCGCCGGCACTACCAGCGGCAATAGCGTGATGAATTCGACGACCGGCCTAAGCTTCGGCAACCGCAACTGCACGTAGTACGCAGTGGGTACCACCAGCAATACGCCGACGATAATCGTCAGCACCGCCATCAGGATCGAATAGCCGAACGAGGCCTGAAACCGCGGATCGCCCAGCACGACGCTATACGCTTCGAAGCTATAGACACCGCGCTTCATGCGCAGGCTGAATTCGAACGTGGCGAGCAACGGAATCAGAAAGTACAGCGAACCGACGATCATCGCGGTCCACGCGCCCACCCGCGATTGGCCTTTCATCGACGCCCCCTTTCAGCGCGCGAACGCAACCAGATGTAGCCGCCATTCGACAAGCCCGTCACGAGCACCATGCCGAGGGCGAGCGCATAGCCGAGATTCGTGTTGTGCATCACGTCACCGCGAATCTGCGCGTACAGCAGGATCGTGACGATGTTCAGCGAACTGCCGGTCAGCGCATAAGCCGTGGCGACCGCGCCGAATGAATTGGCGAACAGCAGCAGCGTCGCGCCGAGCACGCTCGGCCACAACACCGGCAACGCCACGTGGCGCCAGTATTGGAAGGCCGTGCCGCCGAGACAGTCGCAGGCTTCACGCCATTCGCGCTTCAGCCCGTCGAGTGCGGGCGTGACGATCAGCACCATCAAGGGAATCTGGAAGTACAGGTAGGTCAGCGTCAACCCGGAGAAGCTCAAGACGCTGAAGCCTGTGGAGTACAGATTGAAGCCGAGGTACTTCTTCAGCAATACGGTCACGAGACCGACGCGTCCCAACGTGCAGATGAAGGCGAACGCGAGCGGCACGCCGGCAAAATTCGACGCGACGCCGGAGAACGTCATCAGCGTAGGGCGAATCCAGCCCGGCAGTTTGCCCTGCACGGCCGCCCACGCGAGCAGCGAGCCGATCAACGCGCCGCCGAGCGCGGAAGCGGCGCTCACCTTGAAGCTGATCCAGTAGGCGTCCATCACCGTGGGCTGGAGCAGATCACGGAAATTGGCGAGCGTGAAGTGGCCTTGCGAATCCTGAAATGCGCCGACCATCAGAAAGCCGGTTGGCAGAATCAGGAACAACAACGCGAAGGTAAAAAACGGCACCACGCCGATCCACGCAAGCAACTGCGACGCGCGGCCCGGACCGTCGATCCGAGGCGTTGGCGTGGGCACAGGCGGAACCAGCAATTCCGGCTGCACCGATCCAGCATCCGATGAAGCACTCATAGCTCACCCTTCGGGGCTTTTCTGGCCCGCTTATGCTCATCAACCGTGGCGGGACGCAGCCGCGAATTGCTCGCCGCAGCACCCTGCGCTACGAGCCCGAGCCGTTCGCGGACATGCGTCACGCCGACTATTTGACGTTCGCGCCGACCGCTTCGTCCCAATGCTTCGTGATCGTGTCTTTGGTGGCGTCCTGTTGGGACAATGTCGGGAACACCACGTTTTTGTAAGACGACGGCGGCGGCAGCTTGTCGAGCAGCGCCTGCGGCACCTTCTTCTGGGCCACCAATTCGTTATAGCGCATCGGATGGCAGTAGCCGGTCAGCCAGCCGATCTGGCCTTCGTCGGAATACAGGTATTCCATCCACAGCTTGGCGGCATTCGGATGCGGCGCATAAGCGCTGATTGCCTGAACGTACACACCGGCGACTACGCCCGTTTTCGGAATCACCACCTGCACCTTCGGATTGCCCTTGAGCGTGTCGCGATCAGCCAGCGCGTTGTAGTCCCAACGCACGACGATCGGTGTGGTGCCCTGCGCGAGCGACGCGGCCTTGCCGATCACCGGCACAAAGTTGCCGCTCTTGTTCAGATCGGCGAAATACTTGAGGCCGGCCTTGTCCGCCTTGCTCACATCGCCCTTGCTTTGCGAGAGGCCTGCGGCAAACACTGCCTGGATCGCCTGGTTGGCTGAACGCGGGTCGCCGGCCAGCGAGACGGCATTTTTATAGTCTGACTTGAGCAGATCGCTCCAGTCGGAAGGCGCCTTGTCGATCATGTCGGCGTTCACTTCAAAAGCCAGCACGCCGTAGTAATCGCCATACCAATAGCCGTCGGCATCTTTCGACTCTTTCGGAATCGAGTTCCACGAAGCGACCTTGTACGGCTGCAGCAAACCCTCGGCCTTCGCACTCGGACCGAACGACAAACCCACGTCGATTACGTCAGGCGCTTGCGGACCCTTGTTGCCCTTGTTCGCCTTGATGGCTTCGATTTCGTCGCCGGAACCCGCATCCGGATTCAGCTCGTTGATCTTGATGCCGTATTTCTTCTGAAAACCGGCCACCAGTTGGCCGTAGTTGCACCAGTCGTGCGGCAACGCGATCACGGTGAGTTGGCCTTCCTGCTTCGCGGCGGCGACCAGTGCATCGAGCGGCGCGGCCGAAGCGCTGCTCACGCCGGCTGCGGCGACACCCGCAGCGGCCGACATCGAAAGTAAACGGGCTAACGCGGTGCGCTTCATAGTCTTCCCCATCCTCTGCCGAAATTGCTACGTTTGGAAAATTTCTGGTTTCTCGCTGTCTGGACACACGCCGTGCAAGCTCGAACTCATTCGCTCGCGCGATGCGCGGTCCGGGTGTACCCGCGCCTGAAACACCATGCCGTGTGCCCGGTCCGCGCTCTCCCGCGCTCAACCCGCGCTCAAAACATGGCGTGTTCCAGTCTATCGATGCGATCTGTACAAATCATGTCGACGCCCCATTGTGCGAGCAGCCGCGCCCGCTCAGGATCGTTCACCGTGTAGGCCAGCACGCGCAACCCGGCCTCCTTGATCCCGGCGACCAGAGGCTCGGTCAGATACCGGTGGCTCGCGTGCAACGACACGCAGTCCAGTTCCCGCACGATGCGCAGCCAGTCAGCCGGCACCTCTTCGAACAGCATGCCGCGTTGCAGCGAGGGCGCCGCATCGCGCGCCGCTACGAGCGCCTCGAACGAAAACGATGAAAGCAGCGGCGGCGTCTGCCCCTGCCACAAAGTCAGTGCGCCGCTTGCGACGAGGCGCCCGGTGATCTCGTCACGGCCAGGGCAGGGTTTGATTTCGATGTTGGCGGCAAGCCCATCCCGTGCGCAACGTCCGGCGGCCTCGGAGAGTGTCGGCAGGTGCGTGCCGGCGAACTGCGGCCCGAACCAGGCGCCGGCATCGAGCGCGGCCAGTTGCTTCCAAGTGTGTTCAGCAGCGGCGCCATGGCCGTTGGTTGTGCGTTCCAGCGTGTCGTCGTGCAGCAGAAAGAGCTGGTTGTCAGCGGAGAGTTTGGCGTCGAATTCGACCATGCGGTAGCCGTAGCGCACGCACGCGTCGAAACCAGCCAGCGTGTTCTCCGGCGCCAGCGTGCCGCCGCAACGATGCGCAATCAGCTTCGGATACGGCCAGTCTGCGGATAAGGTGCGATCAATCCCGTTTCCCACGTCTCGTTACCTTCCAGATAGAGCGGGTTAAATATGCTCTCGACACGTTCCCGGCTGCCACCGCCGCCATGCCACAGCCGCGCCGTGCAGCGTTTATGCGTCGGTCCCGCGCGTGAGCCCCGAGCGTAGTATCGCGCCAAGGGCGACGCTGCGATAGCTGGTCATATGGCCAGGCCCGCGCGCGCGTCGCGACGGTCAGCTGCGTGTCCGCCCGGCAATCTTATTGTCAGGATCCCAAACCGTGCGGCTTCCAGGCAGCGCACGTGCTGCGGGAAATGGTTCAGGCGGCAACTCCGAGGATCCATTATGGCGACGGCATCAGTCAATCAGATTGCCCCAAAGCGCCGCGAAACGCTCGCGACTGGACATTCAATTCCTTTTCGAACATTTGATGTTCGAAAACGGCGCCCAGCCTCAATCTGCGAAGGCTAAGGTGAAATACACAAACTTGCAAGCTGCCAAAAAAATACAACACAATGGGGCCAAAGTAGTAGGCTTGACATCGTCCGGACACACATCCATGTCCACGATGACACGATCAAAAACAAGCCGTGTGAGCGCGCGTTCGCATCCAGGGAAAATTGCATGTGGCAGGAAGACCGTCATCAGAGAATTCGCGCGTTGCTGTCCACGCTTCAACGCGTGTCGACCGAACGGATCATGGCGGATCTCGGGGTGTCGCGCGAAACCGTGCGGCGCGATCTGCTCGACCTGGAAGCGCTGGGTGAATTGCAGCGCGTGCATGGCGGCGCGATCAAACCCGTGAGCGAAGCGCCAATCGCCGAGCGCGCCCACATGCGTGTCAAATCCAAAACGGCGATCGCCAAGGCGGCCACGGGATTGATCGCGAGCGGGCAAACGCTTTTCATCGATGCGGGCACCACTACGGCGGCACTCGCTGAACAGTTGGCAAAACTGGCGAACCTGACGATCGTCACCAATTCGATCGACGTCGCGCTGAAAATGCGCGGCGCCGTGGACCAAACGGAAGCCGCCAACGAAGTGATCCTGCTGGGCGGTTCGATCAGCGATCGCGCCATGGCGACCACCGGCGCCACTACCGTGCTCGACATCCACCGCTATCGTGCGGACATGGCTCTGCTCTCGCCGGTAGGTATCGATCACCGGCATGGCGCGACCAACTACGATCACGCCGAAACCGAAGTCGCGCGCGCCATGGTCGCCAATGCGGACCGCGTGGTGATCCTCGCCGACTACAGCAAGATCGGTCAGCGCAGCCGGATTTCGTACTGTCCAGTCAATCGGATCGATGTACTCGTCACCAACAAAAAGGCGGCCGAAGCCGCCGATTTTGCGTCACTCAAAAAGAAGCTGGACGAGATCGTTCTGGCGTAGGCGTAGAAGTAGGCCTCGCCCTATTCCTTCACATGCATCGTATCGAGCACACGCTTGCGCAGCCGCGTGTCATGCAATGCGCCGGCTGCGTCGAGCACCGGATAGGCCGTTGAACAAAACAGCGAATTGAGCCGCTTCATGTCGCTGATCAGATCCAGATGCAACGCACTGGTCTCGATGCTGCGCAAGCTTTGCCCGGCAAGCCGGTCCAGGTGCTTGTATGAATACGCGCGCTCCAGATCGCGAAAGCGCTCCTTCTCCGCCAGCAGCCGTTCGGCACACCGCAGATCGTTGTTCAGAAACACCGACAGCCCAAGCTGCAGATTGCTGACGAGCCTCGCCTGCAGGTCGTCCAGTTCGCCCAGCCCTTCCTCCGAAAACGACAGCCGGTGCGCGATCTTCTTTTCCTCGATATCGCGGACGATCCGCTCAATGATGTCGCCCGCATGCTCCAGATTGATCGTCAACGCGATGATGTCAGTCCAGCGGCGGCTGTCGGCTTCGTCGAGTTGCTCGCGGGAGATCAGCGTCAGATAGCTTTTGACCGCGGCGTAGAGTTCGTCCACGTCGTCGTCCATACGGACCGTTTCGCGCGCCTTCTCGATGCTGTTTTGATGAATCAGTTCCGCGACGTTATCGAGCATGGTGCGCACGATGTCGCCGATGCGCAGCACCTCCCGCGCGGCATGCGCGAGTGCGAGCGTGGGGGTGGAAAGCGCTGCGGCATCCAGATGCAGCGGCCGCAGTTCGCCGTTCGGCAGCGGCCGGTCCGGCAACACCCGTGAGCAGATGCGCGCCACCGGATCGATCAGCGAAAGGCATGCGCAGCAACGCAGCGTGTTGTAGATCACGTGAAAGCCAACCACCGCTTCGCGCGGATTCGCGATCAGCACCGGCAGCCCGCGTGCAAGCAGCGGTGCGAACGGCAGGATCAGCAATGCGCCGGCCAGCTTGAACGCCAGACTGCCCAAGGCGAGACGCCGCGCCGCCGCGTTCTGCGCGACCGTGCCCATCAGCGCGAGCAGGCCGCTGCCGAGGTTCGCGCCGATCACGAGACACAACGCCACCTTCAGTGAAATCACGCCGGACGAGGCAAGCGTTGCCGTCAGCAGGACCGCCGCGAGACTCGAATAGGACAGCATCGCAAATGCCGCGCCGACCAGCGCGTCGAGCATGGTGTCGCCGGTCAGCGCACCGAACATTACGCGCACGCCGGCGCCTTGCATCATCGGCTGCGCGGCTTCGACGATCAGATGCAGCGCCAGCAGGATCAAGCCGAGCCCGATCAGCGTCCGGCCGGCCTGGCCGAGACGGGTTTGCTTGCGCGACAGAAAGAGCGGCACGCCGAACAGAATCAGGATCGGTGACAGCCATGACAGATCGAGCGTGAGCAGCCGCGCCATGAGCGCGGTGCCGACGTCGGCGCCCAGCATGATCGCGAGGCCGCTGGTGAGCGGCAGCAAACCTTGCGCGGCGAACGACGTGACGATCACCGCCGTTGCATTGCTGCTCTGCACGAGGCTCGTGACGCCGACGCCCGCGAGGAAGGCGCGCCAGCGGCTGCTGGTGCTGCGCCCGAGGACGCTGCGCAGGTCGGCGCCGAGCACGCGCAGGATGCCGGTACGTACAATGTGCGAGCCCCACACGAGGAGCGCCACACCGGCTAGAAGGTTAAGGAGAATCAACATAAGGCACTGCGCATCCGTCCTGCTGCCATAACCCGAACCGCATGCCGCGTGAGCCGGCACCCGGGATGTTTATGACAGTAGTGTTGCACATTTTTGCCTTATTGTAATTTTGTGCTTTTAAATATGCGCCCGTGCAACCACGGGACCGACTGGGCGGAAACAGCAACTACACGCGTCCCTTCCACGGCACCAGCCGCCGCTCCAGCGCGCGCATGCCGAGATCGAACAGCCACGCGATCAGTCCGATCAGCACGATGCCCATCACCACCACATCGGTACGCAGAAAGCTCGACGCGTTGAGCACCATCTGACCCAGGCCGGCGGTGGCCGCGACCATCTCGGCGGCAACCAGGGTGGTCCAGCCAAAACCGATCGCGATCCGCAAGCCGGTCAGGATCTCAGGCAACGCCGCCGGCAGGACCACATAGCGCACGATCTGCGTGAAGCGGCCACCCAGCGAATAAGCCGCATGAATCTGCTCGATGGTTGCGCTACGCACGCCTGCGCGCGCCGCCATGGCAATCGGCGCGAAACAGGCAAGGTAGATCACGACGATCTTCGCCGTCTCGTCGATACCGAACCAGATCACCACCAGCGGCAGATAGGCAAGCGGCGGCAACGGTCGGTAGAACTCCAGCGGCGGATCGAGCAAGCCGCGCGCAACCCGGCTCACGCCCATCAGAATCCCGAGCGGCACCGCCGTGATCGCGGCGAGCGCGAACGCGCCGAACACGCGCAGCGCACTCCACGCGAGATGCTCGGAGAGCGGCAAGCCGCCTTGAATGCGCCCGTGCCAGGCGTCCAGAAACGCAGCCCAGACCGCCTCGGGGGTCGGCAGAAATAGCGGAGGCAGCCAGTGCAGATGCGTGGCCAGCCACCATAGCGCCGCGAGCGTCGTGACCGAGACCGCGCTTAGCGCCGCGGTCGGGCCTTCGCCCGGCAGGCGCCAGCCGCGCACCGGGCGCGCCTTGCGTCGCGGCGGCTTGCTTGCCTGGGTCAGAGGCGCGTTGCCCAAAGCGTCACGCGAAGCCGTCACGACAGCACCTCTTGCTGGTCCCGCGGGTTGCGCTCATTGCGTTCGTGCAGACGGCGCACCAACCGTTCGCGCCACTCGATGAAATCCGGCGACGACTTCACCACGCGTGCGTCGCGTGTCTCGAGAAAGCGCCGCGCGAATGGCAGGTCGTAGCTCTCGGCGATACGGCCCGGCCCTGGAGTCATCACGACGAGACGTGTCGCCAGAAACAGCGCTTCCTCAACGCTATGCGTAATGAAAAACACCGTCTTGCGCGTGCGGCCCCAGACGTCCAGTACAAGCTCCTGCATCGACTCGCGCGTCATTGCATCGAGTGCGCCCATCGGCTCGTCCATCAGCAGCACTTGCGGATCGCTCGCCAACGCGCGTGCAATGCCCACGCGCTGCTGCATGCCACCCGACAACGCGTAGACCCGCGCGCGCGCATGCTGCTCGAGGCCAACCAGGTTCAACATCTCCAACGCGATGCGCTCGCGCCGCGCCTTCGGCACACGCTGAAAGCGTAGGCCGAGCGCGACATTGTCCAGCACGTCGAGCCAGGGCATCAGCGCGTACTTCTGGAATACGACACCGCGGTCCGCGCCCGGGCCAAGCACGGGTTCACCGTTCAGACGCACCTCGCCCTCGGTGGGCTGAATGAAACCGGCGATGCAGTTCAGCAATGTCGTCTTGCCGCAACCGGACGCGCCCAGCGCAACGACGAATTCACCCGGTTCAATGCACAGATCAACATCGGCGAGCGCGATGTGCGGCGCCGCGCCGCGTGGGCCTTGGTAGGCGACTTGCAGCCGCCGGATCTCAAGACCGCTCATCGCCGGGCCTCATGATGCTGATGGGTAAGCATGCAAAGCTGCTCAAAAGTTACCGCGCCGCACGCTGCACGAACTGTGGATCGACGCCGGTCGAGTAATCGGCCAGCACGTTCTGAATCGTGCCTTGCGTCTTCAGGAACGCGGCTGTCGCGGCCAGCGATCTCGCCGCACCAGATTGCGCGCCACCGCCAAGCCACACATTCGAGGCCTGTTGCACGGGCGTCGGGAACGCATACAACGCGAGGCTCGCCGGCACTTCCTGTGCGGTGGCGCCCGACTCCTTCGCAACCGCCTCGACCTGCGGCGACGTCGCGGTCCATGCCGACGTGTGGTCGCGGTAGCTTGCATCGGTCGCGGCCAGCACCTTCACGAAACGTGCGACGAACTCGGCGTTCTGGCTAGCGAACTTGCGATCGACCACAAAGCCGTCGAAAGTCGCCTTACCGGTTTGCTGCGCAACCTGACCCGATGTGATCAGCACCTTGCCGTTCTTCTTCACCTTCGCGAGCACCGGGTCCCAGATGTAAGTCGCGTCGATGTCGCCGCGCTCCCACGCCGCCGCGACTTCAGGCGGACGAAGGTTGACGATCTTCACATCCGACGGATTCACGCCGGCGTTCTGCAACGCGACCAGTGTGTGAAAGTGCGAAGTGGACACGAACGGCACGCCAATCTTCTTGCCCTTCAAACCGGCGATGCTGGTGACGTTGGAACCGTCGCGTGCGACCAGCGCTTCGGCATCGTTGATGTTGTCCAGAATCCAGAACAGCGAAATATCGACACCTTGCGACAGCCCGGCTGCGATCGGGCTCGACCCGGCTTCGCCGAGTTGCACCGAGCCCGATGCCAGCGCGCGGATCACGTCGGCGCCACTGCCGAGCTTGCGATAGGTGACCTTGTAGCCGGTGGCTTTCTCGACCTCGCCCGTGGCCTGCGCATAGCGCCACGGCACGACCATGTCCTGATACGCGATCACTACTTCTTTGGTGTCGGCGTGTGCGGCGGTAGAAAACGGCGCGGACAGCGCGAACAGCGTTGCGAATGCGGCGAGCGGACGAAGCAGGCGGTTCATCGGAAAGCCCCTTTAGTGCGTGTTGTCTGGGAGGGTTTCGACTATAGGGAGTTTGTCCGCGCATGGTTCTAATTAATCCACGATTACTAATGACGCTGTTCAAGCATTGCTTTTCAGCCGAGTTGGATCGGCGCGACTGTTGCGGTTCGCAGTGGGCGGCTCCAGCGAATGATGACGGCCTGCGGTGTCTCAGCGCAAGCTGGCCGTTCGGCCGATTGTCTTGCCTTCGCGGCGGCGGCATGATCGGCGGCTTGCCTTCACTTCGCATTCCTATGGTCTATTTTCTTAGCCGCCTGAGCTGGTTGTTCTTCAATGTCGGCGTGCCTGTCTTTGCGCCAATTGCGTTACTTCCTCTGTTGAATTTTTCGCGCTATTACCGGCACGTGGCGCAGAGCATTACGCGGCGATCCATTGAGGATGGCCAGCTTTTCTGGGTCGTCATTTCGATGTGTGCGAGCGCGTGCTACGAGATCGGTTGCGCCTTGAGCGGAGCGCCGACGCACAGCACGTTAGCGCTCATGTTGGCGGCACTTCTCTGGCACGTGCTCTTATTCGTTTACCTAACTAATTTGAGTGTGCTGCGCTATACTTTTTACCCCTAGTCTCACAAGGAGATTCAACATGCCCAATTTGATCGACCGGCTCATCGGAGACGACGCATTCCGCGATCGCTTCATCCTCTTTCTTTACCCGTTCACGATCATCGGCGGAATCATTTCGGTTACTTGCAGTCTGCTCGCGCGCCATTACCGCCAGGCAGCGCAGGCAGATCGCCGGGCGGAACTGCTGGATCGCCCACTCCCGCGCCCGCAAAAAACAAAGCCCGCAACACGTGCGGGCTTTGCATTTTCAAACTGACAACACACTAAAGCGTTCAGACCACCCCAGCTCCATGCGCCTGCAGATCGGCGTGGTAGCTCGAGCGAACCATTGCGCCTACCGCTGCGTGCGTGAAGCCCATCTTGTACGCTTCTTCTTCGTACATCTTGAACGTGTCCGGATGCACATACGAGCGCACCGGCAGATGGTGTTCCGACGGTTGCAGGTACTGGCCGATCGTCAGCATGTCCACGTTGTGCTCGCGCAGATCGCGCATCACTTGCAGGATTTCTTCCTCGGTTTCGCCAAGACCGACCATCAGGCCCGACTTGGTCGCGACGTCCGGATGCAGCGCCTTGAAGTCCTTCAGCAGCTTCAGCGAATGCGCGTAGTCTGAACCGGGGCGCGCTTCCTTATACAAACGCGGCACCGTTTCGAGGTTGTGGTTCATGACATCGGGTGGGGCTGCGTTCAGAATGCCGATCGCGCGATCCAGGCGTCCGCGGAAGTCCGGCGTCAGAATTTCGATGCGTGTTTCCGGCGACAGCTCGCGCGTCTGGCGGATGCATTCCACGAAGTGAGCAGCGCCACCGTCACGCAAATCGTCACGATCGACGCTCGTGATCACCACGTACTTCAACTTCAGCGCGGCGATGGTGCGCGCCAGGTTGCCCGGCTCATCGACGTCGAGCGGATCGGGGCGGCCGTGGCCGACGTCGCAGAACGGGCAACGGCGCGTGCACTTGTCGCCCATGATCATGAACGTCGCGGTGCCCTTGCCGAAGCATTCGCCGATGTTCGGGCAGCTCGCTTCCTCGCACACTGTGTGCAGGTTGTGCTCGCGCAAGATCTGCTTGATTTCGTAGAAGCGCGAATTGCCGGTGGCCGCTTTGACGCGGATCCAGTCCGGCTTTTTCAGCTTTTCGATCGGGACGATCTTGATCGGGATACGGGCGGTTTTGGCTTGCGCTTTCTGCTTCGCGGTGGCGTCGTAGGCAGCGGCGGAAGCCGGCACGGCATCAGAAGCGGGGGAAGCTGCGAGGTTCGCGGTAACGTCAGTCATTCGTTCGATCCAGTCAGGCGGTGAGAGCACCGGCCTGCGGTTGGGCGACGGCCGCGGGACTGCCGTCGAGGTTTGCGGTGAGGCGTGTTGCAAAGGTACGGGCCACGTCGTCCCAGCCGGCGGTAACGCCCAGCGTTGCCATATCGACTGTTTCGAGCCCCGCGTAGCCGCATGGGTTGATGGCCAGAAACGGCCGCAAGTCCATGTTCACATTCAGGCTCACGCCGTGATAGCTGCAGCCGTTGCGGATTTTCAGACCCAGCGCGGCGATCTTGGCGCCGGCATGCAGCCCGGCGTGCGGCCCGGGCGCCACGTAGATGCCAGGGGCGCCCGCCTTGCGTTCTCCGGCGAGATTATACGCCGCGAGGGTGTCGATCACGGCCTGCTCGATCCGCGTGACCATCTCGCGCACCATCAGCTTGCGGCGGCGCAGGTCCAGCAGCAGGTAGGCAACCACCTGTCCGGGCCCGTGGTACGTAATCTGGCCGCCCCGGTCGACCTTGACGAGCGGAATGCCGCTATCGACGGCCAATAGATGCGCCGGGTCGCCGGCCTGGCCGAGCGTGAAGACGGGGGGGTGTTCGACCAGCCAGATTTCGTCAGGTGTATCGGCGAGGCGCGCGTCGGTGAACGCGCGCATTGCTTCGAAACTGGCTTCGTAGGGTTCGCTGCCAAGCCAGCGCAGCGTAAGCGGCGACGTGGCGGACAAGGGAGACGGGGAAACCGGGGTGGCGCACATGGTGCCGACAGTTTACCGAAATCTGGGAATCCCCGCCGGAGCTGGCTTCGCCATCGCGCACCCGCGTCGCTACGGCTTCCCACCAGAGCATTGCTTTGTTGCAGCGTGACCCCGGCCAGGCATCCTTCCAATGCCACGCCGTTCCGCCCGAAGCCCCGCTCTCATCTTCTGCGCCTTTCAACTGCGCTCATCGGCAGCACGGCGGCGCCTGCTGCATTCACACCGTCCGCCAGCCTCCACGCATCCGGGCCGCCAACCGTTCGCCGACCCGCGCGAACCAGTTCAGCGCACGTTCGTCGCAGCGCGTCGGCACGGAAAACGCGACCTTCGCCCGGGTGCTGCCTTCCGCGCTCAACCACAGGCGTTCGCCGCGCCGCAACCGCAGCGTGTGGCCGGGCTGCAGCCAGTAGTCTTCCGTGTCGTCGCTGCGCGTGACCCACACCGCGCCGCCATGTACAACGAGCTTGGTGCTGCGTGCTACCTTCATGGGAATGGTTTCGCCGCTGCGGATTTCAAAAGCGATACTAGAGGAAATTTCTCGCATGATGCCCTCGCCAAAGTTCGTTTCATGACTACAATCCTAGGTGCAGCAAGGGTTTACGCAAAACGATCTATTTTCACCTCTATGTGAGAAATATTGCGATGGACCTCCGGCAACTCCCCCCGTTGAATGCGATCAAGGCGTTTGAAGCCGCCGCCCGCCACGAGAGCTTCTCGCGCGCCGCTGACGAGCTGTTCGTCACGCACGGCGCCGTCAGCCATCAGATTCGCGCGCTGGAAGCGGAGTTGGGCATCACGCTGTTTGCCCGCGACGGCAAGCGCGTACGGCTGACGGACACCGGGCGCCGCTATGCCACGCGCGTGCGCACCGCGCTCATGGCGCTCGCCGACGCGACCCGTGAAGTCCGCGCCGGCGACCGTGAGCGGCGGCTGGTCGTTTCGATGCTGTCGTCGTTTGCAGCGCGTTGGGTGACGCCACGTATCGGCAGCTTTATCGAGGCGCACCCCCAATGGGACCTCGAATTGCTGTCCACCAACGCACTAACGGACTTCGCACGCGACGACGTCGACGTGGCGATCCGCTTTGGCTACGGCAAATATTCGGGGCTGCACGCGGAATTGCTGCTGGAGGAGATTTTCTTTCCGGCCTGCGCGCCGGATTTCAACGGCGGCAAGCTGCCGCAAACTCCAGCCGAGCTGGCTAAAGCCCCGCTGCTGCGCTCGGACGACGAGCTCTGGCGCCCATGGTTCGACGCCGCGGGGCTCGCCGACTGGCCGGAGCCCAAGCGCGGCGTGTTGTATCAGGATTCGTCGAATCTGCTGCAGGCGGCCATCGACGGCCAGGGGATCGCGCTCACGCGCCGTTCGCTGGCGATGCACGAGATCGCAGCAGGCCGCCTTGTGCGGCTATTCGACGTGGATGGGCCGAGCCCGTGGCAGTACTACTTCATTTGCCCGCCGCAGATGCTCGAAACCGCGCGGGTCAAGGCGTTCCGCGATTGGGTATTTGAGGAAGTGGGCCGATTCAAACAGCTTTTCGAGCGGGCTTGCGAGGCGGGGCCCGCAGCACGCGCTGGCTTCGCGGCGAACGCATTGCGCGTCACGCCTTGATACGAGACCTCATTCGCACGGCCTGCAATGCGGGCGGGCGCCACGGTCAAGTAAAGCCGGCGCCTGCCAGAGCAGCACTTTAGAGCACCACCTTCACCATCGGATGGCCTGTGAGCGCGCGATAGATATCGTCGAGCTGCACCTGGCTGGTGGCGCGCACCGTGACCGTCAAACCGGTGTAATTGCCCCCGCTGGACGGCCGCGTTTCCACGCGATCGGGGTCGACTTCGTTATCGAACTGCCGAACCACCGTGACAATTGTCTCGGCGAACTCGGGATGCGACTTGCCCATGATCTTGATGGGAAAGTCGCACGGAAACTCAAGCAATGATTCTTTCGCGGGATTCACTTTCCACTCCTTGCTGCGCCTCTTGCGCTTCCCTGGCCTTGGCACGCTGATAGGCTGCGTACAACGCCGCAAACACCGCGCCCGGCTTGCCCTCTCCGACCGGCTGGCCATCTAGCTGCGTGACCGGCAGCACTTCCTTGGTCGCGGAACTGACGAGAATCTCGTCGGCGGCGCGCAGTTCGGCTTCGGCGATCTCGCGCGCTTCGAAACGGATGCCGCATTCGCTCGTCAGTTCTTCGATCAGACCGTAGCGGATCCCTTCGAGAATCTTGTGGCTGCGTGGCGGCGCGTACAACACGCCGTCCTTCGCCATCCAGATATTCGACGATGAACCTTCGGTCAGCATGCCGTCGCGAAACTGGATCGTCTCGAACGCATCGTTTTCGGCCGCGTATTGCGCCATCAGCACATTACCGAGCAGCGACACCGACTTAATGTCGCAATTGAGCCAGCGGCGATCTTCAGCGGTGACACAGCGCACGCCCTGCGCGCGCTGTGCCGCGTCCGGCAGGTTCAGCGGCGTGACCATCACGAACACGGTCGGCTGGACGCCGGCCGGAAACGCGTGGCCGCGCTTCGCCACGCCCCGCGTGATCTGAACGTAGGCAATCGCATCCTGATCGGCGCGCAGCCCGGCGTCCGCTTCATTGGCCGCGACCACGCGCTCGATCAGCTCGCGCCAGCCGGCGTCGTCGAACGGATTGACGATACCGATCTTGTCCAGCGAACGCGCGAGGCGCGCCAGATGATGCCGGAAGCGAAACGCGGTCCGGCCGCCGCCCGCTTGCGAATACAACGGCGCGACTTCGTAGATCCCGTCGCCGAAAATAAAGCCGCGATCGAGAACCGGCACGCGCGCTTCGGACAAGGGCACCAACTCGCCGTTCAGATAAACAATCGGGTCGAGCGAAACATCGGAAACAGCCGTCATCGCAATTGGACTCTTACTTTTTCTTGTTGAACATGAGCATCAGCGAATCCCACACGCGGCCGACCACGCCGGCTTGCGGCACCGCTTGCAACGCGACCACCGGGAACTGCGCGACCACCTTGCCGTCGGCCACCAGCTTCACCGTGCCGACCTGCTGACCGTTGGCAATCGGTGCGATCAGCGGATCGATCTGCTCGATTTGCGGCTTGACCTTGTCACCCATGCCCTTCGGCACGGTGATGTACTGGTCGCTCTTCACACCGATCTGCACGGTGTCTTGCGAACCCTTGTAGACGCGCGGCGTGCCCACCACCTGATTCGCCTTGTACAGACGCACCGTGTCATAGGCGGTGTAGCCGTAGTTCAGCATCTTCAGGCCGTCCTGCACGCGATCGTGTTCCTTGGTCTCGCCCATCATCACCGCGACGAGACGGCGCGAGGCGTCGGTCGTGCCCGGCAGCGGACGTTTCGCGCTGGCGATCAGGCAGTAGCCGGCGGCTTGCGTGTGACCGGTCTTCAGGCCGTCCACCGTCGGATCGATCCACAGCAGACGGTTGCGGTTCGGCTGCTTGATCTTGTTGTACGTGAATTCCTTGACCGCGAAGATGTTGTAGTAGTCAGGGAAGTCACGGATCAGACGCGCCGACAGCACCGCGAGGTCGCCCGCCGTGGTGTAGTGCTGCGGGTCAGGCATGCCGTTCACGTCGGCGAAATGCGTGTGCTTCATGCCGAGGCGCTGCGCTTCGGTGTTCATCATGTTGACGAACAGCGCCTCGCTGCCGCCCACCAGTTCGGCCAGCGCGATCGCCGCGTCGTTACCCGACTGGATGATCATGCCGTACACCAGATCGTGCACGGTGACCGGCTTGTTCGCTTCGATGAACATGCGCGATTCGTCGGTGCCCACGCGGCGCACCGCTTCGCTCGGCATCACCGTCTGGTCCATCGTGATCTTCTTCGTCTGCAGTGCTTCGAAGACGAGGTACGCGGTCATCAGCTTGGTCAGCGAGGCCGGTTCAGCGCGTTCGTCGGCATTGCCCGAGGCAAGCACCTGATTGCTGGTGGCGTCGACGAGCACCCACGAGCGCGCGTTCACCGCGGGCGGCGGCACTTGCGCAAACGCGGTGCTGGCCACGAGCGTTGCCGGCAGCACGATGCCGAGGGTCACGGCACGGCTCAGCGTAGGGGGAACGAAAGAAAAAACTGACGGGAATGACGTGCGGCCGGAGGTGGAGAAACGCATAGGGTCGATTCGTGCGGAAAGATACATCGCGCGCAGGGCGCATAGTTTGGAGGAGCCGGTCGGCGAGCGTCAGGCCGTAAAAACGGCGCGGCGCCCATTGGACTTCCGGCCACGCGATCGGTTCGCGCAGCACGCCTCGCATCCGGCACCGCAGCGCGCGAGCAAGAAGCTACGCGTCGCGCGAACTGCCGGGTGGGTAATGCTGCGCCCAAAAAAGAGCGCCCATTATACGCGCGCTATCCTGGTATCTTTGAGCAAAGGGCGGCGATTAATTTGCGTTTTCACGCACCTGTACCCCGGAAAACACGCGCGGCGCGCCCCGCGCACGTGCCACGTGTGCTCCGCGTTTGCTCATCAACGCCACGCGTCGACGATGATCCGCTTCAGGACGTGCAGCTTGCGATGCAGAAAATGCTCTGCCCCCGGAATCACCACAACCGGCAGTTCCTGCGGCCGGGCCCAATCGTAAACCGACTGAATGGGAACGGTGTCATCGGTTTCGCCGTGAATCACGAGCGTGTTTTCCGGCACCGGCGCGACTTCCCAACGGCTTGCCGCCGTGCCGACGAACACGATCCGTTCGATCGCCTGGCCTTCTTCGCGCAGCTTCGCGGCCACGTGCGACAACACAAAGGTGCCGAACGAAAAACCCGCCAGCACGAGGGGCAGTTCGCCCTGCCCGGGTTGCGCGCGCATGTGATCGAGCACGGCCCGCAAATCATCGCGCTCGCCGATGCCGGCGTCATGCTCGCCTTGCGTTTCGCCGACACCCCGAAAATTCGAGCGGTAGGTCACGTAGTTCAGCTGCACGAGCGTGCGCGCGAGCGTCTGCGCGACCTTGTTGTCCATCGTGCCGCCGAATAGCGGATGCGGATGCGCGACCAGCGCGATGCCGCGCGGCGCGGCACCGTTCTCGCGCATGTCGTCGGGCAGATCCAGCGCGACTTCGATCTGGCCGACCGGCCCGTCGATCAGATACTTCCTGGTATGTACGTTCATGGCGAGGCTTATTGTTCGATTTTCAGACGCTCGACGATTTTCCCGTTCACAAGATGCGAATCGACAATTTCATCGATGTCGCTTTCGTCGACGTACGTGTACCAGACGCCTTCGGGATAAACGACCAGCGTAGGTCCGAGTTCGCAGCGATCCAGACAGCCGGCCTTGTTGATGCGCACCTGGCCGGGACCGGCGAGGCCCAGTTTCTTCACGCGCTTTTTCGCGTGCTCCTGCATCTCCTGCGCGTTGCAGTTCGCGCAACTCGGACGTTCCGCGCCGGGCTCGCGCTGATTGAGGCAGAAGAAGACGTGGTACTTGTAGAAGGAGTCCATGGTGTCCGGAGGCGAAACTGTAAGAGTAGGAAATGGCGCTGGGAGCGTCGCCGCGCGCATGTTGTCCGGACGATTATAGCGAGCGGGGCTGGCGCTCGCTCCTCCATCACGCGCGCTTCACGCGGCGCTTGAGCCACGCCTGTTCGACGAGATAGGCGAACCACACTAGCGCCGCATACGGCCAGATCCACGCAATCCAGTGCGCGAGCCCATTGAAGTGCAGATACCGGCCCTGGCGCCAGTCGGCCAGCACGGCGTCGAAATACGGATTGACCGGCAGCAGATTGACGAACACCAGTGCGACCGTGAGCGCGCAGGCCGCCAGCGCCGCACGCGACCTGCGCCGCAGCCGCAATGCCAGCAGTGCCGCGGCCGTGCCGCACACGAGCCCTGCCAGCGCACCGGGCGTCGCCCAATCGAACGCAAGACCGGATTGCGATTGCAGGAACGTTGCGCCCGCCTTAACGCACAAGGTCGTGACGATGAACACGATCAACAGACGTACGAGCGGCGCATGGCGGCGCACCGGCAGCGAAGCCAGCGCCAGTGCGGCGAACAGGTTGAGCGTGGTAATGAGGGTTTCCCAGACGTCGTCCGGCAGCCAGGCGGCAACCAGTGCCGGCCACGCGCCGACGTGCCAGGATGGCGGCGTCCATGCGAGCAACGCGTCTTGCGTCGTGGAATCGAAACGCAGCCACAGCTCGCGTGGCCAGTTGCCGAGACCGAAAAGGCGCGGCGCCGGATACATCGTCGCGAACGGCCACAAGGCGACGAGGCACGCGAGCGCTGCCGCGTCGCGCTCGAACCAAAGCAGCCGCAAGCGCCGCAGCAAACCGCGGTCAAGCAGCGCGCCGGTGGCCGGCGACACGACCGCCGCGCCGAGCAGCGCGCCGAGCGCATTGGCGGCCAGGTCGAGGTTGGAGGCAATGCGCGTCGGCAAATAGGTTTGCACCGCCTCCATCACGCCCGACAGCAATCCGCCGAGCACGAAGGCCAACGCGACCGCCAGCGTGCCGCGCCAGCGCGGATACACGGCGAGCACCACCAGCGCGCCGAACGGCATATAGCCGAGCACATTGGTGACGACGTCGAATGCCGTCAGGTATTGCGGCATGGGATCGGACAGATAGGCGAACGGACCGAGGCCGAGCGAACGCCAGCCGGTAAAGGGATACCAGGAACCGTAGACGATCAGCGCCGCATACAGCACCAGCGCGCGCCGGGCGAGCGCCGAAGGCCGACGCTGCCACGGTTTAACAACGCTCATGCAGCGCTCCGTTGCGTGCGCTGCATGCCGGTCATTGCGCGGCGACCAGCGCCTGCACGCCGAGCCACGCGCTGATCTGCGAGACGAGGTCATCGCTGGCGGTAGCAAGCGCTTGCGCCCCGCCGGCGGCGTCCGCCGAACTGGACGGCGCACGCGCGATAAACGTGCGCTGGCCGAGCACCTTGCCGTTTTGCGTCAACGTGGCGCGCGCGGTGATCGCGGCGTGGCTTTCCGACTGGCTGTCGAAGACCTGTTCGAACTCGCTCAGATCGACCTTCAGCACCGGGGCGCGCACGCCGTCGGCGCCCGTCAGCACGGTACCGCGCGAACTCAGTGCGCTGCGCAGCCGCTGTGTCAATAACTGCGACGGCGCCATGGTCCAGTGGCTGTTCGCGTACGACGCCGTCTGCTGCGCATCCGCGTAGCTCAGGCGGTAAATCAGCTTGTCGGACTCGAGCGTGTCGGGCGCGCTGACGTCGAGCACCTTCACCGCCGGCTGCGTGCCGGCCGAGGCGGCCGGATTCGGCGGCCCGAAGTCATAGCGGATGTCCGAGAGTGCCGCGGGGTTGCCTGCGCAGCCGGCAGCCAGCACGCCGAACGCGAGCAGCATCGCGAGCGCGGCACTCGAGAACGACAATCGGTGAGTCAAGCGTGACATGTCAATCTTCCTTTCTTCAAACCTTCAAATCATTTCATTTAGCGACGGGCGTAGCCGCGGGTGCAGCAGCCGGCGCAGCAGCACGCGCGGCGGGCCACGCGAAGCCCGCTTCGCCTGGCCCGGGCGACGCGCCCGGCGCACCGAAGAACACGCTGCGCGGATTGTTGCTGAACGTATCAGCGGCGCGGTCCACCGAACGGGCCGCCGAGCGCACGTCTTCTGCGAGCGAATTGACGCGCGGCAACGTGTCGTACCCCACGCGCGCCGACAACTCCTGGATCGAACTGTCCATCGACGCCAGCGCATCACCCGCTTGCTGCGCCGCCGTCCCGACCTTGTTCAGGTTCATCTCGAACGGTCCGTCCGGGCGGTTCAGACTGGTGATCAACTGATTGGTCGACGCCAGCGTGCGATCCAGCTGGTTGATCGTGGCGGGCAGCTTGCCGGCAGCCGGCGCCATCTGCTGGGTCAGGGTGGCGATGCCGTCGGCGGCTTTCTGGATGCTCGCCGCCGTGCCATGCAACTGGCTGACCATTTCCGGCGACAACAAAGTGTCGACGTCGCCGGCGACTTTTTCGAGCTTGCGCAGCAAGATGTCGCCGCGCTGCTGCAACTGATCGAGCAAGCCCGGCCGCATGGGCAATTGCGCAACTTCTTTCGCTGACGATGCGAGCGGCCTTTGATCGCGCCCATTGTCATCCAGCTGGATGAAGGCGATACCCGTCACGCCCTGGAACCCGAGGCTGCCGAACGTGGAGTGCGTAATCGGCGCGTGTGTGTCGACGAGGATGCGGATCAGAATCTGCCCGGGATGATCCCGATCGAATTTGATCGACTGCACCTTGCCGACGTCGAGCCCGCGATAGCGCACCGCCGCGTCGGTGTACAGGCCGGTCACGTTGGTGCGCGCAATCAGATCGTACGGCACCCGCACGGAACGGTCGACGTTGAACAAAAAAGCCGCCACCGCGATGGCAACCAGCAAGGCCACCGTGAAGATCCCTGCCCAGAAGGCATGTGATTTGTTTTCCATTGTCAGGTTCCCTGGTTCACAGCGGCAATTCGGACGATGCCGATGCGAGCGCCGCGCGCGGCAATTTCGCGCGGCGTTCCGGCGGCAGCGCCTGCAGCGCGCGACGCCCGCGCAGGCCGAGGAAATATTCGCGGATGAAAGGATGATCGACGCCCGCCGCCTCTTCGACCGGCGCAGCGACCAGCACCTGGCGATCCGCCAGCACGGCGACGCGGGTGGACAGCGCGATCATCGTATCGAGATCGTGCGTGACCATCACCACCGTCAAGCCGAGCGCGCGATGCAGGGCGGAGATCAGTTCGACGAATTCGTCGGACGCCTGCGGATCGAGCCCGGCGGTCGGTTCGTCGAGAAACAGCAGCTCGGGTTCGAGCGCGATGGCGCGGGCGATGCCCACGCGCTTGATCATGCCGCCCGAGAGCGCCGACGGCATCTTCGACGCGTGCTTGCACGGCAAGCCGACCATCTCGAGCTTGAGCATCACGATGTCGCGCAGCAAATCCTCCGGCACCTTGCCGAGTTCGCGCAACGGCTGCGCGATGTTGTCGAACACCGAGAGCGACGAGAACAGCGCACCGCGCTGAAACAGCATCCCCGAACGGCTGCGCATGAGCAGCGCGGTTTCAGGCGAAATGGTGGCAATGTTCTCGCCGAACAGCTTGATGGTTCCCGACGACGGCCGCTCCAACCCGAGAATCTGCCGCACCAGCGTGGTCTTGCCCGAACCCGATCCGCCGACGATCGAAACGATCTCGCCGCGCCGCACGTCGAAGTTCAGATGCTGGTGCACGATGTTGCGACCGTAGCGCTTGGTGATGTCGATTACTTCGATCACCGGTTCGGCGATCTCGGGCACCGGTTGGCCGCGTACGGCCTGGGTGAGTGGCGCGATCATCCGAGCCCCACGTTCTGGAAGAGGATCGCGAACACCGCGTCCGCGAGAATCACGATGGTGATCGACGTCACCACCGAAGTCGTCGTGCCCTCGCCGAGACTCTGCGAATTGGCCTTGATACGGAAACCGAAGTGACAGCCGACGATCGCGATCAGCATGCCGAACGCGACGCCCTTGCCGAGGCCGATCCAGAGATTGGCGACCGGCACGACGCCCGGCAACGCGCGCGCGAAGTAGCTCATGTCGATGCCGAGCACGATCTTCGCGGCGAGCGCGCCGCCCGTCAGCGCGATGATATTGGTCCACATGACGAGAAGCGGCATGGCCACGCCGAGCGCGACCACGCGCGGCAGAATCAGCCGCAGCCCATGCGGGATGCCCATCACGCGCATGGCGTCGAGTTCTTCGGTGACACGCATCACGCCGATTTGCGCGGTAATCGCCGAGCCCGAGCGGCCCGCCACCAGAATCGCCGACAGAACCGGTCCCAGTTCGCGAATCACCGACAGCCCAAGAATATTGACGATGTACTGGTTGGCGCCAAAAAGCCGCAGCTGCTGCGCCGACAGATAACTCAGCACAATGCCGATCAGGAACGCGACCAGGGCGGTGATCGGCAGCGCCCTGGTGCCGGCGTTATAGATGTTCGCGGAGATTTCGGTCCATGGCGTGATCTTCGGTTTGCGCAGGATCGCGAGGAGATCGATCACGACCTGCCCGAGCATGCCGAATCCGCCGTACAGGTGCTCGAAAAACGAGAAGATCCCGAGGCCCAGTCGGGTGAACGGATCGAACTTGACGACCGGTTCGGCCTTTTCACGCACCGTGTCGAGCAGCGCGATGCGCTCGAAAATGTCGCGTTGCGTATCGGTGAGCGTGGTGTCCGGCGGCATTTTGTGGCCCCACACGCGCCACAGTGCCTGGCCACCGACGTGGTCCATCCGATCGATACGCGACAGGTCCCACTGGCGGATGCCTTCGGCACCGATCAACGAGCGCAACAGCGGAATCACGTGGCCGGCGGCCTTGTCGCGGGCGAGCGCGAGCGCCGTCCACTGGCCCGAAAGCCGGACGATCTTGCCTTGGCTGCCTGCCGCGACTTCAAGGCCGGGCGGAGTGTCGTAGTTCAAGGATCGCGAGAACCTGGTGATCGGATTGGGGCCATTGTAACGAAGGCGCGGCGGATGAACCGTGCTCGCGGGCTCGCAGCGTTCGCTGTGACTACACGCTGTGGCTACAATATGAGACATGAACGCTTCCAAGACCCCACCCCAAGCCGCCGCGGCCTCCGACTGGCGTATCGACCGTAAGCGCGCCGTTGCGCTATTCGGTCCGCACGCGCACGACTGGCCGATCGAAATCGTCGAGGAAACCGGCTCCACCAACGCCGACCTGATGACGCGCGTCAAGGCATTGCCGCGCAAAGCCAACGCGCTGCCAAGGCCGATCGTGCGGGTCGCGTATCTGCAAACCGCCGGCCGTGGCCGTCGTGGCCGCCCATGGTACGCGGAGCCGGGCAATGCGCTGCTGTTTTCGGTGGCGTGCGTGCTGCCGCGTCCGCTCGAAGGGCTGGCGGGCTTGAGTCTCGCGGTGGGCGTGGCGCTGGTCGACGGATTGCGCTCGTTGCCGGTCGCGGGCCCTGGACAGATCGCGCTGAAATGGCCCAACGACGTCCTGCTCGAAGGCGACAAGCTGGCCGGCATCCTGATCGAAACGGCATGGAGCACGGATGACGCGAGCGCTGTGGTGATCGGCATCGGCACCAATGTAAAGGGCGCGGATGAGCTCGCCGCCAAGGTCGGCGCGCTGAACGCGAACGTGCCGGCGCAAGCGCGCGGCACCGTGCCCACCGCGCTGCAGCGCGCGCTGCCGAATGCGAACCTTACCGACACGCTGGCGGCGGAGCTGAACGCGCTCGAACCGGCGTTGCAGCGTTTCGGCGCGGAAGGCTTCTCGCCGTTCCAGGCGCGCTGGAACGCCGTGCATGCCTATGCAGGCCGCGAAGTCGTGCTGCTGGAACAAGGCCGGGAACTGGCGCGCGGCGTGGCGACGGGTGTCGACGAGCTCGGGCAGCTGCTGCTCAACACGGCGGCTGGCCGTCTGAGCGTCGCGACCGGTGACGTCTCGCTGCGTCTGGCCGACGGTGCTGCATGACGAGCGGCGCGCCTTATCTGTTGATCGACGCAGGCAATAGCCGCATCAAGTGGGCGCTGGTAGAGCCGGACGGTACGCCAATCATGGCCGGGGCGCTCACGCACGGCGGTGCTGACCAGCCTGACTGGTCGAATGTGCCGGCTCCGGGCAGCGCGTGGATATCGAATGTCGCGGGCGAAAGTGTCGCTGCGCGGATTGCCGCAATCCTCGACGCTCACTGGCCGCATCTGCCGCGCACGACGATCCGCGCCAGCGCGCAGCAGTGCGGCGTGACGAATTGCTACACAACGCCGCATACCCTCGGGAGCGACCGCTGGGCCGGCCTGATCGGGGCGCACGCGGCATTCCCCGGTGAAAATCTGCTCATTGCGACCTTCGGCACCGCCACCACGCTCGAAGCGTTGCGTGCGGACGGCTGCTTTGTCGGCGGCCTGATTGCGCCGGGCTGGACCTTGATGATGCGCTCGCTAGGCGAGCACACGGCGCAACTGCCAACACTCGACGCCACTGCCGCGCGCGGCCTGCTCGACGCGAACGCCACGTCGGAGCGAGAACGCCACGGCCCATTCTTCGCGACCGATACACCGCGTTCGTTGTCGGCTGGGTGCACGTTGGCGCAAGCGGGTCTGATCGAGCGCATGTGGCGTGACTTGCAGGACGAATGGCAGGTGCCGGTACGCCTCGTGGTGAACGGCGGCGCGGTGGACGAAGTGACAAGTGCGCTCAAAGTGCCGCATACTCGCCACGATTCGCTGGTGCTGTCGGGCCTTGCACTGATTGCTGCCGGACGCGCGATGGAACGCGACGCCTGAGCCGCGGCCATACGGATAACGACCACTAAACTTATGGACGGGGAATACTAACGATGCTGCGCTGGCTGATCGCCATATTGTTTCTTGCCAACATGCTGGCATTCGTCGCGATGCGCGGGGTATTCGGCCCGACACCCACAGCCGGCGGCCGCGAGCCGAACCACCTGAACCGCCAGTTCCATGCGGAGTGGTTGAAGGTGCAGCCCGTCACCGCATCCGACGCCGCTGACCAGGCGGTAGTAGGGGGCCCAGCGCCGGCAGCGCCGATAGCGGCATCGGCGCTGCCGCAGTAAAGCAGCGGCGGCCGCTGTCTCGCCTAACTGAGTACACGCCGAAGGCGGTCGGTTCCATACTGTGCCTAAGCTCGGATCGGTTTCCCAACGCTCAACAGCAGCGTTCCGGAAGTAGCGTAAAGGGCGCCTCGCCCAGCTTTGGCGAAGTGAAGGAAGCGCTGTCCGCCCAAATCCATCACCCTTGCGCCCGAACCTTCTTCAGTAACGCGGTGGTCGAGCGTTCATGCTCGAAGGGAATCGCCAAAGCCTTGCCGCCCCAACCTCGCACAATGGCCGATTCGGGCAACACGTTCATGTCGTAGTCGCCGCCTTTGACGAGCACGTCCGGCCGCAGCGCCGAAATCAGCTCCACGGGCGTCTTCTCGCCAAAACAAACCACGTAGTCGACGCTCTCCAGCGCCGCCAGCAAAGCCATCCGATCGGCCTCGTTGTTGATTGGCCGATCGTCCCCTTTGCCTAGCATGCGCACGGAAGCATCGCTATTGACGCCGACAATCAGGCAAGCACCGAGCGCTTTCGCGTCGGCGAGATAAGTCACATGCCCGCGATGCAGGATGTCGAACACGCCGTTGGTAAATACAACCGGCGCAGGCATCGAAGCGCGAAGCTTCACCAACGCATCGCGCGTAAAAATCTTGCGTTCAAAAATGGCGGCCATGACGGGAGTCGCGAAGAAATAGAAGTGCCACCACGATACACGGCGAACGGCATGAAGCAAAACGGCCCAGCAAGCTCACGCCTGCCGGGCCGTTCCTGAAACCTTAAAACCGCGAACCTTAACCGATCAAGCCGGCTGTTCGGCCGACTTCTGATCGGCCTGCAAGCGCGCGACGACTTCCTTGCGGTAACGGTTCAATTCCTGCGCCGTATTGAACGTGCGCTCGAACAGAATTGACAGGTTGTGCAGAATCCGCTCGACCACCTTCTTTTCCCAGCCGTCGTCGAAACGGATCTGCTCGTCGAGCCAGCGTTCGAGCCATTCCGGATCCGGCAGACGCGATTGAATCGTGTCGCGCGGGAACAGCGCCTGATTCACGTGCAGGTTGGTGGGATGCAGCGGCTTTTCGGTGCGGCGCGCCGACGCCATCAGCACACCGATCTTGGCGAACGCAGCACGCGCGATATCGCCGGTTTGCACCATCGCTTTCTTCATGTAGCGCAGATATGCGCCGCCATGACGCGCTTCGTCGCGCGAAATGGTTTCGTAGATGGCCTTGATGACCGGCTCGGTGTGCCATTCGGCCGCCCGGCGATACCAGTGATTCAGGCGGATTTCGCCGCAGAAGTGCAGCATCAGCGTTTCGAGCGGGGGCGCTGGATCGAATTCGAAGCGCACTGCGTGCAGTTCTTCTTCGGTCGGGCACATTTCCGGCTTGAAACGGCGCAGATATTCCATCAGCACCAGCGAATGCTTCTGTTCCTCGAAGAACCACACGCTCATGAACGCGGAGAAATCGCTGTCGTGATGGTTGTCCCGCAGGAACATTTCCGTGGCGGGCAACGCCGACCATTCGGTGATCGCATTCATCTTGATCGTCGCGGCCTGCTCGTCGGTCAATAGCGATGCATCGAACTTGTCCCAGGGAATGTCTTTCTCCATGTCCCATCGAACGGATTCGAGCGATTTATAAAGTTCCGGATAAAGCATGGTGTTCATAGTCCCACCCCTGTTCTGCGCATACTGTGTGTGTCTGTCACTATTACGTGTAGTACTTTTGCTGATGACGAACTAAACGCACCGTTTTGTGCGCCGTTTATCGGCCAAGCCTTCAATTTTACGCGGTAATCCGGCGCCCAGACGCACCGGGCAGCAAAGAAGTTCAGCCTTTTGCGCGGCGCTGATAACCAGAAGTTACGCGCTACGCGGCCAACCGTGGGTGAGGGATACCCTATGCCTGAGGTCGAGCCAGTTTGCGATGAATCCGCACCGTCCAGCCCTGCGCCGGGTAGCCGGCGGCGAAATGGAGCAAGGGCGGCTGGATTGGTTGTTTTCTGCGCACGCCCAAAAGCCAAAAATGAAGCTTACACAATGATAGCACGCTGACTTTACTGTTCCCGTGCCCTGACAGTCGCAATTCCCGCGCCCGCTTGACTTCTCTCAATAAAGCGCCCGATTCGAGGAGTGTGGCCGACGACCGGGGTCAAAACCATGACAGGCGGCGAATTCTGCTCGTTTGCGCCGCCGGTCCAGTGAGCTCTGCGCCGCCCCCCGTGCGGGTCAGCTGCTCGGCTCATTCCTGCCGCTAAGTAGACTTTTTCGCCGCTCGCGGGCCTGCGCTCGAACTGCCTGTGCGCTTCGCGGACGTTGACGTCGAGGTCGCGGCCCGTTTCGCCGCCGGCTGTCTGGTGGCGGGCCCTGCGTCTCCCGCAGCCTGATCCGGCGCGCCGGCGGCCCCGCCCGCCGAGGCCGCAGCGCCCGTCGCGCCTTCGCGCGTGTCCGTTTCCGAACCGCCGGATGCGGCGGCTGCCGCAGTTGGCTGCGCCGCCGCAAACTGGGCGATCTGATTGAACTGCGATTGCAAAAGATTCCACCAGGCGGAGGCGTCGAACGGCGGCGTGGCGGCGGCCTCGCCCTCGTCGGCGGCCGGCTCGCGCGCAGCCGATGCGCCGGCGCCGGTCGAAGCCGAAGCGGCTTCCGGATGCGGCCAGCCCGTCGGCGAGGGACTCGGCGCGGCGGTCGCCGAAGCCGGCTGCGACATCGACGACTGCGCGAACGCGCCGAACGCACGCAGCGTCGCGAGGGTGGCGCGCTGCACTTCGAGCGCCTGAATGGCGGACTGCAGCATGTTCAGATTCAGTTTGAGCCACTGCTCGACCGCACGCATGTCGGTGATGCGCTTGTCGAGTTCTTCGACATTGGTCAGCGGCGCCATCATGTCGGACATCATCGACAGCGACGGCCCGAGGCTGCTGCCAGCCTGCGCGCCCGAAAATGCCGAGCCGAATGGCGAGAGACGCATCATGCCCCACATCTGCTCGAGCATTTCAGCGGGCGGAAAACCGGGAAAACCGGCAAAGGGCGGCGTGGTGCCAGGTGTATCGGTCATGCTTGTCGCCTCGCTGCATAAGGGGGAGGAAATCGCGCCATCGCGCGCGCATCTGATTCGATCATACCGCGCGTGACGCTGCGAACCGCGCTTAGTTTCGGCTGCTGTTTGCCCCACTCACGCGGCACCCGAAGTGCCGACCGGCGGGGCTTTGTGCAATACGCGCCGGTCTCCGGTTTCAGGAACGCCCATCGCCTGGCGTGTGCCGTGGTTGTCCGCTCCACGGGTCCGCGCCGCCAAAATCCGGCGCGCGCCGCTCGCGCAGCGAGTTCACGCCTTCGCGCACATCGGGCCCGGCGAACCCCATGAATTCCAGTGCCAGCGACGTATCGAATGCCGGCCCCGCCGAGCGCAACCAGTTGTTCAGCGCGTACTTGGTCCAACGAATCGCCGTTTGCGAGCCGTTGGCCAGTTTTTGCGCGACTTCGAATGCTTTGGGCCGCAGATCGTTTTCATCGACGGCAAGCGACACCAGACCGATCCGCTCAGCCTCTTCACCGCTTACCGGCTCGCACAGAAGCAGGTAATACTTGGCTTTCGCCATGCCGCACAGGAGTGGCCAGACGATGGCCGCGTGATCGCCGGCGGCAACGCCCAAACGCGTGTGACCGTCGATAATGCGCGCCGACTTCGTGGCGATCGAGATATCAGCGAGCAGTCCGGCGACAAGGCCCGCGCCGACCGCCGGCCCGTGCATCGCCGAAACGATTGGCTTGCTGCAGTTGATCACGTTGTAGACCAGATCGCGCGCTTCGCGCCACACGCGGGCGCGGACATCGAAATCGGTCGCCATGTCTTCGACCAGTTGCAGATCGCCGCCGGCCGAAAAACCTTTACCCTCGCCGCGAATGATCGCCACACGTGTTTCGGGATCCCGATCGATGTCGCGCCAGATTTCGGCGAGCTCGAAGTGCATCCGCGCGTTGGCGGTGGCAAGCCCGCTTTTGTTCGCGCCCTCGCCGCTCATCACGACTTCGAGCACGCCGTGCGGATGGCGATGCAGTTGCAGGGACTGGTAGTGCGCGTAAAACGCGTCGTTACTGTGTGGTGCCTGAGACATGGTGTGCAATCCGTCTATCGGTATGTCTGTTGAAACTGTCGCCCTGATGACACGTTTGGCGCATTCGGTGCATTCCGCGCTACGTCACCGCGGAACCAGCGCATGTCAGTGCAACTCAGCGCGGTTGATAAACCCACTTCGCATTCTTGATTTCGACCATCACACGCGCCCGTTGGTCGAGCCCGAGATGATCCGTGGCGCTCATGTTGACCACGCCGTTGGTGTCCGCGAGACCATGTGTCGCTTCCAGCGCATCGCGCAAGGCGCGGCGAAATTCCGGCGTGCCGGGCGCGCCGGCCTTGAGCGCGATCGGTATCGCGTTGCCGAGCAGCATGCCGGCGTCCCACGTGTACGAACCGAACGCCGAGACGCTGCCCGGTCCGCGCAATGCTTCGAAGCGCTTGATGTAGTCGAGCGCGAGGCGCTTGGCCGGATGGTCCGCCGGCAGCTGCGCGGCGACCAGCACCGGGCTCGCGGGCAGGAACGTGCCGTTGCAATCGGCGCCGCATACGCGCAGGAAGTCGTTATTGCCGACCCCATGATTGTGATAGATCAGCCCTTTATAGCCGCGTTCCCTGAGCGTCTTCGGCGGCAACGCGGCAGGCGTGCCGGCCGCGCCGACCACCACCGCATCAGGATGGGTCGCGAGAATCTTCAGGACCTGGCCGGTCACACTCGGATCGGTGCGATTGAAGCGCTCGCTCGCCACCACGCTGATGTGATGCAACTGCGCGAATTTGGCGACCTCGGTGTAGAAGGTCTCGCCGAGCGCATCCGCCTGGCCGATGAACGCGATTGTTTTGACACCGTGCTCGCTGGCGTGCTCGGCGATCGCCGATGCCATCATCGCGTCGGTCTGCGGCGTCTTGAAGACCCAGTGGCGTTTCGCATCCACCGGTTCGATGATTTTCGCCGACGAGGCCAGCGAGATCATCGGTGTTTCGCCGTCGGCAACCACATCGATCATCGAAAGCGAATTCGGTGTGATCGACGAGCCGATGATCGCGTCGACGTGACTCTCGGAGATCAGCTTCTTGGTGTCCTGAACGGCCTGCGTGGTGTCGGATGCGTCGTCGAGCACGATGTACTCGACGTTCTGGCCGCCGATCTGTTTGGGCAGCAGCGTGGCGGTATCGCGCGCGGGAATGCCGAGCGACGCGGCCGGTCCGGTTAGCGACAGCACCAGGCCGATCTTCACCTGCGCGAGCGCGATGGCGGGTAGCGCGGCGAACATTGCGGCGGCGAGGCGGGGGAGCCCGCGCCGCGAGGGTGTTGTGCGCAGGTTCGATGCGCGAGCGCGCTGGGTGCTTCTTTCAAAAGATTCAAATCGCGGCATGCTGTCTCCTCACGTCGGTTTTTCGTTTTGATGGACTGCCGATGTGCTGCTTGTGTCTTGTTTGTCTCTTGCTTGTGTCTTGCTTGCGCGCTGGTTCACACTCGTTTCGCGCTCGACGGACAACCATTACCCCGAGGCCGCCGCCGCGCCAGTCAGTGTAGCGGCGCGTAGTGGCGGCGGCATCGGGCGAAACCCTTTCGCGTGTGGGGTGCGATCTCGACGCCGCGTACCGCGCAAAAACCGGCGCCTCAATCCAGCGGCGCGATGCCCTGATCGATCGAACCGAAAATCGACTTGCCTGCTTCGTCGAACATTTCGATTCTCACGGTATCGCCGAACTTCATGAATTCGGTCTGCGGCGCGCCGTGCTCGATGGTCTCCAGGCAGCGTTTTTCAGCGATACAGCAGTAGCCGCGTTTCGCATCCTTGTTCGATACGGTACCCGAGCCGACAATCGCGCCGGCGCGCAGGTTGCGCGTTTTCGCCGCATGCGAGATCAGTTGGCCGAAGTGGAACACCATGTCGGTGCCGGCGTCCGGCTGGCCGACCTTCCTGTTGTTCCAGTGGACGATCATCGGCCGATGCACGCGCCCTTCGCGCCAGCTCTCGCCGAGCTCGTCAGGCGTCACCGCGACCGGCGCAAACGAGGTGGCCGGCTTGCTCTGGAAAAAGCCGAAGCCCTTCGCGAGTTCGGCGGGGATCAGATTGCGCAGCGAGACGTCGTTGACGAGCGTCACCAGACGCACGCTCCTGAGTGCCTGATCGGGCGTGGCGCCCATCGGCACGTCGGTGGTGATCACGGCGAGTTCCGCTTCGAAGTCGATACCGAATTCTTCAGATGCGCACAGTACGTCGTCTTTCGGGCCGATGAAGTCGTCGCTGCCACCTTGATACATCAGCGGATCGGTCCAGAATTCCGGCGGCATTTCCGCGCCACGCGCGCGGCGCACCAGCTCTACATGGTTCACGTACGACGAACCGTCGGCCCATTGGAACGCGCGCGGCAGCGGCGCCATGCATTCCCTGGCATCGAAGGGGAAAGTGTTGCGCGCACGGCCCTGGTTGAGCGCGTCGTACAGGTCCTGCAGTTGCGGCGCGTAGAAGGTCCAGTCGTCGAGCACGCGCTGCATGGTGGGCGCGATCGCGTCGGCGACGGCCGCGGTGTGCAGGTCGCGGGACACGACGATCAGCTGACCGTCGCGCGTGCCGTCCTTCAGCGTGGCAAGTTTCATAGAGGAGTGAACCGTTAGTGACGATAGAAGGAATCTATTCTACGATGGTGAATCGGCGCGACCCAAGTGCCGTTGCTGGGTAGCCCCGCCCGACTCCTTTCTCACTGTCTTTTGAACGCGCTCCCGCGCCTCGCTCATGCCTCCAATTGCCCGCTCCGGCGCGATCCGTACCGACACCGGCCCCGTTGAACCGCTCGAAGCACCCGAATCCGATGACGAAAGCGTCGAGACCGGCGAGGAAAAGCTGCGCTCCGGCATTCAGTCGATCGAAGTCGGCTTCAGATTACTCGAGGTGCTGACCCACGAACCGCGCGCAATGATGCTGCGCGATCTGGCGCAACGTGCGGGCATGAGTCCTGCGAAAGCACACCGCTACCTCGTGAGTTTCCTGCGCCTTGGCGTCGTGGCGCAGGATCCGCTGTCGGGCCGCTACGAACTGGGTGGCTTCGCGTTGCAATTGGGGCTCGCGCGGCTTGCCCGCGTCGATGGCGTGAAACTCGCGCGAATTGCGCTTGCCGAACTGCGCGACCGGCTTGATCTGACGGTGGGCATCGCGGTGTGGGGCAACCAGGGGCCAACGATGGTTCACTGGATGGAATCGAGCCATCCCGCCAAGGCATCGCTCAAGCTCGGCGACGTGATGCCGCTGCTCAGCTCCGCCACCGGTCTGCTGTTTGCCGCCTATCTGCCGTCGAGCAAGACCGCCGCGATGCTGGAGCGTGAACTGGCCGATTCGCGCCGTTCGTCGCACATGGTGGGCCCGCGCACGCGAGAAGAGGTCGAACGGGTGCTGACCGACGTGAGGCAGCACGAAGCGGCGCGCGTGGAAGGCATGTTGCTGCCGACCATCCACGCGTTCTGCATGCCGGTGTTCGACTCGACCGGTGATCTGGCGCTCGGCCTGGTCGCGCTCGGTCACGAAGGCGCGTTCGATATCCGTTGGGGTGGCGAGATCGATACAGCGCTGCGCGAATGTGCGCAAAAGCTTTCGTACGAGCTCGGGTTTAGCAAGGCGCCGCGCTGATGTGCTGATGTGCTGATGGCCGCGTTACCAACCGTCCTTTTCGAATTGATTTGCCCATGTCCTCACCTTCCGCCACACGCCGCTCTGATCGCACGCCGCCCGCCGGGCCGCGAGCCGATTTGCGGGTGTGGCGATGGCTTGCGGTTCTGCTGGTGGTGGCCGTCTTGCACTGGATTGCGGCGCAATGGGTGGAGCGCAACCGCGCGACGCTGAATCCGTCGGACAACGAACGCGTCCCCGTGCAGGTCGCACTGCTGACACCCGAACGCATCGAGCGCAAACCCGCCGCCGTGCCGCAACCGGCGACGCCAGCCCCAGCGCATAAAGCCACCGCGAGCAAGCCGCGTGAACATGTGCTCACGGCGATGCAACCGGCAAAGCAGGCTCCCGCGGACATGGCCGCATCGGAGGCCGCCGCGAGCGCATCGACCGCAGCGAGCCCTCCCGATGTCAACGCCAACGCGGCCGCAAGCGCCACCGGCGCAGCCAGCGCCCCTGCCGCCGCCAGCGCGCCCCAGGCGTCAGCGGGCGTGAAATTCTCGGTGCCGCCATCCGGCGAACTGGCTTACGACACGTTCTACAACGGCGTGCGCAATCAGCCGGGCACGATCCACTGGACGAGCAACGCCCAGAGCTACGAGATGGTCGTCTCGGTACCGCTGCCGTTCGTCGGCACGTTCGTGTATTCGAGCCATGGCCGCATCGACGCATTCGGCCTCGCGCCGGATCAATACATCGAAAAGCGCGGCCATCGTCCGGAAGACGTGGCGATTTTCAATCGGACCGACAAAAAGATCGCCTTCACGCGGACACCGGCCTCGCTGCCGCTGCCCGACGGCGCGCAAGACCGTTTCAGCATGGTGATGCAACTCGCCAGCCTCGTGCGCGGCGACCCCGCCGCCTACAAGCCGGGCGTGACGCGGCAATTCTTCGTAGTCGATAACGACAGTGGCGAGAACTGGCCCGTCGAGACGATCGGCGACGAGACGATCCGCACCGCGCAGGGCTACCTCGAGACGCGCCACTTCAAACGCTTGCCGCGCCATGACGGCGATCTACGCCGCATCGACGTATGGCTCGCGCCGTCGCTCGGCTGGCTGCCCGCGCGAATCATGCAGACCGAGCCGAACGGCGCGGAATTCGAACTGGTGTGGCGCGGCCAGCTCAATGCGGACGACGTCGGCAGTCCGGCCACTGGAGCTGATGGCAGCAGCGGTTCTGCTGGTTCTGCTGGTTCTGCTGGTTCTGCTGGTTCTGCTGGTTCTGCTAGTTCTGCTGGCTCTGCTGGCTCTGCTGGTTCTGCGGGCTCCAGCGGCCTGGGCAGCACCGATAACGGCGGTAATCCTTCAGCCAATTCGGCGATCCAGTCCCCCGCCAACGCCCCCGCAAATACGTCCGAAACCGCCCCCGCCTCACCGGTCGATTCGACCGTTCCCGGCAATCTGCCCGAAAAACCCTGACCTCGAGCAGGGTCTCGATCTGTTCAATGATCTCGCCGCGTTGCTCGATGCATTCGACGCACCCGCTACGCATCTCGTCGGCATGCCGATGCGCGGCATAAGCGCGCAGCAATTCGCACTGGACCATCCATCGCGCATCGATACACCCCCCTTGCCGACACCGCTGGCGTAATCTCGCCTGAGGCCCGCGTGGTATGGGATCAACGCGCAGCGGCAGCGCGCACGAAGGGCGTGGCATCCCTGATCCCCGCGACATTGAGCCGCTGACTGACGCCAGATTTTCACGCCGCGCATCCCGAAGCAGTCGAGCAGATCCGTGCCGTGCCAAGCCATACGTTGTCAGAAGGCTACGCCATAGCGTGCGAAGCACTGCGCGATTTCCACGTACGCAGTAAGCTGGGAACAATCCGTCGCCCGACGTTGGCCGTGGCGGGCCGTCACGACACGGGCACGCCACCTGCTGCTACGCAGGCAATAGCAGACGCCATCGAAAGGCGCGCAATTCGAACTGCTCGAGGCCGCTCATCTTGCGTCCATCGAGCAATCTCACCGTTTTGCTGCACTGCTTGAAACGTTTCTTGAAAGGCCGGTCTAACCGGTAGGTTCGGAACTTTTACAAGCGTCAATCCGGACCCACCCCTTGAATTCCACACCACAAGCTCCACCTATGGCGCAGGAATGGCCAGGAGCCAACGGAAATAAGGAGTGTCGCCATGCAAATGATCTATAACAGCCCCAACTATTGTGTCGTCGAGTTCCCGCCACAGGAAGGTCCGCTGGCCATGAAGTCGGGTGGCTACGAGATCGTCGACAAAAACATGCAGCGCGAAATCTACATTGACGGCGCAATGGCGGCGCGTTTCCGCGAGCATGTGCAAAAGTTGATCGAAGAGGAACCGTCACTGGACGAGGTAGACGAATTCCTCGGGCAGTTCGACAGCTTGATGCATCAACCGGTGATTCTTCACTAACTGAAGGGTTTGGCGTAACGGTTTGGCGACATACATCGACCGCGCCGACCGGCTCAGCCGGCGGCTTTTACAAGTCGGTCAGCAGGAGTAACGCGGCCCAGCAGGTTTTCACCTCGCTGGGCCGTTTTCTTTGCTGGCCGGGTCATGCCATGACGGCCAAAGCCACGCCCCTTCCCGGCCCGCGCCCGGCGAAACCACCCCGCAGCGGCTACAATGAGGGGTTTCCCGAAAACCCAAAAAGTCGGCGAAAGCCCACGTCCGCCATGAACCAGCCTGCTCATACCGCCACGCCAGTCCGCCCCGACGCCGCCTACACGCGCGGCGCGGCGCTGCCCGCGCTGCTCAAGTCACGCATCCTGATCCTGGACGGCGCAATGGGCACGATGATCCAGCGCTACAAACTCGACGAAGCCCGCTATCGTGGCGAGCGCTTCAAGGACTATGGGCGCGACATCAAAGGCAACAACGAGTTGCTGTCGATCACCCAGCCGCAGATCATCAGCGAGATTCACGAGCAGTATCTCGCGGCGGGCGCGGACATCCTCGAGACCAACACGTTCGGCGCCACCACGGTTGCGCAGGCCGACTACGGGATGGAAGAGCTCGCCGTCGAGATGAATCTCGAATCGGCGAAGCTGGCGCGCGCCGTCTGCGACAAATACTCGACGCCCGACAAGCCACGCTTTGTCGCCGGCGCGATCGGACCGACGCCGAAAACGGCGAGCATTTCCCCTGACGTAAACGATCCGGGCGCGCGCAACGTGACCTTTGACGAACTGCGCGCCGCGTATTACGAGCAGGCGAAGGCACTGCTCGACGGCGGCTGCGATCTGTTTCTCGTCGAAACGATCTTCGACACGCTCAATGCCAAGGCCGCGCTGTTCGCGCTGGACGAACTGTTCGAAGACACCGGCGAGCGTCTGCCGATCATGATCTCGGGCACCGTCACCGATGCATCGGGCCGGATTCTCTCGGGACAAACCGTCGAGGCCTTCTGGAACTCGCTGCGTCATGCGAAGCCGCTCACGTTCGGTCTGAACTGCGCGTTGGGCGCTGCGCTGATGCGCCCGTACATCGCGGAACTGGCCAAGCTGTGCGACACCTATGTGTCGTGCTATCCGAACGCCGGTCTGCCGAATCCGATGAGCGACACGGGCTTCGACGAATTGCCGGCAGATACGTCGGGATTGCTGAAGGAGTTCGCGCAGGCGGGGCTCGTGAATATCGCCGGCGGATGTTGCGGCACGACGCCGGAGCATATTGCGGCGATTGCCAAGGCGCTGGCCGAAGTAAAGCCGCGCCAGTGGCCAACTCAATACCGCGACGCAGCCTGAGTCCGGCGGCTCGATCCCGAGCCGCCCCTCTCGCGCGATCGAACCCGACGCACGTAACCGCACGCAACCGAACCGCACCTACGCCATGACCGATCACACCATGCGCCTTTCCGGCCTCGAGCCGTTCAACGTCACGTCCGGGACGCTCTTCATCAACGTCGGTGAGCGCACCAACGTGACCGGTTCGAAAGCGTTCGCGCGAATGATCCTGAACGACCAGTTCGACGACGCGATCGCGGTCGCGCGGCAGCAGGTCGAAAACGGCGCCCAGATCATTGACGTCAACATGGACGAGGCCATGCTCGATTCGAAAGCGGCAATGGTCCGCTTCATGAATCTGATCGCGTCGGAACCGGACATCGCGCGCGTGCCGATCATGATCGACTCGTCGAAATGGGACGTGATCGAAGCCGGTCTGAAGTGCGTGCAAGGCAAGGCAATCGTCAATTCGATCTCGCTGAAGGAAGGCGAAGAAGCGTTCCGCCATCACGCGAACCTGATCCGCCGTTACGGTGCGGCCGCGGTGGTGATGGCCTTCGACGAGCAAGGCCAGGCAGACACGTACGAACGCAAGACGCAGATCTGCAAGCGCTCCTACGATTTCCTCGTGAACGAAGTCGGTTTCCCCCCGGAAGACATCATCTTCGATCCGAACATCTTCGCGATTGCGACGGGCATCGAAGAGCACAACAACTACGCGGTCGACTTCATCAACGCCACGCGCTGGATCAAGGAAAACCTGCCGTACGCGAAGATCAGCGGCGGGGTCTCGAACGTGTCGTTCTCGTTCCGCGGCAACGATCCGGTGCGCGAGGCGATTCACACCGTGTTCCTCTATCACGCGATTCAGGCGGGGATGGACATGGGCATCGTCAACGCGGGGCAGCTCGGCGTGTATGCCGATCTCGATCCGGAACTGCGCGAGCGTGTTGAAGACGTCGTGCTGAACCGCCGTGAAGACGGCACCGATCGTCTGCTGGAAATTGCCGACAAGTTCAAGACCGGCGCCGCGAAGAAGGAAGAGAACCTCGAATGGCGTAACCAGCCCGTCGAGAAGCGTCTGTCGCATGCGCTGGTGCACGGCATCACCAACTTCATCGTCGAAGACACCGAGGAAGTGCGCGCGAAGATCGCCGCAGCCGGCGGCCGTCCGATCAACGTGATCGAAGGCCCGCTGATGGACGGCATGAATGTGGTCGGCGACCTGTTCGGTCAGGGCAAGATGTTCCTGCCGCAAGTCGTGAAGTCGGCGCGTGTGATGAAGCAGGCCGTCGCGCATCTGATCCCGTACATCGAGGAAGAAAAGAAGCTGCTCGCCGAAGCCGGCGCCGACGTGCGCGCGAAGGGCAAGATCGTCATCGCCACCGTGAAGGGCGACGTGCACGACATCGGCAAGAACATCGTCTCGGTGGTGCTTCAGTGCAATAACTTCGAAGTGGTCAACATGGGCGTGATGGTGTCGTGCAACGACATTCTCGCCAGGGCAAAGGTCGAGGGCGCGGACATCATCGGCCTCTCGGGGCTCATTACGCCGAGCCTCGAAGAGATGGCCTACGTCGCCTCGGAAATGCAGCGCGACGACTACTTCCGCGTGAAGAAGATTCCACTGCTGATCGGCGGCGCGACGACCTCGCGCGTGCACACCGCCGTGAAGATCGCGCCGCATTACGAAGGTCCGGTGGTGTACGTGCCGGATGCATCGCGCTCGGTTTCCGTGGCGTCGAGCCTGCTGTCCGACGAAGGCGCGGCCCGATACGTGGACGACCTGAAGGCCGACTACGACCGTATCCGCCTTCAACACGCCAACAAGAAAGCCCTGCCGATGGTCACGCTCGCCGAAGCCCGCGCGAACAAGACCAAGGTCGATTGGACCGGCTACCAGCCAGTCAAGCCGAAGTTCATCGGCCGCCGCGTGTTCAAGAACTTCGATCTGAGCGAGCTGGCGAACTACATCGACTGGGCTCCGTTCTTCCAGACCTGGGACCTTGCCGGCCCGTACCCGGCGATCCTGAACGACGAGATCGTCGGCGAATCGGCGCGCCGCGTGTTTTCGGACGGCAAGTCGATGCTCTCGCGCCTGATCCAGGGCCGCTGGCTGCAAGCCAACGGCGTGATCGCGCTGCTGCCGGCCAACACGGTGAACGACGACGACATCGAAATCTACACGGACGAATCCCGCTCGGAAGTGGCGCTCACGTGGCGCAACCTGCGCCAGCAAAGCGTGCGGCCGGTGGTGGACGGCGTGATGCGGCCGAACCGGTCGCTCGCCGACTTCATCGCGCCGAAGGATTCGGGCGTGGCCGATTACATCGGCATGTTCGCGGTCACGGCCGGTCTCGGTGTGGACGTGAAGGAAAAGCAGTTCGAAAAGGATCACGACGACTACAGCGCGATCATGCTGAAGGCGCTCGCCGACCGCTTCGCCGAAGCCTTCGCCGAAGCACTGCATGCGCGCGTGCGCCGCGACCTGTGGGGCTTCGCGAATGCGGAAACGCTCTCGAACGAAGACCTGATCGCCGAAAAATACCGTGGCATCCGCCCGGCGCCGGGCTACCCGGCCTGCCCGGATCACCTCGTGAAGCGCGACATGTTCGACGTGCTGCAAGCCACCGAAATCGGCATGAGCGTGACGGAATCGCTCGCCATGCTGCCGGCGGCAAGCGTCTCAGGCTTCTATCTGGCGCATCCGGACAGCACCTATTTCTCGGTCGGCAAGATCGGCCAGGACCAGTTGGAAGATTACGCAAACCGCATGTCGCTGTCGAAAGCAGACGCTGAACGAGCCTTGGCGCCTTTGCTGTAAGCCTTGCTGGGCGGGAAACCTACTATATCGGGCGAGATAGGCTGAATATTTGCGGCAGCGTAATTTTCGGCTTTGTAGACTGAAAATGGTTTCAACCCGCCAGACGCGGCCAAAACGCGTCGGCTTATCTAATTGCAATCGTCAACGGAGAGAATCGTATGAAGAAGCTGACGCTGTTATTGACTGCTGTTTCGCTCGCCGCAGGCGCTTCGGTCGCGCAGGCTCAACCGGCCGCGCCGGCGGGTTCCAGTGCGGTCAGTTCGTATTCGCCGCCGGTCGCGAAGCACGTCAAGAAACCGAAGAAGAAGAAAATGAAGAAGGGTGCGTCGGCTCCGGTGGCCGCCCCGGCGGACGCCGCCAGCCAGTGAGCACGGCGGCCACGCCGGTCGATTCAGGCCGGTAAATGACAAAGAGCCCGCTCAGTGCGGGCTCTTTTCATGGGTGCGGCAAAATGGGTTCAAGGCAGGCTGACTACGCTTCGGCTGAGCTCCGGAGTTCAGCGCTGCAGCCCTGTGCCGGCGTGGCGGACGCCCCGGCGCGCGGGCTGCTGCAGAATCACAAACCCCACACGATATCCGCGTTTTCCTTCTGCGCGGCACGCAGCATGTCCAGGAACGGATACGCGCGCTGCGCGAGTCCCGGCGGAATTTCATGATGTTCGCGGCCCTCTTCGCCTTCGTGGAAATGGCCGTCGTGCTCGGCACGTTCCTGTTTGTCGACGTGGATCGCCGCCTCGAGTTTGGTGATCGCAGCAGCAAGTTCGTCATGGGTAATCACACCACGTTCACCCAGCCGCTTGCCGACGATGCCGACGAGGTACTGGGCAAGATTCTCCAGCATCATCACGTCCGGGCAGGCCCGACATTTGAAAGTAATCAACATGACTGTTCCCTTTTTCGTTATGTTTGATTGACGCTCGGGCAGCCCGAAATCGGCGGCCGGCGCGCGTTACGTTGACGCGCCGATCAGACACGGCGGCCACGGCCCTTGTTGGGCATCTCATTGAACATATTAGCACCTGCTAAAATCCGTCTGGACGGAAAAGCGCGCCGCAATGCACTGCGCGCGGCGTAACGCAGGCGGCATGGCCGGCCCGGTTGGCCGCAACCCACATGCCGCCGCGCCAAACCGCAGCAGCAAGCGTCTCGTCATGTCGCCGCGCACCGCGCTAACTGCGTTGCACGCAACGTGCCCGATGACGGCCCAATGTGCCTCGGCGCGTCCCGGCGGGTGTATCGCCGCTTTCCACGCTTCTGACGAATCGGTTGCGCCTCGCGCGCGGCCGGCGCCTCTTCCGCATCACCGGATTGCCTCACTGGACTCGCAACAAGCATGCTGCCCGCACATAAACATACCCTCGAAACACTGCTCGCCGACACGGTGAAGCAAGTGGCGCAAGCGTCCCAGGGCGCGAGCGAAGCCGCCTTCGTCTCGCCCACCATTACGCTTGAGCGTCCCAAGGTCGCCGCGCATGGCGACGTCGCCTGCAATGTGGCCATGCAACTCGCCAAGCCGCTGCGCGCCAACCCGCGCCAGCTGGCGCAACAGATCGTCGACGCGCTGCTTGCGCAGCCGCAGGCCAAGGGTCTCGTGGAAGCCGCCGAAGTGGCCGGTCCCGGCTTCATCAACCTGCGCCTCGCGGCGGCCGCCAAGCAGGCGGTGATCGCCGCCGTATTCGCTGAAAAGGATGCGTTCGGCCGCTCGCGGCGCGACGCCGGCAAGCATGTGCTGATCGAATTCGTCTCGGCCAATCCGACCGGTCCGCTGCACGTCGGCCACGGCCGCCAGGCCGCGCTCGGCGACGCGCTCTCGAACGTGCTGGCCTCGCAAGGCTATGACGTGCACCGCGAGTTCTATTACAACGACGCCGGTGTGCAGATTCACACGCTCGCCGTGTCCACCCAGGCACGTGCCCGCGGCATCGCCCCTGGCGACGAAGGCTGGCCCGCTTCGGCGTACAACGGCGAGTACATCGCCGATATCGCGAAAGACTATCTGAATGGCGCCACCGTTGCGGCGAGCGACGGCGAGCCCGTCACGGGCGCGGGCGACGTCGAAGATCTCGAAGCGATCCGCCGCTTCGCGGTCGCCTACCTGCGCCGCGAGCAGGACATGGACTTGCAGGCCTTCGGCGTGAAGTTCGACCAGTACTACCTGGAGTCGTCGCTGTACAAGGAAGGCCGCGTCGAGAAAACCGTCGCGTCGCTGGTCGCCGCCGGCAAGACCTACGAACAGGAAGGTGCGCTGTGGCTGCGCACCACCGACGACGGCGACGACAAAGACCGCGTGATGCGCAAGAGCGACGGCACCTACACGTACTTCGTGCCGGACGTCGCGTATCACGTCGCCAAGTGGGAACGCGGCTTCACCAAGGTCATCAACGTTCAGGGCTCGGACCACCACGGCACGATCGCGCGCGTGCGCGCCGGCCTGCAAGGTCTGGGCATCGGCATTCCGAAGGGCTATCCGGACTACATCCTGCACAAGATGGTCACGGTGATGCGCAACGGCGAAGAAGTGAAGATCTCGAAACGCGCCGGCAGTTATGTGACGGTGCGCGACCTGATCGAATGGTCGGGCGGCGCGACGCCGGGTTCGGAAGCCGCCGTCGACCTGATCGACGAGGAGACGATTCGCCGCGGCCGTGACGCAGTGCGCTTCTTCCTGATTTCGCGCAAGGCCGATACGGAATTCGTGTTCGACATCGACCTGGCGTTGAAACAGAACGACGAAAATCCGGTGCACTACGTGCAGTATGCGCATGCACGAATCTGCTCGGTCATCGCCGAATGCAAGGCGCGCTACAACACGGACGAAACCACGCTGGCGGAGGTGGACGTCTCGCCGCTCACCAGCGAACGCGCCATGGCCCTGTTGAACAAGCTCGCCGAGTTCCCGGACATGCTGGAACACGCCGCCGACGAACTCGCGCCGCACGCGGTCGCGTTCTATCTGCGCGACCTCGCCGGGGAATTCCACTCGTTCTACAATGACAGAGCCGAACGCGTGCTGGTCGACGACGCCGCCGAGCGCAATGCGCGCGTCGCGCTGCTTGCGGCCACGCGCCAGGTGCTGGCCAACGGTCTCGCGACGATCGGCGTCTCCGCTCCCGTCAAGATGTAAGTCCTCCGGCGTAACATGCATGCGGCCGTCGTTATAATCGACGGCCGTTCCAGGATTCTTTTTGCAGGTGATTCATACGATGGCAAAACCACGCCGCACAACAAAGCAATCGCAATCGAAACAAACCGGGGGGACTTTTCTCGGCATCGTGCTGGGCCTGATCGTCGGTCTCGCGATCGCGGTAGTGGTGGCGCTGTATATCACCCGTGCTCCCACGCCGTTCGTCTCGAAGGTCGCGCCGCCCGCCACGCCCGACACTGGCGCGAGCCAGGCGCAGCAATACGACCCGAACCGTCCGCTGCAAGGCAAGACGCCGGGCCTGCCGGTGCCGCAAGCCGCGCAACCGGCGCCGCCGAACACCGCACCGGGTCAGACCAACTCGCAGACGCAGTCCGGCATGCTGGAAGAACCGCAGATCGTCGAAGTGCCGCCGGCAAACGGAAACACAGGTGGCAATGCGAACGGTACGGCAGTCGCACCGAAACCCGCGCCGGAAAACGACAACGGCACGGCCACCGTGCCGGCGAAAAAGCCGCAGGCCTCCAGCGCACCCACGGCCACCGCGGCAGGTTCAGCGCCGAAGAACACGTCGGCCACCGCGGCTGCCAACGCCAAGCCGGGTTCGGGCGCGGCGCCGGCACCGGGTGATGCGAACACCGGGTACTTCCTGCAAGTGGGCGCCTACAAGACTTCGGCCGATGCCGAGCAGCAGCGTGCGCGTCTCGCCTTCCAGGGCTTCGAATCGAAGGTTACGCAGCGCGATGCAGGTGGCGTGACGTACTACCGTGTGCGCATCGGGCCGTTCTCGAAGTTCGAGGACATGAATTCGAGCCGTCAGCGTCTGTCCGACGCGGGCGTGGATACCGCAGTGATTCGCTTCACGAAGCAATAAACCAACAATAAACAACGGTGATTTGCAGGGACGCGCCGCCGCCGAACTATCGGCGTGCGGCGCGTGTCACAAGCACAACGGACGACTAGAGCGTCTAACGCCGAATCTGGAAACGGTGACGGGCATTGCGTGGCGCCACCGCTTTACCGCCTACTTGGATCGACAACACATGAAAAAACTGCTGAGCATTCTGTTCCTCTCGCTGGGCCTGGTAGCTGCCACGGCGTATGCATCGCCGGCCGCACCGGTTTCCGGCAAGGACTACACCGTGCTGCCCACGCCGCAACCTACAGACGTGCCGGCCGGCAAGATCGAAGTCACCGAATTCTTCTGGTACGGTTGCCCGCACTGCAATGAATTCGACCCGTTCCTCGAGGCATGGGTGAAGAAGCAGGCTCCGGACGTGGTGTTCAAGCGCGTGCCGGTTGCCTTCCGCGACGACTTCATTCCGCACTCGAAGATGTACCACGCGCTCGACGCACTCGGCCTTGCGAACCAACTCACGCCGAAGGTCTTCAATGAAATCCACGTCAACAAGGACTACCTGTTGACGCCGGAAGATCAGAGCAAATTCCTCGCGAAGAACGGTGTCGATCCGAAGAAGTACATGGACGCGTACAACTCGTTCTCCACGCAAAGCGCGCTGCAAAAAGACAAGAAGCTGCTCGACGACTACAAGATCGACGGCGTGCCGACGCTGGCCGTGCAGGGCAAGTATGAAACCGGCCCGGCCGCGACCAACAGCCTGCCGGGCACGATCCAGGTACTCGACTACCTGGTGCAGCAGGTTCGCGCCAAGAAGATGTAATAGCCGAGGCGCCGGAATGAGTTCACCCCTGAAGGTTTTCATTACCGGCGCCTCGAGTGGCATCGGCCTCGCGCTCGCCGCCGAATATGCGCGGCGCGGCGCGATTCTCGGCCTGGTTGCCCGTCGCGGCGACGCCCTCGCCGCTTTCCAGCAGTCCCATCCGCAGAATTCCATCTCCATCTATTCCGTCGACGTCCGCGACGCCGAGGCGCTTGCCGAAGCGGCCGCGCAGTTCATCGCGCAACACGGTTTGCCGGACGTCGTGATCGCCAATGCCGGCATCAGCCGCGGCGCGGTCACCGGGCACGGCGATCTGCGCGCCTTCCGCGAAGTGATGGACGTCAACTACTTCGGCATGGTCGCCACCTTCGAGCCGTTCGCCGCCGCGATGGCCGCCGCGAAGAGCGGCACGCTGGTCGGGATCGCCAGCGTCGCCGGCGTGCGTGGCTTGCCGGGGTCGGGCGCGTACAGCGCATCGAAGTCGGCCGCGCTCAAGTATCTGGAAGCGTTGCGCGTCGAGATGCGGCCGCTGGGTGTCGGCGTGGTCACCATCGCGCCCGGCTATATCCGCACGCCGATGACCGAGCACAACCCGTACACCATGCCGTTCCTGATGGACGCCGACCGCTTCGCGGTGAAGGTCGCCCGCGCGGTCGAACGGCAAAAGCGCTTCGCCGTGTTCCCATGGCAGATGCGCATCGTGGCGATGCTGCTGCATGTGCTGCCGCGCCGGCTCTACGACCTCGCGTTCGAACGCGCGCCGCGCAAGCCCCGCGTCGCCGCCGAATAAATCATGCAGCCGCGCGCGGTCGATGCAGCCGGCGTCGCGCACGAAATGGCGGGCGTCCGTGTGTCGGGCGCCCATGGGTCGGGCGTCGATACGCGCGGCGCCCACCCCTCGGGCGCGAATTTCCGCATCGTCTCGCTGGTGCCGAGCATCACCGAATTGCTGTTCGCTTTGGGGCTCGACACGCAGATCGTCGGGCGCACCGGTTTTTGCGTGCATCCGCACGACAAGGTGCGGCACGTGCGCAAGGTCGGCGGCACGAAAGCCGTCAACATCGACGCAATTCGTGCTTTGCAGCCCACCCATCTGATCGTCAATATCGACGAGAACGAACGCGATACCGTCGAACAGTTGCGCGCGTTTGTGCCGCATATCGTCGTCACCCACCCGCTGATGCCGCAGGACAATCTCTCGCTGTACTCGCTGCTGGGCGCGATATTTGGCCGCGCCCAAGAGGCGCAGCGCTTGAGCGAGGCGCTCGAAGCGTGTCTGCGCGAAATCGCCGCGCAGGCGTTTCCCATGCAAAACGCGTTGTATCTGATCTGGCGCGAGCCATGGATGACCGTCGCGCGCGATACCTACATCTCGGCAATGCTGCGGCTCGTGAACTGGCAGACGCTACCTGATGTGGAAGGCGGACCGGCAGGCGCCGCGCGTTATCCCACGCTCGACTTCGATCACGCGCCGTGGCTAGCGGGCGTCGATCGCATACTGCTCTCCAGTGAGCCGTATCGCTTCACGCAAGCGCATTGCGACGCGCTGAAACGCGATCCCAGGCTGGCTGGCAAGCGCATTGAATTGATCGATGGCGAACTGGTGTCGTGGTACGGAGTGCGCGCCATCGAAGGCGTGCGCTATCTGGTACGCCGCGCAAGCGCAGCGTGAGCCACCCCACTGCGCATCAACCCTCAGCCATCCATATGGATATGCGGATTAAATTGTTGTCGCCGCAACCACCCTTCGATAAGCTTTCGCGAAGGCCGAGGCGTACATGGGCTATCGCAGCCAACCCATGCGCCAGCGCCGGAAACGTATCACAATAAAGACGACGGCCAGATTGGCCACCGATCACCGGTTGCCGTCGCCCGTCAACAGAATACAACCACACAACCAGACGCACTGCCTGACTGCGCTTGTTATGGGAGATCCTATGCGCTTCAAACTGCTCGCAGCCGCCGTACTGTTCACGGCGCCCGCGCTCGTGCTCGCCAAGCCGCTGACCGTCTGCACCGAGTCGAGCCCCGACGGCTTCGATGTCGTGCAGTTCAATTCGCTCGTGACGACCAATGCATCGGCCGACGTGATCTTCAATTCGCTGGTCTCGTACGACGAGGCCACGAAGAAAGTGGTGCCCGCGTTAGCCGACAAGTGGGACGTGAGCGCCGACGGCCTCACCTATACGTTCCATCTGCGTCCCAACGTGCAGTTCCAGACTACGGATTACTTCAAGCCCACCCGAGCGCTGAATGCCGACGACGTCGTCTTCACCTTCGACCGCATGCTCAACGACAGCAATCCGTGGCACAAGGTAGCGGGCGCAAGCGGCTTCCCGCATGCGCAATCGATGGGCTTGCCGAAGCTGATCAAGTCGATCAGCAAGGTCGACGACAACACCGTCAAGTTCGAATTGAACGCACCGGACGCGACCTTCGTGTCGATCCTGACAATGGGTTTCGCGTCGATCTATTCGGCTGAATACGCCGATCAGTTACTCAAGGCCGGCAAGCAGGTCGACCTGAATTCGAAACCGATCGGCACCGGTCCGTTCGAACTGAAGAGCTACACCAAAGACGCCGTGATCCGTTACGACGTGAACCCCACGTACTGGGGCCCGAAACCGAAAATCGACCGTCTGATCTACGCGATCACGCCCGACGCCACCGTGCGCGCGCAAAAGGTGAAGGCCGGCGAATGCCAGATCGCGTTGTCGCCGAAGCCGCAAGATCTCGCCGAAGCGAAGAGCGACAAGTCGCTCGCCATCGTGCAGACGCCCGCGTTCATGACGGCGTTCGTCGCGTTGAACACGCAGAAGAAGCCGCTCGACAACCAGAAGGTGCGCGCCGCGCTGAACATGGCGTTCGACCGCACCACGTACCTGAAGGCAATCTTCGACAACACCGCGACACCGGCGGTCAATCCGTATCCGCCGAACACGTGGAGCTACGACAAGGCGGTGAAGGCGTGGCCGTACGATCCGGCGAAGGCGAAGAAGCTGCTCGCGGACGCGGGCTATCCGAATGGTTTCGAGACGACGATCTGGGTGCGTCCGAACGGTAGCGTGCTGAACCCGAATCCGAAAGCCGGCGCTGAACTGTTGCAAGCCGATTTCGCGAAGATCGGCGTGAAGGCGGACGTGAAGGTGATCGAATGGGGCGAGCTAATCAAGCAGGCCAAACAAGGCCAGCATGACACGCTGTTCATGGGCTGGGCCGGCGATAACGGCGACCCGGATAACTATCTGTCGCCGCTCTTCAGTTGCAATGCGGTGAAGTCAGGGATCAATTTTGCGCGCTTCTGCGATCAGGACCTGGACAAACTGATCGCCGACGGCAAGGCAACGCCCGATCAGGCCAAACGCGCGAAGGCGTACGAGCAGGCGCAGCAGATCATCCATGATCAGGCGCTGTGGATTCCGCTGGGTTATCCGACTGCGGCGGCGATCGCGCGTACGAATGTGAGCGGCTATCACGTGAGTCCGTTTGGACGGCAGAACTTTGGGACGGTGGCGGTGCAGTAAGCGCGCTCTCGTCTGAATGTACGTAAAAAAGCCCCGTTCGAAAGAATCGGGCTTTTTTTATCGCAAGCATCGCGATACCGCTCTCGCATTCAAGCAATACAGTATGCGTTACAGGTAGCTCAAGGAAGAATATTTCCAGAGACTGCTTTAATCACCAGTAAAGGTTAAACAGTTGTTAATTTTTTAACTCAATCTCGTTAGGCAACACCACGATGTCCATTCAATTTGATTTGGATACCTACTGTACGTGTCAATGGGCGCGTCCGCCCTATAAGATCTACCGTCACGACTGAGCGCAATCATGCGGAAATCCCTGGTTCTTCTTATTGCGACCCTCGCTATTGTCCCAAGCGCCTTTTGCCCCCCCCGTTTGCGATCGCGCAAACGGAAGTGCACAAGGCAACGACGCCTGAAGCCAGCGCAAAGGCCTTCTACACATGGTTCATCAAGCGCGACTCTGAAGACCGCGGCTATGCGCTCATGGACAAAGACGTCTATCGCTATGTGTCAAAGCCAACCGTCGACTTCCTGAGAGCAGAATATAAGCACAACAAGTTTGCTGAGAAGGCCGAGTACTTCACAAAGGTCCAGGACTACGACCAAGGGGATTGGCTCGCTCATATTGCGCCCCATCCGATGATCCTGCTTGATGATGTTGCGCTTGTTCCTGTGACGTTCGGATCGACGGAAAAGAAAACCATCCTCGCATTTCTACGCAAAGAGAATGGAATCTGGAAGATCACCAAAGTGGACGACACGCAGGATGACAAGTAGCTTTTGGGAACACCGCCTGACCAACGCGGCGTCCACCGATTAACGTAAAGCCCGCATCCGCGGGCTTTACTTCCTGCACATCACCGTAATCACACCGCCGAAAACCGGATCACCCCATCCGCATCCTCCGTGCGCTTCAACTCACCCGCGAGCCATAGCAGATGCAAGTGAGCCAACGCCTCGCCCATCGCGAATGTCATCTGATGGATGTCGAGTTGGCGCTTGAACATGATCGGCACGATATCCGCGGCGCTTTGCGGCTTCTCCGCGCATACCTCGCGCACTTCAGCCAGACGCGCGTCATGATGTTCACGCAATTGCCTGATGCGCGTACGCACGCCGCGAAACGGCTTGCCATGCGACGGCAGCACAAGCGTGTCTTCGGGCATCGTCTCGTAGCGGCCGAGCGACTCCAGATACAGCGCGAGCGGCGTGCCTTCCGGTTCCATGTCGAACACCGAGACGTTAGTCGAAATCCGCGGCAGCACCATATCGCCGGAGATCAGCGTGCCGGTCTCTTCGCAATGCAATGCGCAGTGTTCCGGCGAATGGCCGAAACCGGTCACCACCCGCCACGTCTTGCCGCCGATCTTCACGCCATCGGCTTCGCGCAGACGGCGGTACTGCCCGGGAAGCGCCGGCACGAGAGTCGAGTAGTAGCTCGTGCGATTGCGCAGTTTTTCGAGCGACTCCGGATCGCCCAAACCATGCCGCGCGAAGTGCCGCGCGGCGCCCTCGCCGCCCGCATTCGAACCGTCTCCGGATGCCATCACGCGGGCCTGCATGTATTCGCCGAGGGTCGTCCACAAGCGCACGTCCCAGCGTTTCTTGTCGCCACCGGCGCAAATCCAGTGCGCGAGGCCAATGTGATCCGGATGGCAATGCGTGACGATCACGCGCAGCACCGGCAAGCCGTCGAGCACGGAGTCGAACACTTTCTCCCAGTTCTCCTTGATCGTGTCCGAGGCAATGCCGCAATCGACTACCGTCCAGCCTTGCTGACCGTCGATTTCATCGCGCAGCAGCCACAGATTGATGTGATCGAGTGCGAACGGTAGCGGCATGCGCAACCAGAACACGCCGGGGGCGACTTCCATCGCGTGGCCTGCTTCCGGCAAGGTGTCGTTGAACGGGTAATCGAGTTGATGTTCGAGTGCATTCATTGTGTGTGTCTTCCTCCGTCGGCCGTCCGGCATGGCGAGGTATGCGATGCCGCACGGCGTGGTTGCGGCCCGGCCGGGACATACCGGTGCCGTATTGCGCCGTAGTTACGTTGCTCTTGCGTTGCTCTTGCGTTGCTCTTGCGTTGCTGTTGCGTTGCTGTTGCGTTGCTGTTGCGTTCCGATCAAGTTGACGATAACGTAAACGTCGATTCTATCGTTCAATCTGATTTTCTGCCCGGTCACGGCACGCCCCGATGAACACGCAATATACGATCACCGAGCTCGCGCGGGAATTCGACGTCACGCCGCGAGCGATCCGCTTCTATGAAGACCAGGGTTTACTCTCGCCCAGCCGTGAGGGATCGAGCGGTTTGCGGCGCGTCTATTCGGGCCGCGACCGTACGCGCCTGAAGCTCACGCTGCGCGGCAAGCGGCTCGGCTTCACGCTGTCGGAAATCCGCGATCTGCTCGATGTCTATGAGTCGCCGACCGATACCGTGCCGCAATTGCACGCCTTCCTTGCAACGGTGGCGCGCCATCGCGACGTACTCGAACGTCAACTGGAGGATCTGAACGCGACGCTCGAAGACCTCGCGCAATATGAAAGCCAGGCGCGCGCGCTGCTGGAGAGCGGGGCACGCGAGACCAAGTCCGCGTAGGCGGCAATCAGGCAAATATTTTTTGCGGCAAGTTGCGCCGATTAAGGCATGCCAAACAGAGAGATTGAGCGGAGATAGTCTGAAAGTCGGCGAACGCCTGCCAACGTCCAGAAGACGCCAGGGCGCACGCTAAGCGGCGCGATGCGTCGCGGGCCCACCCGAACGATACAATCACGGGTGTCTTCACGACATGGTACGAATGCACGGTCGACATGAATCACTTCCCCAAACTGTTGTCGTCGCAGATCGGCTTTGACGTCGCCCAGACGATGCTCGAAGGATTCGATCGGCACTACCGGATCTTCCGCGACGCCGCGATCCATGCCAAAACGCTTTTTGAAGCCGGCGACTGGCACGGCCTGCAAACGCTGGCGCGCGAGCGCATTACCTCGTATGACGATCGCGTCGAGGAATGCGTCGAACTGCTCGAAGACGAATACGACGCCGAGAATATCGACGACGAGGTCTGGCAGCAGATCAAACTGCACTACATCGGCCTTCTGACCACGCACCGCCAACCCGAATGCGCGGAGACGTTCTTCAATTCGGTGTGCTGCAAGATCCTGCACCGTTCGTATTTCAACAACGACTTCATTTTTGTGCGTCCGGCGATCTCGACCGAATACATCGAGAACGACGAACCGGCCGCGAAGCCGACCTATCGCGCGTATTACCCTGGCAAGGACGGTCTTGCCGCGACGCTCGAACGCATCGTCACCAACTTTCAGCTGGAGCCGCCATTCGAGGATCTGAAGCGCGACGTCGAGTGCGTGATGCAGACGATCCAGGATGCGTTCGGCGTGTTCGACGAAGCGCCCAACTTCCAGATCCACGTACTCTCGTCGCTGTTCTATCGCAACAAGTCGGCGTATATCGTCGGACGGATCATCAACGGCGATTTGCTGTTGCCCATCGCGGTGCCGATACGCCATGTGAAACCGGGCGTGCTCGCACTCGATACGGTGCTGCTCAAACGCGACCAGTTGCTGATCATCTTCAGCTTCTCGCATTCGTATTTCCTGGTGGATATGGAAGTGCCGTCCGCTTACGTCGAGTTTCTCGGCACGATCATGCAAGGCAAACCGAAGGCTGAAATCTATACGTCGGTGGGTTTGCAGAAGCAGGGCAAGAATCTGTTCTATCGCGATCTGCTGCATCATCTGAAACATTCAAGCGATCAGTTCATCATCGCGCCCGGCATCAAGGGGCTCGTGATGCTGGTGTTCACGCTGCCGTCGTTTCCGTATGTATTCAAGCTGATCAAAGACCACTTCCCGCCGCCAAAGGAAACCACGCGCGAGCAGATCAAGGCCAAGTATCAGCTCGTCAAACGGCATGACCGGTTAGGCCGCATGGCTGACACGCTCGAATATTCGAGCGTGGCGCTGCCGATCTCGCGGCTCGACGAAGCACTGCTGCGCGAACTCGAAAAGGAAGTGCCGTCCCTGATCGAACCCGATGGCGAGAACCTGGTGATTCGTCACATGTATATCGAACGCCGCATGGTGCCGCTCAACCTGTTCCTGCAAAACGGCAGCGACGACGACGTCGATCACGGCATCAACGAATACGGCAACGCGATCAAGGAATTGATGCAGGCGAACATCTTCCCCGGCGACATGCTGTACAAGAACTTCGGCGTGACACGTCATGGCCGCGTCGTGTTCTACGACTACGATGAAATCGAGTACCTGACGGAATGCAACGTGCGCGCGGTGCCGGCGCCACGTAACGAGGAAGACGAAATGTCCGGCGAGCCGTGGTATTCGGTCGGCCCGCACGACATCTTCCCGGAGACATACGGCACGTTTTTGCTCGGCGACCCACGCGTGCGCCGGTCTTTCATGCAGCATCACGCGGACTTCTTCGATCCAGCGCTATGGCAACGGCACAAGGATCATCTATTGAAAGGCGAACTGCCCGACTTTTTCCCGTACGACAGCAGCGTGCGCTTCTGCATCCGCTATCCGGAACGATTCGCCGATGCGGCGTCCGGCATAGCGGAGAACCAGGCAGATGAGCGCACCGTGCGCGTGGCGTGAGCCTCATGCGCCACTCGCATTGTTGACTGCATCGTCCGAACTTCATGTAACGACATCGACCCGTCAATCGGTCGAGCAACCGCCAGACTCACCATGAACGAAAACGCTTCTCCCGCTGCCAATCCGCTGGCCCATCTGTTCGACAACAACGACGCATGGGTGGCCCGCAAGCTGTCCGAAGACCCGGAGTACTTCTCACGTCTCGCGCACCAGCAGACACCCGAATATCTGTGGATCGGCTGTTCCGATTCGCGCGTGCCGGCCAACCAGATCATCGGCCTGCCGCCGGGCGAAGTGTTCGTGCACAGAAATATTGCCAACGTGGTGGTGCATACGGATCTGAACTGCCTGTCGGTGATCCAGTTCGCCGTCGATCTGCTCAAGGTCAAGCACATCATGGTGGTCGGCCACTATGGCTGCTCGGGCGTTGGCGCAGCGCTGCACGGCCGGCGTGTGGGTCTGGCGGATAACTGGCTGCATCACGTGCAGGACGTGCGCACCAAACACGCCGCGTTGATCGAGGAGTGGCCGCTGGGTGAGGCGCGCCATCGGCGTCTGGTCGAACTGAATGCGATCGAGCAGGTCATGAACGTATGCCGTACTACCATCATCAACGATGCGTGGGCACGCGGTCAGGAACTCACCGTGCATGGCTGGGTGTATGGCGTGCACGATGGCAAGGTGCGCAACCTCGGCATGACGATTAGCGACGCTGCCTCGCTGGATGCAACCTACAGGAGCTGCGTTGCGGCGGTGTCGGCCAGCGGCGCGCATAAAGCGGACAACGACATGGTCGCGGCCGATGCGGCCCAGCTCGGCGACGTGCCGGCCATCGTCGAAGGTGTGATCAAAGAACTTAAGCATGAATGAAACCCGCATGAGTGAGGCAAACATGAGTGAGACAAAGTCTGATCCGGTCGTAATCGTAGGTGTGGCCCGCACGCCGATGGCGGCATTTCAGGGCGATTTCGCTTCGTTGACCGCGCCCCAGTTGGGTTCGGTTGCAATCGAAGCTGCAGTGCAACGCGCCGGTTTGAAGCCCGAACAGATCGACGAGGTCGTGATGGGTTGCGTGTTGCCCGCGGGCCTCGGCCAGGCGCCCGCGCGTCAGGCCGCGCTCGGCGCCGGCTTGCCGTTGAGCACCGGCAGCACCACCGTCAACAAGATGTGCGGCTCCGGCATGCGCGCGGCGATGTTCGCGCACGACATGCTGGCCGCGGGCTCGGTCGATGTCATCGTCGCCGGCGGCATGGAGAGCATGACCAACGCGCCGTACCTGTTGCCGAAGGCGCGTAACGGCATGCGCATGGGCCACGGCCAGGTGATCGACCACATGTTCTACGACGGTCTCGAAGACGCGTACGAAAAGGGCCGTTTGATGGGCACGTTTGCCGAGGAATGCGCGGCGTCGTTCGACTTCACGCGCGAAGCGCAGGATGCGTTCGCCGTCGAGTCCCTGAATCGGGCGAAACGCGCGAATGAAGACGGTTCGTTTGGCTGGGAAATCGCACCCGTGAAGGTGGCAAGCCGCAAGGGCGACGTGACCATCGATCACGACGAGCAGCCGTTCAAAGCGAACCTCGACAAGATTCCGACGCTCAAGCCCGCGTTCAGCAAAACCGGCACGGTGACGGCGGCGAACTCGTCGTCGATTTCCGACGGCGCCGCAGCGCTCGTGATGATGCGCGAATCGACCGCGAAACGTCTCGGCGTCGAGCCGCTGGCGCGTGTGGTCGGCCATTCGACCTTCGCGCAGGAACCGGCGAAGTTCACCACCGCGCCGGTCGGGGCGATTCGCCAGCTGTTCGAAAAGAACGGCTGGCGCGCCGACGAAGTCGACCTGTATGAGGTCAACGAAGCGTTCGCGGTCGTCACGATGGCGGCGATGAAGGAACATCGGCTGCCGCATGAAAAGGTCAACGTGAACGGCGGCGCCTGTGCGCTCGGCCATCCGATCGGCGCATCGGGCGCACGGATTCTCGTCACGCTGATCGGCGCGTTGAAGAAGCGCGGTCTGAAGCGCGGCGTCGCGACGCTGTGCATCGGCGGCGGCGAAGCAACGGCGATGGGCATTGAACTGGTTTGATGCGCGGTTTGCAGGCGCTAGCGGGTTTAAGGGCTTGAGGTGATTCGATGAAGACAGTGTTGATCGTCGGTGCGTCGCGCGGCATCGGCCAGGAGTTTGCGCATCAGTACAAGAAGAGCGGCTGGCGCGTGCTCGCCACCGCGCGCGACGGCGCCGCGCTCGACGCGCTGAAGGCGCTCGGCGCGGAGACCTTTTCACTCGACGTCACCGCCCCCGAGGAAATCGCCGCGCTCGGCTGGAAGCTCGACGGCGAACGGCTCGACGCGGCGGTGCTGGTATCGGGCGTATATGGCCCGCGAACCGAAGGCCTCGAGGCGATCACCGCCGAAGACTTCGACCAGGTCATGCATACCAATGTGCGCGGACCGATGCAATTGATGCCGATCCTGCTGCCGCTCGTCGAAGAAGCCGGCGGCGTGTTCGCGGTGATATCGAGCAAGATGGGCAGCATCGGCGACGCCAGTGGCACGACCGGCTGGCTATACCGGGCGAGTAAGGCCGCGCTGAACGACGCGCTGAAAATCGCCTCGCTGGAAGCACGGCGCGCAACGTGTATTTCGCTGCATCCTGGCTGGGTGCGCACCGACATGGGCGGCGCGCAAGCGGCGATCGATCCGGCGCGCAGCGTCACCGGCATGCGTGATGTTCTCGCGCAGGCCGCGGCATCGCGTGAGGCGTTCAATGGCCGCTTCTATCAATACGACGGCACGGCGCTCGAGTGGTGAGCAGACAAATGGCGAGACTAACAAGGAGACCGGGCCATGGTGCTTGATCAGGATCATCTGATGGTCCGCGATGCGCTGCGCACGTTCGTGAGCGAAGCCGTTACGCCGCATGCGGCGCAATGGGACCGCGAGCGCGCGTTCCCGAAGGACGTGCATCGGCAGCTCGCCGAACTCGGCGCCTATGGCGTTTTGGTGCCCGAAGCGTATGGCGGCGCCGGCATGGACGCGCTGGCGCTCGCGCTGATCCTCGAGGAAATCGCGGCGGGCGACGGCGGCACCTCGACTGCGATCTCCGTCAACAACTGCCCGGTGTGCAGCATTCTGCTGACCTATGGCACCGACGCGCAGAAACGCGACTGGCTCACGCCGCTCGCGCGCGGCGAGATGCTCGGTGCGTTTTGCCTGACCGAACCGCAAGCGGGCTCCGACGCATCCGCGCTGCGCACCACCGCGACACGCGATGGCGACGGCTACGTGCTGAACGGCGTCAAACAGTTCATCACGAGCGGCAAGAACGGCAACGTCGCGATCGTGATGGCCGTGACCGACAAGGCCGCCGGCAAACGCGGCATCAGCGCATTTATTGTCCCCACCGATACGAAGGGTTACGTCGTTGCGCGCATCGAAGACAAGCTTGGCCAGCATTCGTCGGACACCGCGCAGATAATTTTCGAGGATTGCCGCGTGCCGGCCGCGAATCTGATTGGCGCGGAAGGCGAAGGCTATCGGATTGCGCTATCGGGGCTCGAAGGCGGACGCATCGGAATCGCGGCGCAAAGCGTCGGCATGGCGCGCGCCGCGTTCGAGGCGGCATTGGCCTATGCCAGGGAGCGCGAGAGTTTCGGTCAGCCGCTGTTTTCGCACCAGGCCGTGCAGTTCCGTCTCGCCGATATGGCAACCCAACTCGAAGCGGCACGTCAGTTGATCTGGCACGCGGCCTCACTGAAAGACGCCGGCCAGCCCTGCCTGACGGAGGCCGCGATGGCCAAGCTGTTCGCTTCCGAAGCCGCGGAGCGCATCTGCTCGGCGGCCTTGCAGATTCATGGCGGCTACGGCTATCTGAGCGACTTCCCCGTCGAACGCATCTACCGGGATGTCCGCGTGTGCCAGATTTACGAAGGCACCAGCGACATCCAGAAAATTTTGATCGCGCGCGGTCTTGGCTGAAGGTCTGATGAATAAGCAACTGTTGTCAACGCAACGACCATCCGAGTGCCCCTGCGGCGGCGCCGCGCCTGACCAACGCAATGGCGCCAAGCCGCCGCGTTTCGAACAATGCTGTGGACGCTATATCGACGGCGGTGAAACAGCGCCGCGTGCGCTCGAACTGATGCGCTCGCGTTACAGCGCATATGTTGTCGGCGCAACCAATTATTTGCGTGCTACCTGGGCACCGCACACCTGCCCCATGGATCTCGACGCCGACCCTGCGGCCCCCGACGCGCCGCGTTGGCTCGGACTGCAGATCAAGGCCTTCGCGGACATTGACGCCGATCATGCCACGGTCGAATTCGTCGCACGATACAAGGTAGGCGGTCGCGCCCACCGGCTGCACGAGTTGAGCCGCTTCGTACGCGGCGAAGACGGGCACTGGCGCTATGTCGATGGCGACGTGAGCGAATAACCCAAGCCTTTCAAAGCCTTACACAACTCAGCGACGCAGCGACGCCGATCGCGCCGTGACCACATATGGCCCTCAAACGAGGGCTTTTTTTTTCGTGTTGGCTCGACACCACAAGCGCGCGTGTTGCGACACATTACTTCGTGCAGCCAAGCACCGCGCGACGGGCGTTATGCCGCCTTCCGGCGGGCGAATGTGGCGAGCTTCACACGCGGCAATTTTCTTCGTCGCGGGTTCTCCTTGATTGCACAAAACAAAATTGTCGTGCCAGGATGAGGCTGTAGGTTTATGACGTCACGTTGCGAGAACTGGTCCATACCGCTTCCGCAAATGCGCAGGCGCCCTGCCGATAGCCTTCAGTAAGGGTTCGACAGCGGTTCCGGGCAGCAGATGTGACGCTCATCATCGGCGCGTGGGGTCGCGTCGGCCGTTTGGGTTCATCCCGTGCGATCTCGATTAGCGTGCGTGCGCCTGGCGCACTCCGTACGCGAGTGTGTTTTTGTGTGTCGAAAACACCGCCGAAAGGCAGTTGTCAGCAATGGCATTCGACAGACAAGGCATCACGGTGTTCAGGGCAGGTTTTTGAGGCAGGTGCGTCAATGGTGTTCAGCAAGGTTCTGACGAAGTGTGCGGTGACGTGTGCAACGGCGATATGCGCTGTCGCGCTCGCGCATGCCGACCCGCTCGCCGACATCCAGGCGGGGCCTCTCACTCGGGCACACGTGCCGCGCATCGCGCTCGACGACGACGTCTATCTCCCCAGCGCCGGCCTCAACGAACAGATTATTCGCGTGCCGGTCGACGCTGCCGGCACGGTCACGCTCGAAACGACGATCTACAAACCGGACGGTCCAGGTCCGTTTCCGATGATTGTTTTCAACCACGGCAAGATTCCAGGCGACCCGCGCACGCAGGAGCGCAGCGACCCGTTGCCGTTCGCGCGCGAATTCGTGCGCCGCGGCTACGTGGTGGTGGCGCCGAATCGCCAGGGCTTCGGCCATTCCGACGGCACTTATCAGCAGGATGGTTGCGACGTCGCACTTAACGGCGTCGGCCAGGCTGGCGACGTGGCCGCGACGATCGATTTCATGTCGAAGCAGCCTTACGTGGACGCGACCCACATCGTGGTGGCCGGCACTTCGCACGGCGGCCTTGCGACGATGGCATACGGCCCCGAGGCTGCACCGGGCGTGCGGGCCTTGATCAATTTTTCGGGCGGTTTGCGGCAGGACGCGTGCACGGACTGGCAGGCCAATCTGACGCGCGCATTCGGCGCGTATGGCGAGAAAACCAGGGTGCCGTCGCTGTGGCTGTATGGCGATAACGATTCAGTGTGGACTCCGCCGCTGGTGGCCGGCATGTTTGCCGCGTATGCCGCGCACGGCGCGAGCGCGAAGATGGTGGATTTCGGCAACTACAAGAATGACGCGCATCGGCTCGTGGGCGATCGCGATGGCGTACATGTTTGGTGGCCGGCGGTCGAGGCGTTCCTTGCTCAGGCGGGGATGCCTACCGGCGTGCAATATCGGGTCGATGATCCTTCAGCGCCGAAGGCGAGTGGGTTTGCCGCTGTCGATGCGGTCGACTCCGTGCCGTTTGTGGATGAAGCGGGTCGCAATGGGTATCGGAATTTTTTGCACCAGTATCCTAGCCGGGCTTTTGCTGTGTCGGATTCGGGTGCGTGGTCGTGGGCTGAAGGTGGTGATAATCCGATGTCGGTTGCCATTGCTAATTGCCAGAAGCAGAGTTCGGCGCCCTGCCGGTTATATGCGGTTGATAACTCCGTTGTATGGGGGAGTGGGTCTTCGCAGACGGCGGATTCTTCTTCCTCGTCCTCTTCGCCTTCCTCCTCCTCTTCTTCAGGGGCTGATAATGGGCGGCCGGCCATTGCTAGTCGGAATTAATAATTAAGGTTGGGGTTGCCTGCGCGGCGCTTGTTTGTCTGTGCTTTTATGGTGTTGGCCTTTCCTTGATCTGGCTTTTTGGCCTTTCCTTGATCTGGCTTTTTGGCCTTTCCTTGATCTGGCTTTTTGGCCTTTCCTTGATCTGGCTTTTTGGCCTTTCCTTGATCTGGGTTTTTGGCCTTTCCTTGATCTGGCTTTTTGGCCTTTCCTTGAATTGATATTGGTCTATTAGCGTCGCCCCTGTGCGGGGCGGGCACTTACTTCTCTTTGCCGCCGCAAAGAGAAGTAAGCAAGAGAAAGCGGCTCACACCGCTAGTTCTTAAGCGGGTCCCCCGCACAGTCACGGTAGTGGTGCATCTGGAATCCGTGCCCTCGCACATTCAACGTGAGTGACACAGCAGTCATTCTTCCCGCGGCGCTGCGCGCGCCGAAACGCATTTCTCAAAACCAATTCCTGCGTTTCACTCTCGCGTTCCATTCAAGCCCCATTCGAATTTATTACCCTCGTCAATTCATTTAGGGCACTCAGGCATTCGGCATTCGGCATTCGGCATTCGGCATTCGGCATTCGGCATTCGGCATTCGGCATTCGGCATTCGGCATTCGGCATTCGGCATTCGGGTAATTGGGTTCATTTCCGGTTCATTCGGCATTTCGCCGAGGCGAAGCCGCTGGCCCCCACCGCGCCCTAACAAAGCCACTGGTTTGCGTGCTCGCCCTTCCGGCGAGCACGTAGGGCGAGGCGGGAAGTATGACTTCCTTGTCACTCACGCTGAATGCGCGAGGGCACGGATTCCAGATGCTCCACTACCGTCACTGTGCGGGGGACCCGCTTAAGAACTAGCGGGGTGAGCCGCTTTCTTTTGCCTACTTTTCTTTGCGGCAGGCAAAGAAAAGTAGGTGCCCGCCCCGCACAGGGGCGACGCTAATACACCAATATCAAATCAAGGAAAGGCCAACACCATAGGCAGCCAGCCAAAAAACACACGCCCCCGGGGCAAAAACCCCAAACCAAACCCCAGCGCCGCAGGCAATTCCCCCCACAAGCTCCAACTACTTTGCCGTCGTCAACTCCGTCGATCAGCGACCTTCAGACCGAATCTGAAACCACCTGCATCGAACAGCACCAAACCCCAGCGCCGCAGGCAAAAACCACCCCCCAACCCCTAGTGCGCAGCACGAAATAAACCGCTAATCTCACCTCCGCAAGCCTCCCCAAGGCCGCGCGCAGCGCAAAGAAAAACCGCGAATGAAAGGCCCTAAAAAAGCCAGCCGTGCAACGGCAAAAAAGCACCTCGGAGTACCTTTTGGAAAAGTCAGCATCCCCTGAAGACTGGATCACCCGCAGCCTGCGTGCCGTATGGCATCCCTGCACCCAGATGAAACACCACGAGCACCTGCCGCTCATCGCCGTCGCGCGAGGCCAGGGCGCATGGCTCTACGACCGCTCGAACAACCGCTATCTGGACGCGATCAGCTCCTGGTGGGTCAACCTTTTCGGCCACGCCAACCCGCACATCAACGCGGCGCTGAAAAACCAGCTCGACACGCTAGAACACGCCATGCTCGCCGGCTGCACGCATGAGCCCGCCATCGAACTCGCGGAGCGCCTCAGCGCGCTCACCAACAACACGCTCGGCCACGCCTTCTTCGCATCCGACGGCGCGTCCGCCGTCGAAATCGCACTGAAGATGAGCTTCCACGCGTGGCGCAATCGCGGCTTCGCGGACAAGCAGGAATTCGTCTGCATCGCCAACAGCTATCACGGCGAAACCATCGGCGCGCTCGGCGTCACCGATGTCGCGCTCTTCAAAGATGCCTACGATCCGCTGATCCGCAGCGCGCACGTCGTCGCTTCGCCCGATGCGCGCCTCGCGCAAGCCGGTGAAAACCCGGCCGACGTCGCGCGCCGTGCGCTCGATCAGGTTCGCTCATTGTTCGAAGCTCGCGCCACGAAAATCTCCGCGCTGATCGTCGAGCCACTCGTGCAATGCGCGGCCGGCATGGCGATGCACGACGCGTCGTATATCGCCGGACTGCGCGCGCTCTGCGATCAGTACAGTGTGCATCTGATCGCCGATGAAATCGCCGTCGGCTGCGGACGCACCGGCACCTTCTTCGCCTGCGAACAAGCCGGTATCTGGCCGGACTTCCTGTGTCTGTCGAAAGGCATCAGCGGCGGGTATCTGCCGCTCTCGATCGTGTTGTCGCGCGATGAAATTTTCGAGGCCTTCTATCACGACGATACCGCGCGCGGCTTCCTGCACTCGCACTCGTACACCGGCAATCCGCTCGCGTGCCGCGCGGCGCTCGCCACGCTCGATCTGTTCGCGAGCGACAACGTGCTCGCCGTCAACGCACACAAGTCCGCAAAGCTGAAAGCCGCGCTCGCGCCGCTCGCCGATCACCAACAGGTGCGCAATCTGCGTCAGTGCGGAACGATCTTCGCCTTCGACGCAGTGATCGACGACGCTCAGCAAGCCAAAACATTCTCGCGCCGCTTCTTCGAAAACGCGTTGCAGCGCGAGCTGCTCCTACGGCCGATTTCGACGACGGTCTATCTGATGCCCCCGTACATCCTCGACGACGAAGAAATCGCGCTGCTCGCCTCGCGCACTCGCGAAACCTTCGAAGCAACGCTCGCGGAGACCTGCTAATGCACCTGCTCGACACACTCACCGAAGGCCTCAAGGACATCGACTCGCGCGGCCTGCGCCGTCGCCGCCGCACTGCTGACACGCCGTGCGCCGCGCACATGACCGTCGACGGCCGCGAGATCATCGGCTTCGCCAGTAACGACTATCTCGGGCTCGCGGCACATCCGCAACTGATCGCGGCCATCGCGGAGGGCGCGCAGCGTTACGGCGCGGGCAGCGGCGGTTCGCATCTGCTCGGCGGCCACTCGCGCGCGCACGCACAACTCGAAGACGATCTCGCTGAATTCGCCGGCGGCTTCGTCGACAACGCGCGCGCGCTTTACTTCAGCACGGGCTACATGGCGAATCTCGCCACGCTCACCGCGCTCGCGGGCCGCGGCACCACGCTCTTCTCCGATGCACTGAATCACGCGTCGCTGATCGACGGCGCGCGCCTGTCTCGCGCCGATGTGCAGATCTATCCGCACTGCGACATGGAAGCGTTGAGCGCGATGCTCGACGCGTCGGACGCCGACGTCAAAGTGATCGTCTCCGATACCGTGTTCAGCATGGACGGCGATATCGCGCCCTTGCCGCGTCTGCTCGAACTCGCGGAACAGCACGGCGCATGGCTGATCGTCGACGATGCGCACGGTTTCGGCGTGCTCGGTCCACAAGGACGCGGCGCGGTTGCACAAGCCGCGCTACGCTCGCCGAATCTGATTTCGATCGGCACGCTCGGCAAGGCCGCGGGGGTGTCGGGCGCGTTCGTCGTCGCGCATGGAACGGTGATCGAATGGCTCGTGCAGCGCGCGCGTCCGTACATCTTCACGACAGCTTCCGTGCCCGCCGCGGCGCATGCGGTGTCCGCGAGTCTGCGTATCATCGGCGGCGAAGAAGGCGACGCGCGGCGTGCGCATCTTCAGCAGTTGATCGAACGCACGCGTGCGATGTTGAAGGCGACGCCGTGGTTGCCGGTCGATTCGCACACCGCTGTGCAGCCGCTGATCATCGGCGCGAACGACGCCACGCTGGACATTGCGGCCACGCTCGATCGCGCCGGCTTGTGGGTCCCGGCGATCCGCCCGCCCACGGTGCCCACGGGTACATCGCGGCTGCGCATTTCGCTCTCCGCTGCGCACTCGCACGCGGATCTGGACCGGCTCGAAGCGGGCTTGCAACAACTCGGGGCGAAAGCGGCATGAGCACGGCGCTGTCCCTATTCGTCACCGGCACCGATACGGAAATCGGCAAGACCTTCGTCTCCGCGGCGCTTTTGCGCGGCTTCGTTCGCGAAGGACTGCAAGCCGCCGCGATGAAGCCGATTGCCGCGGGCGCATTCGAATTGAACGGTGTGCTGCATAACGAAGACGCCGATCAACTCGACGCCGCGTCGAGCGTCCTGCTGCCGCCGCAGGTTCGCACGCCGTATCTGCTGAAGGAACCGGCCGCACCGCATATCGCCGCCGCGCTGGAAAATGTCACATTCGACATCGATCACATCGTCGATTGCCATGCGCGAGCGCTTGAACAGGCGGAGATCGTCGTCGTGGAAGGCGTCGGCGGTTTTCGCGTGCCGCTGAGCGCAACGCAAGACACCGCCGATCTCGCCGTCGCGCTGAAGCTGCCGGTCGTGCTGGTGGTCGGCATGCGCCTGGGTTGCATCAGCCACGCATTACTCACCGCTGAAGCGATCGCCAGGCGCGGGCTGACGCTTGCCGGCTGGGTGGCGAATCGCATCGATCCAGACATGACGTTCCCCGACGAAAACATCGCGTCGATCCGCGAGCATCTCGCGCGTGAATACGACGCACCGTTGCTCGGCATCGTGCCGCATTTGACGCCGGCTTCGCCCGAACTCGCGGCCGGGCAACTCGATATCAACCGACTCCTGCAGATGCTGCGCCACGCGCAACGCTGAGAATCCATCACATCCATCCATGAGGATTGACGACATGACGCAACTGAACATCGCTCCGAGCCCAGCCGACACGGCTGCCTCGAATCACAACGCCAACAATGCAGCAGCGGGCGCCAGGCCGGCCGCCAAGTGGCGCGTCGCCGACATCGTCGCGTTGTACGAACTGCCGTTCAACGACCTGATGTTCCGCGCGCAGCAAACCCATCGCGAACATTTCGACGCCAACACCGTGCAACTGTCCACACTGCTGTCGATCAAAACCGGCGGCTGCGAAGAAGATTGCGCGTACTGTCCGCAGTCGGTGCATCACGACACCGGCCTGCAAGCCGACAAGCTGATGCCGGTCGATGAAGTATTGGCCGCCGCCAAGGTCGCCAAGGACAACGGCGCGACGCGCTTCTGCATGGGCGCGGCGTGGCGCAATCCGAAGGACCGTCACCTCGAGCCGATCAAGGACATGATCCGCGGCGTGAAGGCGATGGGCCTCGAAACCTGCGTGACGCTCGGCATGCTCGAAACGCATCAGGCGCAAGGTCTGCGCGAAGCCGGCCTCGACTACTACAACCATAACCTCGATACGTCGCCGGAGTTTTACGGCCAGATCATTTCGACGCGCACGTACCAGGACCGTCTCGACACGCTGGAACGCGTGCGCGAGGCGGGCATCAATGTGTGCTGCGGCGGTATTGTCGGCCTGGGCGAATCGCGCCGTGAACGCGCCGGCCTGATCGCGCAACTCGCGAACATGGAGCCGTATCCAGAATCGGTGCCGATCAACAACCTGGTGCAGGTGGAAGGCACGCCGCTGACCGGCACCGAAGCCATCGATCCGTTCGAATTCGTCCGTACGATCGCGATTGCCCGCATCACGATGCCGCGCGCGATGGTGCGTCTGTCGGCGGGCCGCGAGCAGATGGACGAAGCGTTGCAGGCGATGTGTTTCCTTGCCGGCGCGAACTCGATTTTCTACGGCGACCAGTTGCTGACCACGAGCAATCCGCAAGCCGAAGCGGACCGCAAGCTGCTCGAACGCCTCGGCATTCGCGCGGAAGCGGCGCAACAGATGCCGCTGGATCAGAGCGGCTGTGAGCATGGCTGCGATAAACACGGCGCGCCGAACTGAAGATCCGAAGTATCAACCGCGCGTGATGAACACGCGCAATAAAAAAGCCGCCTCGCAAAGAACTGCCCCCTTGATTTGGACCTCCGTCCAACGATCCTGGGTGCCGTTCGGAAACGAGGCGGCCTTTCTACATCTGAGGCAGAGACTTACTTCTTATCCACGATGATCTGATCAAACGTCCCACCGTCGGAGAAATGCGTTTGCTGCGCTTTCTGCCAGCTGCCGAATATCTCCTCGACCGTGAAGAACTTGATCGGCTTGAACTCAGCCGCGTGCTTCGCGAGCACATTCTTGTCGCGCGGACGCAGATGATGTTGCGCGATGATTTCCTGCGCGGCCGGCGACCACAGATAGTCGAGATAGGCCTGCGCTTCCTTGCGCGTACCACGCTTGTCGACCACCTTGTCGACGATCGACACCGGCGGCGCAGCCAGCAGGCTCACCGACGGATAGACCGCTTCGAAATTGCCCGCGCCCACGCCCGTGTCGATCAACGACACTTCATTCTCGAACGTCACCAGCACGTCGCCAATACCGCGTTGCGTAAAGGTTGTCGTCGCGCCGCGGCCACCTGTGTCGAGCACCGGCACGTTCTTGAAGATGGCCTTCTCGAAATCGATCGCCTGCGCATCCGTGCCGCCGTGCTGCTTGCGATAACCCCATGCGGCCAGATAGGCATAGCGGCCATTACCCGAGGTCTTCGGGTTGGCGATCACGACTTGCATGCCGGGTTTGGCGAGATCGTCCCACTCCTTGATGTGCTTCGGGTTGCCCTTGCGCACGAGGAACACCATCGTCGTGGTGTACGGAGCGCTATCGTCCGGCAGACGCGTGCGCCAGTTGGCGGGCACCAGTTGACCCTTTTCGGCGAGCAGGTCGATGTCGTTCGGCTGGTTCATCGTCACGACGTCTGCCTGCAATCCTTGCAGCACGGACAGCGCCTGTGCACTCGACGCGCCATGTGACTGGCGAATCGACACGGTCTCGCCGCTCTTCTGTTTGTATTGCGCGATGAAGCCGGCGTTGATGTCCTTGTACAACTCGCGCGTCACGTCGTACGACACGTTGAGCAGCGATGTGTCCGCGTGCGCTGTCGATACGCCGCCGAGCGCGAGCGTCATTGCCGTCATGCCGGCTGCCAGCCAGCGCGATGTCCCCGTCTTGCCTGCCATCTTGTCCCCGCCTATCGATGAAAAAATCTGCAGCCGCACGAGCGCGCGGCGTGAAGCGGGATTCTAACGGATCGCTTTCTGGTCGCTCAAACGAACGCGTGCTGCGCGACCTCGAGCGTCTCCTCGCGAAAGCGCAGCGGCGCCGCGCAGTGCACCAGCGTGTCGATGAAATACTTGGCGCGCGGCCAGGGCCCGAATCCCGCCGCCGTGTTGATATGTCCCGCGTCCCCGAGATTGACGAATGCGCTGCCGAAACGCTGCGCTAGATCGCGCGAACCGGCGAGCGGCATCCACGGATCGGTTTCGCTGCCGATCAGAATCGACGGCACGCCGAGACGCCGGGCGTCGAACGGGCCCGCGAAGGCAAACTTCTCCGGGCTCGCGGGCGCAACGAACAACACGCCGACCACATCGTTCGCATACGAGGCCTGCTGCAACGCGTGCGCAGTCGCAAGACAGCCAAAGCTGTGGGCGGCCAGCACGAACGGCCCACGTTCGCGCGCGAGCAGATCGCGCAGCGACTTCGCCCAGACAGCAAGGTCCGGGGCTTCCCAGTCGGCCTGTTCGACGCGCAGCGAGCGCGCGAATTGCCGTTCGAGCCATGTTTGCCAGTGCGCGCCCTCGCTGCCGTGCAGGCCGGGAACGGTGACGAGCCGCGGCGGCCATGTCGATTTGATGCATGAAAGCATGTCAGTCCCTCGCTGCCGGAATCCGGAAAGTGATTGTCCCGCCGGGCGCCGCAAGGGCGAACCAAGTTTTTGTGCTTTGTTTATGGGGTAAATGCGCGGCCATGGCGGATCGACCCGGGCGGCCCTTGCCCGCAGTTCAATGGTTCGAGGCGCGCGGCCGAGCCCAGCCGAGGTATAGGGTCAAGCCGGCGTCACCACCCAAACCGCACGCCCGTGCGCAAACGCGCGCGATTGGCGTCGAAAAAGTAGAATGAAGCCTATCCAGAAAAGGAGGTGGCCCATGCCGCAAGCGTCGTCTGAAGCGCCGCGGGCGTTGCGGCCCATCTACCGGGCCCTTCCCGCCATCAGACTCGACAACGCACACGCCATCCAGACCGTATGAAAATCCTCTTCTACATGCCGCATGCCGATTCCGCCGCGTGGCTTCACGACCTTACCCACGCGCTGCCGCAAGCGGAGCTGCGTGAATGGCAGGCAGGCGACACCGAACCGGCGGATTTCGCGGTGACATGGCGTCCGCCACGCGAGATGCTAGCCGGCCGCGACGATCTGCGCGCCATCTTCAATCTCGGCGCGGGCGTCGATGCGATCCTCTCGCTCGAACACGAGCACCCCGGTACGTTGCCGCGCAACGCGCATCTGATCAGGCTCGAAGACACCGGCATGGCCCCGCAGATGGCGGAGTACGTCACCCATGCCGTGCTGCGCTACCTGCGCCGCTTCGACGAGTATCAAACGCTGCAAAGCGAGCGCCGCTGGCAAGTACTCGATCCCCATCCGCGCGAGACCTTCACCGTCGGCGTGCTCGGCCTGGGTGTGCTCGGTGCGCATGTCGCGCAAGCAGTCGCGGCCTTCGGCATGCCGGTGCGCGGATATAGCCGCAGCGCGCGGCAAATCGACGGCATCACGACCTTCGCAGGCGTTGAGCAATTCGATGCATTTCTCGACGGCGTGAAAGTATTGGTCAACCTGTTGCCGCACACGCCGGATACCGGCGACGTGCTGAACCGGCGCACCTTCTCGAAGCTCGCGAAGGGTGCGTATCTGATCAACGTCGCGCGTGGCGGGCATCTGGTCGAACAGGATCTGCTCGAAGCGCTCTCCAGCGGCCAGCTCGCCGCCGCGACGCTGGACGTGTTCCGCGAGGAACCCTTGCCGCCCGATCATCTGTTCTGGCGGGAGCCACGCATTACGATCACACCGCATGTGTCCGCGCTCACGTTGCGCGAAGAGAGTGTCGCGCAAGTCGCCGGAAAAATGGCGGCGCTGATGCGCGGCGAAACGGTGAGCGGGGTGGTTGACATCGAGCGTGGGTACTAAGCGTGGGTACCAGGCATGGGTATTCGACGTGGACGCCGAGCTCGGATACTGGAAACGAATATCGAACACTGTTCTGAGCACTATCGAGTCAAACTGAAGGAGCGCCGCCACGCGCGGGCTCATTGCATGGGACCGGGGTAACGCGCTAAGGCGCAAACTCCGGTCGACAGCTTTGCATGGGACCGGAGTAACGCGCTAAAGCGCAAACTCCGGTCGACAGCTTTGCATGGGACCGGAGTAACGCGCTAAAGCGCAAACTCCGGTCGACAGCTTTGCATGGGACCGGAGTAATGCGCTAAAGCGCAAACTCCGGTCGACACAGGAGACATATCATGGCCTTGCCCCAGCACGTCAAAATCGTCGAAGTCGGTCCGCGTGACGGACTGCAGAACGAGAAAGAATTCGTCCCCACCGCGATCAAGATCGAGTTGATCAACCGCTTGTCGGCGGCGGGCTTTCGCAACGTGGAAGCCGCGTCGTTCGTATCGCCGAAATGGGTGCCGCAGATGGCCGACGGCGCCGATGTCATGGCCGGTATAGAACGCCGTGCCGGCACGATCTACTCGGTGCTGACGCCGAACCTGCGCGGCTTCGAAGGCGCACTCGCCGCGCGCGCGGACGAGATCGTGATCTTCGGCGCGGCCAGCGAAGCGTTCTCGCAGAAAAACATCAATTGCAGCATCGCGGAAAGCATCGATCGATTCGCGCCTGTCGCGCAGGCGGCGAAGGAACACGGCCTGCGGATTCGCGGCAGCGTATCGTGTGCGCTGGGTTGTCCGTATCAGGGCGAAGTGCCGCTGGCGTCGGTAGTCGATGTGGTCGAACGTTTTGCTGCGCTCGGCTGCGATGAGATCGATATCGCGGATACGATCGGCGTCGGCACGCCGAAACGCACGCGCGAAGTGTTCGAGGCCGTCACCAGGGTGTTTCCGCGTGAACGTCTGTCGGGTCACTTCCACGACACCTACGGCCAGGCGCTCGCCAATATCTACGCCGCGTTGCAGGAAGGTGTCGAGATCTATCACGCTTCGGTGGCGGGACTGGGCGGGTGCCCGTATGCGAAGGGCGCAACCGGCAACGTCGCGACCGAAGACGTGCTGTATCTGATGAACGGCCTCGGTATCGAGACCGGCATCGACCTGGCGCAAGTCGTCGCGATCGGCGATTTCATTTCGACGTCGATTAGCCGGCCGAACGTATCGCGCGCCGGCAAGGCGCTGCTCGCCAAAGCGCGCAGCGAACAGGCCAACTGCGTTTGACGCTTGCCATCCATTCAGGACCTAGAACAATGACGGACCACGCTTCTCTCGATTCCGACGATCTCGCCGCGTTGCCCGATTCCGCCCGCCGTGTCGCGCTATTGTTGCGCGAACGCGGCCACGCGGGACGGGTCGTGATGCTGCCGGAAACCGGCAAAACTTCCGCCGAAGCCGCGGCCGGCCTCGGCTGCTCGGTTGCGCAAATTGCCAAGTCGATCCTGTTTCGCCGCCGTGAAGACGATGCGCCGGTTCTGGTGATCGCGAGCGGCGCGAATCGCGTCGACGAAAAGAAGGTCGCGGCGCAAGTCGGCGAAATCGGCCGCGCGGATGCGAAGTTCGTCCGCGAGAAAACCGGTTACGCGATCGGTGGCGTGTGCCCGATCGGCCACGCCACGGAACCGGTCACGCTGATCGATGCCGATCTGCTGGCGCTCGGCAGCCTGTGGGCCGCCGCGGGTCATCCGCATGCGGTGTTCAATCTGAGCGCGCAGGAACTGATTGCGTTGACGGGTGCGCCGGTCATCGACGTGGCATTGCGCGAGACGGTATGAAGCCATGACAGCGGGCATCGATAGCGAAGACGACGAGGCGGCCGTGCCCTCACCTTGCATCAGCGTGTGCAAGATGGACGCATCAACCGGTTGGTGCGAAGGCTGTTTGCGCACGATCGACGAGATCGCGGGCTGGTCGTTGTTGGACAACGATGCGAAGCGCGCCGTCTGGGACGCGGTCGAGGAACGTCACGTGCAGTTCATGGCAAAGCAGGCACACCCGGCGAAGGAGCAGCGATGAATGCCGCACCGCGCATCGTGACGATCGGCGAGACGTTCCACTCGACGCTGGAATTATCGGTGGACTCGGTGAAATCTTTCGCCACGCTCGTCAACGACTTCAACCCGCTGCATCACGACGAGGCGTACGCCGCGCAAAGCCGCTTTGGCGGTTTGATCGCATCCGGCACGCAGCCCACCGCGCATTTCATGGCGTTGCTGGCCACGCACTTCTCGACCTACGCGCAGCCGCTCGGCCTCGAATTCGATATCAAGCTGAAGAAGGCGGTCCATGCGAACGACACGCTGACAATCACCTGGCGCGTGCGCGATGCTTACTGGAAGCCGAGTCTGAACGGCGATCTGACGCATCTCGAAGGGAGCGTGGTGAACCAGCACGGCGAAACCATGTTGATTGGCACGTCGACGATCCTGGTGATGGCGAAACCCGAAGCATCGGAGCGTTCAGACGCGGACAGGGACGTGGGCACAAGCGCAACCACACGCACCAACGCAAACACACCATGACGAAGCTGCCAGAATCGATCCGAGTCTTCGAACGCGGCTGGCTTTCGTCGAACAACGTGCTGCTGGTCGACGACACCTCTGCCGCGCTCGTCGATACCGGTTACGCAACGCACGCGCCGCAAACCGTCGCGCTGGTGCAAAACACGCTCGGCGCGCGACCGCTCGATCTGATCGTCAACACGCATCTGCATTCGGATCACTGCGGCGGCAACGCGCTATTGCAATCGACGTGGCCGTGCCGTACTGCGATTCCCGCATCCGAGGCCGATGCAGTCGGCGAGTGGGACGAAACCCGTCTGACGTTTCGCGCCACCGGCCAGCGCTGCGAGCGCTTCACCTTCACCGAAACGATCGCGCCCGGCGCGCAACTACGGCTCGGCGCGCTGGATTGGCAGGTGCTCGGCGCGCCTGGCCACGATCCACATTCGTTGATGCTGTATTGCGCTGACGAACGCATCCTGATCAGCGCGGACGCGCTGTGGGAAAACGGCTTTGGCGTGATTTTCCCCGAGCTGGAAGGTGAAAGCGGTTTCGCCGAAGAACAGGCGGTGCTCGAAACCATTGCGAAGCTCGAGGTGCGGCTTGTGATTCCCGGCCATGGTTCGCCCTTCACCAACGTCGACGAGGCGCTTGAACGGGCGTTTTCACGCGTTGCGTGGCTGCGCGCCGATCCGGCGCGCAATGCGAAGAATGCACTGAAGGTGCTGATCGTGTTCAAGCTGCTCGAAGTCCGCGCGATGAGCTTTGACACGTTGCTGCAAATGCTCGACGACGCCGCCGTGATGCGCGCCGCGGCAACCATGCTTAAGCCGCGTGGCGAATGGCCAGCGCTGATCCACACGATCGTCGAGGAGTTGGCGGCCAGAAACGGCCCCCTGGCAATCGATGGCGAGCGCATCGTCGCGCGCGAGGCGTGACGTCGCGGGTCAGGCGGGAGCGGGAAAACACCAAAACCGTCGCCACAAAAAGAAAGCCGCTCAACCATCAAGGCGAGCGGCGGAAATTCTGTCGGACGTGATCAGCGTCGAGGTGAATGATACGCGCGCCGGTTTTTTGACCGCATCAGTGATTTCCCTACAGAAGCTTGACGCCGCCTTTTAAACCCGTATACAGACAACGATACGAAGCCACGTAGTCGCGCGAATGGGACGCCATTGGTTTGTCTATATGAACAATGCGTGCATCCAGTTGCTCCGTAATCCGTAATATTTTCCGCTACCGCATCTGCGTTGCGCTTCTCAGGTTGAGGACAACCGTTTCTGCGGCACGATCCGCCAGCCGAGATTTACACCCGCGGCCGCGAGCAGGATCAGCACCGCGCCAAGCACCTGAATCCACGCGAGCGTCTGCCCGAACGCAACCCGATCGACGATGATCGCCACCACTGGATAGATGAACGACAAGGCACCGGTCATCGAAGTCGGCAGCTTCTGGATCGCGCCGTAAAGCAGCACATACATGAGCCCCGTGTTGACGATACCGAGCACGATCAATTCGAGCCACTGCACGCCGCTGGTCGGCAGCGCATCGAATCGCACGAATGGCGCCAGCATCACGATGCCGAGCGACACCTGAATCAGCGCGATCAGATGCGGCGGTGTGCCCTTCAAGTGCTTCGTGATGATCGACGAGACCGCATACATGGCCGCCGCGCCCACGGCATAGGCAATCCCGACCAGATACTGCCCCGGCATCGCCAGCACCGCCGGCTCGACCTTCACCACGAACACGAGGCCAATGAACGCGACCAGCAGCCAGGCGAGCGTCGACGCGCTGATGCGCTCGCGAAACACCAACGCGCCAAGCGCGACCAGCATGAACGGCTGCGTGTTGTAGACGGCGGTTGCCATCGAGATCGAAGCACGCGAATAGGCCGCGAACAGCAACACCCAATTGATGACGATCGCCGCGCCGCCGAGCAGCGCGAGGCCTAGCATCTTCCACGAAAAGAGCTGGCGCCTGAACAGGCCGAGCACGGCGCACACGAGCGCCAACGTCGCGCCGCCGAAGATGCAGCGAAAGAACACCACATTGAACGGGCTCTGCTGCGACGACACCACCAGCCAGCCGATGGTGCCGGACATCAGCATGGCCATGGTCATTTCGGCCGCGCCGCGGCGAATTTCATTTGACGCCATGATTCGATCCTCGAACGAATTCCTGTATGACCAGCAGTGTAATTAATCCGCGCGCCCGAATACATGGCTAAACTTAAGTCGTTCCACAAGGCAACCTCATAATCGAAGGCCGCCATGACCAAACGCCTTACGTCCCCTATGCCGGCGACACTCGATGAAACCGACCGTGCGCTGCTCGCCGCGCTAGCGGCCGACGCCCGCCAACCGGTCAGCGAACTGGCGCGTCTGGTTGGCCTCTCGGCCCCGAGTACGTCCGAACGCGTCCGCCGGCTCGAAGCACAAGGCGTGATCGAGCGCTTCACCGTACAGATCGATCCGCGCGCGCTCGGCTTCACGTTGCAGGCAATCGTACGCGTGAAGCCGTTGCCCGGGCAGCTGCATCTGGTGGAAGACGTGATCCGGCGGATTCCGGAGTTTGTCGAATGCGATAAGGTGACGGGCGACGATTGCTTCATCTGCCGCCTGTATCTGCATTCGATCGATCAGCTCGACGAGATTCTATCGAAGGTCACCGAGCGCGCGGAGACCAGCACCGCGATCGTTAAGTCGACGCCGGTTGCGCGCCGTTTGCCGCCGCTTGGCTGAGGGAAAGCGCGCGGTTGCGTTGCGTCGAGCTTGAGCGAAACCGTTGCTGCGTCGTGCAGTAGACGAAACGGTGGCCGCATCGGGCGTCAGCGAGCCGGCGCCTGCATTGCGTATAAACGAAAGTGCCTTACTGATCGACCGCTTCGAAGAACGACAGCATTTCCGCGACCAGTTCGTCCGGTGCTTCTTCAGGAATGTAATGCCCGCACGACAATGACCGCCCGCTCACGTCCCGCGCGACGTGACGCCACTCCGCCAGCGCGTCGAAGCACTTCTCGATCACACCCTTGTCGCCCCACAGCACACGCAGCGGACAGCCGATCTTGTGGCCACGCTCGATGTCGGCCCGGTCGTGTTCCAGGTCGATGCTCGCCGACGCCCGGTAGTCCTCGCACATCGCATGCACGGCGCCAGGTTGCGCCAGCGCGCTGCGATACGCGTCCAGCGCTTCCGGCGCGAACGGCGCCAGCCCCGCGTGACGGCCGCCCATTACCGCGTCGACATAGGCGGCCGGGTTCGCGCCGATCAGCGTCTCCGGGAGCGGCTCCGGCTGGATCAGGAAAAACCAGTGGAAGTAATGTGTCGCGAAGGTGCGGTCGGTGGCTTCGTACATCGCAAGCGTGGGCGCGATGTCGAGCAGCATCAACCGTTCGACGGCGTCGGCATGATCGAGCGCCATCCGGTGCGCGACCCGGGCGCCGCGATCATGCGCGCACACCAGGAATCGTTCGAAGCCGAAGTGGCGCATCACGGCGACCTGATCGGCCGCCATCACGCGTTTGGAGTACGGAGTGTGTTCGGCGTCGCTGGGCGGTTTGCCCGAGGCGCCGTAGCCGCGCAAGTCGGTGGCGATGACGGTGAAGTGTTCGGCCAGTTGCGTTACGCACCGCTGCCAGATCAGATGCGACTGCGGGTGACCGTGCAGCAATAGAAGGGGCGGCCCTGCCCCGCCCTTCACTCCGAAAATATCGACGTCGCCCACGGCGACGCGAAAGGGCGTGAAATCCTCGAAGGCCATAGCGAGTCTCTTGTCGTTTGGAAGTCAAAGCATTGTAGGAGCGCACTGTGTCGACGCGGGGTGGGCTAGCCCACTCAAGCATAGAAACTGAACACTCCTTCCAACTGTTCTAAACAGACGCGACGTGGCAGCTTCGCCTATAATCGAACGATCGTTCTTAAATGCCAGAGCGACCGTGGCAACGTGTGGTGGGGTTATGACGGCAGCATAACGCTCGTCAGCCTCGACGCACCCTAGGCCATGTGCCGCTAAACTCATATCTGCCGGGCGCTCCGCACCGCACCGGCCCGCTTATCAGGAGACTCGCATCATGGCATTGCCCGCCGTCCTGCAAAAACTCGCGCTGCCCGTTGTCGCTTCGCCGATGTTCATCGTCAGCTATCCCGAACTCGTGTTAGCGCAATGTAAGGCTGGCATTGTCGGCTCGTTCCCCGCGCTGAACGCTCGCCCGGCCGAGCTGCTCGACGAATGGCTCACGCAGATCCAGGCACAGCTCGCCGAACACAAGGCCGCCCATCCCGATGCAATCATCGGCCCGATCGCCGTCAATCAGATCGTCCATCAGTCGAATACGCGGCTCGAGCACGACGTGCGCGTGTGCGTCGAACACAAGGTGCCGATTTTCATCACCAGCCTGCGCGCACCGGCGCGTGAGATCGTCGACGCGGTGCATAGCTATGGCGGCATCGTGCTGCACGACGTGATCAATCTGCGGCATGCGCAGAAGGCGCTGGAAGCGGGCGTCGATGGGCTGATCCTGGTGGCCTCGGGTGCCGGCGGCCATGCGGGCACGACCTCGCCGTTCGCGCTGGTCGGCGAAGTGCGGCGCATGTTCGACGGCCCGATCGTGCTGTCCGGCTCGATCGCCAACGGCGGCTCGATTCTCGCCGCGCAGGCCATGGGTGCGGACCTCGCGTACGTGGGCACGCGCTTCATCGCGACCAAAGAAGCGCACGCGGTCGACAGCTATAAGCAGGCGATCGTCAATTCCACGGCGTCGGACATCATCTACACGAACCTGTTCACCGGCGTGCATGGCAACTACATCCGCGAAAGTATCGTGAACGCGGGGCTGGATCCAGAGGCGCTGCCGGAATCGGACAAGACCGCGATGAACTTCGGCAGCGACAAGGCGAAGGCGTGGAAAGACATCTGGGGCGCAGGCCAGGGGGTCGGCCTGATGGACGACGTGCCGAGCGTGGGTGAGCTGGTTCAGCGTTTGACGGACGAATATAACGACGCGAAAGCCCGGCTCGGGATTGCGCGGTAAGCCGTTGAGTTTGATTGCGTGACGGCATTGCAGCGGCGCCGCCTGAGGCGAAGCCGCTGCACAGCAAACAACGGTGTCACATATTGCGGCGGTACTGCCCGCCTACCTCAAACAACGCGTGCGTGATTTGCCCCAGCGTGCAGACGCGCACAACGTCCATCAGCACCGCAAACACGTTGTCGTCGTCGATCACCGCGCGCTTCAAACGCTCGAGCGCCGCGGGCGCGTCGTCGCGATGCCGCGCCTGAAAATCGCGTAGACGTTTCAACTGGCTCTGCTTTTCTTCGTCGGTGGAGCGGGCCAGCGCAATCGGCTGCGGCGCTTCATGCGGATGCGCGCTCAAGAACGTGTTCACACCGACAATCGGATACGAGCCGTCGTGCTTGCGATGCTCGTACAGCATCGACTCATCCTGAATGCGCCCGCGCTGATAGCCGGTTTCCATCGCGCCAAGCACGCCGCCGCGTTCGGTGAGTCGATCGAATTCCGTCAGCACGGCTTCTTCCACCAGATCGGTCAGCTCCTCGATCACGAAGCTGCCCTGATTCGGATTCTGATTCTTCGCGAGACCCCATTCGCGGTTGATGATCAACTGGATGGCCACTGCACGGCGCACCGAGTCTTCAGTGGGCGTGGTGATCGCTTCGTCGAACGCATTGGTGTGCAGTGAATTGCAGTTGTCGTAGATCGCGATCAGCGCCTGCAGGGTGGTGCGGATATCGTTGAAATCGATCTCCTGCGCGTGCAGGCTGCGCCCCGAGGTCTGCACGTGGTATTTGAGCTTCTGGCTGCGTTCATTGGCGCCATAGCGTTCGCGCATTGCAATCGCCCAGATGCGTCGCGCGACACGACCGAGCACGGTGTATTCCGGGTCCATGCCGTTCGAGAAGAAGAACGACAGATTCGGCGCGAAATCGTCGATCGACATGCCACGCGCGAGATAGGCCTCGACATAGGTGAAGCCGTTGGCGAGCGTGTAGGCCAACTGCGAGATCGGATTCGCGCCGGCCTCGGCGATGTGATAGCCGGAGATCGACACCGAATAGAAATTGCGCACGCCGTGATCGACAAAGTACGCCTGAATATCGCCCATGACTTTGAGGCTGAACTCGGTCGAGAAGATGCAGGTGTTCTGGCCTTGGTCTTCCTTCAGGATGTCGGCCTGTACCGTGCCGCGCACGTTTTCCAGCGCTGTGCGGCGTGCGGCGGCGAGTTCGTCTTCCGTGAGCGGACGGCCTTGCTGCTGCGCCATGCAGGCGATCTGCTGATCGATCGCGACGTTGAAAAACATCGCGAGAATCGTCGGCGCCGGACCGTTGATCGTCATCGACACCGATGTTTGCGGCGCGCACAGATCGAAGCCGTCGTAGAGCGTTTTCATGTCGTCGAGCGTCGCGACGGAGACACCGGAATTGCCCACCTTGCCGTAGATGTCGGGCCGCTCGTGCGGCTCTTCACCGTAGAGGGTGACTGAATCGAAGGCCGTCGAAAGACGTTTGGCCGGCATGCCTTCGGAGAGCAATTTGAAACGACGGTTGGTGCGCAACGGATCGCCTTCGCCGGCGAACATGCGCGTCGGGTCTTCGTTTTCGCGGCGAAACGGGAACACGCCGGCGGTGAACGGAAAGTAGCCGGGGAGGTTGTCGAGCATCAGCCAGCGCAGGATCTCGCCGTGATCCACGAATTTCGGCAGCGCGACTTTGCGGACCTCGGAACCGGATAATGTCGTGACGGCGAGTGCTGTGCGGATCTCACGGTCGCGAATGCGGACGATGTGTTCATCGCCGGAATAGGCGGCGACGGTTTGCGGCCAGGCGTCGAGCAGCTTGCGTTCGTGTTCGCCGAGGGCGGCGGTGCGCTCGGCGATGAGCGTGTCGAGTTGCTCGAGTTGCGTTTGAGGGGCGCTTGCGGAGTTTGCCGTGACACTCGAGCCGGAGACTGCAGAAGGCGCGTCCATGCCCGCATCAGCTTCGTCGAGCATCCGGCGCGCTGCGGTGAGTTGCCAGCGCTCACGCGCCACGCGCGCTTGCGCGTCGGCACGCTCGCGGTACGCGTGGACGGTTTGCGCGACATCGGCCAGATAGCGCACGCGGGCCGGCGGCACGATGTCGTTGCGGCCGCTCGAAAAGCGCAAGTCGCCGAGCGGCGGCAGACGACCGCCGCCGGCGCGCAAGCCATGCGACCTCAACGCTTCGGCAACATGGTGATAGAGCGCCGTCACGCCGTCGTCGTTAAAGCGCGAAGCGATCGTGCCGAATACCGGCATCGCGTCGGGCGCCTTCGTGAAGTCGCCGCGGTTGCGCTGGACCTGCTTCGCCACATCGCGCAACGCATCCGGCGCGCCCTTGCGATCGAACTTGTTGATCGCGACGAAGCTGGCAAAGTCGAGCATGTCGATCTTCTCCAACTGGCTCGCCGCGCCGAACTCCGGTGTCATCACATAGAGCGGTTCGTCGACGAACGGCACGATCGCCGCGTCGCCCTGCCCGATCCCGGACGTCTCGACGATGATCAGATCGAAGCCCGCGGCCTTGCACAGCGTGAGCACGTCTTCCAATGAACTCGTAATTTCACTCGATGCGTCGCGCGTCGCCATCGAGCGCATGTAGACGCGCGCGCCACCGCCCCAGTCGCCGATTGCGTTCATGCGGATACGGTCGCCGAGCAACGCGCCGCCGGATTTGCGGCGCGACGGGTCGATCGCCAGCACGGCGATGGTGAGGGCGTCGCCATAGTCGAGGCGAAAGCGGCGAATCAGTTCGTCGGTGAGCGAGGACTTGCCCGCGCCACCGGTGCCCGTGATGCCGAGCACTGGAACGTCGGTCGCATCAGCGAGGACGGATAGTATTTCCTGCTCGGCCGATTTGACGCGGCCCGCTTCGTACGCGCTGATCAGTTGTGCGAGGCGGCGGAAGGTGATGGCGGCGGGGTCGGCCGACGCCTCGTCGTGCGACTTGACGAGCAACTCAGCGCGCGGTTCGAAACGCGGCAACCCGCACGCCGACAGATCGCCTACCCACTCGCCAATCGGGCTTTGCCGAACGGCGGCAGCGGCACGCGCGGCTTCAGCACAGCGCGCGATCATGTCGTCGATCATGCCTTGCAGGCCTAGCCGCTGGCCGTCATGCGGCGAATAGATTTTCTCGACGCCATAACGTTCGAGTTCGGCAATTTCTTCGGGGACGATCACGCCCCCGCCGCCGCCGAACACCTTGATACGCTCGCCGCCGCGTGCACGCAGCAGATCGACGAGATAGCGGAAGTATTCGTTGTGGCCGCCCTGATAGCTCGACACGGCGACGCCGTCGGCGTCTTCTTGCAGGGCAGCGGTGGCGACTTCATCGACCGAGCGGTTGTGGCCGAGGTGGATCACCTCTACGCCGCTCGTTTGCAGAATGCGCCGCATGATGTTGATCGACGCGTCGTGGCCATCGAACAAGGCAGCGGCGGTGACAAAGCGCAGGCGCCGGCCCGCGGGCAGCTTGTGATTGGTGGCACGCTGCGGCGTGGACAGATCGGTCATATCTCCCCCAGATCGTGACGCGTATGGGTGTTGGAAGCCAGTATAGCTAAACGGGTCGGCGCGCCTCGAACGGCTCGAGGCCGTACAACCTGTCGCGCGGATGATGGGAGTGTGCGTCTCAAGCCGCCTAACGCACCGCCAGCGCCTTGATCTGCTCGAGCGAAGGCCAAAGCGATTCGTTCGCAAAGCGCTCAGCAAGAAAGTCGACAAACGAGCGCACCTTGGCCGACAGATGCCGGCGGCTCGCGTAGACCACATAGATTGGCAACTCGCGCGGCGGCACGTCATCCACCAGCAGCGGCACAAGGCGCCCCGCGGCCAGATCGTCGCCGATCACCTCGGTGCCGAGCATGGCGATGCCCGCGCCCTGCAGCACGATGACGCGCTGCGCCTCCAGGTGGTTGACGATCAGATTGCCGGACAGCCGCACGCGCGGCGAGCCATCGCCGGTCGCGGAGGCGATTTCGAGCGCGGACACGCCCGCGTATTGCAGATAGTTGTGGCGCGCCAGATCGGCGATGGTCTTCGGCGTGCCATGCCGGCGCAGATAGGCCGGTGACGCGCACAACACCAGATGGGCGGTCGCGATCTGCCGCGCGATCAGCGAAGACGACTTGAGCCCGCTCGGCGAAGCCCGGATCGCGACGTCGAAGCCTTCGTCGATCAGTTCGACCACGCGGTCCGACAGGGTCATGTCGACGGTGACCTGCGGGTACTGCGAGGCGTAGTCGGCCACAGCGACCATCACGTGGCTCAAACCGAATGCCGACAGCGACGACACCCGCAAGCGTCCTTGCGGCACGACGCTCGCCGCACTGACCACTTGCTCGGCTTCCTCGAGTTCGGTGAGTACCTGACTCAAGCGCTCGTAGTATTCGCGGCCCGCCTCGGTCGGCGCGACACGCCGCGTGGTGCGGTTCAGCAGGCGCGCGCCGAGCTGCTGTTCGAGGTGCATCACGTGCTTGCTCGCCATCGCCGCCGACATCTCCATCCGTTCGGCCGCGCCGACAAAGCTGCCGACTTCGACCACCTGACGAAACACTTTCATGCTGACGAGGGTATCCATCTCAATCACTCGCTGGAGGAATTAATCGGCTCCATTTTGCCGGGTTTATCAAAAGGTAGTCGGCAAATCCGGCCGGCGCGGGGACCAGAAACGACAAAGCCCACCTTCCGGAGAAGGTGGGCTGTGGGGAATTGCCCTGATTCGGCGGGGCGGACTCGGGTTGCCTGATTCAGCTGGGCGACCTTTGGGGACTTGCCCCCAGTTCTGCAGCGCGGGCTTGGGGTTGCCTGAATTCAGCGGATTGGCTTCAGGCGCCGCTCGCAAGCAAGCGTCCCTTGCCTCGCCCCAAACGCCTAGAACTTCGCGCGCATACCGACGCCGTATGTGTTGCCGCTCGACTGGCTGCTGATCTTGTCGTACATATACGCCGCGTAGATATCCGTGCGCTTGGAGAGCGGATAGTCATAGCCGAGCGACGCCGTCTGACGGGTCTGGTCGAAGCCGCCGCCGTCGCGCGAATAGGCGTACGACGCCATCACCGTGCCCGGGCCGACCGGTACCGTGACGCCGCCCTGGCCAGTATTCACGTGCCAGCTCGAAATGGTCTGCTGGTTATACGTGTACATATACTGCCCAAAGAACTTCACGAACTTCAGATCGTACGTGACGCCGGCTTGCGCCACGCTCTGGCTCTTCAGGCCCGGAACGCCCGACGTATCGAAGCTGCCGAGGTCGCCCGGCACATTGTTGAAGTTCACATACTGATACACCGCGGTCGCCGCGAACGGACCGTGGAAATACAGCACCTGGCCGCTCCACTTCTTCGCGCCGTTCTCACCGGCCGTGTTGCCGAGCGCGTACATCGCCGTTGCCGACAGTCCGTTGAAGTTCGGCGACGAGTACGACACCGCGTTGCTCCAGCCCGAGTCCCCCGTGACGCCCTGATCGGTCGAATACGTCGGGAACGTGCCGAGGCCGAGATACGTATGCCATACCATCGGCGAGAACTGGTATGAGTCGACGAACGGGTTGAATAGAATCGTCGACACGAACAGCGGCGTGGTCAGACGGCCTGCCGTCACCGTGCCGTACGGCGATTCGATACCGACGTACGCGTTACGCGAAAACATCGTGTCGCCCGTGAAGCGGCCGTACTGGCCGTTCTGCGCGAGGAAGAAGCCTTCCAGCGCGAAGATCGCCTTGTAGCCGTTGCCCAGATCCTCAGCCCCCTTCAAGCCCCAGTATGACGTCGACATGCCACCGCCAGACACCTGGACGGCCGTCTTGCCGCCCGGAAATTTTTGCGCGCCGACCCATTCGTCGACCTGACCGTAGAGTTGCACGCTCGATTGCGCAAAAGCAGACGATGCACTGGCCAGCAGAGCGGCACACGCGGTTGCCTTGAGGGTGGTCTTCAGCGCACTGCTGATGCTTGTTTTCATGGGTTCTCCTGTCTTTGTCAAAAAGGTTTGGCTGTGCGAATGGGGGAGCTCGCGCGAACCATTGTTGTTGTCCGTCCGATCATCGAGCCAATCTGGGCGGGACCATCTTTGCGGACCATTTTTATGAACAAAAATATCGTGGCTTATTGCGGGTATAGCGGTCTGATTAGTTTTGTCGCTTATCGGCCTGATAACGCGATGGCCGTGCACGTCGTCACCGCGTCGCCGCGAACCTCGCGGTCCGGCGCAAAGCGTTACTGACATTGCACCCGACCGGGTGATAACGGTTCAGATGACATACGGATGACGCGCCGCGGGAGAAACGACCAAATTTGACGACGGGAGGCGTTTTTGTGCCGAATGTTTTCAAAAAAGTGTGGTGTCGAAACGTCAGATTGACAGAGGCTTTTTGGATGGCGGCGACGCGGAGTGCCGCTTTAAACCGGCTGTCAGAGCCAGGAAGCGGATTGAGCGAAGGGTGGGAGGGGAGTTTGGTGAGACGGGGGAGTTTGGTGAGACGGGGGAGTTTGGTGAGACGGGGGATTCTGGTGAGAGAGGCGTTCGGTGAGGCGAAAGGCGCTCGGTGAGACAAAAGATGTTCGGCAATGCAAAGAGCATTCGGTGAAGGGGCATTCGGTAACGCGAGGGCGTCCGGTGAAGCGAGAAGCGGTGCCGCTAGTTACGGTACGGCGAACCTTCCTGCTGACGTGGATCGTCCGGGGGGCGCTGCATGGCACGCGAGGCACCGCGCTCTTCGTTGTAGCGGGCCACATCGGCGCGAATCGAGCCGGCGCGAACCGGCGCATTGGCCGGTGGCCGCGGAACCGAGCGCGATTCGGCGCTGACGGGCGTGATAGCCCCGGCGTACTGCACGCTGCCACGGCCGTCGTTAGGATATCCGAACGATCCGGCGACACGGCGCATGCCCGAGTTGTAATCGCCAAAGCCATTGGCGTAGCTGCCTGCGGCGAAGTTCGCGCCGCCGTGTGGCAAGCGCGCGTGAGCATCGGCCACGTTGTTGCGAGCCGGCCTTACATTGGCAGCGCCATAGGCATAACCGCCGTTACGCGCATCGCCGCGCATGGCGTAGCCCGTAGCGGCATGCGGATACCCGATCGCGTGGCCCGCAGGCGCATGCGGGTAACCACCGCCGCCACCGCCATGCGGCATGTCCGACCCTTTCGCATAGGCGAACGAGCACAGCGCGGCGATAACCGCGCCCAACGCCCAGTGCTTCGTTCTCGACAACCCGTCCACCAAGTGACTCACATGCCCGAAGACTTGCCTGAAGCCCACCGTTCGAGCTGCGATGGACTTGTTTCTGGGACTGGCACGAGCGCTGCGCATCTGTCGCGGCGCGGGGCTTCCCGACGGCCTTTGACCAGTAATTTATGGGCGCCGGCAAAGGGTGTCGAGGCAAAAAGTGTTAGGCCTCGAGCGCTGTTGTAACACCTTGTTACTGCGACGTTTTTCCGCGACAGAGCCCTTGCATGAAAGCCCTGAAACCGCTTGCGGGAGCGACTCGGCGAGGCCCGCGGAGCGTCCATGCGTATGACAAATCACCGCCGTTTTTTTTCGTTAGATTGTCAAACGGGAGTGGACCAAACAAATACGCTCGCCAATACTGGAATCGGCCCCGGACGTCGCCCGACGCCGATCGATGTAGCAACTTGATGCGCGATGCTCATTAATCGATTCGGCAAATGAATTTGCCTATTCAATCGGTTTTCAATAACAATAGGCGTTTCCCATAGCTTGAGGCGACGCATTGCGCACGCCTTTGCTTCCGCATCACCGAATTGAGATTCCGCCATGGCTCGCCCGAAACTGCTTCCCGACAATTTCACCTTGTGCCTCGTGGGTACCGTGATCCTTGCCAGCTTCCTGCCGGTGCACGGACAGGCCGCCGTTGCGTTCAACTGGGTGACGAATATCGCGGTCGGTCTGCTGTTCTTCCTCCACGGCGCCAAGCTCTCACGCGAGGCGATCGTAGCGGGGGCGACGCATTGGCGTCTGCATCTGGTAGTGCTGCTCAGCACGTTCGCGCTGTTTCCGCTGCTCGGCCTCGCGCTTAAGCCGCTCCTTTCGCCACTTGTCACGCCGACGCTCTATGCGGGGGTCCTCTTCCTCTGCACGCTGCCGTCGACGGTTCAATCGTCGATCGCGTTCACGTCCATTGGTAAAGGCAACGTGCCGGCCGCCGTATGCAGCGCGTCGGCCTCGAGCCTGCTGGGCATCTTCATCACCCCCGCACTCGTCAGCTTCGTGGTCACCAATCAGGCTGCAAGTAACGGCGCCTCGCCGTGGCATACGGTGGGCAACATCGTGCTGCAGCTGCTGGTGCCGTTCGTGGCCGGGCAGTTGCTGCGCCCGCTGATCGGCAAGTGGATCGAACGTAATCGTGGCGTGCTGAAGTTCGTCGACCAGGGTTCGATCCTGCTGGTGGTGTACGGCGCCTTCAGCGAGGCCGTCACCGAGGGCCTGTGGCATCAGATCTCGTTGTCCGCGCTCGGCGGCCTGCTGTTGATCAACGTGGTGCTGCTGGCGCTCGCACTTGCCGTAACGATTTTCGTCAGCAAGCGGCTCGGCTTTAGCCGCGCCGACCAGATCACCATCATCTTCTGCGGCTCGAAGAAGAGCCTCGCCGCCGGCGTACCGATGGCCAAGGTGATTTTCGCCTCGCAAGCGGTGGGCGCCGTGGTCTTGCCGCTGATGCTGTTCCACCAGATCCAGCTGATGGTGTGCGCCGCGCTCGCGCAGCGCTGGGGTGCTCGCGACATGAGCGGCGAAACCCGCGCTGCCTTGCGCGAGCGGCCCGCCGCCGCCGTCGCGCGCCGTTGAATACGCGCGCAATGCAAACAGGACATTCATAAGCGCCCTCCCTGAGCGTCATTTGAAGAAAGCCGCCTCGTGCGGCTTTTTTGTTATTTCACGCTCAAACGCGGTCGCTGTCGCCTCAGCCGGATGGCATAGGCAATGTCCTGGCCGTGGCGAAACCAGCCCGCGGCGAGCCACGGGCTCGCGACGCACCATTCCGGTCTCAGCGTTCACTAAAAATTCACTTAACTCCCAGACCGAATGAGCCGATAAGACAAAGGTCGATCGCCACGCCTGACTGCCATGCAATTTCGCTCGCCCTCCCGATCCGCTACGCCGCGCATCGAGGAGTTGATCGCCCGGCGTGAACTGTCCGCCGTATTCCAGCCAATCATCGATTTCGACGACGGCACGATCCTCGGTTACGAAGGTCTGATCCGCGGGCCGGCCGGCACGCCGCTCGAGGCGCCCTTCGCCCTGTTCTCGCAGGCGCTCGCCGAGGGCTGCGCGCTGCAACTCGAACAGGCCGCCGCGCGCACCTGCATCGAGGCGTTCGCGAAGCTCGATGTCGAAGGCAAGCTGTTTCTCAATTTCAGTGCGGGCGCGATGCGTCACTTGGCCGATGCACGCGATGACATCGTCGCGCTGCTGCGTCATCGCGGCGTCGATCCGCAGCGAATCGTGATCGAGTTGACCGAGCAAAGCACGATTCTGGACATCGGCAGCTTCGTGCCCGTCATTTCGGCGCTGCGCACGACCGGCGCACAGTTTGCGCTCGACGATTACGGCACCGCGAACGCCAGCATGAGCCTTTGGGTGCGGCTGCAGCCGGACGTCGTGAAGATCGACCGTTTCTTTATCCACGGTATTTCCGGGGATTCGCTCAAATTCGAGGCCGTGCGCGCGATGCAGCACTTCGCGAATGCGAGCGGCGCCAGGCTGGTGGCCGAAGGCATCGAGGACGAAGCGGATCTGATCGTGGTGCGCGACATGGGAATCGGCTGCGGGCAGGGCTATTTCTTCGGCCGGCCGCATGCGCAGCCGGCCAGCAGCGTCACCGACGACGCCCGCGACGCGCTACGCGCAGGCCACATCGCCGTGTTCCCGGAAACCACGCGCACGGTAAGCAGCGCGTCGCCGTCGGGCGGCATGGCGTCGGCCAAGATGCTGGTGCACGCGCCCGCGCTCCCGCGCCACGCCACCAACAACGACGTGCTCGAACTGTTCAACCGCCTGCCCGATCTGCACGCGGTGGCGGTGGTCGAGCACGACGAGCCGGTCGCGCTGATCAACCGGCGCAGTTTCATGGACCGCTACGCGCTGCCTTATCACCGCGAGCTGTTCGGCAAGCGGCCGTGCCTGCTGTTTGCAAACGCATCGCCGGTGATCATCGAGAAGTCGATGAGCGTCGAGCAGATGGCCAAGCTGCTCGCCAGCGACGATCAGCGCTATCTCGCCGACGGCTTCGTCATCACCGACAACGACGGCAAGTATGTCGGTCTCGGCACCGGAGAGAACCTGGTGCGCGCGGTGACCGAGGTGCGCATCGAAGCCGCGCGCTACGCGAATCCGCTGACCTTCCTGCCGGGCAACATTCCGATCAGTTCGCACATTGCCCGCCTGCTGGGCAACGACGCCGGCTTCTACGCCTGCTACGTCGATCTGAACCACTTCAAGCCCTTCAACGACCAATATGGCTACTGGCAGGGCGACGAAGTGCTGAAATTCGCCGCCGCCGTGCTCGCCGACGCCTGCGAGCCGACTCGCGATTTCCTCGGTCACGTCGGTGGCGACGACTTCCTGATCCTGTTCCAGAGCGAGGACTGGCAGGACCGCGTGCTGCGCGCAATTCACCTGTTCAACGAAGGCGCGCAGCGCTTCTACGCGCCCGCCGACCGGCTGGGCGGTGGCATTCACGGTGAAGACCGGCGCGGCAATCCGACCTTCTTTACCTTCGTAACGATGGCGATCGGCTGCGTGCGCGTCGAGTCGGCTGGCGGCCCGGCGTTCTACAGCAGCGAGGAAATTGCGTCGGTCGCGGCGCTGGCGAAGCGGCGCGCGAAGCAGGAGACGAGCGGTTTCGTGCTGATCGACGCGGATGAGAGTGTGGCGCTGCTGCGGGGGCAGGCCGATGTGGCGGCGAGGCCTTTCGACTGAGGGAAGCAAAGCCAAAGCTTGTTTAGTCATTTTACTAAACAACATAAAACACGCCAGCACTACCATCTACGGGTATTTCCGAGTGTAGATCAGGTGTTTGCAAAGCTGTTTTAGCCACGTTTTACTATACAATCGGCCGAACTTAAACAGCGTGCGGCCGCCCTCTTGCGGCCGCTTCATTCGATGGCCACCACCATCCGCGACGTCGCCCGCGCGGCCAGCGTGTCGATCGGCACCGTCTCACGCGCATTGAAGAACCAGCCGGGCCTTTCCGAGGCCACCCGCGAACGCGTCGTCGAAGCGGCGCGGCAGTTGGGTTATGACGCCGCCCAGCTGCGCCCGCGCATCCGCCGCCTCACGTTTCTGCTGCATCGTCAGCACAACAACTTCGCCGTCAGCCCGTTCTTCTCGCACGTGCTGCACGGCGTGGAAGACGCCTGCCGCGAACGCGGCATCGTCCCTTCGGTGCTGACCGCCGGTCCGACAGAAGACGTGATCCAGCAGATGCGGCTGCATGCGCCGGATGCGGTGGCGATCGCCGGTTTTGTCGAACCTGAAACGCTGAGCACGCTGGTGGCAATGCAACGCCCGCTCGTCTTGATCGACCTGTGGGCGCCCGGCCTGCGCTCAGTGAATCTCGACAACGCCGCCGGCGCCACGCTCGCCATGCGGCATCTGTTCGAACAGCAGCGCAAGCGCGTCGCGTTCATTGGCGGCTCGCTCGCGCACTTCAGCATCGCCCAGCGCGCGCTCGGTTACCGGCGCGCGTTTTTCGAAGCGGGCTTGTTGTTCGACCCGTCGCTGGAAGTCACCATCGACGCCGGCCTCGACCCTGACAGCGGCGCCGCGCGCGCAATGCACCGGTTGCTCGACGCGCCCGGCCCACGCCCCGACGCCGTCTTCGCCTACAACGACGCGGCCGCGCTCGCCGCGCTGCGCGCGTGCCTCGCGCGCGGCATCCGCGTGCCCGAGGACATTGCCATCATCGGCTTCGACGACATTCCCGCCGCCGCCCATGCCACGCCGCCGCTGTCCACCATTTCGGTCGACAAGGAAGCGCTCGGCCGGCGCGGCGTCGAGCTGCTGCTGGAAGACGCACCCGCCGAACTCGAAGTCCATCTGCCCGTCCATCTCATTGCCCGTGCCAGTACTTTGGTAAAAACGCCATGACGCAATCCGATCCGCTTCACCCCGCCAACGGCGCCGCCGTGCCGGCCGTCGACAGCTTCCGCAGCCGCGACTTTCTGCTCTCCCATGTGCAGGACACGCTGCGCTTTTACGCGCCCAACGTGTTCGATCCGAGCGGCGGCTTCTTCCATTTCTTCCGCGACGACGGCTCCGTCTACGACACGACCACGCGGCATCTGGTGAGCACGTGCCGCTACGTCTTCAACTACGCGATGGCGTATCGCCAGTTCGGCGACCCGCAGCATCTCGAGTACGCCCGCCACGGTTTGCGCTTCCTGCGCGAAGCGCATTGGGACGCCGCGCACGAAGGCTACGACTGGGAACTTGAATGGCGTGACGGCCGCAAACGCACGCTCGACGCGACGCGCCACTGCTACGGCCTCGCGTTCGTGCTGCTTGCGTATTCGCATGCGGCGATGGCCGGTATCGAGGAAGCCAGGCCGATGATCGGCGCGACCTTCGAGTTGATGGAACACCGCTTCTGGGACGCCGCCGCCGGTCTCTACGCGGACGAAGCGACGCCCGACTGGCGCGTCAGTTCGTACCGTGGCCAGAACGCCAACATGCACACCACCGAGGCGCTGCTGGCCGCGCACGAGGCGACCGGCCACCTGGTCTATCTCGATCGCGCGGAACGGGTGGCGTCGAACATCACGCTGCGCCAGGCGAAGCTCTCGCAGGGTCTCGTGTGGGAGCACTTTCATGCGGACTGGTCGGTCGACTGGCATTACAACGAGGAGGACAGCTCGAACATCTTCCGTCCGTGGGGATTCCAGCCGGGGCACCAGACCGAGTGGGCCAAGCTGCTGCTGATTCTCGAGCGCTATCGCCCGTTGCCGTGGCTGTTGCCGCGCGCGATCGAACTATTCGACGCCGCGATGACCCATGCGTGGGACGAAGATCACGGCGGCCTCTACTACGGCTTCGGCCCGGACGGCACCGTGTGCGACCACGACAAGTATTTCTGGGTCCAGGCGGAGACCTTCGCGACCGCGGCGCTGCTCGGCAAGCGCACCGGCAACGAACGCTTCTGGGACTGGTACGACGAGATCTGGCGCTACAGCTGGGCGCATTTCGTCGATCACAAGTACGGCGCGTGGTACCGCATCCTCACGTGCGACAACCGTAAGTACAGCGACGAAAAGAGTCCCGCCGGCAAGACCGACTATCACACGATGGGCGCGTGCTACGAGGTGCTGGCGCACGCACTGCCTGACGGCGCGGCCGCTGCGTCCGAATCCGCGGAGTAAGCAAAATGAGCAACTTGAGCGCGAACACCGAATTCCCCTTCTTCGTCTCGGCCGGCGACATCCTCACCGATCTCGTGCGGACCGGCGCCTCGCAATGGCTCTCGCGTCCTGGCGGCGCCGGCTGGAACGTCGCGCGCTGCGTGGCGCGGCTCGGTTTGCCGACCGCGTGTGCCGGCTCGCTGGGCGTCGATAATTTCTCCGATGAGCTGTGGAACGCAAGCGTCGCCGCGGGGCTCGACATGCGCTTCATGCAGCGTGTGGAGCGCCCGCCCCTTCTGGCGATCGTTCATCAAACCCATCCGCCTGCCTACTTTTTCATGGGCGAGAACGGCGCCGACCTGGCCTTCGATCCCACTCGCTTGCCGGCTGGCTGGATCGAACAGGTGAAGTGGGCGCATTTTGGTTGCATCAGCCTCGTGCGTCAGCCGCTGGGCGACACGCTTGCCGCGTTGGCCGCCGAGTTGCGCGCGCGTGGCGTGAAGATCAGCTTCGATCCGAATTACCGGAACCTGATGGAGCACGGTTACGAGCCGACGTTGCGGAAGATGGCCGCGCTGGCCGATCTGATCAAGGTGTCGGATGAGGATTTGCGGATGCTGTTCAAGACGGAGGACGAAGCCGGCGCACTTGCCCAGCTGCGGGCCATGAACCCGGCCGCCACCGTGCTGGTGACGCGCGGGCCCGAGACGTCCGTGCTGATCGACGGCGCGATGATTGTGGAGGCGCGGCCGCCCCGGGTTGAAGTTGTCGATACCGTGGGTGCCGGCGATGCTTCTATCGGCGGCTTGCTGTTCAGCCTGATGACCGCGCCGCAGCGCGCGTGGCCGGAGCATCTTGCCTTTTCTCTCGCGGCCGGCGCGGCGGCTTGCCGTCATGCGGGTGCGCACGCGCCTACCCTGGATGAAGTGGTGGCGCTGCTGTAGCCTGTTTGTCCTGTGCGGCGTGTAGGGTGGTCAACGCGGTGGTCAAGCCGGGTTTCGGGCAAAAAACCGAACCTCGACCAACGGTGCTAGGATGAAAAAACCCACACCTTTGGAACAAGGAGCATCGCCATGGATGACATCACTTATACCAAAGGCATCTACACAGCCACCGCGTCAACACGAGAAGTAAAGAGCGACACGTGGCAGGGTGTGGTCACCCTTTCCCGCGACGAAGGCGATGAATCCGACCAGGAGAATACGGTCTACGAAGTCGACGCCACCTCGTCCACGCCGGAGGAAGCCCTCGAGGAAGCCAAGGCCCTCGCGCACCGCATCCTCGGGGAAATCGAACTTTAGGCAACCCGGCGCCGCGCCCGTCGCACTGCGCCACCTCTGAAGCAACCGGCTGGAGGCGATCATGGCTGAACAGCTCTTCCTCTACGGCGTGTACTCGATTCACGTCCGCCCTCTCGAATTGAACGGCGCGCGCTGGGACGCGGAATACGAAATCCGGCATCGCGAGAAAGCCGTCAAGCCGTGGACCACGATCGGTGGCGATAGCGGCTACGCCGACCAGGCGGAAGCGGTCGCCGCGGCGCACCAGCAAGCCGTCGACGACATCGAACACGGCGCCGGCATTCCGAAACCGCGAGCCTTTCCGTAGGCCGAAGGCAGGCGCGTTGATCGACGGTGTGCACCAGGCGAGCGCAATCGCAGTAGCTCGAATACGCTCATCTGAAGTGCCCCCCGCAGGCTCGCCCAGAGCACCACGCGCGCACCACCGCGGCGCCGTGGCGCCGCCGTCACGGCCTGCGCGCAGCACGCCGAAAATCACCTTTCGCGCGCAAGGCGGCGTGCTACGCTTTGCGCGTTCTCACCTTCCCGAGCAGGCGATGGCTACCGAACAGTCAGACCGCTTTCCCGCCATCGGCGACACCGAAGCCGAAGCCGAGGCACTAGCGCGAAAACGTCGCCCGCGCGGTAGCCGCGAGATGCGCCTCGACGACCGCGTCGTCATTACCCACGGCATGCCGACGCCTATCTGGCAGGACCTCTATCACCGTGCACTCGTCGTCCGCTGGCCGATGTTTTTTATCTCGCTCGGCGTCTTGTTCCTGCTGCTCAACACCTTGTTTGCCGCGCTCTACATGCTCGGCAACGCGCCGATCGCCAATCAGTTTCCATCGGGCTTCGGCGGCGCATTTTTTTTCAGCGTCGAAACGCTCGCGACGGTCGGCTATGGCGACATGCATCCGCAAACCGTCTACGCGCACTCGGTCGCAACGCTCGAGATCTTTGTCGGCATGTCCGGCATTGCGTTGGCAACGGGGCTGATCTTCGCGCGCTTCTCGCGCCCGCACGCGAAGATCGTGTTTGCCCGCTATGCGGTCGTGCGGCCGCTCGACGGCCGTATGACGCTGATGGTGCGCGCTGCCAACGCGCGCCAGAATGTGATCGCCGAAGCGCGTGCGAGGCTGCGCATCATGCGCCTGGACACCACCGTCGAAGGTTTTACGCTGCGCAAGCTCTACGATCTGACGCTGGTGCGCGACCAACATCCCGTATTCAAACTGGGCTGGGTCCTGATGCACGTGATCGACGAAAACAGCCCGCTGTTCGGCGAAAACGCCGAGACGCTCAAGGGGCGCGACGCGTCGCTGCTGCTTACGCTCGACGGGGTCGACGAATCGACCTCACAGACCATGCAGGCGCGTCACATGTGGCCATGCGAGCAGATTTGCTGGCAGTACAAATATGTCGACATCATGCGCGAGGAAAACGGCGTGAGTCATATCGATTACTCGCATTTCGACGAGGTCGTGCCGCTCGACCCGCCGTCCGTCGCGACTGTGGTGCAGGCTTCCGCAGCGGTAGAACCGGCCGCGGATTCGCGGAGCTAAAATCGCGCGCCTTGCGGGCGGCAATATACCAGGGCATACCCGAACCCGCCCGCCGCGTGGCAGATCCATCTCAAAACTTCATTAAAACGCGCGGCTCGTCGCGCTCATTCGCCATTCACCCGAGCAAGTAGAAAAAATTCACTCCAATCGGCGCTAAAAAATAGAGTCTCTTTCGCCGCGTCACCTTTGTGGCCCCCACACCACGGCGCGCGGATGCAAAAACACTGGAGACTCACCCATGACCGCTCGCCTGCCCGTCGACGGCACGCCCGCTCTCGCCGACTACAAGCTGTCCGACAACCTCACCGCCACGCGCGGCCGCATCTTCCTCACCGGCACGCAGGCGCTGGTGCGCCTCGTGCTGATGCAGCGCGCAGCCGACCGCGCGCACGGCATGAACACGGCCGGCTTCATTAGCGGTTATCGCGGCTCGCCGCTCGGCATGGTCGACCAGCAGTTGTGGAAAGCAAAAAAACTGCTCACGGCGAGTGATATTCGCTTTTTGCCGGCAATCAACGAAGAACTCGGCGGCACCGCGGTACTCGGTACGCAGCGGGTGGAGTCGGACCCGGAGCGCACCGTCGAAGGCGTGTTCGCGATGTGGTATGGGAAAGGCCCCGGCGTGGATCGCGCGGGCGATGCGCTGAAACACGGCAACGCATACGGCTCGTCGCCGCATGGTGGCGTGCTGGTGGTGGCGGGCGACGACCACGGCTGCGTGTCGTCGTCGATGCCGCACCAGAGCGACTTCGCGTTGATGGCGTGGCATATGCCGGTGGTGAATCCGTCGAACATTGCCGACATGCTCGAGTTCGGCCTGTATGGCTGGGCGCTGTCGCGCTTCTCGGGCGCGTGGGTCGGCTACAAGGCGATCTCGGAAACGGTCGAATCCGGCTCGACGGTCGACCTCGACGCGCTGCAAACCGAATGGGCGACTCCACAGGATTTCGAAACACCGGCAGGCGGCCTGCATAACCGCTGGCCCGATCTGCCGAGCCTGACAATTGAATCGCGGATGCACGCAAAGCTCGACGCCGTCCGTCATTTCGCGCGCACCAACAGCATCGACAAATGGATTGCGCCGAGTCCGCACGCGGACGTCGGTATCGTCACGTGCGGCAAAGCGCATCTGGACTTGATGGAAACGCTGCGCCGGCTCGATCTGACCGTCGCCGATCTGGAAACGGCCGGCGTGCGGATCTACAAGGTGGGGCTGTCGTTCCCGTTGGAAATGACGCGCATCGACGCGTTCGTGTCCGGTTTGTCCGAAGTGCTGGTGATCGAGGAAAAAGGTCCGGTCATCGAGCAGCAGATCAAAGACTATCTGTATAACCGCACGCAAGGCACGCGTCCGATCGTGATCGGCAAGAATGCCGAAGACGGCACGCTGCTGCTGTCGTCGCTGGGTGAATTGCGGCCGTCGCGCATTCTGCCTGTGTTCGCGAACTGGCTCGCGAAACACAAGCCGGCGTTGGATCGCCGCGAACGTGTGGTCGACCTGGTCGCGCCGCAGATTCTCTCGAATGCCGCGGATAGCGTGAAGCGTACGCCGTATTTCTGCTCCGGCTGCCCGCACAACACGTCGACCAAAGTGCCGGAAGGTTCGATCGCGCATGCGGGGATCGGCTGTCACTTCATGGCGTCGTGGATGGAGCGCGATACCACCGGCCTGATTCAGATGGGCGGTGAAGGCGTCGATTGGGCCTCGCATTCGATGTTCACGAAAACGCGCCACGTTTTCCAGAATCTCGGCGACGGTACCTACTTTCATTCGGGCATTCTCGCGATCCGTCAGGCGGTGGCCGCGAAAGCCACTATCACGTACAAGATTCTCTATAACGATGCGGTCGCGATGACGGGCGGCCAGCCGGTCGACGGCAGTATCTCCGTGCCGCAGATCGCGCGTCAGGTGGAAGCCGAAGGCGTGTCGCGCTTCGTCGTGGTCAGCGATGAGCCGGAGAAATACGATGGGCATCACGACCAGTTTCCGAAGGGCACGACGTTCCACCATCGCAGCGAAATGGACGCCGTGCAGCGCGAATTGCGCGACACCGACGGCGTGACCGTGCTGATCTATGACCAGACTTGTGCGGCGGAAAAACGGCGTCGGAGGAAAAAAGGCGAGTTTCCCGATCCGGACAAGCGTCTGTTCATCAACGAGGAAGTTTGCGAAGGCTGCGGCGATTGCGGCGTGCAGTCGAACTGTCTGTCGGTTGAACCGGTTGAGACCGCGTTGGGGCGCAAGCGCCGCATCGATCAATCGTCGTGCAATAAAGACTATTCGTGCGTGAACGGTTTCTGCCCGAGCTTCGTCACCGTGGAAGGCGGCAAGCTGAAGAAAGCCGCGGGCGCCGCGTTCGATCCGGCCGCGCTCGCCGCACGCGTCGAAGCGTTGCCGATTCCCGCGACGCATCTCGATGCCGCGCCGTATGACATCCTGGTGACGGGTGTCGGTGGCACGGGTGTCGTGACGGTCGGCGCATTGATCAGCATGGCTGCGCATCTGGAAGGCAAGAGCGCGTCGGTACTCGACTTCATGGGCTTTGCGCAAAAGGGCGGCTCGGTGCTGTCGTTCGTGCGCTTTGCCGCGCGCGACGAGTGGCTCAACCAGGTCCGCATCGACACGCAACAGGCCGACGTGCTGCTCGCCTGCGATATGGTGGTGGGCGCGAGCGCCGATGCGCTGCAAACGGTGCGTCATGGCCGCACGCGGATCGTCGTCAACACGCACGCGATTCCGAATGCGACCTTCGTGCAGAACCCGGACGCGACGCTGCATGCCGACGCGCTAATCGACAAGATGCGTCACGCGGCAGGCGCCGAGCGCATGTCGACGTGCGACGCCCAGGCGCTTGCTACACGTTTCCTCGGCGACACCATCGGCGCGAACATTCTGATGCTCGGCTACGCCTGGCAACTCGGCCTCGTCCCGGTCTCGTTCAGCGCGATGATGCGCGCGATCGAGTTGAACAACGTTGCCGTGCAAATGAATCAACTGGCGTTCTCAATCGGGCGTGTTGCCGCGGAAGACCCGGCCGCGCTGGAATCGCTGTGGCAAGCACGCCATCTGGCCACGCAACCGGTGCGTGTCGATACGCTCGACGAACTGATCGCGCATCGCGAGGGCCGTCTCCAGACGTACGGCGGTGCGCGCTACGTACAGCGTTATCGCGCGTTGGTCGATGCGGCGCGGCGCGCCGAAACCGCGGTCGATGCAAAGAGCGAGCGCATCACGCGCGCAATAGCGACGACGTTCTATCGTCTGCTTGCGGTGAAGGACGAATACGAAGTGGCGCGCCTGCATACGGATAGCACGTTCCGTGAAGCACTGGAAGCGCAATTCGAAGGTGTGGCGGGCAAGGACTTCGGCATCAAGTTCAACCTCGCGCCGCCCACACTCACGCGTGCTCCGGCGGGCGTGAATCCGACCAAGAAGACTTTCGGTCAATGGATGTGGCCGGTTCTCGGCGTGATGGCGAAATTCAGCGGTCTGCGCGACACGATGTTCGATCCGTTCGGCCGCACGCTCGAACGCAAAATGGAACGCGAACTCGCCGGCGACTACGAGACCACCTTGCAACGCGCGCTCTCGAAGCTCGATGCAAACAATCTCGAAGACGTCGCGAAGCTCGCCGATCTGCATGCGCGTGTACGGGGTTATGGTCACGTTAAGCTCGCGAATCTGGCAGGCGTGAAGCGCGGCGAGCGTGATCTCGCTGCGCGCTTGCAGATCGAAGCTGCGACGAGCGTGTCGGTGAAGAAGTCGTTGGAAGAGGTGAAGGGCGCCGGACAATTGCGCGGGATTCCGGTGGTCGTCGCGAAGTAGGTTCTTTCGCACGTGCGATGAAAAATGCCGCTTCGGGTTGAACCTCGAAGCGGCATTTTTTTGCCTGACAGTTTTGCTGGGCGTTGCGTCCGGCTGCTTCGATTTCCGCCTGACGAATCAGCCGTGCCTTGCGTCCAGCAGCGCTCGCACCTGCGCGACTTTCGCCGCATCGACGGGTGCGAGTCCGTTGCCGCCAACCCGTACGCCCGAACCGAAGTGAACCGCCTGCAACTGCGTCGCGCTCACGAAACCGGCCACTGCATCGATCGTCAATCCCGCGCCCGCTAGCACCGTGCAATGTGACCCGGCCGCTTGCCGCACCATGTCGCGCATGATCGACTCCGCCTGCAGTACCGAAGGTTTGCCGCCCGAGGTCAGGACATTTGTCACGGCATCGAAACCGAGCAGCACGTCGAGCGCTTTTCGCTGATCACGCGTTTCGTCGAACGCACGATGGAAGGTGATGGCCAGACCGTCCGCCGCATCGATCGCGCGCGCGAGGCCTTCGCGGTCGATCTCACCGTCTGCCGTCAGCATGCCGATCACCACGCCGTTCGCACCGGCCGCTTTGACGGCGCGCACGTCGCACAGCATCACGGCGTAGTCGTCGGCGTCATATACGAACGAGCGGCTATGCGGTCGCACGATGACGTTGACGGGGATGCTCGCCGCGGCGACCGCCGCTTCGATCAACCCGAGACTCGGTGTCAGACCGCCCTCACCCATCGCGGTGACGAGTTCGAGACGGTTCGCACCCGCCTGCGCTGCAAGGCGGGCGTCGGCAACGGTCGTGGCGATCACTTCGAGTAGGACGGACATAGGCGTGGCTGAGGGTCGTTAAAAACGACATGATCTCAGAACCGCCACGCGCGCCCTCCCAATATGAACCGCCAGGATTGCTACTCACGCTCCAGATCGAACCATTGGAATCGCCGCCTTCCGTTCCGATCTGAACCGCCAGCATCGCCGCTTACCTACCGAAACAAACTACCCGAACCGCTATTCCTCAACCCAATCGATATCGCCACACAGCACGCACGTCTGCTCACCGACATGCGTCGCCACCGAGAGCGTCACGCACGGCAACGCCTCGTTGATCGACAGATACGGACGCGTCACATGCACGCGTTCCGGCGCGCTGATCGCCGCGCGGAAATACGGACGGCGCAGCCAGTTCGCCCCTTGCGCATCGGCCAACGGCAAAAAGCGCGTCTCATGCGCCGCGCGATCGGCGCGCAATACGACGTTGCGCCCCGCCTGCTTGCCGTTCGCGTCGAGCAGGAAGCAGCGCGCGGCATGGTCGAGCGCGAGGAAATTCCAGCACACCTCCTCGAGCGGTTCGCCGGCGGCAAGCCGCTCCGCGGCGCGCTCGAACGCCCGCAGGTACGGTGCGAGGCGGCTCGCATTGCGGCGCTCGCGCGCCTCGGCCTGATCGCGATAACGGTCGGTGACTTCGCTGATGCAAGTCGTGGCGTGCGCCGCATCGGCCGCGCCCGGATTGGGTCGTCCGAAGAAAAAGCCCTGTACGAAGTCGGCGTCGCAGGCGAGCGCCATCTGCGCTTCATGCTCCGTTTCCACGCCTTCGATCAACACGAGCTTGCCCGCTTCGTGCAGCAACGCCACCAGCCCCGGCAGGATCGTCGCCATATCCGCACGATGCGCGGCGTGCGACAGCATGATGCGGTCGAGCTTCACGATATCGGGATTCAATTGCCAGATCCGCTCGACATTCGAGTGACCCGCGCCGAAGTCGTCGAGAGCAATCAGGAAACCGCGCTCACGGAACTGACGTACTGCCTCGGCGAGACGTTCGAGATCCTCCGCGCGTTGCTCGAGCACCTCGAGCACGATCCGCCGCGGCGACAGATCGAGCCGTTTGAGGTTGGCCAGCAAGGCAGCGGCGAGATACGGATCGGTGAGCGCGCCGGGATGGACGTTCAAGAACAGCCATTCCCGCTCGGCGCCGAGCACCTTGAAGTTCTCCAGATGCAGAGTCTGGGCGAGCCGATCGACTTGCAACACGTCGCCGAGACGTGCCGCTTCGCCGAAGACGTCGAGCGGCGACACGGGACGGTCGAGCGCATCGTGCGCGCGCAGCAGCCCCTCGTAGCCGACCGCCCGCATATGCGAGAGACTGAAAATCGGTTGAAACACGCTGGTCAGCGTCAGCTCGCCATGCTGCGCTGAAAAACGCTCGAGCCCCGACGTCACCTCGACATCGAAGCCATGCGGCACGCTGGCCGTTCTTTCCTGTTGCGCAATCGTCATGCAATCCTCTCACGCGAGAGCCGGGCCGGTCCGAACGCGGAGGCGAACAACCTCGGCACCGTTTCTCAAAATGTGCGTCATCGATATACGTTAAGCAAGCTCCATGCGCACGCTGGCGCACATTCGACTGAAAATTGCATGAAGGATTGCACCGGTGAAAGGGTCGATGCGCCGCCGGTGGGCGCGCCGCGCACCGTTACAGTGCACCGCCTTACGGGAACCCTTGCTGGCCACGTTCGCTGGACACTGCACAGCTGGCGCTGGCGTGACGCGCCGTCGGGCTAAACTTCGGGCTTACCGCGTTCCGCGCGCCTCATGACCGTTATGCGGCGACATCGCAGATGATAGCGGTGGAAGCACCGTTATATCTCCAGAAATAGACCGATGGACATTGTCTTTACCGTACTGATTCTCTTGCTCGCCGTCGCCGCTTCCGGCGTGGTTACCCGGATGCTGCCGGTCGCCTTGCCGCTGCCGCTCGTGCAGATCGCGATCGGCGCTTTGCTCGCATGGCCGCGGCTCGGGCTGCACGTCACCTTCGATCCGGAAATTTTCATGATGCTGTTTATTCCTCCGCTGCTGTTCGCGGATGGATGGCGCATTCCCAAGCGCGAATTGTTCATGGCGCGCCGCTCTGTTCTGATGCTCGCGCTCGGCCTGGTTTTCATGACGGTGCTGGTGGTGGGCTACTTCGTGCACGCACTGGTGCCGTCGATTTCGCTTCCGGTTGCATTCGCGCTTGCCGCTGTGTTGTCGCCGACCGATGCCGTGGCGCTGACCGGCATCGTCGGCAAGGGCAAGATTCCTGGACGGCTGATGCATATTCTTGAAGGCGAGGCGTTGATGAACGACGCGTCGGGTCTTGTCGCGTTGAAGTTTGCGATTGCCGCGGCGCTGACGGGCGTGTTTTCGCTGCGCGATGCGTCGATCAGTTTCGTGATCATCGCCGCGGGCGGTCTCGCGACGGGCGCGGCGGTGAGCTGGCTGTTCAGTTTTGTGTCGGCACACTTTCTGAGTCTTGACGAAGACGGCGATCCGGCGCCGGGCGTGGTGATGACGCTGCTGATCCCCTTCACCGCTTATCTGACTGCTGAGCGCTTCGAGTTGTCGGGCATTCTGGCCGCGGTCTCGGCCGGCATGATGATGAATTACGCGAGCATTGTGCATGTCGGGCCGGTGTCATCGAGAGTGCGCGCGAATAGCACGTGGACGATGATCGAGTTTGTCTTCAACGGCATGGTGTTCATTCTGTTGGGGCTGCAGTTTCCGCATATTCTCGGCCGCGCGTTGCTCGACGCGCACGAGACCGGCAATGCGCAGGTATGGCTGCTGATCGGCTATATCGGCGCCGTGGCGGCGGCGTTGTATGCGATGCGCTTTGTGTGGGTCTGGCTGCTACGCTGGTTCGCGAGCCGCGGCGCGGCGAAGCATGGCGTGGTGAATGCTGTGCCGGGGTTGCGCACGGTCACCGTGACGACGGTGGCTGGCGTGCGCGGCGCGGTGACGTTGGCGGGTGTGTTGTCGTTGCCCGAGGTGTTGCCGGGCGGTGCGCCGCTGCCGGGACGGGACCTGGCGATTTTCATTGCGTCGGGGGTGATTCTTTTATCGCTGCTGGTTGCAGTTGTGGCGTTGCCGCTGTTGTTGCGCGGTTGGCGGCGCGGCAGGGATCCGCACGCCGCGGAGGAGGCGATGGCACGCACGATGGCGGCGCAAGCGGCGATTCGTGCTGTCGACGAGGTGCACGATACTGAGTGCGTGGATCTGGATGAGTCGGCATCCGCGTATGCGGCGGATGTCACCGCGAGGGTGATGGATGTGTATCGGCGACGGCTCGCCACGTTGTACGAGGAGCGGGAGCCACGGGAAATGGCGCGCCGTGCCGATGCGCTGGAGTTTCGGATGAAGTTGGCTGCTATGCGAGCTGAGCGCAAGGCGCTGCTGGCGCTGCGCAATTCTCAAGCGATTAATGATGAGACTTTGAATAAGCTGATGCGGGAGGTGGATTTGGTGGAGACTGCGCTGACCGCGCGGAGGAAGTGAAAGATTGGGGGTATTTTGCGTTCGCAGTGGTGTCTGTTTTGCCTATGGCGTTGGCCTTTGGTTGGTCTTTTGCCTGCGTGGCGGTTGTTTCTGTTTGCCTAT
>NZ_JAQQEF010000027.1:0-109102 GCF_046027605.1 Paraburkholderia fungorum
AAAGTAGGTGCCCGCCCCGCACAGGGGCGACGCTAATACACCAATATCCATTCAAGGAAAGGCCAACGCCATAGGCAACCAGACAAGCAAGCGCCACGCAGGCAAAAGACCAACCAAAGGCCAACGCCGTAGGCAAACAGAAACAATCGCCGCGCAGGCAAAAGACCAACCAAATCCCAGCGCCGCAGGCACAACCTAATAGCGCCCCCACCCAATTTGTGCTTTACTTTTCGGCAGACCCATAAAAAGCCGTAAACCAGCATCACCCTCATCGGACCTCACGAACAGGCAGCCGAAGGCAAGAAAAAGGTCCGGTCTCACCCCATAAGGAGACAACTTCATGGCGATCAGCATCAGTCTGACGGTGAACGGCGCGCCCATCAGCGCCTCAATCGACCCTGGCACCCTGCTTGTTCAGTTCCTGCGCGATCAACTTCGCCTCACAGGCACGCACATCGGCTGCGACACCGCCCAGTGCGGCGCGTGCACCATCCACCTGAACGGCCGCGCGATCAAATCCTGCAACATCCTCGCAGTCCAGGCCGAAGGCGCCCACATCACCACCATCGAAGGACTCGCCAAAGACGGTGCCCTGCACCCGATGCAAGCCGCCTTCAAACACTGCCACGGCCTGCAGTGCGGTTTCTGTACGCCCGGCATGGTCATGAGCGCGGTCTCACTCGTCGAACGTCAGCCTAATCTCACCGGCGACGAGGTGCGCGCCCAACTCGACGGCAACCTGTGCCGCTGTACGGGATATCACAACATCGTCAAAGCAGTGCTCGAAGGCGCAGAAAGCATGAAATCCTCCGGCACGACCAACGCCCCCGCGAACCCGGCCGCAGCCACCGCGCCAGTTACCGCCTGAGGAGACGACGATGAACGCACCCGAAACCCATCACCTGATCGGCGCCTCCGTCGAACGTAAGGAAGACTATCGGTTCCTCACCGGCAACGGTCAGTACACCGACGACATCGTCCTGCCGCAGCAAACCTGCGCGGTCTTCCTGCGCTCACCGCACGCGCACGCAAAAATCAACAGCATCGACACGGCCGCGGCCAAACAGTCGCCCGGCGTGATCGCGATCTTCACCGGCGCGGACATGGCCGCTGACAACGTCGGCGGCCTGCCGTGCGGCTGGCTGATCCACAGTACCGATGGCAAGCCGATGAACGAGCCGCCTCATCCGATCATTGCGCATACAAAAGTGCGCCACGTCGGCGATCAGGTCGCGCTCGTCATCGCCGATTCGATCAAGGCCGCCAAAGACGCCGCCGAACTGATCGAGGTCGATTACGACGTGCTGCCGGCCGTGGTCGACACCGCTCACGCGGCCGATCCAGGCCAGGCCGCGGTTCACGACGAAGTGCCGGACAACGTCTGTTACAACTGGGGCCACGGCGACAAAGCCGCGACCGACGCCGCCTTCGCCAAAGCCGCACATGTCACCACGCTCGACATCGTCAATAACCGCCTGATCCCGAACGCCATCGAGCCGCGCGCGGTCAACGCGAGCTACTCGGTGCAGGACGACAGCTACACGCTCTACGTCGCAAACCAGAATCCGCACGTGGAACGCCTGTTGATGGCCGCGTTCGTGTTGTCGCTGCCGGAATCGAAACTGCGCGTCATCGCGCCGGACGTCGGCGGCGGCTTCGGGTCGAAGATCTTCCTGTACGCCGAAGACGTCGCGCTGACGTGGGCGTCGAAGAAGATTCGTCGTCCGATCAAATGGACCGCCGAGCGCTCGGAAGCTTTCGTGTCCGACGCGCACGGCCGCGATCACGTGACCAAAGCCGAACTGGCAATGGACGCCGACGGCAAATTCCTCGCGATGCGCATCCATACGATCGCCAACATGGGCGCGTATCTGTCGACCTTCGCGTCGAGCGTGCCGACCATCCTGTACGCCACGCTGCTCGCCGGCCAGTACACGACGCCCGCCATCTACGCCGAGGTGAAAGCAGTCTTCACCAACACCGTGCCGGTCGATGCCTACCGCGGCGCAGGCCGTCCCGAAGCGACGTACGTGGTCGAGCGCCTGGTCGAAACCGCGGCGCGCGAGATGAAACTCGACCCCGCGGAAATCCGTCGCCGCAATTTCATCCGCGAGTTTCCGTATGCCACCCCAGTCGGCCTCACTTACGACACCGGCGACTACGAAACCATCCTCGCACGCTCGCTCGAACTCGCGGACGTGAAAGGCTTCGAAGCGCGCAGGCAGGAATCCGAGAAGAACGGCAAGCGCCGCGGCCTCGGCTACTCGTGTTACATCGAAGCGTGCGGGTTGGCCCCGTCGAACATCGCCGGCGCACTCGGCGCACGTGCCGGGCTCTTCGAAGTCGGCCAGATCCGTGTGCATCCGACGGGTTCCGTCACCGTGTTCACCGGCTCGCACAGTCACGGTCAGGGGCACGAGACAACCTTCGCGCAAGTGGTCGCGGACCGGCTCGGCATTGCGCTGGAAAGCGTCGAGATCGTTCACGGGGACACCGGCCGCATTCCGTTCGGCATGGGCACGTATGGCTCGCGCTCGATCGCGGTCGGCGGCTCGGCGATCATGAAGGCGTTGGACAAGATCGAAACCAAGGCCAAGAAAATCGCCGCGCATCTGCTGGAAGCCGCAGCGGAAGACATCGAGTTCAAGGACGGCGTGTTCCGCGTCGCGGGCACCGATCGCACCAAAGCGTTCGCCGACATCTCGCTCGCGGCGTATGTGCCGCACAACTATCCGCTCGACGTGCTCGAACCGGGTCTCGAAGAAAGCGCGTTTTACGATCCGACCAACTTCACGTATCCCTCCGGCGCGTATATCTGCGAAATCGAGGTCGATCCCGACACGGGCGTGTGCCGCATCCAGCAGTTCACCGCGGTCGACGATTTCGGCAACGTGATCAACCCGATGATCGTCGAGGGCCAGGTGCACGGCGGACTCGCTCAGGGCATCGGTCAGGCGATGCTGGAACGCTGCGTGTACGACAACGAAAGTGGCCAGTTGCTGTCCGGCTCCTACATGGACTACGCGATGCCGCATGCGTCCGATCTGCCGAACTTCACCGTCGAAACCGTGAAGGGCACGCCGTGCACGCACAATCCGCTTGGTGTGAAAGGTTGCGGCGAGGCAGGCGCGATCGGCTCGCCACCGGCGGTCATCAATGCGATCCTCGACGCGCTCGCACCGCTCGGCGTGACCGACCTGCAAATGCCGGCGACGCCGCATCGCGTGTGGTCCGCGATTCACGCCGCGAGTTCAAACGCCAAGCAACCCCACTGAGATCCTGAGCGGAGCATTCGACATGTATTCATTCGAGTATCAACGCGCGACGGATCCGAAAGCGGCCGCCGCAGCCCTCACCGCCGACAGCGACGCGAAGTTTCTGGCCGGCGGCCAAAGCCTGTTGCCGACCATGCGTCTGCGTCTCGCGCAGCCTTCGCAACTCATCGACGTGACGCGCATTCCCGCGCTCAAAGCGATCACCGTCGACGCAAAGTCAGTGACGATCGGTGCGGCCGTTTGTCACGCGGACGTCGCGGATCACTCGGAGCTTCGGCGCGTGTTGCCGGCGCTCGCGGATCTGGCCGCGCACATTGGCGATCGTCAGGTGCGCGCGCTTGGCACCATTGGCGGCTCGCTCGCGAACAACGATCCGGCCGCCTGCTATCCGGCCGCGGCAATGGCCTTGGACGCGACGATCGTCACGGACAGGAGACGGATTGCATCGAGCGATTTCTTCGTCGGCATGTATGAGACCGCGTTGGCCCCCGACGAGCTGATCGTCGCCGTGGAGTTTCCGGTACCCGAGCGCGCGGCCTACGAGAAATTCCGCAACCCGGCTTCGCACTTTGCATTGGTCGGCGTGTTCATCGCGAAGTTCGCGAGTGGCGTGCGCGTCGCGGTGACCGGCGCGGCGTCGGCGGTCTTTCGCGTGCCGGAACTGGAAAGCGCGCTATCGGCGAATTTCACGCCCGACGCCGCGCGAGCAGTGACCGTGTCCGACGCCGATCTGAACACCGACATGCACGCAAGCGCCGAATATCGCGCTCATCTGATTCCGGTGCTGGCCGCGCGAGCGGTGACGAAGGCGAACGGTTAGCGATTCTTGTGGTTTTCGGCTGACGTGGTGACGCGCGTTGGCGCGGCACGGCTGCAACGTTTCGCGGCCGTGCCGCTTTGCTCTCCACGTGCAGATTCAGGAACACCATGCAGCCCGCTTCAATCGACGACACTCTCGCTCAACTCGCCGCCCAAAGCTACTTTGCCAGCCGCGAGCTCGCCACCGCGTTGTATCTCGCACTGCGCATGGAGCGGCCGTTGTTCGTCGAAGGCGAGCCGGGCGTCGGCAAGACCGAACTCGCCAAAGCCGCGGCGGGGATGCTCGGGACCTCGATGCTGCGACTGCAATGCTACGAGGGACTCGACACCGCCAGCGCGCTCTACGAATGGGATTACCCACGTCAGATCATGGCACTGCGTCTGGCCGAGGCCGCCGGTGAGCGGCCCGGCAATGACACACTCTATCGCAGCGAATTCCTGCTGAAGCGTCCGCTGCTGCAAGCGCTGATGCCCGACGAAAATCATCCGGGCGCGCGGCGCGTGCTGCTGATCGACGAGATCGACCGCGCCGACGAACCGTTCGAAGCGTTCCTGCTCGAATTGCTTTCGGACTTCCAGGTATCGATTCCCGAGTACGGCACAGTGCGCGCGACGCAGCCGCCGCTGGTCGTGATGACGTCGAACCGGACCCGCGAAGTACACGACGCGTTGAAACGCCGTTGCCTATATCAATGGATCGGCTATCCCGAGCGCGATCGTGAACTGGAAATCGTCGCCGCGCGGGCACCGCAGACTTCGGCGGAATTGCAACGGCGCGCGGTCGATTTCGTGCATCGGTTGCGTGGAATGGATCTGTTCAAGGCGCCCGGCATCGCCGAAACGATCGACTGGTGCCGCGCGTTGGAAGCGCTGTCGGTGACGGAACTCGATCCGCAATCGGTGCAGAACACCTTGGGTGTGCTGCTCAAGTATCAGGACGATCTGGCGCGCATCGATGCCGCGCAGATCGCACAATGTCTCGCGGCGCCGGGATGAGTGCTCGCTCGACGCCCCCCTCCGTCGACACGACGGACACGACGGACACGTCGGCCGACACGCCGACATTGGCCCGCAACGTCGTGCATTTCGTGCGGGTGCTGCGCGGCGCGGGCTTGCCGATGTCGCCGGCGCAAGCCGTCGACGCACTCGCCGCGTTGCACTGGATCGACCTCGGCCGGCGCGACGATGTACGCGCCGCGCTCGCCACGCTCCTGGTCTGCGCGCCGGACGAACGCGAACTCTTCAACGCCGCCTTCGACCTGTTCTGGCGCGACCCGGATTGGGAAGGCAAGCTGCGCGCGCTGCTGCTGCCGAAAGTCCGCGATGGGCTGCCGCCACCCAAACGCAACAACCGTCTCGCCGACGCGCTTGCCATGCGCACGCCGCCCTCGCCGCATCGCAAGGCGCCGCAACAAACGGAACAGCACGAGCTGCATGCGCACGTCACCTTCAGTGCTGAAGAGCGGCTGCGTCATCGCGATTTCGAAACACTTTCCGCTGATGAATGGCGCACGTTGCGGCATCTGATCCGCGGCCAGCGTCTGCCGCTTGCCACCGAACCGACGCGCCGCCTGAAGGCGGCCTCGCACGGCACGCATGCGGACTTGCGCGCGAGCGCGCGGCAAGCGGTGCGCGCGGGCGGCGACTGGACGGTGTGGAAGTATCGCGCGGCGGTGGAACGCAAACCGCCGTTGGTCTTGCTGCTCGATATCTCCGGCTCGATGAGCAGCTATTCGCGCGCGGTGCTGTACTTCTGCCACGCGCTGCTGCAATCACGTGAGCGCCTGCAGGTGTTTCTGTTCGGCACGCGTCTCACCAATGCAACGCGTGCGCTGCGCGAGCGCGATCCCGACGTGGCTATCGCGGCGCTGACCGATCAGGTTGTCGATTGGTCGGGTGGCACGCGAATCGGTGCGGCACTCGCCGAATTCAACCGACGCTGGGCACGTCGCGTACTGACCGGCAGAGCGACGGTGTTGCTCGTCACCGACGGCCTCGATCATGAAGCGATCGATATGCTCGACACCGAAATGGCCCGCCTGCGCCGCTTCGCATACCGGATCGTGTGGCTCAACCCGCTGCTGCGTTTCAGCGGCTTTTCTCCCAAAGCGCGCGGCGTGCAGGCAATCCTGCCGTATGTTGACGCGCATCGTCCCGTTCATAACCTGGACAGTCTGACGGCGTTCGGCCGCGATCTCGCGCAACTCACACGCGCGCCTCGTCTCACCGGACGTGCCAGGACCACCGCAGGAGCAATACCATGGAATTGAGTGAAACCCATACGCTGCCGGTTTCGCAGCAGCGCGCGTGGGATGCGCTGAACGACACCGGAATCCTGCGCGCCTGCATTCCCGGTTGCGAGAGCATCGACCCGGATGGCGAGAATGCGTACGCGGTGGTGCTGAGCGCATCGGTCGGTCCGGTGAAGGCGCGCTTCAAGGGGCGTATGCTGCTGACCGACATCGAGGCGCCGAACACTTACACGATTGTTTTCGAGGGTCAGGGTGGCGCGGCGGGCTTCGGCAAGGGCAATGCGCGCGTCACGCTCGTACCCGAGGGTGAGACCGCCACGACGCTCACGTACACCGCGACCGCGCAGGTCGGCGGCAAGCTTGCACAGATTGGATCGCGGCTCGTCGACGGCGCGGCGCGCAAAATCGCGGGCGAATTTTTCAAGCGCTTCGGCGCGCAGGTCGGCGGCGCCGCTGATGAAGCCACGGCCCCGGAGGACAGCGACGCTGCAGCCGCCGACGCAGCAGGGCAGAATACAGGATTGAATGAGGCCGCGGACACTGAGTCCGGCGGTGACGGAACGAAGAGGAAGAAATCATGGACAGCGTGGATCTCGAAGTCCTGAAATCCAGCGCACGTTGGCTGGAAGAGGGACATCGCGCGCTACTGGTGACGGTGGTGAAGACGTGGGGCTCGTCGCCGCGTCCCGAGGGCGCGATGCTCGCGGTGCGTGACGACGGATTGGTGGTGGGTTCGGTATCGGGTGGCTGCATCGAAGACGACCTGATCGATCGCGTGCGCCAAAGGGGTATCGAACAGACTCGCCCGGAGGCGGTGAAGTACGGCATTTCAGCGGAAGAAGCGCATCGCTTCGGCTTGCCTTGCGGCGGCACGATCCAGCTCGTGCTGGAGCCGTTGACACCGCAGAGCGGCATTGCCGATCTGTGCAATGCGGTGGAGGACGGCCGTCTGGTGGCACGCGAAGTCGACATGGTGACGGGCGCGGTGCGACTTGATGCCGCGCAGGCGACAGACGGCGTGCATTTCGACGGTGAACATCTGCTGACGATTCACGGCCCGCGCTACCGGATGCTGGTGATTGGCGCGGGGCAGTTGTCGCGCTATCTGTGCCAGATCGCGGTCGGGCTCGATTATCAGGTCACGGTCTGCGATCCACGCGAGGAGTACACAGAGGAGTGGAACATTCCCGGCACGAAGATCGTGCGGACGATGCCCGACGACACGGTGATCGAGATGAAGCTGGACGAGCGGTGCGCGGTGATTGCGCTGACGCACGATCCCAAGCTGGATGATCTTGCTTTGATGGAGGCGTTGAAGACGCCGGCTTTTTATGTGGGTGCTTTGGGATCGAGAAGGAATAATCAGGCCCGTCGCGAGCGGTTGAAGGAGTTCGATCTGAACGATGCGGAGTTGGCCCGGTTGCACGGGCCGGTTGGGATTTATATTGGCAGCCGGACGCCGCCTGAAATTGCGGTTTCGATTCTTGCCGAGGTGACGGCGGCTAAGAATGGGGTTTCGTTGCCGACTTTATTACAGGTTGAGGGCGCTAAGGCCGCGCGGGAGATTTTGGCTTCTGGAGATGCGGCTTGTAGTGTTTGATTTTGTTTTTTGCCTGCGCGGCGCTTGTTGTCTGTTTTTTGCCTGCGGCGTTGGGGTTTGCTTGATTTTGTTTGCCTACGCGGCGCTTCTTGTCTGTGCTTTTATGGTGTGGGCCTTTCCTTGTTTTCTTATTGGTCTATTAGCGTCGCCCCTGTGCGGGGCAGGCACCTACTTTTCTTTGCCTGCCGCAAAGAAAAGTAGGCAAAAGAAAGCGGCTCAAACCGCTAATTCTTAAGCGGGTCCCCCGCACAGCCACGGTAGTGGTGCATATGGAATCTGTGCCCTCGCGCATTCGGCCTAAGTGACAAAGGCGTCATTCTTCCGGCGACGCTGCGCGCGCCGAAACGCATTTCTCAAACCCAATTGCCGCGTTCCGCGCTCACGCTCCATTCGAGCTCCATTCGAGCCCCATTCGAGCCCCATTCGAGCCCCATTCGAGCTTATCAACTTAGTCGATTTATTCGGGTCATTCGGGTCATTCGAGCAATTCACGCAATTCGTGTAATTCGTGTAATTCGTGTAATTCGGTTCATTCAGCATTTCGCCGAGGCGAAGCCGATGGCCCCCGCCGCGTCCAGACGAAGCCACTGGTTTGCATGATTATCCCTTCCGGCGAGCACGGAGGGCGAGGCGGGAAGTATGAGTGCTTTGTCACTCACGCTGAATGCGCGAGGACACGGATTCCAGATGCACCACAACCGTCACTGTGCGGGGGACCCGCTTAAGAATTAGCGGTTTGAGCCGCTTTCTTTTGCCTACTTTTCTTTGCGGCAGGCAAAGAAAAGTAGGTGCCCGCCCCGCACAGGGGCGACGCTAATACACCAATAACAATTCAAGGAAAGGCCAACGCCATAGGCAACCAGACAACCAAAGCACGCGCAGCCCAAACCCTTTATTTAAATTAACCCACAAACCACAGCGGCAACCACTGAGCCGCCAACCAGAACCACCCCCACAACGCGCCGCTTATTCAGTTCGGTCCACAATAAAACACCCGTCAACGACAACAAAATCATCCCACCGGCAATCGTATCGATCAACAAAACCCATCCGACACTCAACCCCACCCCGCGATGCAAATTATTCATCGTCGTGAGAAACGAGTTCTGCGTGCGTTTCACCGCCACAAACCCATTCCCTACCCAATACTCAGCCTGCACATTCTGCGTCGGCCCAAAAATTCCGACCTGCCAAAACTCCGGCTGCATCGCGCTGCGATCGCCCCACGCCACCGCATGCGCCGGCTCGCGCTTTACCCGCCCCGGCTTGCCGTCAATCTTCAACTCGCCCTTAAGCCACTTCACCATCTCCATCGGCGAAACCAGCTTCTTCTCCGGTACGGGAATCTGCATCTCCTCGACCTGCGGCTCGCCCGACGATACCTTCAACGGTCCGCCCCGATGGTTCAGCAAAAAGCCGGTCACGCCAAACATCAAGCCCAGCACCGCGCCCCACAACCCAACCCATCCATGCACCTTGCGCAACCACTTGATGAAATTCGCCCGCCGCGAACGCTGGCGCCGCGCCGCCTGCTCCGCGTCGTCCATCAAATGATGACCCCGCCCCGGCGTGTGAGCGGCGTACTGCGTGCCGCCACCAGCAGCAGGCTTCATGTCGATCGAATCAGGCGCGTTCACATCCAGGCTCCAGGCGCAGCAAGTTAAACCCTCGCCAGCGAGCGATAACAACGCACACGCTCACGCCAGCGGTAAAGAGAAGTGTCGAAAGGAAGGGCCGGACGACCCGGCTTGCGGTCCAGGCCGTCCAGCTGAAAGGCTGGCTGGCAGTCACAGAGGAGGAGAAATGTGACAGAAAGCTGGCGATACCTTTCAATTGAGAATGGCTATCATTACATAGTTAGGGCATTTGCTCAATTGCAATGCGTGGCATCCGCTTGACATCCGGGCGGCGCAATCCGACTCTAGCTGGCGATCCCGTCAACGTTGCCGTTCCGGATACCTGCCCGCCATGCGCCTCTCTTCTTTGCTATGTCTTGCCTCGATCGGCTGGCTTGCCGCCATCCACGCCGCGAGCGCAAGCATCGCGGCCAAGCTGGACGATCCCTATACCAACGAAGGCGAAACGCAGACCTTCACCGTTAACGCCGACGGCTCCTTCGCCAAGCTTGATTCGATGACCCTGCGCGTGAACAACGAAGCTGGCGTCGCACGGGTCGCGCAGCAATACGTCTGGTTCAACCGCAACATGGCAGACGTACAGATCATCGAGGCGTACACGATCACCGCGGACGGCGTGCGTCACGACGTGCAGCCCGAGCAGATCCGTGACGTGCAGGAAGCCCGCTCGTTCGACGCGCCGATGTTTCAGGACATTCAGGAAAAGGTGATCGTGTTCCCCGCCGTCGAGCCCGGCGCCCGCGTGCATCTCACCTATCGCAAGACGCAAAAACAGCCGATCGTGCCGGGCGAATTCAGCGACTTCACGCCGCCCGATCTCGCGCCGACCCACAACTTTCGTCTCATCTACGACCTGCCCGCCGACAAGCCGCTCTATGCCGATGCGCGCGGCTTCACCACGCTGCAACCGGTCACGCGCGACGGCCGCACACGCTACGAATATCGCTACGACAAGGCGCATTTCAGCCGCCTGGAGCGCGGCTCGATTGCGTACGTATCGTACGGCGACCGGCTAATGGTCTCGACCTTTCCGGACTACGCTGCCTTCGCCGCCAGCTACAGGGCATCCGCCGCCGACTCGAGCACACGCGACGCCGCCGTCACGCGTCTCGCGCAAACCCTCACGGCGCGTGACCACACGCCGCGCGACAAAGCCAAGACGCTGTACGACTGGGTGCGCCGCAACGTCCGCTATGTGGCGATCTACGTCGGGCGCGGTTCGGTGGTACCGCACAGCGCAAGCGCGATCCTCGCGAATCGTTACGGCGACTGCAAGGATCACGTCGCGTTATATGGCGCGCTGCTCGACGCGGTCGGCATCCGCAACGAGCCGGCCCTGATCAGCAGCGGCTCGATCTATACGCTGCCGAGCGTACCGGGCTACGGCGTCATCAATCACGCCATCACGTGGCTGCCGGATTTGCAGCAATACGCCGACTCGACGGCGTCGAATGTCGAATTCGGCTTGCTGCCCTCGTCCGATATGAACCGGCCTACCGTGCTCGTCAATCAGGGCTTGGTCGCGCAAACGCCGGCCACCGCATCGATGACGCGCAGCACCGACCTGTCGATCAAGGTCGAGCCGGATGGCTCGGCGAGTTTCACGTATCGGCTGGAAGCATCGGGCGCCTCGGCCGAACAGGCCCGCGCGATGTTGCGCACCCAGACGCCGGCGCAACGTGAGGACTCGATCCAGGCGGAATTACGCGCCGCCAATCTGCGTGGCACCGCCACGCTGACCACCAGCGACCTCGCCGTCGCCGACGGCCCGCTGACGATCACCATGAATGGCACGCTCGAAAGTCTCGTGGTGCCGGGCGCCGCGGCATCGATTCCAGCCCTGACGAGTCTGGCCGGCGGCTTCGAGGCGGACACCCGCTATTGGCTCGGCGAACGGCGGCGCACGCAGCCTTTCGTCTGTCACAACCTGACGTTGCATGAACGCGCGCGCATTGAACTGCCGCCAAATTTCCACGTGCAGGACATGCCTGAAGCGAAGCGTACACAAGACCGCTTCATCGATTTTCAGTCGCAGTACACGTTCGATCCGCTCAGCAACGTCGTGACGATGACGCGCGACGGCGCCACCCATTTCGATAGCGAAGTCTGCACGCCCGACGATTTCGCGCAGATGCGTCCCGCGATCGAAGCGATCGGGCGCGACGTGCGCGCCGAAGTGATTGTTAAATCGACGCTGGTGGAATCGTCGAGTGTGGCGTCGCAGGCGCCGTAGAAGCGCTCACACTCAAACCGGCCAGAGCGGCCCTTCCTCCATCGCGCCGAGCTGCTCGCGCATTTCGAGGATGCGGTCTTCCCAATAGCGCTGCGTGTTGAACCACGGAAACGCCGCGGGAAAGGCCGGGTCGTCCCAGCGGCGCGCGAGCCACGCCTGGTAGTGAATCAGCCGCAACGTGCGCAACGCTTCGACGAGATACAGTTCGCGCGGCTCGAAGTCGCAGAAGTCTTCGTAACCGGCGAGCAGATCCGCCAGCGCACGCGAAGCTTCGGCGCGCTCGCCCGGCAACAGCAGCCACAAATCCTGCACCGCCGGACCCATGCGGCTATCGTCGAAGTCGACGAAATGCGGGCCCGCGTCGGTCCACAACACATTGCTCGGATGGCAATCACCGTGCATCCGCAGCATGCGAATCTCGCCGGCACGCTCGAAGGCGCGTTCGACGCCCTCAAGCGCGAGATTGATCACGGTTTTCCACGCAGTCCGCACGTCGTCGGGCACGAAGCTGTGTGACAGGAGGAAATCGCGCGGCTCGTAGCCGAACGTGTTGATGTCAAGTGTGGGACGCTCGACGTAGTTCTGCGTCTGGCCCACCGCATGGATGCGGCCAATAAACCGCCCCAGCCATTCGAGCGTATCGCGCCGGTCGAGATCAGGCGCGCGTCCGCCGCGGCGCTCGAAGATCGAGAAGCGGAAACCGTCGAAGGTATGCAGCGTGCGGCCTTCGAAAACACGCGCCGGCACCGCCGGAATCTCAAGCGCGGCAAGATCGGCGACAAAGGCATGTTCTTCGAGAATGGCGGCGTCGGTCCAACGCTCGGGACGGTAGAACTTGGCGACCACCGGCGGACCGTCTTCCACGCCCACCTGGTACACGCGGTTCTCGTAGCTGTTGAGCGGCAGCATGCGTCCGTCGGTGTACACGCCGACGCTGCTGAGCACGCTGTCGAGCGCGTCGAGCACGATTTCCGGCTTGAGCCGGGCGAAAGGTACGGCGCTATCGGCGCCGTCCTGTGGGTCGAGAATGTCGTCGTTCATGCCCGCATTGTGCGCCGCGCCGCCGTCAAAGACGAGGGCGCCGGCTCACTTGCGGCTTACAGTCACCTGCAACAGCCATGAAACGGACTCACAAATCGGCTTCAATGCACCTGCGCGCTCGACGGGCGCACCTGCTCGCCTGTATCGATCAGATCTTCAAGGAAAAAGGGTTCAGTGTTGAGATGCTCCGACGTGCCGGGCTCGCCGGCATACCAGGCCACCATGGCCATGTCGCCGAGAATGCGCATGACAATCCCGCGCGCGCCTTGCGGCACGGCGATATGCACCGATCGGACAATGGAACCGATTTGCATGATGTTTCCCCGTTTCTCCCATAGCCGGCTTTATGGTTTCCGCGCCGGTCAAGGTGATGATAAAAGCGCCGCTTCGCCGATAACGTTGCGTACGCACCCAATCTGCTGCGCGTATGACGCGTGAAAGGTTCGAGTCATTGTTCCCGTGTTGCGGGGCCGTGGAAGAGGCGAACTCAAGGTTGTCGACCCGTCGTTTCGCCCTATTCCCATTACAGCGCGCTGGGCCGATGATCTGGGCATAAAGCGTCGTAACGAGACCATCATAAACCCAGCCGGGGCGATATATCAAAATCATGGACCGCCAGAACACCTCCATTAATCCCATCATCGTGCCGGCCGGCCGCCACCGTGGCACGCTCTTTAGCCGCGGCGCGCACCGCGCCGCCGGCTTCGGCTTTCATCGGCCCCACTGACCCATGTGGATTGTCCGTCTGGCGCTGCGGCGCCCTTATACGTTTGTCGTGCTGGCCCTGCTTTTGCTGATCGTCGGTCCGTTGACGATTTTGCGCACCCCCACCGACATCTTCCCCAATATCGACATTCCGGTGCTCTCGGTGATCTGGTCGTACAACGGCCTGCCCGCCGACGAGATGGAACGGCGCATCGTGCTCAACTACGAGCGCGGACTGTCGACCGCGGTCAACGATATCGAACACACCGAGTCGACTTCGCTGAACGGGATCGCGGTGGTGAAGATCTTTTTTCAGCCACACGCGAACATCGACGAGGCGCTGGCCGAAGTCACCGCGCTGTCACAGACGCAATTGCGCTCGTTGCCGCCCGGCATCACGCCGCCGAATATCCTGCGCTACAACGCGTCGACGGTGCCGATCCTGCGCCTCGCGCTGTCGTCCGCTTCGCTCACCGAGCAGGAGCTGTTCGACTTCGGCAACAACTTTCTGAAGACGCAGCTCGCCACCGTGCCGGGCGCATCGGCGCCCCTGCCGTATGGCGGCAAGCAGCGGCAGATCATGGTCGATATCGATTCGCGCAAGCTGCAGGAGCGCAATCTGTCGCCGATGGACGTGGTCAACGCCGTCACCGCACAGAATCTGATCCTGCCTTCGGGTACGGCGAAAATCGGCTCGACCGAATATTCGGTGGAGATGAACGGCAGTCCGGATTCGCTGGAGGGCCTCAATAACATTCCGATCAAATCCACCGCCAACGGCACCGTTTATATTCGCGACGTCGCTCACGTACGCGACGGTTTCCAGCCGCAGACCAACATCGTGCGCGTGAACGGCCAGCGTGCCGCGTTGCTGACCATCAACAAAAGCGGCAACACGTCCACGCTCGACATCGTCGACCGTATCAAGACGATGATGCCGACGCTGCGCAATCTCGTGCCGGCTTCGCTGAACATCGATCCGGTCGCTGATCAGTCGCTGTTCGTGCGTGCATCCGTGCAGGGCGTCCTGCGCGAGGCGCTGATCGCCGCGTGCCTGACTGGCCTGATGATTCTGCTGTTCCTCGGTAACTGGCGCGCGACGCTGATCATCGCCGTGTCGATTCCGTTGTCGATGATCACCTCGATCATTGCACTGTCGATGCTCGGCGAAACCATCAACATCATGACGTTGGGTGGGCTCGCACTCGCGGTCGGCATTCTGGTCGACGACGCGACCGTGGCAATCGAAAACATCAGCCATCAGCTGGAGCAAGGCAAGACGCTGGAGCAGGCGATTCTCGACGGCGCGCATCAGATCGCGATTCCTACCTTGGTGTCGACGCTATCCATCTGCATCGTGTTCGTGCCCATGTTTCTGCTGACGGGCGTCGCGCACTATCTGTTCATTCCGCTCGCCGAAGCCGTGGTGTTCGCGATGCTGGCGTCCTACTTCTTCTCGCGTACGCTGGTCCCGACGCTCGCCAAGTATCTGCTGCGCTATCACCACAAGCCGGCGGATCTGCACCACGCGCCACAGCAAACGCGCAATCCGTTCATGCGCGTGCACTATGCGTTCGAGGGCGGCTTCGCGCGTTTTCGCGAGCGCTACCGCGTTTTTCTCGAAGCGCGGGTGGCGCGCCCGGGTCTGTTCGTGACACTGTTTCTGGTCTGCTGCGGTGCCTCGATGCTGCTGATGCCGTTTCTCGGCCGTGACTTCTTTCCGGCAGTCGATGCGGGGACGATCGCGCTGCATCTGCGTGCCAAAACCGGCATGCGGGTCGAGGAGACCGCGGTGGTGACCGATCGCGTCGATACGCGCATTCGTCAGTTGATACCGCCGGCCGAGTTGCATTCGCTGATCGACAATATCGGCTTGCCGGTCTCGGGCATCAACCTCTCGTACAGCAACACCGGCACGATCGGCACCTCGGATTCGGACATCCTCATCACGCTGAATCCCGATCATCATCCGAGCGCGGACTACGTGCGCACGCTGCGCCGAACGCTCACCGACGAATTCCCCGGCGTGCAGTTCGCCTTCCTGCCCGCGGATATCGTCAGTCAGACCCTCAACTTCGGCATGCCCTCGCCGATCGATATTCAGATCGTCGGACGTGACGTCGCCGGCAATCGCGTGTTCGCCGCGCAGTTGCTGAATCGCTTGCGCACAGTGCCGGGTCTCGCCGATGCGCGCATCCAGCAGCCCGCCGATTTGCCACGCATCTTTATCGACGTGGACCGCACGCGCGCCCAGCAGGCCGGCTTTTCGCAACGCGACATCGCGAGCAATCTGCTGATTACGCTGTCCGGCAGCCAGCAGACCACGCCGACCTTCTGGCTCAATCCGCGCAACGGCGTCAGCTACAACGTGATCACGGAGGCACCGCAATACACGATCGATTCGCTGCAATCGCTCGCGAACATTCCACTGAACGCGAACGGCCGCAGCAATATCCTCGGCTCGCTCGCCACGATGAAACGCCAGGCGGGCAATGCGGTGCTCACGCACTACAACGCACAAACCACCATCGACATTTTCGGCACCGCGGACGGCCGCGATCTCGGCGGTGTATCCGACGACATCCGCAAGATCATCGACGACAGCAAGGCCGATCTCCCGAAAGGCTCAAGCATCGAGGTGCGCGGCCAGGTGCAGACGATGAACGATTCGTTCTCGGGTCTGTTCACCGGTCTCGTGTTCGCGATCCTGCTGGTGTATCTGTTGATCGTGGTGAATTTCCAGTCGTGGCTCGATCCGTTCATCATCATTACCGCGCTGCCGGGCGCGCTGGCAGGCATCGTGTGGATGCTGTTTCTCACACACACCACGCTGTCGATTCCGGCGCTGACCGGCGCGATCATGTGTATCGGCATCGCCACCGCGAACTCGATTCTCGTGATCAGTTTCGCGCGTGAACAGTTGCTCGAACACGGCGACGCGACACGTGCCGCGATCGAGGCGGGCGTCACGCGTTTCCGTCCGGTGCTGATGACGGCCCTCGCGATGGTGATCGGCATGGTGCCGATGGCCATCGGTCTCGGCGAAGGCGGCGAGCAGAATGCACCGCTCGGGCGCGCGGTGATCGGCGGTTTGACGGTCGGCACGTTGGCTACGCTAATCTTCGTGCCCGTGGTGTTTTCGATGATCTATCGCCGGCTTGCCGCGCGGCGCCAGCGAGCGGCCGAGCACGTGGTGCAAAAGCCATGACGGCCAGCGCACGACACACAGTACGAAACACGAGAGGCAGCGTCGACTGCCCAGGCATTCTGATAGGGGAAGTTTGATGGAAGGAAAACGTCCAGACGGGTCCAACACCGCGCCCAATCCAGCCAGGCAAAAACGCGCACGCTGGATCATCGTGGCGGCGGCCGCGGTGGTGGTCATACTCGCGGTACAAGGCATCTGGTCGCGCCACGACGCGCACGCGGCGCTCGAACGTGATGCTGAACATGCGAGTCAGACGAGCGTTGAAGTCGTGCGCCCGCAGAAGTCGACGGTGGGACTGGACCTCGTGCTGCCCGGCAACGTGCAGGCGTTTCTCGACACGCCGATTTACGCACGCACCAACGGCTATCTGAAGAAGTGGTACGCGGACATCGGCGCCAAGGTGAAGAACGGCCAGTTGCTCGCGGAAATCGACACGCCCGAAGTAGACGATCAACTGCGCGCCGCCCGCGCCGATCTCGCGAATGCGGACGCCAACTACGCGCTCGCGAAAAGCACCGCCGACCGCTGGACTGGGATGCTGCAAAGCAAGTCGGTCTCGAAGCAGGAAACCGACGAGAAAGTCGGCGACATGCTCGCGAAGAAAGGCACGCTGGACGCCGCGCGCTTCAACGTGGCGCGCCTCGAGAAAACGCAATCGTTCCAGAAGGTGTATGCGCCATTCGACGGCATCGTGACGGCACGCAATGTCGATGTGGGCGCGCTGATCGACGCGGGCAGTTCCGGCGGACCGGCGAAGGAACTGTTCCATGTCGCGCAGGCGGACAGACTGCGCGTGTATGTGAACGTGCCGCAAGCATATGCGCTGCAGGTTCGCGCGCAGCAGACTGCGTTTCTGACGCTGACCGAGACGCCATCGAAACACTATCCGGGCACGGTGGCGCGAACGGCTGGCGCCGTCGATCCGCAACAACGGACCATGCTCGTCGAAGTCGATGTGGACAATCGCAATGGCGATCTGCTGCCGGGCGCCTATGCGCAAGTGCATTTCGCCTTGGGTGCGGGCGCGGCACCGTTTACGCTGCCAGGCAACGCGCTGCTGTTCCGGCCGGACGGCGTCAAGGTCGCGACCGTGGATCCACAGCACAAGGTGAAACTGCTACCGGTTTCGCTTGGGACGGACTTCGGTACGCGCGTGGCTGTCGCGTCCGGCTTGCAAGGCAATGAGCAGGTGATTCTGAATCCGCAGGATTCGATCGTCGACGGCGCACCGGTCCGGATCGTGCCGGGGAAAGCGGGGGGTGCTTCGAGTGCCGAGGGTACGGCGGGTGCCTCTGGCGCGGCTGCCGTTGGCGAAGGTGCCGCGGGCGCTTCTGGCGCCGCTGCGGCAAGCGCGCCTGCTGCGCGCGTCGCCAGTCTGCAAGCCGTGAGGGCCGCACTGTGAGCGCGCCGGCATTGCTTCGCCGTTTCGCGGCGCGGCTCACACGTGTAGCGCTGCTTGCCGGTATGTTCGGCTGCTCGCTCTCCGCTTGCACCGTCGGCCCCGACTACGTCAAGCCGCCAGCCACCACCGCCGCGACCTACAAGGAACTCGAAGGCACCGGCTGGAAGCCCGCACAACCCGCCGACACGCTCACGCGCGGCGCGTGGTGGAGCGTCTATGCGGATCCATCGCTCGACGCGCTCGAGCAGCAGGTCGCGAGCGCGAACCAGAACGTACAGGCCGCCGAGGCGCGCTTTCGCGCCGCCCGCGCGACAGTGGCGCAATACCGCTCGAACTTCTTCCCTATTGTCAGCGCGAACGGCGATTATTCCCGCGCGAGGAGCTCGGAGAATGTGCTGCACAAATCGACTGCGGGCCTCACGCTGAACGATTACCTCGTGCAAGCCGATGCTTCGTGGGAACCGGACTTGTGGGGCCGCGTATCGCGCAGCGTCGAAGGCGCGAAAGCCGAAGCGCAGGCGAGTGCCGCCGATGCGCAAGCCGTGCTCCTCTCGATGCAGGCCGAACTGGCGACGGACTACTTCGAACTGCGAGGTTTCGATCAGGAGCGGCAACTTCTCGACGACACGATCAAGGCCTACAAGGAAGCACTCGATCTGACGCAACACCGCTATGCCGGCGGCATCGCCACCGACGCCGACGTCGCGCAGGCGCAAACGCAATTGCAAACCACTCAGGCGCAAGCACTCGACCTCGGCGTGCAGCGCGCGCAACTCGAGCACGCGATCGCGATCCTGATCGGCCAGACGCCCTCGACCTTTTCGCTGCCGGCTGCACCGCTCACCGCAGTGCCGGTGGTCGCGGCGGCCGGCGTGCCATCCGCGTTGCTCGAACGGCGGCCCGACATTGCGTCGGCAGAGCGGCATGTCGCCGATATGAACGCGCAGATCGGCGTGGCAACGGCCGCGTTTTTCCCTAGTCTGATTTTGTCGGTGACGGGTGGGCTCGAAGCGACCAACTACAGCCAATGGCTGTTGGCGCCGAGCCGTCTGTGGTCGCTCGGGCCGGCACTGGCCGGCACGCTGCTCGACTTCGGCGGACGTGCGTCGGTGAAAGAGCAAGCCCGTGCCCACTACGACGAAAGCGTCGCGCAGTACCGCCAGACAGTGCTGACGGCGTTCGGTCAGGTCGAAGACAACCTCGCCGCATTGCGCGTGCTCGAACAGGAAGCCGCCGCGCAAGACGACGCGGTAGCCGCCGCGCAGCGTTCGCTGGCGGTCGTGTCAAACCGCTATAAAAACGGCGCGATTACGTATCTCGACGTCGTGGTGGCGCAAACCACAGCGCTTTCCAACGAACGGAATGCGGTGTCGATCGCTCGCCGCCGGATGGCGGCGAGCGTCGCGTTGGTCAAGGCGTTGGGCGGCGGTTGGGATGCCTCGGCGTTGCCGACCGACGAACAGATCGTGCATCCCGCCGAGCCTGCGAGCGAGGCGGCGGCGCACGGTTAGTGGTCGTGGTCGCGGTTTGAGAATCCACAAGACGCGCAAACCGCGGCGAGCACGCCAGTTGCATGCGTCGCGGCAACGCCCCGTGGCATGTCGCGCGCACTCGTCCGAGTTTTCAGCGTATCCTTAACTCCTTCGACCACCTGCGCTCCCTGGAGATTTTTTCGTGACCGCATCGCCGGAATCTCACCGGACTGCTACCTCGGCTGTTCCTGTTTCACGCGCTACTTTCGCCTCCTCTGCCGTGCCTGACGTCACCAACATCCCTTATCTCGAACGCGGCACGCGAGCCTATTGGCGCGCCAGCATCGCGTTGCTGTTCGCCGGTTACGCGACCTTCTCGCTGCTGTATTGCGTACAGCCATTGCTGCCTGCATTCTCCACGGCGTTCAGCGTCACGCCGGCACAAAGCAGTTTGTCGCTGTCGGTGACGACGGCCGCGCTCGCGCTCGCCGTGTTCGTGGCCGGTTTCGTCTCGGAAGGCTGGAGCCGTCATAAGCTGATGACTGCATCGCTCACACTGTCGGCGCTATTGACGATCGGCGTCTCGATCGCGCCGCACTGGCATCATCTGCTCGTGTTGCGCGCGCTCGAAGGCCTCGCGCTGGGCGGCGTGCCCGCCGTCGCGATGGCGTACCTCGCGGAGGAAGTCCACCCCGATGGGCTTGGTCTGGCGATGGGACTGTATGTTGGCGGCACGGCGATCGGCGGGATGGCCGGGCGCGTGATTACCGGCGTCGTCGCGGATCTGTTTTCGTGGCGCGTGGCAATCGGCACGATCGGCGTGCTCGGCATTCTCTCGATGCTCGCGTTTCGCACGCTACTGCCACCGTCGCGCCATTTCGTGCCGCGTCGCGGACTCGGCTTTGCACATCATCGCGCTGCGCTGCTGAAGCAATTCACGCGGCCCGGCTTGCCGCTGCTGTTTCTGCTCGGCTTCGTGCTGATGGGCAGCTTCGTCACGCTGTACAACTACATCGGTTACCGGCTGCTGGCGCCGCCCTACCAGTTGAGTCAGACCGAGATCGGCGCGATTTTCGTCGTCTATCTGACGGGCGTGATCGCCTCGCCGTGGTCGGGCCGCATGGCCGATACATTCGGCCGGGCGCGTGTGCTGATCGGCGGCCTGCTGCTGATGGCGCTCGGACTGGCGCTTACGATGTTCCATCCGATCGCGACAATTGCAATCGGCATCGCCTGCTTCACGTTCGGCTTTTTCGCCGGACATTCGGTGGCAAGCGGCTGGGTCGGACGCCTGGCGAAAGAAGCCAAGGGACAAGCGGCCGCGCTATATCTGCTCGCGTATTACATCGGCTCCAGCGTGGTCGGTTCCTATGGCGGGCACGTGTGGGCCGGTTATGGCTGGAATGGTGTCGTGGGACTGGTGGGCGTGCTGCTCGTCATTGGCATCGTTGCGGCTGTGCGCTTGCGTCAGCGCGAAGGGACCGCAGGATGAAGGCAGCCCCTGATCGCTCGTTTCGCGAAACCGGACTCGGACACGGCTGGGAGACAAGCCTGAAAAGACGCCCATCGCAGCAGACGGGAACAATCCGCCGCGCATCAAAATGCTCAAAAAAGAAAGCCCAATGTAAGCGAACGCTTCAATTTTTTACGACACTTTTGCTGCGTCGCGTCAATCGCAGCGGCCTTTGCAGCATTGGGTTCAGCAGCCTGCGAAGACGCGCTGCAGCGCCGCAAGCCGTCGTTATGTTGATCTAACCGTCGCCTATACTCGATTCAGGCGTTGGCAGTGCATGACTCCAGAAATAGAGCCGCTGCCCGCGCCAGTACTAGACAAGGAGACGAGTATGACGACCTACTTCACGATTGGCGATTTCATCCTGGTCATCCCGATGGCGCTGGCCGGCGCTCTGTTTGTCGGCGCGCTTCCCTGCAAGACGGAGTTGCGTCACAACGCGCTACGCGTGCTCGGCGCGCTGATCGGCGTGGTGTTCGCCGTCGTGCTGGTCGAGGGCTTGCCTGCGCTGGTGTAGCGGAGTCCGGCGAAGACGGCCTGGACGCTTCGGGGATAGTTCGATCCGGATAGTTCGGTCGACTGAACGCGCAGTCGCTTCGGTCGCTGCGTGGGAAGATGTGCGTCCCTGAATGCCTTGATTAAAAAAGCCGCCCAAGCGGGCGGCTTTGCTATTGCTACGACGAATCCCTACCGTTGAAGCGCTGATTCGATCAGACTGCCTGATCGGTCGAAGGCTTTTCCCATAGGTTGACGCCACCTTCCGTTGCATAGTGGTCGATCTCTGCCAGCTCTTCCTTCGAGAACGCGAGATTCTTCAGCGCACCGACGTTCTCACGCACTTGCTCAGCACGGCTCGCGCCGATCAGCACAGACGTCACCCGCGGATCACGCAGCGCCCATGCGAGCGCCATTTGCGCGAGGCTTTGTCCGCGACGCTGCGCGATGTCATTGAGCTTGCGCACGTGCTCGATGTTTTGCGGGCTTAGATGCTCCTGCTTCAGCGAACCGCCGCCCGGCTTGTTGACGCGCGCGTCTTCCGGCACGCCGTTCAGATACTTGCCGGTGAGCAGACCCTGCGCGAGCGGCGTGAACGCGATCGCGCCCGCGCCGACCTTCTCGAGCGTATCCAGCAGCTCGCGTTCGATCCAGCGGTTGAGCATGTTGTACGCCGGCTGATGGATCAGCAGCGGCACCTTGTACTCAGCGAGCAGCCTGGCCATTTCGAGCGTCTTGGTTGCCGAGTACGACGAAATACCGATGTACAGTGCCTTGCCTTGCTGCACGGCGCTCGCCAATGCACCGGCGGTTTCTTCAAGCGGCGTATCAGCATCAAAGCGATGCGAATAGAAAATGTCGACGTAATCGAGACCCATGCGCTGCAGGCTCTGATCGAGACTCGCGAGCACGTACTTACGCGAGCCGCCGCCCTGACCATAGGGACCCGGCCACATGTCCCAACCTGCCTTCGACGAGATCAGCAGTTCGTCGCGATACGGCTTGAAGTCGTCTTTGAAGAGACGGCCAAAGTTGGTTTCGGCGCTGCCGTACGGGGGACCGTAGTTGTTGGCGAGGTCGAAATGAGTGATGCCCAGGTCGAAGGCCGTACGCAAGATATCGCGCTGCGTGGAGATCGGCGTGGTGTCGCCGAAGTTGTGCCACAGGCCCAGCGACAGCGCCGGCAGTTTAAGACCCGATTTGCCGCAGACGCGGTATTGCATGTCCGAATAGCGTTCTGAAGCTGCTTCGTAAGCCATTGCTAGTGTCCTTGATGGTGAAGTCGCCCGGCGGTTGCGGACGTGAGGAGATCGCATGCTGCGAGAGGCGTGCAGATTCTATGTTGAGGTATGAGTGACGCTAGACCACTATGGTAGCCAATTGACGTGATGCGTGCAGACGCCGAGCATGCGGGATGGACGGTTGCTTGCAGCTCCCCTACACTTTGGCCGATCAAGGCTTCTCGAAGGGGTGGATTCATGACGAAGGCGATTTCAATCGCGCTGGTTGTCGGCGGTATCGTGTTGTTGTATTTCGGCGGGCAGGCGTTCAACTCGGTCAGCAGCGAGGTATCGCGCGTGTTTACCGGATCGCCGACCAACAAGGCGATCATGCTGATTGTGGGCGGCGTTATCGCCACGATTGCCGGCCTGACCGGGGTAGCTGTTTCAGGGCGCAAGCGGTAGCGCATTGATGCCTAGGCGGCGCGAGACCAACACACATTCGCGCCGCGCCCGGCTAAAAACCTAAAAGACAATTTCCGGCTTGGCCGCCGAGCGGGATCCCGGTAGCGGCACATTGCTCGCCCCGTGATAGGTAAACACCAGAGAAAACTTCACCTGATCGCTGAGGTTCTTGCCAGCCGAATGCAGCGTGTTGCAATGAAAGAACACCACGTCGCCGGCCTTGAGTTCGGGCGAAACGGCGGTGCGAATCAAGGCCTGATTCTCTTCCAGATCGGAGCGGAAAAACTTGGCCTCGTCGAAGCGCTCGGACGTGAAGGCAGCGCCGTGCGACTTCGGCACAAACCACAACGCGCCGTTATCGACCGTCTCCGACCCGACTGCGACCCACACCGATACCAGGTCGTCACGCTCGAACGACCAATACCTCACGTCCCGATGCCAGCCGGTCAGGCTGCCATAAGCAGGGTGCTTGGTCATCATGCAATTGTGATGCGCCCGCGATAAGCGCGGCTCTTCACCGAAGTACAACTCCATCCAGCCACGAATTTCCGGCGCGGTCGCCCATTGCGCAAAACTCGGATGACGGCCGTACGCATCCAGCAAGCGGCGAACCGTGTGGCCGCCCGGCGCATGTTTGGATTCCGGCGCGCCCGGATACTGCAGATCCGCTTCGAACTCGATCGGCGCGGCCGCTTCCTGCAACTGGCGCTCCGCAATCTGCTTCAGTTCGCCGCAGCGCTCGGGTGACACCAATCCGGGCACGACGACGAAACCCTGCTCTCGTAACGTGTGAATCTGCTCTTTCTTCGAATGAAGTGACATGGTGTTCCGTTACTGTCGACTAGCTGATGCTCGATTGTAAAACGGGCGCGATCGGACTGCGCGCAGTTTCGCCTTGCGAGAAGCCGCAGACTTACGCACTACTTTCATGCGAAAGCCGATTGGCAGAGCACGTTGTGAGGGCAAGCTCGCACGACAATCGATCGCAAAGGGCGCGAGCCCCCAAGCTGGCATCTCACGTTTTACCGGTAGAAACCCGTATTCGCAGGGTAAAAACGGACTTTCTGACGTCACGATTCACGTGTAGCCTTTCACACATGTTGATCGCTCTTCCCGCACTTTTACGGCGCACACAGGCCGCTGTGGCCGACTCCGCCGTCCCCCGCGTTCTTATCAGTCGAATTCCGGGCTCTCGCGTCGTCCTTCGCGACACCGCCATTGGCACATTTGGTGCTCATTCTGGCGCACACTCCGTCGCGCGACACATTGCCTACCTGTGAAGCCATGCATACTCTTTTGAGCACCCGTCTTACCCGCGCCGCGTTGAAAGCGGCGCGTCCGGCGCGCCGCCATGTCGTGCGGGCGCTGCGTCACCATGCCACCCGCACTCGCGCGTTAGGCGAACAATGGCGTGAAGCCAAAGCGGTCGACGGCATTCGCACGTGGTTCCACACCTTCTTCTCCGCACTGCGCCTGCGAGGCGGTTCGCGCCGTTTCTCGCTGCGCACGCTGCTGCGCAAACCGACGCCGCTGCGCCTTACCGCCAAGCCGACTGCGCCGGTAGCAGCACCGCAAAGCACAAGCCGCCGCCCACGACGTATGTCGACGAGCGGCAGCACCGGCTGGTTTGCGTTCGCGTTTGCGAGTCGCTGAATTAGCGACTAGATGGAAGGTCTGCGGACCGCTGAATGAGACGCTGAATCAGCGGCCGGATAGGCGTCTGCGCTGCGGATGCGCGGCCAGGCGCGAGTCGTTGAGAGCGAACCGCCGAGCCGGCCTCGAACGACGCCCCCACGCCCGCAAGCGGATACAGACCGCCGCGACTGCGTTGACGCCTTCATCACCCCACCGCAGCATATTCGATGGCAATAAAAAACCCCGCCCAGCTCGCGCCGGCGGGGTTTTTTGCTGAAGCGGACTGCGCTTATTCTGCGAGCGCGGCGACCGGTTCGGTGCCTGCTGCTTCGGCGAGTGCCAATGCTTTGTCAGTGGCTTCCCACGTGAATTCCGGCTCTTCGCGGCCGAAGTGACCGTAGGCCGCGCTCTTCTCGTAGATCGGGCGCAGCAGGTCGAGCATCTGGATGATGCCCTTCGGACGCAGGTCGAAGTGCTCCTGCACCAGCTTCGTGATCGTTGCATCCGACACGCGGCCCGTGCCGAACGTGTTGACCATGACCGAAGTGGGTTGAGCCACGCCGATCGCGTACGACACCTGAATCAGGCAGCGCGATGCCAAACCGGCAGCCACGATGTTCTTCGCGACGTAACGGCCGGCATAGGCTGCCGAGCGGTCGACCTTCGACGGATCCTTGCCCGAAAACGCGCCGCCGCCGTGCGGCGCCGCGCCGCCGTACGTATCGACGATGATCTTGCGGCCCGTCAGACCGCAATCGCCTTGCGGACCGCCGATCACAAACCGGCCGGTCGGGTTCACGAGGAACTTGATATTGCCCTTGATCAGGTCAGCCGGCAGCGTCGGCTTGATCACTTCTTCGATCACGGCTTCGCGCAGCACGGCCAGATCGATGTCCGGCGCATGCTGCGTGGACAGCACGACCGTGTCGATGGAATGCGGCTTGCCGTCGACATAACGCACGGTGACCTGCGACTTCGCATCCGGACGCAGCCACGGCAGACGGCCGTCGCGGCGCAGATTTGCCTGACGTTCCACCAGACGGTGCGACAGGTGGATCGGCAGCGGCATCAGTTCCGGCGTTTCTTCACACGCGTAACCGAACATCAGGCCCTGGTCGCCGGCGCCTTGATCGAGGTTGTTGTCGTGCGCACGGTCCACGCCTTGGGCGATATCTGGCGATTGTTTGTCGTATGCGACCAGTACTGCACAGCCACGGTAGTCGATGCCGTAATCCGTGTTGTCGTAACCGATACGCTTGATCGTGTTGCGCGCGACCTGGATGTAATCGACGTTCGCCGTGGTGGTAATTTCGCCGGCGAGCACGACCAGACCCGTGTTGCACAGCGTTTCGGCTGCAACACGCGAGTACTTGTCTTGCGTCAGGATGGCGTCGAGGATGGCGTCCGAGATCTGATCCGCGACTTTGTCGGGATGGCCTTCGGAAACGGATTCGGAGGTGAAGAAATAGTCGTTTGCCACGTTGCAGACTCCTGTTTGGTGGTTACGGTTGAGTTTCACGTAGCCAGCTTCGGGAGCTTGAAGCGGCGACGCTTTAGCGGATTACCTTACCGGCAGGGGGCGTATCCCATGGATCGCACCCGCCAGCTTCGCCCCGCAAGTTGTCTATTAACTCGGCGAAGCCCTTATTATAGCGACTTCCTTTGATTGTCACAGAGTGTTCATCCGTGCTGGTTTTCGACCCGTCTTCTGGTTTCTTGAGCAAAGCGTCGCTCGACGCCCTAAACGGAGGGGCGGCATGTTGAGTCGTCTCGGCGCCCATCTGGCCATTGGATTCCTGAAATTTTTGGCTTTGCTGCCCTACGGCCTGGTCGCGCGAATGGGCGACGGGCTGGGCTGGCTGCTCTATCAGATCCCAAGCAACCGTAAGCGCATCGTCCACATCAATCTGAGCTTGTGTTTCCCGGAGTGGAGCGCCGCGCACCGCGAGGAGATCGCGCAGAAACACTTCCGCCACGCGATCCGCAGTTATGTTGAGCGCAGCGTCCAGTGGTTCGGCTCGGCGAAAAAGCTCGAAAAGCTCGTGCAGGTGGATAGCGAGATCGATCTGCTGGATCCCGACATGCCGCCCACCCTGCTGCTTGGCGCGCATTTCGTCGGCATCGAAGCGGGCTCAGTGTTTATCAATCACGCGCTGCGCCGGCAATGCGGCGCGCTCTATCAGCCGATGTCCAACAAGGTGCTCGACGACGTTGCAAAGGCCGCTCGCGGCCGCTTCGGCGCGGACATGGCAAGCCGCGCCGACAGTGCGCGCATCGTGCTGCGCTGGTTGCGCGACCGCAAGCCGGTCATGCTCGGCGCCGACATGGACTATGGCATGCGCAACTCGACGTTCGTGCCGTTCTTCGGCGTACCCACGTGCACGCTGACAGCCGTGGGACGCCTCGCCGGGGTCGGCCATGCGCAAGTGGTGCCGTTCATCGGCGAGGTGCTGCCGAATTACAAGGGCTACCGTCTCAAGGTGTTCAAGCCATGGGAAAACTACCCCACCGGCAACGACGAGGCCGACGCGCGCCGCATGAACGCATTCCTCGAGGAACAGATTCCCCTGATACCGGAACAATATTATTGGGTGCACAAGCGCTTCAAGACGCGGCCGCCAGGCGAGCCGAACGTCTATTGACCGGCCTTCTTGACCGGTCTTTGAAAAAAGCGCCCGAACGCGGAAATAAAGTGGGTTCGGCCCACCTTGGGGCGCGTCACTTACAATAGCGTGATGAAACTGAAATTCACCAAAATGCACGGCGCGGGTAACGACTTCGTCGTGCTCGACGGCTACACCCAACCGGTCAACCTGACACCGGCGCAGGTGCGCGCGCTCGCGGACCGGCATTTCGGCGTCGGCGCCGACCAGTTGCTGCTGGTCGAGAAGCCCACTGTAGACGGCGTCGATTTCAGATATCGCATCTTCAATTGCGACGGCGGCGAGGTCGAGCACTGCGGCAACGGCGCGCGCTGCTTCGTCAAGTTCGTGCGCGACAGTGGGCTGACCGACAAGCGCAGCGTCCGTGTGCAAGTGCAGAACGGCACCATTGTGCTGACCATGCAGGAGAATGGCGAAGTGCTGGTCGACATGGGCACACCCGTGTTCGAACCGGAGCGCGTACCGTTCGCCACCAAAGGTCTCGAAGGCCGCCGTGAAGGTGCTGACACGCTCTGGCCGCTCGATGTGCACGGCGTGACGCGCTGGATCTCCGTGGTGTCGATGGGCAATCCGCACGCGGTGCAAGTGGTCGACGACGTCGAGGATTTCCCGGTTGTCGTCGAAGGCCCGGTGATCGAGCGGCATGCACGCTTCCCGCAGCGAGTGAACGCGGGCTTCATGCAGATCGTCGGCCGTAGCGAGATCAAGCTGCGCGTTTACGAACGCGGCGCCGGCGAAACGCTGGCATGCGGCACGGGTGCGTGCGCGGCAGTCGCTGCCGGCATTCGCCGCGGGCTGCTCGATGCGCCGGTGCTGGTGCACACGCACGGCGGCAAGCTGACCATCACGTGGGACAACTCGCAAGACGGCGCACCGCTGCTGATGGCCGGTCCTGCGGCAACCGTCTTCGAAGGCGAGATCGAACTGGCCGAGGGACTTGCGCCGGTCTGACACCCGCATCAGTGGCCAATCGATCGGCCCGCGAAATACCACGCATGTGGCCTGTGCGAGGTCTCGACCAGGCCGATGAATGACCTGACGAATAGCCCGACGATAGGCCAATGAACAGGCCAACAAAGAAGCCGATGAAGAGCCGGGCAAAGCGGCTTTTTCACCAGCCGACCAAACTCATGACCGATGCGGCGCCCGTAGGCGTCGTCCCGTAGTCCTTTAGCCGATACCATGAACGATCGCGAAGTCGCCGAATATCTGCTCGCCAACCCCGAATTCTTCGCCGAACACGCGGAAATGCTCGCGACGATCCGGCTTGCGAACCCGCACGGCAAAGCCGCGGTGTCGCTGCAGGAGCGACAGATGGAAATGTTGCGCGACAAGAACAAGCATCTCGAACGGCGTTTGGCCGAATTGCTGCGCTACGGTCACGAAAACGACAGCATCGCCTCGAAGTTCAATCGCTGGACCATCCGCGTGATGGCCGAGCGCGATCCCTACGCGCTGCCGCGCACGATTTCGAACGGTTTGCGCGATATTTTCGACGTGCCGCAAGCGGCGCTGCGCGTATGGGACGTAGCCGAGCCGTATGGGCAGGCCGAGTTCGCGCGCCATGTCGGCGAGGAAGTGCGAATCTTCGCGAACAGCCTCACCACGCCTTACTGTGGCGCGAACACCGGCTTCGAAGCGGCGCAGTGGCTGGTGCCGGCGGTGGCATCGGTGAGCGACGAGGGGTCCGCCGGCGGTACGGGCGAGGCCGCGCACGCCACCGAATCGATTGCGTTGCTCGCGCTGCGCGACCCCGAAGGCAAGGAAGAAGCGCCCACCTTCGGCCTGCTGGTGATGGGTTCGGCCGATCCGCGCCGCTTCCACGACGGCATGGCAACCGATTTCCTGACGCAGATCGGCGCGTTGGCAAGCGCGGCGCTGAGCCGTCTGCTGCCGCGCTGAGCCGCCGAGCCCACATAAGCCATCGTGACCGAAGCCGACCCGATCGCCGCCTACCTGTCGAACCTCGAACATGAGCGGCGACTGTCGGCGCATACGCTGCGCGGCTACACCCACGAACTCGAAGAACTCAAGCTGCTGGCCAAAGGCCGGCCGCTCGAAAGCCTCACGGCCGTCGATATTCGCGGTGCGGTTTCGCGGGCGCATGCCGGCGGCCTGACGGCGCGCTCGATCAGCCATCGGCTGTCGTGCTGGCGAGCGTTCTACCGCTGGTTCGCGGGCCGCGTCGATCTGCCGGCCAATCCGGTCGCCACCGTACGCGCGCCGAAGCAGCCCAAAGCACTGCCAAAAGCGCTTTCCGTCGACGACGCCACGCGCCTGATGGAAAGCCCTCCCCCCGCGACGCCCGAAGGTTTGCGCGACCACGCGATGCTCGAATTGTTCTACTCGTCGGGCTTGCGGCTGTCCGAACTGGTCGGTCTCGACGCCCGTTTCGCCGAGGCCGACGGCTACCGCTCCGCGGGCTGGCTCAAGCTCGACTCCGCGGAAGTCGAAGTGCTGGGCAAGGGCAACCGGCGCCGCGTCGTGCCGGTCGGCAGCAAAGCGATCGATGCGTTGAATGCGTGGCTCGCCGTGCGCGACCAGATGGTCAGACACGATCCGCATCCGCTGTTTCTCTCGGCGCGCGGCAATCGGCTGTCGCCGAATGTCGTGCGCGATCGCGTGAAGCGCGCGGCGCTGGTCGCCGGCATTCCGGCCAATGTGCACCCGCACGTGCTGCGGCATTCGTTTGCCACGCACGTGCTGCAGTCGAGCGGCGACCTGCGGGCCGTGCAGGAACTGCTCGGGCACGCCAGCATCACCGCGACGCAGGTCTATACCGCGCTCGATTTCCAGCATCTCGCGCACGTCTACGATCAGGCGCATCCGCGCGCCAAAAAACGCGACTGATTCCGCTCATTTGTTTTTGCGGTTTGCGGTCTCCGCCTTCGCTTCACCCGCTGCGTGCTTCGAAAGCCACGCGGCCTATTGCTCTGCTGACACCCTGATGAATACCGTTACGCTCAAACCGTCGAAAGAAAAATCGCTGCTGCGCCGTCATCCGTGGGTCTATGCCAACGCGATCGATCGCGTCGACGGCAATCCCGCCCCCGGCGCGACCGTGCTGGTGCGCGGGCACGACGGCCGCTTCCTCGCCCGGGCGGCCTACAGCCCGCAGTCGCAGATTCGCGCCCGAGTGTGGAGTTTCGACGAAGCCGAGCCGATCGATCACGCGTTCTTCAAGCGCCGCGTGCAGCGCGCGTTGGCGCATCGTCAAACGATGGTGCACAACACCGGCGCCGTGCGGCTGATTTTCGGCGAAGCGGACGGCCTGCCTGGTCTGATCGTCGATCACTACGTCGCCGAGGACGAAGGCCAGCGCAGCCAACTGGTGTGCCAGTTCATGGCGACAGGCGTCGAAGCGTGGAAGGAAGCGATCGTTGCCGCGCTGGTCGACGCGACGGGCTGCCCGAACGTCTACGAGCGCTCGGACGTGTCGATCCGCCAGAAGGAAGGGCTCGAGCAGATCACCGGCGTGCTGGCAGGCGTTGCGCCGTCGGAAGCGCTGATCGCGAGCGAAAACGGCGTGCGTTACCACGTCGACGTGCGCAACGGCCACAAGACTGGCTTCTACGTCGACCAGCGCGACAACCGCCTGCTGGTGCAGGAGCTGGCAAAAGATCGCGACGTGTTGAACTGCTTCTGCTACACCGGGGGTTTTTCTCTGGCGGCATTGAAAGGCGGCGCCAAACGCGTGGTGTCGATCGATTCGTCGGGCGACGCGCTCGCGATCGCGCAACAGAACGTGGCCGCCAACGGTTTCGACCCCGAGCGCGCGATCTGGCTCGACGCCGACGCGTTCAAAACCCTGCGCCGCCTCTACGACGAAGGCGAACGCTTCGACCTGATCGTGCTCGATCCGCCGAAATTCGCGCCGTCTCGTGAACATGTGGACCGCGCCTCGCGCGCCTATAAGGACATCAACCTGACCGGCCTGAAGCTGCTGCGCCCGGGCGGCCTGCTGTTCACCTATTCATGCTCCGGCGCGATCGATTCCGAGTTGTTCCAGAAGATCGTGTCCGGCGCGGCGGCCGATGCACGGGTCGATGCACGGATTCTCAAGCGCCTCGGCGCCGGGGTGGACCACCCGTTGCTCACCGCATTCCCGGAAGGCGAATATCTAAAAGGCCTGCTGTTGCAAATTGCCTGATCGCCCATAGTTTCAGGGCTATTTCCGGCGCGCCGCCGAGGGGTTCGCCCCCGCCGCGAGCGCCGGCTTGACAGATATGTTTCAATATCCGGCTAGATCGGGCCGCGCGCCGTCAGGCTGACGCGCCCGGCAAAGCGGATTTGCAGACGCATTCGGCGCAGCTTGCGCGCCGCGCATTTCGCGCTGCAGATCTCGCGCTGCACATTTGCGCTGCACATTTGATTACGCACAGACTCACGTACATACAGGCGACCAACATGATCCCAGTCACCATCCTGACCGGCTTTCTCGGCAGCGGCAAAACCACCCTGCTCAAGCGCATCCTGAACGAAAAGCACGGCATGAAGATCGCCGTGATCGAGAACGAGTTCGGCGAAGAGAACATCGACAACGAAATCCTCGTGCAGGACACCAGTGAACAGATCATCCAGATGAGCAACGGCTGCATCTGCTGCACGATCCGCGGCGACCTTTCGCGTGTGCTGGGCGATCTGGCGGCGAAGAAACAGTCCGGCGAACTGGATTTCGACCGCGTCGTGATCGAAACCACTGGCCTCGCGAATCCGGGCCCGGTCGCGCAGACCTTCTTCATGGACGACCAGATCGCCAACGAATTCCTGCTCGACGCGATCATCACGCTGGTCGACGCGAAGCACGCGAATCATCAGCTGGACGAACACGAAGTGGTGCAGCGCCAGGTCGGCTTCGCCGATCGCCTGTTCATCACAAAGTCCGATACGGTCGACGAAAAGCATGTGGACGATCTGCGCCATCGTCTGCTGCACATGAACCCGCGGGCGGCGATCAAGATCGTCAATTTCGGCGAAGCGGACATCAAGGAAATCTTCGACCTGCGTGGCTTCAACCTGAATTCGAAGCTGGAAATCGATCCGGACTTCCTCGCTGAAGACGAGCACGCGCATAGCCATGCCCACGCGCATGACGAGCACGGCCACACCCATGCCGACCACGATGGTCACGATCACGAAAACTGCGATCACGACCACGGCAAGTGCGACCACGAAGGCCACGACCACGCGCATCATCATCACGCGCACCACGACGACAAGATCAAATCGTTCGTCTACCGCAGCGACCGTCCGTTCGATCCGAACAAGCTCGAGGACTTCCTCGGCGGCATTCTGCAGATCTACGGCGAGCGCCTGTTGCGTTATAAGGGCGTGCTGTATATGAAGGGCGTCGACCGCAAGGTGGTGTTCCAGGGCGTGCATCAGATGATGGGCAGCGACCTGGCGGCGAAATGGCAACCGGTCGAGAAGAAGACCAACAAGATGGTGTTCATCGGCATCGAACTGCCGCAAGACCTGATCACCGACGGCCTCGACGCCTGTCTGGCGTAAATATCATGCCGTGCATGCCGTGCCGAGCGCACGGCATGCTGCGTGCTCTGTGCTCTGTGCTGTAACCACGGGCTGTAACCACGAGCGCCGTGCGGTCACAAAAGTAAATCATCTGCAGAAAGCACCGCAAAAAACGTCCGAAAGCCTGCTGAAATGTCGGTTGTGTGAAAAGCACGTGAAAACCCTGCTGCATTAAAGCGTGCACGACCATCGCTTTTTGGCCGTTCGCGCGTTATATTTTCGGGATATCTGCGCTTGATGCGGGATTTTCACCAGTTGCGGTGCAGGATTGTGATTCAGTTACAATACGTGCCCACTGGAGAATGACAACGAATTGCCCGGTCGCGCGTATCCCGCGCTGGGCCTGAAACGGCGCCGGAAAATCTTGTCCGGATAGCACGCCGACAATGCCGGCTGGCACAGCTGATAAGGCGCGCTGCCGGCAAGCAATGCCTCAGGAGCATTTGAGAATCGGTTTCCAGAGGAGTTCGGCCCCGCATTGGCGTAGCGACGCCCGGCGTGTGGGCGCCAGGCGCTTCGGCGTCACGACAGTCCATCGTCCGTGCCCGCCCTGGCGCTCCGCGTCCTCGAGGCGCCTTTGCGGGCAATACGAAAGTGCGGGCACTATGTAAGAGTTTTGCCTCACATTGAAGAAGCAAGCCAGATGACGACGAAACGACTCTTGACCGAAGCCGAAATCCTGAAGATGAGCGACAAGGATTACATGAATGAGGATCAGCTCGCCTTCTTCAAGAACAAGCTCGAACAGCTGCAAGCGGACATTCTCCGCAATGCCGGCCAGACGACCGAGAACCTGCGCGAAACTGTCATCGTGCCGGACCCGGCCGACCGCGCAACGATCGAGGAAGAGCATGCGCTCGAACTGCGCACGCGCGACCGCGAGCGCAAGTTGCTGAAAAAGGTGCAGCAATCGATCGCGCGCATCGATTCCGGCGACTACGGCTGGTGCGAAGAAACCGGCGAGCCGATTGGCATTCCGCGTCTGCTCGCACGGCCCACGGCCACCCTGTCGCTCGAAGCACAGGAGCGCCGCGAACTGCGCCAGAAGCTGTTCGGCGACTGAACGCCCGCGGCGCGGCTTCGGCTCCGCGCCCTTTTAAGCTGCTTCGTCGAGAGGCGCACGGTGATCTGTGCGCCTTTTTTCTTTTGTGCGTGCTTCCGCACAGTTCCCCGCACCGAATCCCGTGTTTTTGTCTTATGCCATTTGCCGGCTCTTGATATGACCGCGCACGCCCTAAAATAAGTCCGACATGCGTTGCACGAGCGCGCGCCGGCGAGTTGATCGTTTCAGCTTTGCGCGCCGTCCGCTTCGAGGATTCAGGCGGTGGTGCTGCGCCACCGCGTCCTACCCGTTTTGCAAAGAGGAACGCATATGGAGCAATTTCACGGCACGACGATCGTTTCCGTGCGCCGCGGCGACAAGGTCGCGTTGGGCGGCGACGGCCAGGTAACGCTGGGCAACATCGTCATGAAAGGCGGCGCGAAGAAAGTCCGGCGCATCTATAACGGCAAGGTGATGGTCGGCTTCGCCGGCGGCACGGCCGACGCCTTCTCGCTGCTCGACCGCTTCGAAGCGAAGCTGGAAAAACATCAGGGCAATCTGACCCGCGCCGCCGTCGAACTCGCCAAAGACTGGCGCACCGACCGCATGCTGCGCCGCCTCGAAGCGATGCTGATCGCGGCGGACGCCACCACCACCCTCGTCATCACCGGTAACGGCGACGTGCTCGATCCGGAAGGCGGCATCTGCGCGATCGGTTCGGGCGGCGCTTACGCACAAGCCGCCGCGAAGGCACTCGTTGACAACACCGAGCTGTCGCCGCGCGAGATCGTGGAGAAGTCGCTGGAGATTGCCGGCGACATGTGCATCTATACGAACCATAACCGCGTCATCGAGACGATCGAGTAAGGACCCACGATGAGCACCATGACCCCTGCCGAGATCGTCTCGGAACTCGACAAACACATCATCGGCCAAGGCCGCGCGAAGAAAGCAGTCGCCGTGGCGCTGCGCAACCGCTGGCGCCGTCAGCAGGTTGAAGACCCGCTGCGTCAGGAAATCACGCCGAAGAACATTCTGATGATCGGGCCGACCGGCGTCGGCAAAACCGAAATCGCGCGGCGTCTGGCGAAACTGGCCGACGCGCCGTTCATCAAGATCGAAGCCACCAAGTTCACTGAAGTTGGTTACGTCGGCCGCGACGTCGATAGCATCGTGCGCGACCTGATCGAAATCTCGGTCAAGCAGACGCGCGAAACGGAAATGCGCAAAGTTCGAACCAAGGCCGAAGACCAGGCCGAAGACCGCATTCTCGACATCCTGTTGCCGAGCGCGCGGCCGGTTGGTTTCGGCGCGAGCTCGAGCGCTGTGGATACCGTCGACGAAGGCAGCACCACGCGTCAGACTTTCCGCAAGCGTCTGCGCGAAGGCCTGCTCGACGACAAGGAAATCGAACTCGACGTCGAACAGCCGCAAGTCGGCATGGACATCATGGGGCCGCCGGGCATGGAAGACATGACCGAGCAGATTCGCTCGATGTTCGCGAACATCGGCGGCGGCAAGAAAACGCGCCGCAAGCTGAAGGTGAAGGAAGCGCTCAAGGTCCTCACTGACGAAGAAGCCGGAAAGATGCTCAACGACGAAGAGGTGAAAGCCAAGGCGGTGCAGAACGTCGAGCAGAACGGTATCGTGTTCCTCGACGAAATCGACAAGATCGCGTCGCGCAATGAAGCCGGCGGTGGCGAGGTGTCGCGTCAGGGCGTGCAGCGCGATCTGCTGCCGCTCGTCGAAGGCACCACGATCAACACCAAGTACGGCATGGTGAAGACCGATCACATTCTGTTCATCGCAAGCGGCGCGTTTCATCTGGCCAAGCCGAGTGATCTGATTCCGGAGCTGCAAGGCCGCTTCCCGATTCGGGTCGAACTGGATTCGCTGTCGGTGGGCGATTTCGAATCGATCCTGGTGTCGACCGACGCGAGCCTCGTCAAGCAATACCAGGCCCTGCTGGCCACGGAAGACGTACACCTCGAATTCGCCGACGACGGCATTCGTCGCATGGCCGAAATCGCGTTCTCGGTGAACGAGAAAACCGAGAACATCGGCGCGCGCCGTCTGTACACGGTGATCGAAAAGCTGCTCGAAGATGTCTCGTTCGCAGCCGGCAATCACTCGGGCAAGACGGTGCAGATCGACGCGGCGTATGTCGATCGCGCGCTGAACGAAGTGGCGGAAGATGAGGATCTGTCGCGCTACGTACTGTGATGCCGGTGTCAGTGTCGACGTTGATATCGATGCCGACTTTTGTATCGATGCCATCGTTGATGCTGATATCAACATTGATGCCGATGCCGCGTTAAAGCCATCTACCTGGCACGTGGCCGGCTATGCTAAAGGCGTAAAAAACGGGCTGTCTTGCGAAAGACAGCCCGTTTTTCTTCCTGCCCGCAAGTGCAAGCAGCGCCCAAGCGAGACCGAGTGCTTACTGTTTGACCGGCCGCTTCGCCAACTTCCGCTGCAGCGTCCGACGATGCATGTTCAACGCGCGCGCGGTGGCCGAAATATTGCCGCCGTGCTCCGCGAGCACGCGCTGAATATGCTCCCACTCCAGGCGCGCAACCGACAACGGCGTGGGACGCTCAATCGCTTCCTCAGCTTGCAACGCGCTCGCCTCGCTTTGCAGCGCCGACAAAATCGTCTCGACGTTGGCAGGCTTTGCCAGGTAGTTATCGGCACCGTCTTTCACCGCCTGCACCGCCGTGGCGATGCTGGCATAACCGGTCAACACCAGCATGCGCGCGTCAGGCTGCAAATCACGCAAAGGCGCAACCAGCGTAAGACCAGAGTCGTTGCCGAGATGCAGGTCTACCGTGATCTGGCCGAACTTCTGCTGGTTCGCCAACTTGATCGCCTCATCCGCGTTGTGCGCTTCGGCTACCGTATACCCGCGCCGCGTCAACCCGCGGGCGAGGATGCCGGAGAACACCTCGTCGTCGTCGATCACCAGAAAATTCATATCGCTCATGCCTGTTTCTCCGTGTTGGATGGCGAAGTGCCTTGACGGCCCGCACCTGATAATTTGCGCCCAGCGAGCGGCAGTCTCAACACTGCACGCGTGCCACGCGGTTTGATCTCGCTGACATCGTTCAGCTCGATCGATCCCCTCAGACGTGCCGCCGCTGAAAATGCCAGATACAGGCCCACGCCGTGCCCACCCTGTGTGCTGTCGACCGGCATCGTGCCGAGCGACCCGCGCAACGCAGCCGGAATACCAGGGCCCGCGTCACATACCTCGAATACAACCTGGTCGCCGCGCGCCGAGAGCATGCACGACAGCGTCACGTGATCGCGACTCGCCCGCGCGGCATTGTCGAGCAGAATCGTGAGAATCTGACTGACGGCAACCGTATCGTCAAGGCTGACACCCGCGGGCGGCACACCGATCCGCTCGAACTTCACATGCGGATGACGCAAGCGCCATTGCTCGCCGAACGACTCGAGCCATTCGCTGACCGTTTGCCGGGTGGTCGTTGTCGAGGCACGGCTGCGCAGTCGCGCAAGCGCCGAAGTACACAGCGTCATTTGCTGTTCGAGCAACGCCAGATCGGCGCTGTACGGCGCCAGTCCCTTATCGGTTCGCGCGGCGTCGCGCAATTCTTCGGACAACATGGCAATTGTAGACAGCGGCGTGCCGATTTCGTGCGCGACAGTGGCGGCCTGCACGCCGAGCGCGACCGCGCGTTCGTCGTGAAGCAAGCGCTGCTGCGCGTCTCCGAGCGCTGCGTCACGTAGCCGCAGTGCGCGTGACATGCGTGCAACGAACCACGCAATCAGGCCGACGCTGACCATGAAGTTCACCCACATGCCGGCTCGGTAGTATTCGAACAGATTCGCCGGGTTGTCGAGATTCAGCGCGACGGAATCGAAACCGAGCACCGCATAACAGGCCACGGCGAATGCGGCGAGCCATGCCATCAGATGCCATGGCAACACGGCTGCCGCAATTGCGAGCGATGGCAGGTACAGCGAAACGAATGGGTTGGTGGTACCACCGGATAGAAACAGCAGCGCCGACAACGCGCCGAGATCGACCCAGAGCTGGCCGAACAGTTCGAGATTGGACTCGGGCCGCTGCTGCGAAACACGCCACCACGTCAGTCCATTGAAGATCACCTCGAGGGCGATCACCAGCAACATCGCAGGCAAAGGCAGGTGCACGCCGATGAAGATCTGCACGAATGCGATCGTCATCAACTGACCGATGATGGCCAGGTTACGCAGCCAGAACAGATGACCGAGGTTGACCCGGCCGGTGTTGGTTATACGATGCATGACTTTAGTTTACCTGTTCGGACTAGTCCGACTTACCTCGCGGCTTCGCGCCGGTAACATGGCATTTTTGCGACAGTTGTTGTATCGGCCGATCGCTTATCACCGGTTCTTACGCCGCCCAAACCCATCCATGCTACCCACTTCTGATAGCGCGACACCCGCCTCGTCAGCTTTCCTGACTTTTCTGCGACATGCCGCCGCAGCCCGGCAAAATGGCACCGCAGAAGCGCAGGCCAATTGGCTCGATGCCGCCGCGCAATTTCACGCACTCGACGACGAGTCAATCGAATCGCTCATTGCTGCACTGCTCGAACAACATCGTCACAACGACGCGATCGAACTCGCCGCCATTATTGCTCAACTCGATCCGCATCGCGCTCTTGCGCACTTCCGTTTCGGTTACGCGCTGCAGATGGCAAACCGGCATAACGAAGCCATCGCGGCTTATCGTCGCGCGCTCGCCATCGATCCGAAATTGCCGCAGTTGCGCAACAATCTCGCTGGCGCCCTTACGCTCACTGGTGGCGACCTGAGCGAGCAGCTCGCTCTACTGGAAAGTGCGGTTCATGACGAACCCGACCACGGCGACGCGTGGACTAATCTCACTCAGGCAAGCCGCGTCAATCTGAATCTCTGTCGCGCGCTCGAAGCCGGCGCAAGAGCCGTGCAATGCGCGCCGCATAGCCCGCTGGCGCACAACAACTATGCGCTGGCGCTGCGTGAAGCGCAACGCTGGGCCGAAGCGGAGCACGCCGCAAGAACCGCCTGTGCGTTAGCGCCCACCGATGCGACTGTGCGTTCGAATCTGGGCATGCTGCTCCTGCTGCGCGGCAATTACGCGCACGGCTGGCACGCTCACGAGGCGCGTTGGGATGGCTCGCTTGAGTTGGGCGGCAACCGTCCGGCGATGCCGGCGCCGACCTGGCAAGGCGAGCCGCTCGCCGGCAAAACGCTGCTGGCGTGGGGTGAACAAGGCATGGGCGATGTCCTGCAGTTCAGCCGCTATATCCCCCTGCTGGCCGAGCGCGTTCATCGCGAAGGCGGCCGTCTCGTGTGGAACTCATTTCCGCAAATGGGCGCGCTGCTCGCCCGCAGCCTCGGCGAGCATGTAAATGACTATTCGGCCGGGGGCGGCGTCGAATCGCTGCCGCCGTTCGACTATGAGATTCCGTTACTCAGCCTGCCCTTGATATTCGACACGCGCGAAGAGACCCTCCCCGCCGCGACTCCATATTTGCGTCCAGATACGGCGGCCAGGGCGTCATGGCAGCAGAGGCTTGCCGGCGAAGCGAGGCTTAAAGTCGGACTGGCATGGACCGGCAGCGTCGGCCATCAGCGCAATCCATTCCGGCGGGTGGGCTGGGAACGCTACGCGGCACATTTCGGCGGCCTGCAAGACGTGGCGTTCTATTCGTTGCAACCGGGTGCCGAGGCGGACGTCGCGGCGGCCGAGGCCGCCGGTCTGCCAATGTCGGACTGCACCGCCGAATTCGCCAACTTCGACGACACGGCCGCGTTTGTCAGCGCGCTCGATCTCGTCATTACCGTTTGCACATCCGTGGCGCATTTGAGCGGCGCACTCGGCCAGCGCACCTGGGTGCTGCTCGACGTCAATCCGCATTGGGTGTGGCTGCTCGACCGCCCTGACAGCCCGTGGTATCCGAGCGCGACGCTCTACCGGCAGCCACGGTTCAGGGAATGGAACCCGGTGCTGGAAGCAGTCGCCTGTGATCTGAGCGCGCTCGCGGCCCGGCACCGCGCGGCATAGATCGTCACTGCATTGTTGAATGCCGTACGGCATTCAAGCCGTCTTGGTTTCTGCGTTTCCGCGCTTCCACGTTTCTGCGCCTCTACGCTTCACGGTGTACCGACTCCCGGCGCCGGTTGCACCGCTCGCGCGATCTCCGCCGCGAGACATTCAGGACACAGACAACGGCCGGACGGATCGAGCCGCTCTGCCGGCATAGCCGGCATCTCACGGCACCAGCAGTCAAACGGCACTCCATGCATGGCGCAATCGAATGCATGACCGCAGCGCGGACACAGCGCGCTACCTTGTGATCGGGAAGCTGACGATTTCATAACGGGCCGGGTGGTCTCGCTTCAGCCTGAACCCAGAAATGATGCCACGACTGGCGCGCCGGCGTGAGTCGGCCATTCGGCCGATTTACCGGCCTCGCCGATCGGCGGTACGCTTGATTGTCAGCCGGCGCCTGACGCCGTCTATTGCGCAGCGCGCAAAGCCCGCGCCCGCCGCCATTGGCGCCCATGTCGAAAACCCTGTTGCAGCGCGCCAGTCCTGTACAATTCGCCCTGTTTTAACTGTTCCGTGCCTGAGCCTGCCGCCATGTCCGAGCTTCCTGACCTTTCGCAGATCGCGCCCACCCTGAAGGCTGAAATCCTGGCCGAGGCGCTGCCCTATATTCGCCAATATCACGGTAAGACCGTGGTCATCAAATACGGCGGCAACGCCATGACCGAAGAGCGGCTGAAGCAAGGCTTCGCGCGCGACGTGATTCTGCTGAAGCTGGTCGGTATCAATCCAGTCATCGTGCACGGCGGCGGTCCGCAGATCGACCAGGCGCTGAAGAAAATCGGCAAGCAGGGCACGTTCATTCAGGGCATGCGCGTCACCGACGAAGAGACGATGGAAGTCGTCGAATGGGTACTCGGCGGCGAAGTGCAGCAGGACATCGTCACGCTGATCAACCATTTTGGCGGCCACGCGGTCGGTCTGACCGGCAAAGACGGCGGCCTGATCCACGCGCGCAAAATGCAGATGCCGGATCGCGACAATCCGGGCCAGTACGTCGATATCGGCCAGGTGGGCGAAGTCGAGGCGATCAATCCGGCGGTCGTGAAGGCGCTGCAAGACGACGCATTCATTCCAGTGATCTCGCCGATCGGCTTCGGCGAAGACGGCCTGTCGTACAACATCAATGCGGATCTGGTCGCGGGCAAACTGGCGGTGGTGCTGAACGCCGAAAAGCTTGTGATCATGACCAACATCCCGGGCGTAATGGATAAGGAAGGCAATCTGCTGACCGATCTGTCGGCGCGCGAAATCGACGGCCTGTTCGCGGACGGCACGATCTCCGGCGGCATGCTGCCGAAAATCTCGTCGGCGCTGGATGCAGCCAAGAGCGGCGTGCGTTCGGTCCACATCATCGACGGTCGCATCGAGCACTCGGTGCTGCTGGAAATTCTCACCGAACAGCCGTTCGGCACGATGATCCGCTCGCATTGATTCCTGCCTCAAACCCGGCACATACGGCACGCTTGCACGGCGCGCCATGTGTGCCGTGCAGCACCGCTGCCGTCACCGTGAGTTCCTGCATGCCCGGCGAGCGCCGGCGCCACGGCGGCTCGCGGCGTAACGGCCCACAGCGCGCCGCCCTCTCGCGCCACCAAGCGCTCCTCTCTTTCACCGTCATCCGCACCGCGAACCCTCCGCGTCCGCTGCGCGATGCGACTGCTCACGCCTGATCGGCGTCTTTCATCATGCGCACGCCCACTTCCCGACGCCGTCGTCCGCACATCGCAGGCGGCAGTCCGGTCTGGCTGTTCGATCTCGACAACACCTTGCACCACGCGTCGCACGCGATCTTCCCGGCGATCAATCAGGGGATGACGCAATACATCATCGACTCGCTGGGTGTTGATATCGACGAAGCCAACCGCCTGCGCACCGGCTACACGCAACGCTACGGCGCGGCGCTGCTCGGCCTGGCACGCCACCATCCGCTCGACCCGAACGACTTCCTGAAAGTCGTCCATACGTTCCCCGATCTCGTTTCGATGATCCGTCACGAACGCGGCGTCGCGCGTCTGGTTGCCGCGCTGCCCGGTCGCAAGATCGTGCTGACCAATGCCCCCGAGGCATATGCGCGCGCGGTGCTCGCGGAGCTGCGCATCGAGCGGCTGTTCGAACAGGTGATTGCCATCGAACATATGCGCGATCGCCGCCACTGGCGCGCCAAGCCTGACCATTCGATGCTGCGCCGGGCGATGCGCGACGCGCACGTCTCGTTGAAGGACGTGATCCTCGTGGAAGACACGCGCTCGCATCTGAAGAACTACCGGCGACTCGGCATCCGCACCGTGTGGATCACCGGCCATCTGCCGCGCAAGCCGCATGCGGACGGTGTGCCGACGCGTCTGCCGGGCACCGGCCGGCCGCATTATGTCGACCGAAGCATTCGTTCGTTAAAATCGCTACGACTGGGCACCCGCTCGGTTCGATTGAAGGGACAGCAGACGGGACGACAGCCATGCAGCCGATCGACAAGCCTGACGAAGCCGTAGCCGAACACGAACCCACGCCGCCGCCCGCCGCCCCGCGTGCGACTCGCCTGAAGCCGGGCGAGCGCCGCGTGCACATCCTGCAGACGCTTGCCGCCATGCTGGAAGCGCCGAAAAGCGAAAAGATCACCACGGCGGCCCTCGCCGCCCGGCTCGGTGTCTCCGAAGCCGCGCTGTACCGTCATTTCGCCAGCAAGGCGCAAATGTTCGAAGGGCTCATCGAGTTCATCGAGCAGACTCTCTTCGCCCTGATCAACCAGATCGCCGACAAGGAAAGCAACGGCGTGCTGCAAGCCCGTGCGATCGCGCTGATGCTGCTCAACTTCCCAGCGAAAAATCCCGGCATGACACGCGTGCTGACCTGCGAGGCGCTGGTCGGCGAGCACGAACGGCTGACCGAGCGGGTCACTCAGATGCTGGAGCGAGTCGAGGCATCGCTGAAACAGTGTTTGCGGTTGGCTCAGATGGAAGCAGGCGAAAACGCAGTGGAAAACACGAACCCGAGCGCCAATGAGCATGCCGCACCGCTGCCCGCCGGCTACGATCCCGCGATCCGCGCGAGCCTGCTGCTGAGTTACATCATCGGCCGCTGGCATCGGTATGTGCGCAGCGGCTTCGCGCGGCCGCCCGCCGAACACGCCGATGCACAACTGCTGCTGATTCTTCAGTAGTCCACGCGGCACGCGAGCTTGCAGAGGCGTTGCGACGCTGCCGCATGAAATTTTCCGCTATACTTTGCGCCTGACTACGGACCCTCGAAGCACCTGAGACCGCTGTCCTAAGCACCTCGAACACACTTGAACACTTATTACGCGCCGATTTGCTGACTCGATTGCGGGCGCGCGAACTGCCGGGAACGTCTCCCGCAGTTCACTACAAATGCGGCTAAAGAGGTCGTCAGCCGCGCACACTGTTTCTCTTCCGTGCCTCGCCGACGCCATCTAGCCGCCCTGTTTTTGTTAAACGGCGGAATGAATGGAATCGATCGGTATCGTGGCTCCTCAAAAAATGCATTTCACCGAGCCGCTGCTCATGCAGAACGGCAGCTCGCTGGCCGGTTACGACCTGATGGTCGAAACCTACGGCACGCTCAACGCCGCGCGCAGCAATGCCGTGCTGGTGTGCCACGCGCTCAACGCGTCGCACCACGTGGCGGGCGTCTATGCGGACAACCCGAAGGACGTCGGCTGGTGGGACAACATGGTCGGTCCGGGCAAGCCGCTCGACACCAACAGGTTCTTCGTGATTGGCGTGAACAATCTGGGCTCGTGCTTCGGCTCGACCGGCCCGATGAGTATCGATCCGGCAACCGGCAATCCGTACGGCGCGAGCTTTCCAGTTGTCACGGTTGAAGATTGGGTGAACGCGCAGGTGCGCGTCGCCGACGAGTTCGGCATCACGCGTTTCGCCGCGGTGATGGGCGGCAGCCTCGGTGGCATGCAGGCGCTCGCGTGGAGCATGATGTATCCGGAGCGCGTGGGCCACTGCATCGTGGTCGCGTCCACGCCGAAGCTGTCGGCGCAGAACATCGCGTTCAACGAGGTGGCGCGCTCGGCGATCCTGTCGGACCCCGACTTCCACGGCGGCAACTACTACGCGCACAACGTCAAGCCGAAGCGCGGCTTGCGCGTCGCGCGGATGATCGGCCACATCACCTATTTATCGGACGACGACATGGCCGAGAAATTCGGCCGCTCGTTGCGCCGCGCGGAAGGCGCGTTGGATGCGTACAACTTCAACTTCGACGTGGAATTCGAAGTGGAATCGTACCTGCGCTACCAGGGCGACAAATTCGCCGATTACTTCGACGCGAACACGTATCTGCTGATCACGCGCGCGCTCGACTATTTCGATCCTGCCAAAGCCTTCGACGGCGATCTGACCGCCGCTGTCGCGCACACCACGGCGAAATACCTGATCGCCAGCTTCTCGACCGACTGGCGTTTCGCGCCGGCCCGCTCGCGCGAACTGGTGAAGGCGCTGCTCGACCACAAGCGCACGGTGACCTACGCGGAAATCGACGCGCCGCACGGCCACGACGCCTTTCTGCTCGACGACGCGCGCTATCACAACCTGATGCGCGCCTATTACGAACGTATTGCGAACGAGGTGAACGCATGAACCAGCGAGCACTCGATTACCTGGCGCTGCGCCCGGACTTCCGCGCGATCGCCCGCTGGGTTGAACCGCGCGCCACCGTGCTCGACCTGGGTTGCGGCGACGGCTCGCTGCTGTCGCTGCTGACCGAAGAGCTGGACGTGCAGGGCTACGGCATCGAGATCAACGACGCCGGGGTATTGGCGTCGACGCAAAACGGCGTCAACGTGATCCAGCAGAATCTGGAAGACGGCCTGCGTCTGTTCGAAGACAGCAGCTTCGATTTCGCGGTTCTGTCGCAAACGCTTCAAACCATTCATCAGACGGCTGCCATCCTGCGCGAGACGGTGCGCGTGGGCAAGGAATGCATCGTATCGTTCCCGAATTTCGGCTACTGGGCGCACCGGCTTTCCGTGCTGCAGGGTCGCATGCCGGTGTCGAAGTCGCTGCCTTATCAGTGGCACAACACGCCGAACGTGCGGGTGCTGACCATCAAGGATTTCGAGGCGCTGGCGCCGGAAGTCGGCATCGAAATTCTCGACCGCGTGGTGCTGCACGACGGCCAGGTGGTGCGGTGGGGGGTGAACTGGCGTGGTAGTCTTGCGGTCTATCGCGTCAAGAAAAGCTAACGCCACTTATCCACATGTCGAACCCGCCGCACGAGGCGCCTGCACTTACCGCTCACGAAGAACATCCCGGCTGGCGCGCGTTTCTGAATACGCGCATGCTGATCTGCGTCTTTCTCGGCTTTACGTCGGGACTGCCGTTGTTCACGCTCGTCTACCTGGTGCAGGCGTGGCTACGCTCCGAAGGCGTCAATCTGAAGGAAATCGGCCTCTTTGCGCTGATCCAGTTCCCGTACACCTGGAAATTCATCTGGGCACCGTTGATGGACCGCTACGTGCCGCGCTTTCCGGGCTGGCGTCCAGGAAGACGGCGCGGCTGGATGCTGGTCACGCAGATTCTGGTCGCAGGCGCGATTGCCACGCTCGGTTTCGTGTCGCCGAAAGACTCCATTTGGACTGTGGCCGCTTTGACCGCGCTGGTCGCGTTTTTTGGCGCGAGCCAGGACATCGTGATCGACGCCTACCGGCGTGAGTTGCTGAGCGACACGCAGCAGGGTCTCGGCAATGCCGTCCACGTGAACGCGTACAAAATCGCAGCACTAGTGCCGGGTTCGCTGGCGCTGATTCTGTCCGACCATTTGCCGTGGAGCACCGTTTTCATCGTCACCGCTGCATTCATGCTGCCTGGCATGATCATGACGCTCGTGGTGCGCGAGCCCGACGTGCACGGCACGCCGCCGAAGAATCTGCGCGAAGCGATCGTCCAGCCGTTCAGCGAATTCATTCAACGCGACGGCTGGCGCGGCGCGCTCTTTGTGCTCGGCTTCATCTTCCTTTACAAGCTCGGCGACACGATGGCAACCACGCTGTCCACGTCGTTCTTCCTCGACATTGGCTTTTCGCGCACGCAGATCGGTGTGATCGCCAAGACTACGGCGTTCGGTGCGAGTCTCGCGGGCGGAATCGTCGGCGGGATCTGGCTGATGAAGGTCGGCATCGGCCGCGGCTTGTGGATCTTCGGCGTCCTGCAGATGGTGTCGACGCTCGGCTTTGCATGGCTCGCGCATCTTGGCCCGGCATCGCCTGGTCTTACCGTGATTTATGACATCGCCGTCTGGCTCAGCGAGGGCACGTCGAAACTGCTCGCGCTGGTCGGCATCGACTGGACCGTGCAGCTCGATCCGCGCTCAGTCGCGCTGGCGCTGGTCTACGGTCTGGAAACCTTCGCAACCGGTCTGACGATGGCGGCCTTCACCGCCTACATCGCCAGCACCACCGATCCGCGTTATACCGCCACGCAATTCGCGCTTTTCACGAGCCTGGCTTCGGTGCCTCGCACGTTGGCGTCGGCGGCCAGCGGGTATGTGGTCGCAAGGATCGGCTGGTTCGACTACTTCATTGTGTGTACCGCGCTGGGGCTGCCCGGCATGCTGCTTCTGCTGCGCATCGCGCCCTGGAGAACCCGGTCGTGACCACGCTTCAGTCAAAGCGCGCGATGCGCCTGGATTTGAATGCGTTTGGGATTCTGTCGCCCAAAGCCAGCCGCGTGATGCTGCGTGCGGCGTTGACGCTCGGTTGCGCGAGTCTGACGTTGACGGCGCCATTGAGCGCGTATGCGACGGCTGTGCCGGCGAACGCGACCAGCGCGCCTGCGGCGGGGGCGCCTGCCCCTGCAACCGCAGCGGCTACCGCAACTGCGCCGGCGGCTAAGGCGCCCAATACGTCGAGCGCTGAAACCGCGACCTCGGCGCCTACGGCGGGCGCGACCAGCGCCGCGACCGCTGGCAGCGCACCCGCAGCCGCCACGCCACCTTCTTCGACGCAAGCGCCACCGCCACCAGTCACGGCGAAGACGCCCGCCGCAACGGCCGCGCCGGCCGCGGCTCCAGCCGCGGGCGCAAAAGCGCCTGGCGCCACCTCTACGCCGGTTGCAACCACCAACGCCCCCACGCCACCGACTTACAGTAGTCCGAACACACAGTTGCGCTACGGCGGCTACCTCGTGTTTCGCAATCTGATCCCGTCGCCGATGCTCGAGGCGCAAGCCGCTGAAGAATTCAGCCAGATCACGTACGGCGCGGAACACGCGAACCGCCTGTACGGCGATACCGACGCCCATGTCACACGTGTTCGTTCGATCGTCGACAAGCTGATTCCCTACTCGCTGAAGTGGAACGAGCGGGCCAAAAACTGGAAGTGGGATGTGGCCGTGGTGCGCTCGCCCGATATCCGCATGTACTGCCTGCCAGGCGGCAAGATCGTCGTGTATAGCGGCCTGCTCGACCGCGTGCGTCTGAACGACAGCGAACTCGGCATGCTGATCGGTCACGAGATCGCGCACGCACTGCGCGAACATGCGCGCGAGCGGCTCGGCGAATTGCAGGCCAGCCAGCTCGACTCGTCCGGCACGATCCCGCAGCTATTTGGGCTCGCCGATCTGGGCGCGGCGCCGCTGGGCATCGGTTCGCGGTTGCTGGAGATGAAGTACGAAAGTACCGACGAAACCGAGGCCGACGTCATCGGCAGCGATATCGCCTCGCGCGCCGGCTTCGATCCGCGCGCGGCGGTCACGCTATGGGACAAGCTGGCTGCGGCAACGCGCAGCGATCGCGACCAGGGCTATATCTACGTGCATCCCTACACGCCGGCGCGGCGCCAGGACATCATCAAGCGTTTGCCGGATATGCTGCCGCTCTATGCGAAGGCCATCGGCAAGAGCGTCGATGCGCTGCCGGACTATGCCGGCCTCGGCCGCCCACGCCGCAAACCGATCACAGATTGAGTGGTTCGAGCTGCGGCTTTGCGGCCTATTTGCGGCACACGCGGTTCCGTTGCCGCGCGCGCTGCCGCCGTGCTTACTTCTTGACTTTGTGATCGTAATCGACCGTCAGCGGCGCATGGTCGCTGAACTTGATATCGCGAAACACGTCCGTGCGTTTCGCCTTGCTGGCGATGCCCGGCGTCGCGATCTGATAATCGATTCGCCACCCCACGTTCTTCGCATACGCCTGACCGCGATTACTCCACCACGTGTACTGTTCCGGCCGCTGATCGAGCGTGCGAAACACGTCGACGTAACCGACTTCGTCGAACAGCCTGGTGAGCCACTCACGCTCTTCCGGCAGACAGCCTGAATTCTTCTGGTTGCTCTTCCAGTTCTTGATGTCGATCTCTTTGTGGACGATGTTCACGTCGCCGCACACGATCACTTCGCGCTCCTGGGCCAGCTCCGCGAGATGCGGCATGAACTCGTCCATGAAGCGGAACTTGGCCTGCTGGCGGTCTTCACCGCTTGATCCCGACGGCACGTACACCGAGATCACGGACAGCTTGCCGAAGCGCAATTCAACGTAACGCCCTTCCGGATCGAATTCCTCACTGCCGAAACCGATTACCACTTCATCCGGCTCGTGACGCGTGTACACGCCCGCGCCGCTGTAGCCCTTCTTCACCGCGTGCTGAAAATAGCCGGTGAAATCGTGCGGCGCCAGGAACTCGGGCGTCATGTCGTCTTGCGAGCATTTGATTTCCTGCACGCACAGCACGTCGGCTTTCTGTTCGCCGAACCAATCGAAAAAGCCCTTCTTCGCCGCTGAGCGGATGCCGTTCAGGTTGGCGGTAATCACACGCAACATGTCGTTCCTTTTATGTTCAATTCGTTTGTGGAGCAAAGGGCAGTTGCTATTGGGTCATTCGACCTTGATGCCCTTCAGCGATTCTTTAGGCGCCGGATATTCGAGCTTCAGCGCTTCGAACGTGCGCAGCAACAACTCGGCGACCATCACATTGCGATGGGTCTTCGAATCGGCTGGAATCACGTACCACGGCGCGTAATCCGTCGACGTCGCGGCCAGCGCGTCACGGTACGCCGCCTGATATTTGTCCCACTGCTTGCGGGCGTCGAGATCGGCGACGTCGAATTTCCAATGCTTGCTCGGATCGTCGATGCGCGCCTGCAGACGCGCGCGCTGCTCGTCTTTCGAAATGTGCAGCATGCACTTGATGATGGTCGTGCCGCTATAGGCCAACAGCTCTTCGAACTGGCGGATGTGGCAACAGCGCTGCTCGAATGCTTTTGCGTCCAGATCGCCGAGCACGGTTGGTACCAGCAGATCCTCGTAATGACTTCGGTTGAAGATGGTCAACTCGCCCGCGGCGGGCGCCTGTGCATGCACGCGCCAGAGGAAATCGTGGGCCAGTTCGACGGGCGTGGGCGCCTTGAACGGCACGATGCGCAAACCGAGCGGATCGACTTCATGAAACACCGCGCGGATCGTGCCGTCCTTGCCGCTCGTGTCCATGCCCTGCAGCACGAGCAACACCCGACGCTTTTGCTGCGCGTGCAGGCACTCCTGCTGTGTGTCGAGCACCGCGCCGATCTCCGACAGGCGCGCCCGATCGGAATCTTTCGAACCGGTCGAAAAAGGCTTTGCGGCCGGGTCGAAAGCATCGAGCGAAAATTTGCTGGCCTTCTTGCCTTCGTCGAAATACGGTACGCGGAAATCGTCGAGTTCGGGTTGCCTGGCCATTCGCTCACTCCGTGATCTGCGTTAAAACATCGCCCGCAAAATGAAACGGGCCGTTGCCCCACTTGCGTTTCCGGCAACAGCCCGTGATGGCTAAAGCTCGCGCTTCAGCCGTGCTTTTTCAACTTTGCTTCAACTGCGGTTTAACTTAGCTTCAACCCAGCGTCAACTCAGGCCAGCTTCTTCTTCAGCAGTTCGTTCACCTGCGCCGGATTGGCCTTGCCCTTGGTCGCTTTCATCGCTTGGCCGATCAATGCGTTGAACGCCTTTTCCTTGCCGGCGCGGAATTCCTCCACCGATTTCTGGTTCGCGGCGAGCACTTCGTCGATGATCGCTTCCAGCGCGCCGGTGTCCGAAATCTGCTTCAGGCCCTTCGCTTCGATGATGCGATCGGCAGCGGCTTCGTCGGTGGCCTTCTCTTCCCAGATCGCGAGGAAAATTTCCTTGGCGATCTTGTTCGAGATCGTGCCGTCTGCGATACGTTGCAGCAGCAGCGCGAGTTGCGCCGAGGACACCGGGCTATTCGCAATGTCTAGGTCCTCGCGATTCAGTTGCGACGACACCTCGCCCATCAGCCAGTTGGCCGCGACCTTCGCATTCGACGGGCCGACCTTGAGAACGACCGCTTCGTAGTACGCAGCCATGGCCTTGCTCGACGTCAGCACGTTCGCGTCGTACGGCGTGAGGCCGTATTGCGTGACGAAGCGCTGTTGAATCGCTTCCGGCAGTTCCGGCATTTCGCTCTTCACGCGCTCGACCCACGCCGCGTCGATCACGAGCGGCATCAGATCGGGATCGGGGAAATAGCGGTAATCGTGCGCGTCTTCCTTGCTGCGCATCGAGCGCGTTTCGCGCTTGTCCGGATCGTATAGACGCGTTTCCTGCACCACTGTGCCGCCGTCTTCGATCAATTCGATCTGACGACGCACTTCGTACTGGATCGCTTCTTCAAGAAAACGAAACGAGTTCAGGTTCTTGATCTCAGCACGCGTGCCGAATTCCGCCTGACCAACCGGGCGCACCGACACGTTCGCGTCGCAACGGAACGAGCCTTCCTGCATGTTGCCGTCGCAGATGCCGAGCCAGGTGACCAGCGTGTGCAGCGTCTTCGCATACGCAACGGCTTCAGCGGCGCTGCGCATTTCCGGCTCCGTGACGATTTCGAGCAGCGGTGTACCGGCACGATTCAAATCGATGCCCGTCATGCCGGCGAAGTCTTCGTGCAACGACTTGCCCGCGTCTTCCTCGAGGTGCGCACGCGTCAGGTTGACGACCTTCTCGTACGCTGCCTTGCCCGCCTTTTCATTGGCCGGCACTTGAATCGTGACCTGGCCGCCCTGCACGACGGGGATTTCGTACTGGCTGATCTGATAACCCTTCGGCAGATCGGGATAGAAATAATTCTTACGCGCGAAGATGCTGCGCGGCGCGATCGTTGCGCCGATCGCGAGTCCGAACTCGATGGCGCGCTGAACAGCACCGCGGTTCATCACCGGCAGCGTACCCGGCAACGCCAGATCGACAGGGCAGGCCTGCGTATTGGGCGCAGCGCCGAATTGCGTGGCGGCGCCCGAGAAAATTTTCGATTGAGTCGACAGTTGCGTGTGGGTCTCCAGACCGATCACGACTTCCCATTGCTTGGCCATGGTGTTCACACTCCTGCCGGTGCTTTGCGATGCCAGTCGGTCGCGCGCTGGAACGCATCGGCCACTTGCAGCATCCGGGCTTCATTGAAATAGTTGCCGATGATCTGCAGACCCACCGGACGCTGCGCATTCGCGCCCGCGCCGAAACCGCACGGCACGCTCATGCCCGGCAGACCGGCGAGGCTCACCGACAGCGTGTAGATGTCGGCCAGATACATCTGCACCGGATCGTCGCCCTTCGCGCCGAGGTCCCACGCCACCGACGGCGCGACCGGGCCCATGATCACGTCGCACTGCTTGAACGCTTCCTGGAAGTCTTGCGCGATGATGCGGCGGATCTTCTGCGCCTGCAGGTAGTACGCGTCATAGTAGCCATGCGACAGCACATAGGCGCCCACCAGAATGCGGCGCTTCACTTCCGGACCGAAGCCTTCCGCACGCGACTTCTTGTACATGTCGAGCAGATCGCGGTATTCCGCGGCGCGATGGCCGAAGCGCACACCGTCGAAACGCGACAGGTTCGACGAAGCTTCCGCCGGCGCGATCACGTAGTACACCGGGATCGACAGCTCGGTTTTCGGCAGCGACACTTCCACCAGCGTCGCGCCGAGTGCCTCGTATTGCTTCAAGGCGGCGTCGATCGAAGCGCGCACGTCGTCGGCGAGGCCCGCGCCGAAGTATTCCTTCGGCAGGCCGATGCGCAAGCCCGCGAGCGGTTTGTCCGCGCCCTCTTCTTTCCACGTCTTGCCGATGTAGCGGGTGAAGTCTTCGTTCTCGCGCGTGAGGCTGGTCGAATCGCGCTCGTCGAAACCGGCCATGGCGTTGAGCAGCGTTGCGCAATCCGCGGCGCTTTGCGCCATCGGGCCGCCCTGATCCAGCGACGAAGCAAACGCGATCATCCCGTAACGCGAGACACGGCCGTACGTCGGCTTGATGCCGGTGATGCCGGAGAACGATGCCGGCTGACGGATCGAGCCACCGGTATCCGTGCCGGTTGCAGCGGGCGCAAGACGAGCGGCCACGGCCGCTGCCGAGCCACCCGACGAACCGCCCGGCACAGCCTTACGATCCCACGGATTCTGCACGGGGCCAAAGTACGAATTCTCGTTGGACGAACCCATTGCGAACTCGTCCATATTGGTCTTGCCCACGCACACCATGCCGGCGTTCTGCAGACGCGCGACCACCGTCGCGTCGAACGGACTTTCGTAGTTCGACAGCATCTTCGAGCCGGCCGTGGAGCGCCACCCCTTGGTGACGAACACGTCCTTGTGCGCGATCGGCAGGCCGACCAGCGGGCCGGCGTGGCCGGTATGAAGCAGCGCATCCGCAGCTTTGGCCTGCGCGAGCGTCAGCTCGGCATCGACCTGAATGAAGGCGTTCAGGCTGTTGGCCGCGTCGATCCGCTTCAGATACAGCTGCGCCAGTTCGACTGCGGAGCATTCCTTGGCCGCCAGTGCGGCACGCAGTTCGGTCAAGCTTTTTTCATGCATTGCGTTTTATCCTGGGCTTTATTCGCGGTTCTTACTCGATCACCTTCGGCACGAGGTACAGGCCGTCTTGCACGGCCGGCGCCGGGCGCTGGAAGGCTTCGCGTTCGACCGTTTCGGTCACCGCGTCGTCGCGCAGACGCAGCGCGACGTCTTCGATCTGCTCGATCGGATGGGCAAGCGGGGCGATGCCGGTGGTATCGACCGCCTGCATCTGCTCGACGAGGCCGAAGAAATCATTGAGCTGGACAAGCGTGTATTCAGCCTCGGCATCAGCCAGTTCGAGCCGCGCGAGATGCGCGATGCGTTTAACATCGGTCAGGGTCAGAGCCATGCAGTCACCGGAAAATGTGGTGGACCGCCGCAGCGCGAGAAAAACGATGCTGCGACAGCGGGTTACGACACTGGAGGAATGCCTCGAAAAAGGGGCCAGCGGAGGCAAAAAGTGCCGTCCGTTTCCTTCAAAACAACCAAAATTATAAGGTATCATTACGCGTTCGACCCAAACCCGGACCGACTTACCAAGGCCTTTCTGAACTATTCCCAAAGATCGTTCGGATTTTTCTGACCTGGCCTTGCACCGGCCTCCGGTAGACTCCCTCGCAGCTTCAAGTTCCTGTGGCGCCGCTTCCGCCCGGTTGAAGCTGTTATTTTTTCCGCTGCCGCCTTGCGTAATCGTTGCGAGGGCCGGCCCCAAGCGAGACAGGATTTTGAATGTTCGGTTTTCTGCGCAGCTACTTCTCCAACGATCTGGCGATTGACCTCGGCACAGCCAACACGCTCATCTATATGCGTGGCAAAGGTATCGTTCTTGACGAACCGTCGGTGGTCTCGATCCGCCAGGAAGGCGGTCCCAACGGTAAGAAAACCATTCAGGCAGTCGGCAAGGAAGCCAAGCAGATGCTTGGCAAGGTGCCGGGCAACATCGAGGCGATCCGCCCGATGAAAGACGGCGTGATCGCCGACTTCACCGTCACCGAACAGATGATCAAGCAGTTCATCAAAACTGCTCACGAATCGCGTATGTTCTCGCCGTCGCCGCGCATCATCATCTGCGTGCCGTGTGGTTCGACCCAGGTCGAGCGTCGTGCGATCAAGGAAGCGGCTCACGGCGCGGGCGCGTCGCAGGTTTACCTCATCGAAGAACCCATGGCTGCGGCAATCGGCGCAGGTCTGCCGGTGTCGGAAGCAACCGGCTCGATGGTCGTCGACATCGGCGGCGGCACGACCGAAGTCGGCGTGATCTCGCTTGGCGGCATCGTGTACAAGGGTTCGGTGCGCGTAGGCGGCGACAAGTTCGACGAAGCCATCGTCAACTACATCCGCCGCAACTACGGCATGCTGATCGGCGAACAAACCGCCGAAGCCATCAAGAAAGAAATCGGTTCAGCCTTCCCGGGTTCCGAGGTCAAGGAAATGGAAGTGAAGGGCCGCAATCTGTCGGAAGGCATTCCGCGCAGCTTCACGATCTCCAGCAACGAAATTCTCGAAGCCCTCACCGATCCGCTGAACCAGATCGTGTCGTCGGTGAAGATCGCGCTTGAACAAACGCCGCCGGAACTGGGCGCCGACATCGCCGAGCGCGGCATGATGCTCACGGGCGGTGGCGCACTGCTGCGCGATCTGGACCGCCTGCTCGCCGAAGAAACCGGCCTGCCGGTGCTCGTCGCCGAAGACCCGCTGACCTGCGTTGTGCGCGGCTCGGGCATGGCGCTCGAACGCATGGACAAGCTGGGCAGCATCTTCTCGTACGAGTAAGCGAGCCCGTCTCCATGTCAGTAGCGCGGATCAGGCAAACGGCCCCTTGCGGGCCGGTTTGCCGTTGGCTGGACCGACCAGCCGCCGCGCGCTGAACGCGCGTCCTTCGCGCGCCGCCGTCTCACCCAACCGCTCACGCCCCCGGCGCCGACCATGGAATACAGTCCGCCGCCCCTGTTCAAGCAAGGCCCGTCCGCCCTCGCACGACTGTTGTTTTTCGTCGTGCTGGCGCTCGCCCTGCTGATCTCCGATGCACGCTTCAATACGCTCGAAATCGTTCGCGGCGTGCTCGGCGCGGGTCTTTATCCGTTGCAACGCGCAGCCCTCGTGCCGCGCGACATCTTCATGGGCGCCGCCGACCTGGCCGTGACCAGCGCCACCTTGCGCAGCGAAAACGACAAGCTGCGCGCCAAGGATCTTCAGCTCTCGCAGCAGGCCAATACGGCCACCGAACTGGCTGCGGAAAACACCCATTTGCGCGCGCTGCTGCAACTCTCGCAGCGCTCGACCACGGAATCGCTGCCGGCTGAAATCCAGTACGACACGCGCGATCCGTTCACCCAGAAGGTCGTGATCGGCCGCGGCGCCCAGCAAGGCGTACAGAACGGTTCACCGGTGGTCAATGAAGACGGCGTGATCGGCCAGGTCACGCGCGTGTTCCCGCTGCAAGCCGAAGTGACGCTGCTCACCGACAAGGACCAGGCGGTGCCCGTGCAGATCGTGCGTACTGGCCTGCGCAGCGTGATTTACGGCACGCCGAAGGGCGATACGCTCGATCTGCGCTTCGTGCCGATTAGCGCCGACGTGCAAACCGGCGACGAACTCGTCACCAGCGGGCTCGACGGCGTTTATCCGCCGGGGCTGCCGGTCGCCAGGGTCGTGCGGGTCGACAAACAAGCCGATACGGCATTCGCGCGCGTGATCTGCCTGCCGGTTGCTCCGGTGCGTGGCGCACGTCAGTTGCTGGTGCTGCACTATCTGAACAACGTGCCGCCGCGTCCAGCGGAAGAGCCCGATGCGGCCACGACCGCCAAGGACGCGAAAGCGAAGAAGGGCGGTAAGCCCGCGGACAGCAAGGCTGCGGCGGACAAGTCCCCCGCCAGGGCCGCTGAAAAACCCGCCGCTGCTGACAAGCCCGCCGCCGCAGCCAAACCCGCTGAAAAACCGTCGGCCAAAGCCCCTGCCACGGAGAAGAAAGCCGCCGCCGAAAAGAAACCGGCCGCTGACAAGACCGCGAAGCCGCAAGCCACGCCGGGGGCCCAGCCATGAACCGTCCGCAATACATCCTGCAGCCGGTCAATCCTTACTTCATCGCGTTCAGCCTCGCCGCGGCGTTTCTGCTGAACCTGATGCCGTGGGGGCGCCTCGCCGGCGTGCCGGACTTCGTGGCGCTCGTGCTGCTGTTCTGGAACGTCCACCAGCCGCGCAAAGTGGGCATGGGCATCGCCTTCTTTCTCGGCTTGCTGATGGACGTGCACAACGCCAGCCTGCTCGGCGAGCATGCGCTGGCGTATACGTTGTTGTCGTACGGTGCGATTACGATCCATCGCCGGGTGCTGTGGATGTCGCTCGGCGTGCAGACCTTCGCGGTGATGCCGCTGCTGGTCGTCGCGCAACTGGTGCCGTTCGTGATCCGTCTGCTGACGGGCGCGGCGTTTCCGGGCTGGGGTTATCTGATCGACGGCTTCGTCGAAGCCGCGCTGTGGCCGATCGCCAGCGTGCTGCTGTTGATGCCGCAGCGTCGCCCGGCCGATCCGGACGATACGCGGCCGATTTAACCACGCATTCGAGCCCGCCGGCCGTTCCGCTGAAACCGGGGCGCCCGGCCCGCTCGATGCGCATCGCTGTTCATGCCTCCCGGTTCCGGCCGGTTTGGGTGCACACTCATGATGGCCATCACACGGCCTTTTGCAGAATCGCATGACCGAATTCAAGGACACTCAGCAACAGCTCTCGAAGTTCCGCCTGCGCGTCGCGGCGGCGGGCCTGTTCGTGTTCATCTGCTTCGGGCTGATCGGCTTCCGTTTCCTGGTCCTGCAGGTCTGGCATTACAGCAAGTACTCGCTGCAAGCCGACGAAAACCGCATTTCGGTTGCGCCGATCGTGCCGAACCGCGGCATCATCACCGACCGCAACGGCGTGGTGCTGGCCAAGAACTACTCGGCGTATACGCTCGAAATCACGCCGTCGAAGCTGAACGACACGCTCGAAAACGTGATCGACAATCTGGCCACCGTCGTCTCGATCGACGCGCGCGACCGCCGCCGCTTCAAGAAGCTGCAGGAAGACTCGAAGAACTTCGAAAGCCTGCCTATCCGCACCCGCCTCACCGATGACGAAGTCGCGCGCTTCACCGCGCAACGCTTCCGCTTTCCGGGTGTGGAAGTGCGCGCACGCCTGTTCCGCCAATATCCGCTTGGGCCCACTGCGGCGCACGTGATCGGCTATATCGGGCGGATTTCGCAGCGCGATCAGGACCGTATCGACGACGCCAGCGATCAGAACGACAGCGATCCGGACCATTACGATCCGCGCCTCGACGCGAACAACTACAAGGGCACCGATTACATCGGCAAGATCGGCGTCGAGCAGAGCTACGAGACGGAGCTGCACGGCCAGACCGGTTTTGAGGAAGTCGAAGTAACCGCCGGCGGCCGCCCGGTGCGCACGCTGTCGCGCACCCAGGCAACGCCGGGCAATAACCTCGAACTGTCGATCGATATCGGCCTGCAGCAGGTCGCCGAGCAGGCCTTTGCCGGCCGTCGCGGGGCGCTGGTCGCGATCGAACCGGCAACCGGCGACGTGCTCGCGTTCGTGTCGGCGCCGAGCTTCGATCCGAATTCGTTTGTCGACGGCATCGATCAGCAGACCTGGGACGATCTCAACAACTCGCCCGACCATCCGCTCCTGAACCGCCCGCTGCACGGCACCTATCCGCCGGGTTCGACCTACAAGCCGTTCATGGCGCTAGCCGCGCTGACGCTGCATAAGCGCACGCCGGGCTGGGGCTTCCAGGATCCGGGTTCGTACACGTTCGGCGGCCATACGTTCCGCAACGACGTGCGCTCGGGCCAGGGCTGGGTCGACATGAACCGCGCGATCGTGGTGTCGAACGACACGTATTTCTACATGCTCGCGCACGATCTCGGCGTCAACGCGATCGCCGGCTTCATGAAGCCGTGGGGCTTCGGCCAGATCACCGGCATCGACATTTCGGGTGAGGCGCGCGGCATCCTGCCGTCGACGGACTGGAAGCGCAAGGCGTACCGCAAGCCCGAGCAGCAGCGCTGGTATGAAGGCGAAACGATCAGTCTGGGTATCGGCCAGGGCTATAACTCGTACACCATTCTGCAACTCGCCCACGCCACGGCCACGCTCGCGAACAACGGTGTCGTGATGAAGCCGCACCTCGTGCGCGACATCGAAAATCCGATCACTAAAGAGACGCGCCCGGTCGTGCGCGATCCGAGCGACAAAATCGCCGTGAAGCAATCGGACATCGACATCATCAAGCGCGCGATGGAAGGCGTCGTGACCAATGGCACAGCGGCGAAGGTGTTCATCGGCGCACCGTATCAGGCAGCCGCCAAGACCGGCACGGCACAGGTGTATTCGTTGCAAGGCGCCAACTACAAAGGCCATGCGATCGCCGAACATCTGCGCGACCACGCGCTGTTCATCGCGTTCGCGCCTGCCGAACAGCCAAAGATCGCGATTGCACTGATCGTCGAAAACGGCGGCTGGGGGGCTGAAGCGGCGGGCCCGATCGCACGTCGCGTGCTCGATTACTACCTGGTCGGCAAGAACAAGCCTGGCGCCGAAGCGGCAGCGGTCGCGGCCGCCGCCTCGGCAACACAGGACGCATCCGCGCCTGAAGTAGGCGGCGCACCGCCGCCGTTGGACACGGCGCAGCCGGTTAAGATCGCGGCGGGCTTCACCGCACTGCCGATGCCGGGCGCCGCCCCAGCAGCAGCGTCTACAGCTGGGGCGGCGGCGGCTCCGGCCGCTGCATCGACGCCTGCGGCCACGGCAGCGACCCTTGCACCGGCTACAGCTGCGCCCGCGTCCGGTGCGGCGGCATCCGCGTCGACTGCCGCAAAGAATTCGGCGCCGCGTAAATCCGGCGTCCCACACAAACCCCGCCCGAGCAGCGAAGCGGTACCGACCGCCGCCGCCCCGTCGCGGGAAGACAGCATTCAGCCTACGTCGCCACGCCAGCCGGTTTCCGGCGGCATCGACGAGTAAGGAAAAAGGCATGCAATTCGACAAGCGCGCCTGGCTCGACCGCATCAAGCGGATGTTCCTGGGCTTCGATCGTCCCCTCGCCCTGATCGTATTTCTGCTGCTGTGCGTCGGCATCGTCACGCTATACAGCGCGACGCTGGACATGCCCGGCCGGGTGGAAGACCAGATGCGCAACATCATGCTGACGTTCGTGCTGATGTGGGCGCTGGCTAATGTGCCATCCACCACGCTAATGCGCTTCGCGGTTCCGCTCTATACGTTCGGGATTGCGTTACTGATTGCGGTGGCGGTGTTCGGCCTCACGCGTAAGGGCGCAAAACGGTGGATCAACGTCGGCGTGGTGATCCAGCCGTCGGAAATTCTGAAGATCGCGACACCGCTGATGCTCGCCTGGTACTACCAGCGCCGCGAAGGCGTGATGCGCTGGTACGACTTCCTGGTCGGCTTTCTGATCCTGATTGTGCCGGTGGGTTTGATCGCCAAGCAGCCCGACCTCGGCACTGCTGTGCTGGTGTTCGCGGCTGGCTTTTTCGTGATTTACTTCGCGGGGCTCAGTTTCAAGCTGATCGTGCCGGTGCTGATTGCCGGCGTGATCGCGGTCGGCTCGATCGCGGCGTTCCAGGACAAGATCTGTCAGCCGGAAGTGCAGTGGCCGCTGATGCACGACTATCAGAAGCACCGTATCTGTACGCTGCTCGATCCGACGTCGGACCCGCTCGGCAAGGGCTTCCACACCATCCAGGCCGTGATTGCGATCGGCTCGGGCGGCCCGCTCGGCAAGGGCTGGCTCAAGGGTACTCAGGCGCATCTGGAGTTCATCCCCGAGAAGCACACCGACTTCATTTTCGCGGTATTTTCCGAGGAGTTCGGGCTGGCGGGTGGGATCGTGCTGCTCACGCTTTATATGCTGCTGATCGCGCGCGGTTTGTATATCGCGGCCAATGGGGCGACGCTGTTTGGGCGGCTATTGGCCGGATCGCTGACCATGGCGTTCTTCACCTATGCGTTCGTCAACATCGGCATGGTGAGCGGGATCTTGCCGGTGGTGGGCGTGCCGTTGCCGTTCATGAGTTACGGCGGCACCGCGCTGACTACGCTGGGGGTCGCCATCGGCCTCATCATGAACGTCGCGCGTCAGAAGCGCTTGATGCAGAGTTAGCGTGGCGCGCGCCGTCTGGACTGCACTTCAAAAGCTGGACCCCTGTCCATGCTTTCGGAGTGCGGTTCACGTCGGAGCGCCCCTTGTTCATTTACTGCGGTTTCACTTCCTTCTGGTCCCGCAATTGCGCGCTCAGTTCCTGATACTTGAGTTTCGCCGCCGGATCGCCCTGCACCGCCGCCGCGGCGTAATACGCGCGCGCCACGTTCAGGTTCTTGTCGACACCGTCGCCACCGCGCTCGTAGAACGAGCCGGTCACATACTGCGCGGTCATGTCGCCGCCTTGCGCGGCCTTCTTGTACCAGACGAACGCCTGCTTGTTGTCACGCGCTGTGCCACGGCCGTCGAGGAACTGGTTGGCAAGCGCGAGTTCCGCCTGCACGTGCCCCTGTTGCGCGGCCTTCAGGAACCACCGATGCGCCTCCACCGGATCGCGCCCAACGAACTCACCGTCGTCATACATCTTGCCGTAGACATACTGCGCGTGCGACATGTTGGCATCGGCGGCTTTGCGCAGCCACTTCTTGCCTTCGTCGACGTTGGCTGAGGTGCCTTCGCCGTTGAGCAGCATCATCGCGTAGTTGAACTCGGCAAGCCGGCTACCGTGCTCGGCCGCTTTACGGAATTCGGCCAGCGCCGCGCCTAGATTGCCGGCGTTGTAATCGGCGACCGCGGTTTGCGTCTCCGGATCGTTCGACTTCGCGACGCGGTTGTCCTGCGCGTACGCCGTCAAAGTCGCCATCAACGCCGCTGTGACCGCCAGACGCTTCACGACGCACTGCACCATCCCCTTCATGTCCTCACCTCCTGCAACGCCTGGCGGGTCGCGCGCAACATCCACATGACGTCGGCGGCCAGGGCGATAAAACGAAAGCCGGCATCGCGATGCTGCTTTGCGCTCGCGACATCCATGGCAAAAATTCCTGCGGCGATACCGGCCTTGTCGGCGGCGCTGACAATGCGTGCCATCGCGGCCTGCACGTCGGCATGCTTCGAATCGCCGAGATGACCGAGGCTCGCGGCGAGATCGGCCGGTCCGACGAACAGGCAATCGACGCCCGGCGTCGCCGCGATCTTCTCGACTTCCTGCAAGCCGCGCGCCGACTCGATCTGCACGATGGTCGAAATCTGCGCGTTGGCCGTCTGCACGTAGTCGCGCCGCATGCCGTACGCAGCTGCCCGCACCGCCCCCGCGACGCCGCGCTGACCGTCGAGCGCCTCGGCTGTCGGGTATTGGGTCAGACGCACGGCGTCTGCCGCCTCTTCCGCGGTTTCGATGTTCGGGAACATCAGCGTGCGAGCGCCCGCGTCCAGCACGCGCTTGACGAGCCATGCCTCGCTGGCGGGCACGCGCACGACCGGCTCGCTCGGCAGATGCGCGGCGGCGATCGCGCGCAATTGCCCGGTAACGTCGCCGCTATCGTTCGGCGCGTGCTCCATGTCGATCAACAGCCAGTCGAAGCCGGCATGCGCGAGCGCCTCGGCCGCGGAATCGCTGCCGAGCGAAAGCCACAGACCGAACAGCGGATCGGCTTCTTTCAGACGTTGCTTGAGGGGATTCGTGAAGGTGCTCATGGCCGCGCTCCCTGGCGATAGGAGACATCGCCTGAAACACGCTTGAGATTGAGGATGCTGGCGTGGCTGAACAGGCCAATGCCACGGCCGTGATGGCCTGTATGCCTGCTGCGACGCACTGCGGTGACCGGCATGTCTCGCTCCGTGTGGTTATCGGAGCGATCATACCGTGTCAATAACGCGGGGGTTGGGCCGCGCAAGGACGTCGCGTGGAATGTGCAGCGGCTAAGCCGCGTTGGACCTCGCACAAATGGTCCACCGGCGGAGGTGTTGCACCGTTTGCGCGATGGGCCGCCGCTAGTCGCGAACGACGTCGGCCCAGCAGTTCGGCGTCTCGAACAGACGCACCTTATGCAATCGCAGATTCACGCCGTAATGCGCGTCGTAGACGTTCGCAAGGATGTCGAACGCGACGGCGGCGAGATTTTCAACGGTGGGGATGCGATCGAGCACGACCGTCTTGTGGCCCGCCATGGTTTCGAGAAAACCGCGCACCTGCGTGTCGCCTTCATAGACGAGAAACGCGTGGTCCCACTTATCGACCAGATGGTCGACCGCGAGCGACTTTACGTCGGCGAAGTCCATCACCATGCCACGATCGGGCGCACCTTCGGTGTCGACCAGATCGCCTTGCAGCGTGATTTCGAGCACATAGCGATGGCCGTGCAGATTACGGCACTGGCTGCGGTGATCGGGGATGCGGTGGCCCGCATCGAATTCGAGTTTTCGTGTAATCGTCAGCACGGCAAATCAGGGTATGTTCAGATACTTGTGGGTCTGCATCGACAGGCGCCATTGCGGATGGCGTTTGCACCAGTCGATCGCGAGCTTGGTGTTGATGTCGCGCGACGGGCCGTCCATCGGCTGGACGAGGAAATACTCGAAGTCGAGCTTCGCATACTCGGACAAGCGCTGGTTGTCCTGCGGGATCACGACCTTCAATTCGTTGCCCCTGGTGACGACGAGCGGCGCGTCGGCCTTCGGACTCACACAGATCCAGTCGATCGTTTCGAGCACCGGAAGCGAGCCGTTGGTCTCGATGGCGATTTCAAAGCCGGCGGCATGCAGTGCATCGACCAAAGGCGGGTCGATCTGCAGCATCGGTTCGCCGCCCGTGCACACCACGAAGCGCTCGCCCTCGCCTTCCGGCCATTGCGACGCGATCATCCGCACCAGCTCTTCAGCCGTGCGGTACTTGCCACCGTTCTCGCCGTCAGTGCCGACGAAGTCCGTATCGCAGAAACGGCACACAGCCTCCGCACGATCTTCTTCGCGGCCCGACCACAGATTGCAGCCGGCGAACCGGCAGAACACAGCCGGACGCCCGGCATTCGCGCCCTCGCCCTGCAATGTGTAGAAGATTTCCTTGACCGCGTAAGTCATGCTGCTTTCTGCCTTGTGTTCCTGAAAATAGTTGCCTGCGCTGCGCCCCGTTCGCACGGAGCGCCAGCGTAAGCCTGTCATCAGACGGTCAAACCGGCTCGGTCACCTTCTCGCCGGCAAGATACGCTTCATAGCCGCGCTTGCGCAAACGGCACGCCGGACATTCGCCGCAACCGAAGCCCCATGCATGCAATTCGGCGCGCTCACCCACGTAGCAGGTGTGCGTTTCGACGCGCACCAGTTCGACCAGTTCGTCGCCGCCCAGCTCGTACGCGAGACGCCACGTGTCGGCCTTGTCGAGCCACATCAGCGGTGTTTCGAGCAGGAAGCGCGTGTCCATGCCGAGGTTCAGCGCGACTTGCAACGCTTTCATGGTGTCGTCGCGGCAATCGGGGTAGCCCGAGAAATCCGTCTCGCACATGCCGCCCACCAGCACGTGCAAACCACGCCGATAGGCGATGGCGGCGGCAATTGTCATGAACATCAGATTGCGGCCCGGCACGAACGTATTCGGCAAACCGTTCGTGGTGGCGTGGATCTCGATCTCGCGCGTCATTGCCGTGTCGCTGATCGAACCGAGCACCGACAGGTCGATCATGTGATCTTCGCCAAGCCGATCGGCCCACGCCGGAAAAGCGCGCACGACCGCGTTACGAAACCCTTCGCGGCATTCGAGTTCGACGCGGTGCCGCTGACCGTAATCGAAGCCCAGCGTCTCGACCGTTTCGTAACGTTCGAGCGCCCAGGCGAGGCACGTGGCGGAATCCTGGCCGCCGGAAAACAGCACCAGAGCGCTACGTTTAGCGTCTTTGCGGATCACCGTGAAACTCCGTGAATGATGAGTGCCACGTCGCGCTGCGCGAGGTGCGCCATGCAAGCAACGCGGCGCGACGCGTGCCGGCATTGCTGCCGGCCCAAAGCAGTATAGGCCGCGCCTTCCGCACGCAGAGTCGCTGGGCGCTTATACCGTTAATCGTCGGGCGAAGGGTTCGGCGCCTGTTGCGGCCTTGCCGTATGGCGGCAGAGTGCGCAAAAGGCCCAGCTTCAGGATACGAAAAAGACGTGTTCGCTGCACTGGCGCGCTGGCCGGACGTCGGTCACGCACTCGCATGCAAGTCCTTGAACTGGCGCGATTTTATCACGCGACGCCTAATGCCGCCGAGGATGCCCCACTACCGCGGCAAGCAAGCCATGCCGCCACGAATGCCCGTCTGAAAAGGAAAAGCCCCAGGAATCTTGCGATTTCCTGGGGCTGAATCCTGGTGGCCTGGGACGGAATCGAACCATCGACACGCGGATTTTCAATCCGCTGCTCTACCAACTGAGCTACCGGGCCAACGAAGAACGAAATAATAGCAAAGGGGCAGCAGTCCGACAAGCCCCCTCTCGAAAAAATCTGCCACCCCGAACCCGCGAGGATGGCGCAGCGGCTCACTCCCCTTTGTTCTTGCCCAGATCCACGCCGAGTTGCTTGAGCTTACGATACAGGTGCGTGCGCTCCAGACCCGTCTTCTCCGCGACGCGCGTCATGCTGCCATTCTCACGTGCGAGGTGATATTCGAAGTATGCACGCTCGAACGCATCGCGGGCATCGCGCAACGGAATGTCGAACGAAATCGACGCTGTTTGAGCGGCCAACGCGCCGCTGCCCATGCCGTCCGACGACAGCATCGGCAACGCAGCCGCGGATGCCACCGCCGAAGCGCTGACCGGCAACGCCGGCTTCGCCGCCGCGCCGCCCGGCGCACCCCCCGCCGCCGTGCCGCGAGCAAGACCTTGCTCGACGGCCTTCAGCAGCTTCTGCAACGCAATCGGCTTCTCGAGGAAATTGAGCGCGCCGATCTTGGTCGCTTCGACCGCTGTGTCGATGGTTGCGTGGCCGGACATCATGATCACCGGCATGGTGAGTTGCCCTTGCGCGGCCCATTCCTTGAGCAAGGTCACGCCGTCGGTATCGGGCATCCAGATGTCGAGCAGCACCAGATCCGGCGCCTGACGCAAGCGGAACTCGCGCGCTTCCTGCGCGTTTTCCGCCGCCTCCACGACATGCCCTTCGTCGCTCAGGATCTCCGAGAGCAATTCCCGGATGCCCATTTCATCATCTACCACCAGGATGGTTGCCATTTACGCTGCCCTTGTCTGCACTGTTGCTTTTGTCGTTCCCTGCGACGCATTACCATGCGCCGGCCGCGGCCCTGCTCCAGGTGTCGCGGCATCGTCTGCCAGTTGAAGGAAGAGGATCGAAATCTGCGCGCCTTCGATCACATCGCCCGCTTTCATGCGGTTGCGAATGTCGATGCGCGCGCCGTGTTCGTCGACGATCTTCTTGACCATCGCAAGACCGAGGCCCGTTCCTTTGGCCTTGGTCGTCACGTAAGGTTCGAATGCACGTGTGAGGATACGCGCGGGAAAGCCCGGCCCGTTATCCGACACCGTCAGACGCACCGCGACGCGTACTTTGCCTTCTGCGTCGGGGTCTCCGTATTCTACTGTCCTCGTCTCGAGCAACACACGCGGATGCTCGATGTCGGCCACGGCATCCTGCGCATTTTGCAGCAGGTTGTGAATCACCTGTCGCAATTGTGTGGCGTCGCCGCGAATCGCCGGTAAATCCGCGAGTTCCACCTGAATCGCGCCCTTGCCTTCCTCGATACCGTACAGCGTGAGTACTTCGCTGACCAGTTCATTCAGTTGCAGATGCGCGAGCACTGCCGGCGGCGTGCGCGCGTAGTCGCGGAAATTGTCGACCATCTGCTTCATCGCCGCGACCTGATTGACAATGGTGGTCGCGCCGCGCTTCAACACATCGGCATCCGATGGCGACAGCTTGTCGGCGAGCTTCATCTGCAAACGCTCGGCTGAGAGCTGAATCGGCGTGAGCGGATTCTTGATCTCGTGCGCGAGACGTCGCGCCACTTCGCCCCAGGCGATCGAACGCTGCGCCGAAATCACATCCGAAATATCGTCGAACACAACGACGTAGCCAGATGTCTGCATGTCTTCCGCGTCGCGGTCTGTCGCGGAAACGAGGCGAGCGCCACGCACCAACAGGGTGAGCGGTTCGGTTTCGCCCGGCACCGGCACCGAGAATTGTTGCTGCCAGTGGCCGCGGTCGTCGTGACCGTCGCCGCTCGCGGCTTCGCGATCTGCAAACGCCTTGCGCACCATCCCGCCGAATTCGCTCAACACGCCGATCTTATCGAGCGACGAACCCAGCACTTCCTGGAACTGCTGACGGAAGATCCGTTCCGCGCCGCGGTTCGCCGTGGTGAGACGGAACTGCCGGTCGAATACGAACACGCCCGCGGTCAGGTTCGCGAGAATGCTTTCCAGATAAGCCTTTGAGTGTTCGAGCGCCACGCGGTTGTTCTCGACTGCCGCGCGCGCTTCGGACAACTGCCGCGTCATTGCATTGAACGACTGCGTGAGGAAGCCCAGTTCGTCGCGCGATTTGATTTCGCGCTTCGGCGTGTAGTCGCCCTCGGTAATTTCCTTCGTGCCCTGGGCGAGCAGGAACAACGGACGCGCCAGCTGATTGCCGAGCGCGAGCGCCAGCATCATTGCGATGAAGGTGGCGAGGAACAGCGCCAGCGTGAGCGTGCCGATGTACATCTTGCGTAAGCCGGTGCGGCCCAGCGCCTTCTCCTGATACTCGCGATAGGCCCGCTGCACCGCGTCGGCATTACGCGCGAGCGAAGGCGAGACCGGCTGCGTGAGTTGCAGGAAGCGTTCGGTGGGCTGCAGCAGTGAGGCGTTCGAATCCGGAATGCGCTGCACGATGCGCAGCCGCAGCGCGCCCTTGCCGCCATGCGCTTGAGGATCGCCGTCGACTTCACCCTCGATCGCCGCATAGCCGCGGCCACGCGCCTGGTCGATCATCATCGGCGTGGGCAGGTCGCTCGGCACGAGCGTCGCGTAATTGCCGGACGCCTGGGCGACCACGTGCATATCCGGCGTCGCGCCCGACATGCTGCGCGTGGGTTCGACGATCGTCGCGTCCTGCACGCCGAACTGATCGCGCAGCCGCAACAGCGTGAGCGTCGTACCGGCAGCATCCGCGCTCGCCAGTTGCTCGGACATCAGGCGGCCCTTGGTCTGCAGATCGGATAGCGACGCGTCGAGCATGCCGCGGCCGAGATTCAGCCCGGAAGTCAATGCGGTTTCGACGTTGACGTCGAACCACGACTCGATACTGCGCGACACGAACTGATACGAGACGACGTAGATGATGCCACCCGGCACCACGCCGACCAGCGCCATGAAGAACGCGAGTTTCGCTAACAGCCGCGTGCCGAACTTACCTTTTTTAAGCCGCGCAATGATGATGATGACGAGCGTCGCCACCACCAGCAAAAAGATCATCGCGACCACGAGGTTGGCCGCATACAGCCACTGGTAATAGCGATCGAAGAATTCGGTATTCGCGCTCGCCGCTGCCAGCAGCACGAGCAGCAGCACGGCCGTCACGGCGACCGTGGACACCAGCACGCGCACGACGATGCTGCTGACGCTGGTGGCGCGGCGCACTCTATTTAGCACGTTCGGTCACCGTGAAGGTAAAACGTTTCCAATCCGACGATAGGCTCCAGTCGCGGTTGTTCACCGCGTCGATCTGGAACGGCTTAGGCATCAGCGCGATGTCGAGTTGCATGCGCACTGACGCGTTGTACGTCTCGCCGACAAGCACCTGAGTGCGATCGATGACATGCCACGACGTGATGTGCTTGATCACAGCGAGCGCATCCTTCAGTGTCGTGAAGCCGAGCTGCAACCCGCCCGACGACACGCTCGACACCCGGTACTCACGCGTGAGCGGCTGGAACGACAGGCGGATGCTCTGCGACACGCTCACCGGCTGTTCGTCGAACCAGTACCAGCGCGGCCGGCTCAGTTCGAAGTCGGTCGTGAAGTACAGCGGAATGCCTTTGTTGACGGCGTCTTCGAGATTGCTGTTCAGGTCGAAGTCGAAACGCGCGTCGAGATTCCAGCCAGTGTTGTCCGATTGCAGCGAAGCGCGCTGCACGGCGATCGAATCGGCGTGCGCCGCGCCAGGCACGGCGAGCCATACAACCAGCGCGAACCAGAGCACGGCAGCGAGCCGAAGCGGGAAGAAGCGTTTGATGGTCACCGTTTCTGGAAGCGCGCGTAGAAAAATCCGTCGTGGTCTGAGTTCGAGCCGGCGCTGTGTTCAGCGGCGTGTCCGGCATGGGAACCGGCCGATGCGTCGGCGGGCGCGCGGGCAACTGAGGGTAAAAGTTGCCCCGGCGCGTCCAATCGTACCGCATCCTGATACTTGTTTCCAAACCACTGCGCCTGCAACTCGCCTTCTTCGGGAAAGATCGAACACGTAACGTAGAGCAATTCGCCGCCTGGCTTCACGAGCGGCCATAGCGCGTCGAGAATGCGGCGCTGCTCGGCCACCAGCGCGGGGATATCCGACGCGCGACGCAGCCAGCGAATATCCGGGTGACGCCGCACGATGCCCGAGGCCGAACATGGCACGTCGGCCAGAATGCGGTCGAACGGCTGGTCGATGTCGTCATGCCATTTTGACGGCTGGCCGGCATCGCCAATGCGCACTTCCGCCTCGAGCTTGAGCCGCTGCAGGTTTTCATCGATTCGGCGCGCGCGCGACGCATCGCTTTCGAGCGCCACAAGTTGCAGGTTGGCGAGTTCGAGCAGATGGCCGGTCTTGCCGCCAGGCGCCGCGCACGCGTCGAGCACGCGCATGCCGTCGCGCACGCCGAGCAGTTGCGCGGCGAGTTGCGCGCCGGCGTCCTGCACGGAGACGATGCCGTCGTTGAAGCCGGGAATGCGGTCGACCGGCATCGGCGTGGCGAGCTTGACGGCGTATTCGCCGGCTCTGCTCGCAGGGATGTGATGGTCTTGCAGCACTTGCAGATAGGCATCGACGGTCGAGTGGCGCGCGTTGACGCGCAGCGTCAGCGGACCTTGCGTGTTACCGGCGGCGAGCACCGCTTGCCATGCGTCGGGCCACGCGCGCTTCACCGCGTCGATCCACCATGCCGGATAGTTCCAGCGCGCGACTTCATTGCCTTGCGCGGCGCTCAGCAGCGCTTCACGCTCGCGCAGGAAATTGCGCAGCACGGCGTTAACGAGGCCCTTTGCGAACGAAAATTCACGACGCGCGGCGATTGCGCCCACCGCCTGATCGACCACGGTGAACGGTGCGTAGGCGGCGTTCGCTTCATCGTCGATGAGCAAAGCCAGCGCGCAAGCGAGCACATGGCCGACGTGCGGCGACGGCGCCTTCTTCACCAGCTTCGCGATCAACCATTCGGCGGTTGCCAGACGCCGCATGGTGCGGTATGCAATGTCCTGCACGGCGCCGCGTGCAGCAGCGGCGCTACCTTCGGGCGCGGAAACGAATACGGATTGCAGCGCGGCCGGCAAAGCCGCGCCGAGGCGCACGGCGCCGACGGCCTGGCCCGTGGAGTCGAGCGCAAAACCGAGCGACTCGGGCGCGAGATGCAGCATCGACAAACGGGATTCGCGCGGACGCGCCGATGGGGAAGCAGAACGCGAAGAAGGCTTTGGAGTCATGAAAGAGGCAAAGGCAGGCCGCGCGGTGCGCACGGCGCAAACAGCACACATTGTAGCGTGGCGCGGCGCGGGAGCCGCCGAGGGTAGGTCGGCGGTGGCACCCGAACAAAAAAGGCGAGCCCGCAGACTCGCCTTTTCTCACGCCGGATCAGCGCACCGTTACTCGAAGCGCCCCGTGCGTGCCATTTCCATCAAACGCGCGATGCGTTCCTCGGTGGCCGGGTGCGTTGAAAACAGATTCGCGATGCCGCCGCCCGCCAGCGGGTTCATGATCATCATCTGCGCGGTAGCCGGATGCTGCTCGGCCGTGGGAAACGGAATACCGCTCGCGTAACGATGAATCTTGTCGAGCGCCGAGGCAAGCGCCTGCGGATCGCCGGAAATCTGCGCGCCGCCACGGTCCGCTTCGAATTCACGCGCACGCGAAATCGCCATCTGGATCAGCGCACCGGCGATCGGTGCGAGCAACGCAACGGCGATACTTGCGATCGGATTCGACGGACGGCCGTTTTCGTCGCGGCCGCCGAAGAACATCGCGAAGTTCGCCAGTGCGGAAATGGCGCCCGCCATGGTTGCCGAGACGGTTGAGATCAGAATGTCGCGATGCTTCACGTGCGCAAGTTCGTGCGCCATCACGCCGCGCATTTCGCGCTCGGACAGCACGCGCAAGATGCCGGTGGTGGCGGCGACGGCCGCATGCTCCGGATTACGACCGGTGGCGAATGCGTTCGGCGCGTCTTCATTGATCAGGTAGACGCGCGGCATGGGCAAGCCCGCGCGCGTGGAGAGCTCGCGCACCATGCGATAGAACTGCGGCGCACTGTTTTCGTCGACTTCTTGCGCGTTGTACATGCGCAAGACCATCTTGTCCGAGAACCAGTACGAAAAGAAATTCATCCCAAGGGCGATCACGAGCGCGATCATCATGCCGCGCGACCCGCCGATCATCCCGCCGATCACGATGAAAAGGGCCGTGATCGCGGCCATCAACATCGCGGTTTTGACCCAATTGAACATGTCTGCAACTCCTTGCCCTAACGCGGGGTTCATATCCGCGCCGCATGATCGCGGCGACTGATTGTAAGCTAAATGTTAGATATGGGCGCGTGAGGAAAATTCAATCATCTTGATGCAGTGGCGAGCTTGATGCCCAAGCCGACGAATGCGCTGCCGACACCGCGATCCAGCCACTTCTTCACCGACGGCTTGCCGGAAAAGCGCTGGGTCACACTGCCCGCAATCCACGCGACGAAACTGTTCCAGATCATGCTCATGACGACGAACACCCCGCCCAGCGTGAGAAAGGCCAGCGCCTTATGATCGCTGCCCGCCGTGACGAACTGCGGAAAAAACGAGACGAAGAACAGCACGACTTTGGGATTCAGCACATTGGTCCAGAACCCTTGCAGGAAAAGCTGACGCAGCGATTTCGGTGCGCCGGCGCCGCGTGCTTCGCCGGCCGCCTGGTCTGCTGCCGGCTTGGCGAAAACGAGGCGCACGCCGAGATAGATCAGATAAATAGCGCCCACGAACTTGATGACGGTGAACGCGGTGGCCGAAGCGGCCAGCAATGCCGTCAATCCAAACGCGCAGGCGAGCGAATGAACGCAGCAACCGGCGGAGATGCCGAGCGCGGACATCAGGCCCGCGCCACGGCCCTGGGCGACACTGCGCCCGACGATGTAAGCCGTATCGGGACCGGGCGTCACATTCAGCAGAAAGACTGCGACGACGAAAAACTCGAAATGGGTAATGCCAAACATGGAAATCCTCGAAACGCGGTCGTTGCCTTGAGGATTCTAACGCGCCGCGAGCTTGCGGGCGGGGTCTTGAACATCGGCCGAACGGTCGATGTTCAAGGTATGCGCAAGACTGTTATTTTGCTTCGGGAAGCTGGAAACGCTGACCCGCGGCCAGCGTTGCGCCGGCCAGGAATTCGCGCACCGGCAAGCGCTTGCCGCCGGGCTTTTGCAATTGCGTGAGACGCAACGCGCCTTCGCCGCAGGCAACCACGACGCCTTCGGCGGAGATGTCGGCGATCGTACCGGGCGCCTGATTGCCTTGTGCGTCGACCGGGACCGCTGCCCAGATCTTGATCGACGTGCCGTCTTCCAGCGTGCCCAGACCGCCCGGGAACGGGTCGAACGCACGCACCTGACGCGCGAGGACCGTTGCCGGCTTACGCCAGTCGAGCGCAGCCTCGTGCTTGCCGATCTTTTCCGCGTAAGTCACGCCGTCAGCCGGTTGTGGCGTCGCCGCCAGCTTGCCGCTGCGCTCGAGTTCGATCAGCGCTTCGACGATCAGCTTCGCGCCGTCTTGTGCCAGGCGGTCGTGCAAAGTGGCCGTGGTGTCGGTGTCGGAAATCGGTGTACGCGACTCGGAAATCATCGCGCCGGTGTCGAGGCCGGCGTCCATCTGCATCAGCGTGATGCCGGTTTCAGCGTCGCCTGCCTCAATCGCGCGGTGGATCGGCGCGGCGCCGCGCCAGCGAGGCAACAACGACGCGTGAATGTTGATGCAGCCCAGCGGCGCAATATCGAGCACTTCCTGCGGCAGGATCAGACCGTAAGCGGCCACGACCATAACGTCGTGCGGCGTGGCGCGCAACTGGTCGATAGCGGCTGCGGCTTCCGCCGGATATTTGCCGGTGCGGCGCAACGAAGGCGGTTGCGCCACGCCAATGCCATGCTCCTGCGCGTAACGCTTGACCGGACTCGCCTGCAATTTCATTCCGCGTCCAGCAGGTTGATCTTGCCGGGTCAGCACGAGCGGCACCGGAAAACCGGCGCTGTGAATCGCGGCCAGCGCGGCCGCGGCGAACTCCGGCGTACCGGCAAAGATGACGCGCAACGAATGACTCATGAACAGGGGCAGTAGGCGAGGTGGACGCGCATTACATCGCGTGGGCGAGCTTCTTCATCTTGCTCTTGATACGCGTCTGCTTCAGCGACGACAGGTACTCGACGAACACGCGGCCCATCAGGTGATCCATTTCGTGCTGGATGCAAACCGCGAGCAACCCTTCGCAATCCAGCTCGAAGGTTTCGCCCTTTTCGTTCAGTGCCCGCACGCGCACTTTTTCCGCGCGCTCGACGTTGTCGTAGATACCCGGTACCGAGAGGCAGCCCTCTTCCGACAGCTTCCGCTCGTCGCTCGACCAGATGATTTCCGGGTTGATGAACGCGAGCAGTTCGTCGTGCGTTTCCGACACGTCGATCACGATCACACGTTCATGCACGTCGACCTGGGTCGCCGCGAGGCCGACGCCGGGCGCGGCGTACATCGTTTCGGCCATGTCGGCGACAAGACGGCGAATGCGGTCGTTGACCACTTCGACCGGCTTCGCAATCTTGTGCAACCGCTTGTCCGGGTAATTGAGGATATTCAGTAATGCCATGATCTTGAGTGTGTTTTTTAGGCGCCGCTGACCGGTGGAGGGCTAGCGTTGGCCGTTTGGCCAGGTTGTGGGCGCGTCGCGTTACGCAGAGGATAGATGGTGTCGAACCGGTTCGATTCAACGCGCCACATGCGCTAACGACGAGCCCGCGCAAGTGGGCGCGGCGCTGCGATTATTTCGGATGATGAAAATTTTAGCATGGCGCCTGCCTGCCCGCTGACCCTGTAGGAGGATCGACTGTCAATGCACACCTTACCCGCAACCGATATTGAACTCGCTGCGTGGCTGCGGCTTTCGCTCGCGCCGGGGCTGAAACCGGCCGCACTGCGTTTATTGCTGAGCGCTTTTGGATTGCCGGAAGCGATTTTCGATCAATCGCCCGAGGCGCTTGCCGAGGTCGCCGGCGAGACCACGTCGCGCGCCGCGCTGGCGCCCCCGGGCCCAAACTTCGGCGCGCAACTCGACGCGGTGATCGCATGGTGTCAGTTGCCCGGCAACCACGTGGTGACGCTCGACGACCCCGCCTACCCGCCCGCGCTACTGACCATGCCCGATCCGCCGCCGCTGCTATATATAAAGGGCCGGCTGGATCTGTTGCACACGAGGGCGGTCGCGCTGGTGGGCAGCCGCAGCGCGACACCGCAAGGCGTTGAAGACGCCGAGCGCTTTTCGCGTGAGCTGTCGCAAGCGGGCGTCACTATCGTGTCAGGGCTGGCGCTGGGGATCGACGGCGCCGCGCATCGGGGCGGACTGGAAGGCATCGGCGGCACGGTGGCCGTGATCGGTACCGGCGCGGACCTCGTGTATCCGGCCGCGCATCACGCGCTGGCGCGGCAAATTGCGGCGCAAGGCGCGATTCTGTCGGAATGGCCGCTCGGCACGCCGGCACGCGCCGCCAATTTTCCACAGCGTAACCGCCTGATCGCCGGCCTTGTCAGCGGAGTGGTGATCGTCGAGGCCGCGATGCGCTCAGGCTCGCTGATCACGGCCCGGCTTGCCAACGAAATGGGGCGCGACATTTTCGCGTTGCCAGGCTCGATCCACGCGCCGTTGTCGCGCGGTTGTCATCGGATCATCAAGCAGGGCGCCAAGCTGGTGGAAACGCCCGACGAAGTGCTGGAGGAGCTGGGCTTTGCCAAGCAGGTGACGGCGAAGGCTGCCAGCAAGCACGCAGTGCTTTGGGAGGGCGCGAGGGTGCGGGATTCGCAAAAGGCGCCTGCGTCGACCGAAACAGGAACTCGGCCGGGTTCGACGAAGGCGCGCGCTGCGGCGGCGGATCAGGCAGACTTCGCTGCTCCGGCGGAAATCCCAGCGCCGCCTATGAGTGCCGAAGCGCTGCAACTCCTCGACGCCCTCGGCCATGCCCCCGCCACGCTTGAAATTCTTGCCGCCCGCACCGAGATAGGGGACGCGGAACTACAAAACACGTTGCTGCACCTCGAACTCGCCGGCCAGGTAACGGCGCTGCCCGGCGGCCGCTTCATGCGAGCGACCCACAGCTGACCCCGCGTCGACCAAGGGTTGACCACGATTTGCAATCGGCCATGCTACATTCGCGCCAAAGCACCTGACAAAAGTACGCAAGGAACCACCATGCCCGCGCTGAATCTCGACACCGACCAAGACCGGATCGCCGAGCGCGTTAACGAACCCGACACGCTGTTCGTTGCGTGCCTGTGCGCGGAATGGTGCGGGACCTGCCGTGACTATCGGGAAGCGTTCGACCGGCTGGCGGACAAGCATCCGGATATCTGTTTCGCATGGATCGACATCGAAACCCATGCGGACCGCTTCGACGATCTGGATGTCGAGAATTTTCCGACTATCCTGATCGAAGACTCGGTCACGACACGTTTTTTCGGCACGGTCTTGCCGCAGGCGGCGATTGTGGAGCGGATGTTGTCCGACCTGACCGCGGTGCCCGGCGTCAGCGGCGCGCCGAAACTGCGGCCCGCGCTGATCGTGGCGTGAATGGGGCAGCCGGCCGCTAAACCTTGCGGCACGGGCGTTGCAAGCGGAACAAGGTGCGTTTGCAACAGCTTGCTCAGTTACTGAGCGCGCAATTATCATGGCGCGCTTTTTATGGCACTTGACACGCCGCGCTTGCGCCGTGTGCTATAAAGCGGTCGTTATTGGGTCGCAAAGGTCGCAAACGAGGGTCGCGCTAATTTAAGCGCACTCAAGGCCATCAACCCGGATCTACCAACCTCACATCGAGTCATGTCCAAAGCACTGATCATCGCCGAAAAGCCTTCCGTCGCGAACGACATCGCGAAGGCTTTGGGCGGCTTTACCAAGCATGACGAATACTACGAAAGCGATGACTACGTCCTTTCCTCGGCAGTCGGCCATCTGCTGGAAATCGCCGCGCCCGAAGACTATGAAGTCAAGCGCGGCAAGTGGAGTTTCGCCAATCTGCCCGTCATCCCCCCGCATTTCGACCTCAATCCGATTGCAAAGAGCGAGTCGCGCCTGAAGGTGCTGACCAAGCTGCTCAAGCGCAAAGATGTCGACCGGCTGATCAACGCATGTGACGCGGGGCGCGAGGGCGAGCTGATTTTCCGCCTCATCGCGCAGCACGCGAAAGCCAAGCAACCGGTGCAGCGCCTGTGGCTGCAATCCATGACAGCCGGTTCGATCCGCGACGGCTTCGCCCGTCTGCGTAGCGACGAGGAAATGCAGCCGCTCGCCGATGCGGCGCGCTGCCGCTCGGAAGCGGACTGGCTGGTCGGCATCAACGGCACGCGGGCCATGACCGCGTTCAACAGCAAGGGCGGCGGCTTCTTCCTGACCACGGTCGGGCGGGTGCAGACGCCGACACTGTCGATCGTCGTCGAACGCGAAGAAAAGATCCGTCGCTTCGTGCCGCGTGATTACTGGGAAGTGAAGGCGGAGTTCGTCTGTTCGGCCGGTTTTTACGAAGGCCGCTGGTTCGATCCGAAATTCAAGCGCGACGAATTCGATCCGGAAAAGCGTGACTCGCGTCTATGGGCGCTGCCCGCGGCTGAGACGATCGTCGCGGCTTGCCGTGGCCAGATCGGCACGGTAACGGAAGAGTCGAAGCCGTCCACGCAACTGTCGCCGGCGCTGTTCGACCTGACCAGCTTGCAGCGTGAAGCCAACGGCCGCTTCGGCTTCTCGGCCAAGAACACGCTAGGCCTCGCCCAGGCGCTGTACGAAAAGCACAAGGTGCTGACCTATCCCCGTACCGACGCGCGCGCGTTGCCGGAAGACTATATGGATACGGTCAAGGAAACGCTGGGCATGCTCAAGGAGAGCAACAACTATCTCCCGTATGCCAAGCAGGTGTTGGACAAGGGCTGGGTAAAGCCGAACAAGCGCATCTTCGACAACTCGAAGATCAGCGACCACTTCGCAATCATCCCGACAGCGCAGGCGCCGAAGAATCTATCCGAGCCGGAACAGAAGCTGTACGACCTGGTTGTGAAGCGCTTCCTCTCGGTGTTCTTCCCGGCCGCCGAATTCAAGGTGACGACGCGGATCACGGAAGTGGTCGGCCATCACTTCAAGACTGAAGGCAAGGTGCTGGTCGAACCGGGTTGGCTGCAGGTCTATGGCCGCGAAATCAGCGGTGAAGACGCCAACCTCGTGCCGGTGCAGAAGGACGAGAAGGTCAAAACCGACAAGATCGCCGCCCAGCAACTGGTGACGAAACCGCCCGCACGTTACAACGAAGCAACCTTGCTGTCGGCCATGGAAGGCGCGGGCAAGCTGGTCGAAGACGACGAGTTGCGCGAAGCGATGGCAGCCAAGGGGCTTGGCACACCGGCCACGCGCGCCGCCATCATCGAAGGGCTGCTCGGCGAAAAGTATCTGATCCGCGAAGGCCGCGATCTGATTCCAACCGCCAAGGCCTTCCAGCTCATGACGCTGCTACGCGGCCTCGGTGTGAAGGAGTTGACCGCGCCGGAATTGACCGGCGAGTGGGAATACAAGCTTTCGCAGATGGAGCGTGGCAACCTGCCGCGTGACGCGTTCATGCAGGAAATCGCCCGCATGACGCAGACCATTGTCAAGCGCGCGAAGGAATACGATTCCGACACGATCCCGGGCGATTACGCGACGTTGCAGACGCCGTGTCCGAATTGCGGCGGTCAGGTGAAGGAAAACTACCGGCGCTTCGCGTGCTCGAAGTGCGAGTTCTCGATTTCGAAGATTCCGGGCGGCCGTCAGTTCGAAATTCCGGAAGTCGAAGAGCTGTTGCAGAACAAAACGATCGGACCGCTGTCGGGTTTCCGCAGCAAGATGGGCCGCCCGTTCTCCGCGATCCTGAAGCTCTCGCTCGACAACGAGATCAAGAACTACAAGCTCGAGTTCGACTTCGGTCAGGATTCGGGCGGTGAAGACGGCGAACCACCTGATTTCTCCGATCAACAAGCGGTTGGCGCGTGCCCGAAATGCAAGGGTCGCGTGTTCGAGCACGGCATGAGCTATGTCTGCGAGAACTCGGTTGCGAATCCGAAGACTTGCGACTTCCGCTCGGGCAAGGTGATTCTGCAGCAGGAAATCGCGCGTGAGCAGATGGCGAAATTGCTCGAAGAAGGGCGCACCGACCTGCTGACGAACTTCAAGTCGTCGCGCACCGGCCGCAACTTCAAGGCCTTCCTCGTCAAGCAGAACGACGGCAAGATCGGCTTCGAATTCGAGAAGAAAGAGCCGTCGGCCAAGTCAGCTGCGAAGACCGCGGCGGCTAAGACAGCCGCCAAGGCAGCGCCGGAGTCGGATGACGAAGATACAGCGGTTGCCGTGAAGGCAGTGCCCGCTGCCAAAAAAGTAGCCGCGAAAAAAGCACCCGCGACCAAGACAGCGGCTACAAAGACAGCAGCGGCCAAGAAAGCCCCGGCCAGGAAGACGGCCGCACGCAAGACCGGTTCTTAATTCGGGCAAGTGGCCGGAAGAGCATTCAGCTTTCTGGCCTGCTTCGGGCCTTGCATGAAAAAAGGCGCAGTCACTTACGTGACTGCGCCTTTTTATTTGCCGGCCAGACTGCGCCTACTTCAAGCACAGCCGTGCCATGCGTCGCCTCGATGGGTTACAGCGGCGACAGAGCGGTAGGCCGTGGACGATTCGTCTTTGCCAACGTCTTCGGCACCGGCGACAACTCGCTATCCAGCAGCCGTGACAGCGGCTCAGCGCCATCGAAGGCTTCCGGCGGCATGTGAGCCGCTGCATCGAGCGCGGTGGACGTGGCGGGCCGTTCCAGACCGTCCTTGATCCACTGCTCGCCGAGCAGGCTATTCGGCGTCTGGCTGAAATGCTCGACCAGATGATCGATGAACGTACGTACCTTGGCCGGCAAGTGACGGCGGCTCGGATACGCGATGTTGATCTCGACCTGCGGCAAGCGGAAATCGCCCAGCAGACGCACGAGCCTGCCGCGCGTCATGTCGCGGCCGATCAGATAGCTCGGCAGAATCGCGATGCCCATGCCGAGCAACGCGAACTGCCGCAGCATTTCCGTATTGTTCGCCACAATGACGTTAGAGGGACGCACGCGCACCTCGCCTTCCGAACCCGTGAATACGCGCTCGTCGCCCCAATACTCGGACGGCAAGCTCAGGCACGGATGTTCGAGCAGATGCTCGGGACGCGTGGGCGTGCCGTGCTTTTCCAGATACGCGGGCGTCGCGCACACCGTCATACAACCCGTGGTCAAACGCCGCGTGACAATGCTTGCGCTGCGCATCTGCCGTGTGACCACGACGCCCACGTCGAAACCTTCTTCAACCAGATCGACTTGACGGTCGACCAGCGTGACATCGGGAATGACTTTCGGATAGCGCTCGGCGTACGTCTGCAGGACGGGCGCGAGGTTATGCAACCCGAACACGACCGGTGCGACTATACGCAATGTGCCGACGGGTTCGTGATTGCGCGCGACCACCATCTGCTCGACGTCTTCCAGTTCGTCGAGAATCTGGCGCGCGCGCTCGAGATAAACCTGGCCGGATTCGGTCAGAGACAAGCTGCGGGTTGTGCGATTGAGCAGCCGCGTACCAAGACGGCCTTCGAGATCGGCAACGTGGCGGGTGGCAACTGCGTTGGAAATATCCATCGCGCTCGCAGCGCGGGCAAAACTGCCGAGATCCGCCACTTTGACGAAAACTCGCATCGACTGCAAATGATCCATAGGACAACTCCTGCCGTGTTACAGCTTCCTGACAATTAGTGAAAACCAGTGAAGCGAACTTGGAATTCTCCTACGACTCGCGAAATCGTGCAGAAGTTGCCCGCCATAGCGGAAATATTGTCGATATTTGTCCGACTGTGTTCCTTAGTGTGGGGCGCGCCACCCGATTGTTCCGATAGAAGAAACAATCTGCTGCACCGCAGCTTACATCGTCTTTTTTGTTCGAACAGACGCAAAGGTCGCCCTCATATCCTGAAAATCAGAAAGGGGCGTCATGCGGGGTCGGACCGGCAAAGAAAAACCGCCCGAAGGCGGCTTTTGTGCGAAGTGAATGCTCACCTGATCAGGCGGCAAGCTTTCCTTCGAGCGCGAGTTTGGTCTGCGCCAGCGCCGGTGGCAGACCTTGCTGCAATGTGTCAAACAGTTCGGTATGAAGTGCGAGTTCGGCGCGCCACGCCGCATCGTCCACAGAAATCACCTGCTGGAATTGCTCGCGGCTGAAATCCAGGCCGCTCCAGTCGATGTCTTCGTAATGCGGCGATACGCCGAACGCGTGTTCTTCACCTTGCGCGTTGGCTTCAATGCGCCCGACCATCCAGCTCAGCACACGCATGTTTTCGCCAAAACCCGGCCAGACGAACTTGCCGTCCGCCCCCTTGCGGAACCAGTTGACGCAAAAGATTTTTGGCAGCTTGGCGTTCAGTTGCTGGAGGCGCTCGCCAGTCTTCAGCCAGTGCCCGAAGTAGTCGCTCATGTTGTAACCGCAGAACGGCAGCATGGCGAACGGATCGCGGCGCACGACGCCCTGCTGTCCCGCCGCCGCAGCGGTCGTTTCCGAGCCCATGGTCGCGGCCATGTAGACGCCCTCGACCCAGTTGCGCGCTTCAGTGACGAGCGGCACGGTGGTTGAACGGCGGCCGCCGAAAATGAACGCATCGATCGCGACGCCCGCCGGGTTCTCCCAGTCGGCATCGATCGACGGGCATTGCGAGGCTGGCGCCGTGAAGCGCGCGTTCGGGTGCGCGGCTTTGCGACCGCTCTCCTTCGCGCTCGCCGGCGTCCAGTCCTTGCCTTGCCAGTCGATCAGGTGAGCCGGCGGCTCGTCGGTCATGCCCTCCCACCAGACGTCGCCGTCGTCGGTCAAAGCGACGTTCGTGAAGATGACGTTTTCCTTCAACGTGGCCATGGCGTTGAAGTTGGTCTTTTCGCTCGTGCCCGGCGCGACGCCAAAGTAGCCCGCCTCCGGGTTGATCGCATACAGACGGCCATCCTTGCCCGGCTTGATCCAGGCAATATCGTCGCCGATCGTGGAGATTTTCCAGCCGTTCAAGCCTTCCGGCGGAATCAGCATCGCGAAGTTGGTCTTGCCGCACGCCGACGGAAACGCCGCCGCCACGTGATGCTTGCGCCCTTCCGGCGAGGTCACGCCGAGAATCAGCATGTGTTCGGCGAGCCAGCCTTCGTCGCGGCCCATCGTCGAGGCGATGCGCAGCGCGAAACACTTCTTGCCGAGCAGCGCATTGCCGCCGTAGCCCGAGCCGTAGCTCCAGATTTCGCGTGATTCGGGGAAATGGACGATGTATTTGGTCTCGTTGCACGGCCACGGTACGTCTTTCGCGTCAGCCGCGAGCGGCGCGCCGACCGAATGCACGCACGGCACGAACTCGCCGTCTTCGCCCAGCACCTCGTACACCTTGCGGCCCATGCGCGTCATGATGCGCATGTTGGTCACCACGTACGGGCTGTCGCTCAACTCGACGCCGATATGCGCGATCGGCGAACCCAGCGGCCCCATCGAAAACGGCACGACATAGAGAGTGCGGCCGCGCATGGCGCCGTCGAACAGACCGTCGAGCGTCGCGCGCATCTCCGCCGGTTCGATCCAGTTATTGGTGGGCCCGGCGTCTTCACGGCGCTGCGAGCAGATGAAGGTGCGGTCTTCGACACGCGCCACGTCCGACGGATCGGAGCATGCCAGATAAGAATTGGGACGCTTGGCGGGATCGAGCTTCTTGAGGGTACCGGCTTCGACCATCTGGGCGCATAGGCGGTCGTACTCTTCCTGTGAACCGTCGCACCAGACGATTTGATCTGGCTTGGTCCTGGCGGCAACGCGCTGGACCCAATCGATCAGTTTTCGGTGCTTGACCCACGCGGGCGCCCCTGTGGACGCCTCGATGGTGGGCTGTCCTTCGAATGAGGGATGATTCATCGACCTGTCTCCGTTTTGAAAGCTATAGAAAAACGGTACAAGCCCAGCGACGCTGCATGCGAGAGGCGTTCAGTTCATCACGTCGACATTCCTGCAAGCCGACGCGCAAAATGTGCAGGTCAGATGGGCTACACAGCCCGTTGCGCGGAGGTTTTTGCCGACGGCTGTCTGCAACCGTCTGTAAAGCGGCTTGCCTCAACACGCAACAAACTGTTAAAAACGATGTCAATCGGCCTTGCCGTGGCGCTGCCGTTCTAAAGCGGCAGCTTCTACAGTAAGGCATTCAGCCAGACCGGCATGTGACCTAGGTCACATGGTGGGACAGTCAGCATAACACTCCGTTCCGCACCGATACGGTGCGCCGCAAGACACATACCATGAAGATTGCCATCCTCGACGATTACCAGGACGCCGTCCGCAAGCTCGACTGCTTTCAACTGCTGGCCGACCATGAGGTCAAGGTTTTCAACAACACCGTCCGCGGTCTCGGCCAACTGGCAAGCCGTCTTTCCGAAGTCGACGCCCTCGTCCTGATTCGCGAACGCACCCGCATCAGCTCGCAACTGCTCGACAAATTGCCGCGTTTGCGCATGATCAGTCAGACCGGCAAGGTTTCGAGCCATATCGATCTGGCGGCCTGTACCGAGCGTGGCATCGCCGTGCTGGAAGGCAGCGGCTCACCGATCGCTCCTGCCGAACTGACGTGGGCTCTCATCATGGCGGCTCAACGGCGGATTCCGCAATACGTAGCAAACCTTAAGCAAGGAGCCTGGCAGCAGTCCGGTTTGAAGACGTCGGCGCTGCCGCCGAACTTCGGTTTGGGGCAGGTATTGCGCGGCCAGACGCTGGGCATTTGGGGTTACGGCAAGATCGGTCGGCTGCTTGCCGGATACGGCAAGGCCTTTGGCATGAACGTGCTGATTTGGGGTCGCGAGCATTCGCGCGAAGCGGCGCGCGCGGACGGCTATAGCGTGGCTGAAAGCCGTGAGGCGCTGTTCGAGCAGAGCGACGTGCTGTCATTGCACCTGCGCCTGCACGACGACACGCGCGGGATCGTCACACAGGAAGACCTGATGCGGATGAAGCCAACGGCGCTGCTCGTCAACACCAGCCGGGCCGAATTGCTCGAAGAAAACGCGCTGGTGACGGCGCTTTCGCACAACCGCCCCGGGATGGTCGCGATCGATGTCTACGAGAGCGAGCCGATCCTGCAGGGCTACAGCCTGCTGCGCATGGAGAATGTGATCTGCACGCCGCACATTGGCTATGTGGAGCGCGAGAGCTACGAGTTGTATTTCACCGCGGCATTCCAGAACATTCTGGCTTTCGATGCCGGCGATACCGCCAGCGTGGCGAATCCGGAAGCGTTGCAGGGCGGCCGTCGACGTTAATCTCTCAGCTCAGCGCGTTTCGTGCGCGCCGGCTTCCAGCAGATCGGGCACGCGGTCCAGAAAGACTTCGCCGTCGGCGCGGCCGAGGTTGTACGCGTGCACCATCTGCGACGGACTCGTGTAATCCCAGCTCGAAATCGGCACCTTGCGCGACGGCTGCACGTAGAGCCGTTGCTGCAGGCCATGCGGCACGACGAACATCTGCGGCCGCGGATAAAGACGCGTCACCATTACCAGCACATTGCCCGGTGCGTCGGCATCGAGCGCGCCGACCGGCACGTTGTCGACCATCCCGCCGTCCAGCACCGGTCGACCGTTGCGCCGCAGAACCGGTGTGAAGGGCGGCGTACTCGACGATTGCAGAATCAGATCGGCGAGATCCTCGACCGTCGCGCAATCCTGCGCGCGCACGAATTCCGGATGAAAACCGAGCGTTTGACCGAGCGTCGGATGCAGCGTCTTACGCACGTATTTTTCGATGTTGTACGCAATCAGGCCCGCGGCGACCGCGCTGCGCGCGCCGAGCCAACGCGGCAGATGCGACACGCCGATGCGGATCTCGGGCGCTTGCGCCAAGGTAGAGAACTTGGGGCCGTAGATGTCGAGCAGCGCCTGCCGATAGATCCGGTAATGCGGGAACACCGATTCGCCGCGCAGCAAATTGCCCCAATACGCATTGCGCGTGTTGTGGCGCAGCGCGTCCTCGTAATAGCGCATGACCCAGTCGGAATCGCGCGTGTAGAGCATGCACGCGGTAGCGGCACCGGCCGAAATACTGGTGATGACGCGCGGACGGATAGCTAGCTCCGGCTGCACCACGTCCCAGAATCCCGCCTGCCACCAGCAGCGATTGCCGCCGCCGGCGAATACGACCTGATCGAACATCTTGGTTTTTTCCTCTAACGCGGCGTGCGACATGCGAGCCCGTTTTTTCAGGTTCGTGATTCGGGTTTCAGTCCAGCAGCGCGTACGTGGTGGTGGCGTGGACGGCCATGTTGCCGGCTTCGTCGAATAACTCGACTTCGCCGAATACGAGATTGCGGCCCATACGCAGCACGCGCGCGGTGATCAGCACATCGCCCTTGCGGACGGCGCGCATGAAATTGATGTTGAGCGACACCGTGCTCATAGGCTTGAACCCGCCGAGCGCCGCGGAAATGGCGACGATCATGGCCGTGTCGGCCGCCGCCATGAAGACCTGGCCGCAGATCACGCCGCCTGCATGGCGCAGCCCGCCGGAAAACGGCAGGCGCAGCGTTGCACTTTCTTCGTCGACCTTGACCGGGGTCAGCGTGAGCGCGCGGACCCACGGCGCGAGGATGCGGTCGAGCAACGCGATAATTTCTTTGTCATCCATGGCGGTCCCCGGTCGAAAGCCGCGCGAGGCTTCGGGCGGCAGGTGTTCGCGACATAATACCGGGACGGCGAACCGTGCGCCCTTCTGGCGTTTGACTGCATGCAGCGCGGGTGCGAGGCCGCGGAACTTCCCAGATTTTTTTAAGAAATCTGCTAAAGGGGGTTGGCAATCTCGGAAAGTTTCGGCATAATTTCGCTTCTGTTTGGGGCGTTAGCTCAGCTGGTAGAGCAGCGGACTCTTAATCCGTAGGTCGACAGTTCGAATCTGTCACGCCCCACCAAGAATTACGAAGCCCGGTTAGCGAAAGCTGACCGGGCTTTTTGCTTTCGCCAGTGCGTTTCCGATCAGTCTTTGCGAAGTAAGCTTCTTCACATGTCAGAGCACTCGCGATTAAATCTCGCGGGGCGTCCTGCGAGAAGTGTTATTTGCCCTCCATTCCCTTCTGTCACGAGAAGCGGCTGACTGTTTGCGTACTCATCCATGAACAGGGTGCCCCATGTGGCACCGGCCGATGCTCGAATCTTGAAAGCTATCGTTGAGCGCTGTTGTCCGCAACGACGACCCTAAATTTTTTCGATTACGTTCCGTTATATAGCGAAAGGCCGTTGAAACATGACGTCGAGCCGCTTGCATCTTTGCGAACTTAAAATCGAAATGAAACGATATGGAATGGGGTTGGTTCTGGGCCTGGCGGCACTGGGCGCGATGGCCGAGGAAGCTGGAAGTGAAGTGAGCGTGAATGCGCCGACCGTCGCCGCTGTATCGGAATCTTCCTCCGCACCTGCAACGGACGAAGACAAGCTGGCGCAAATGCCAGCGCAACCGGCCGGTACCTTCGAAGCGGCGGCGGCAGGAATCACGCAGTTGCCCGCGGGTGTGACGACCGTGCAGAACCCGATGAAGGTGGCGTTCATGGCCAAGTCGAAGGCTCAGCCCGCGTTCTTCCGGCCCAACCAGAACATGCCCGAAATCACCAATGAAGACCTGCTGCGCGGCTACGCTGAAAACGGCAAGGCCGCGGGGCGTAACGTCAGCAGCGTCATCGGCTACATGCCGAAGCTCAAGGTGCTGCCGTGCCCGGTTGATTGCCAGGGCTCTGACTACGAGAAGGCGGTGGCTGCGTTCATCAATGGCTTCGAAGGTGAGGGCAATCACTTCCAGCAGCGCGGCGAGATGATTGTCCAGGTCCGCTGGTTTCATCAGCGCCCGTGGTATCAGCACGCGGTGCCTTACGGGGCAGATGACTTCGGCGTGGAGTTCATGCTGGAAGGCAAGGTGATTTCGCTGGGCAAGGCTACCGTGGTTGGCGGTAAGGGCTCGGTCGATTCGGCAGACCTTGCGCGAGACATCGGCGCGCGCATGGCGGTGGAACTGGCGTTCACTCTGGGTATGGGTGTGAAGCCGACGTATCTCGATACGACCAACAACCTGGGTAAGGGCCTGGTTGGTACCCTTTCCACAGTGACCACCACCATCGGCAGCGTTCTGGGCGCCGAGGATGTGCGCCCACGTATTGAGCCTGCCACGGACGCCAACAACAACCTGCTACCGGCTATCGACGGTATCCAGCCGAATGAAATCCAGCCGATTACCGAGTCGCGTTTCATCAACTCAATTATGTTCTAAGGAGGAGGCTCGGGCATAACACGTATCCCATTTCATGGGTTACGCATTACCTTCGTCATGCATACACAAACCTTTTAACCAGTGCCGACGCATAACGTTCAAAACATTATTATGAAAAAAATCCTGCCACTATTGATTGGCGTATGCCTGTCTTCTTCTGTAGCCCATGCAGCACTTTCGTGCACCGTCGACGCATCAAATTTTCGATGGTCCAGGATGAAAGTCGGCACAACATTTACCCAGTCTATTGAGGGTTTTAGGCAGGTTGGTGCCAATTATGTAGCCAAGAATCTGTTTAATGGCGAAAGTTACGATGGCGCAATGTCCATTAACTCCGACACTGGGAGATTCTCGTTCAGCGATGGCGCAGATTTGAATTTTCTAGCCAACAATAGGACTGGCAGCGACAGACCACCGAGCCAAAATGCGGAAGGTAGATGTCGGCCGCAGTAATTGGAGACTTCTCGCTCCCAAGCGCTACTACGTCGTAAGACCCACGCTCGTTTAGGAAGGCACCGCTTGCGCGGTGCCTTTAGCTCGCAACCAGGTTGCGCTCAATGCAGCGGAACTGAGAATTCTTCCAAGGTTTTTGTAGCGCCGGTGCCATGTGAGCAAACCAACTCCGCATTCCCCCGATAGACTATCGGGTTCCACGATTTGCAGTGCCGGAGCCTCGCTATGTCCAAATCAAAACTCAAGGCCACCGACCTGGCCTCCCCTCTCTCCGAAGAAGAGTTCGACGAACTCGATGAGTTTCTGATTTCCGACCTGACGTCGGAGGAGACCCTGACGATCATGGGCCTCGACGGTTACCTGACCGCGATGGCTATCGGGCCGACCACCGTAGCGCCCAGTTACTGGCTGCCGGGTGTGTGGGGACCCAGCGAGGATGACACGCCTGCGTTCGAATCAACGGATCAGGCTCAGCACATTCTCGGGCTGATCTTGCGGCACATGAATGGCATCATGGCCGATCTGGAATCCGGCCCAGACGGGTTCGTACCGGTGTTTGGTGTCTTAAGCATCGACGACAGCGGCAGCGAATACATTGACGGTGAAGCGTGGGCAATGGGCTTCATGCAAGGCCTCATGCTCATCAGGCAGGACTGGCAAGCGCTGTTCGATAGCGAGCAAGGCCGGCAATGGCTGGAGCCGATTCGCCTGATGGGCGGACTGGATCTCACGCGGGAAGAGGAAGAATTGATCGGCACACCGCAACAGGACGAAGCTCTCACCAAACAGATTCCTGCAAGCGTCGCCGCGATTTATCGTTTCTGGCTTCCCCACCGCCTGGCCGTCCACGAGCGGACATTAGCCGCCACGGCGCAGCGCACCGAACCCAAAGTCGGCCGCAACGATCCGTGCCCTTGCGGCAGCGGCAAGAAATTCAAGAAGTGCTGCGGCGCTGCGGCGACACTTCACTGAAGCTAATTTCCGTCAATACACGCTGCCCGATACCGTTGAGCGTCGCCGATCCTGCGCGCTCACGTATCGAGGCATCAGATGACCGTCTTACTTTCCATGGCCGCCTTTGCGTCGGCCTTGTCGATCTCTGCCGGACGGTCGGTCAACCTCGTTGCGCTAAGCGCCGGCGCACAACATGGGTTCGCTGCGCGCGGTCACCAGGCTACTTCGCCGAGACGTCGATATTGCCGAGATATTTCTCAGCCAATGTCTTCACCGTACCGTCGGCCTGGACCTTCGCGATCGCCGCGTTCAGCTGATCACGCAGCGCGGTATCGCCTTTGCGAATCCCGTAAGCAATACCGCTGCCGAGAATCTTGTCATCGCGCACCGGTTGGCCGACGAATGCGTAGTCCTTGCCGCTCGGCTTCGACAGAAAACCCGTCTGGCCGGCCGGCGCGAGAACGAGCGTCGCATCGAGTCGACCCGCCACGAGATCCGTGTACACCTGGTTCTGATCCTGATACGGCACGACGGTGACGCCAGCCGGTTCCCAATGCGTCTTTGCAAAGGTTTCCTGAATCGACGCCTGCAACACGCCGACGCGTTTGCCCTTCAACGATGCCGGCGTCGGCAGCAAACCGCTGTCGCGCTTCGCGATCAACTGCGACGGCACGCGATACACGACGGTGGTGAAATCGATCGCCTGACGGCGCTGTTCGGTGGCATTCATTGCCGAATTGATCGCGTCGAACTTGCGGCCCTGCAGCGCGGGAATCAAACCGTCGAACGAGGTTTCAACCCATTTGCACGTCATATGCGCGGCGACGCATACGGCATTGCCGACGTCGATATCGAGACCTTGCAGTTCACCGTTCGGCCCTTTCGATTCGAACGGCGGATATTGCGCCTCGAGTCCGAAGCGCAGCGTCGTGGTATCGGCGGCAATCGCGGCCGACGATGCGGCAATCGACGTGAATGCGCAGGCCAGCGCCAGCAGAGGCTTGAGCAATTTCATAACGTGTCCCTTTTCCTTCGATATTGTTGTAACGCAGCATGCAACGCGCTGATGCTTAACGAACGACGCCATGGCGCAATGATCATACTGCGGTCAAAAATCCTGCCGGTTCGTGCTTGCGGCAAGCGGGAGCGGCCTTCTGCAATTCGGCCAGGTCTTGACGCGCTCGCCGCGCAAACCTCGCACAACCAGCCAATCAGATTTCACACAAACGCCGCGCGCCTTCGATCAAGGTCGCGTCGTCTTTCGAGAAGCTCAGGCGGATCAAGCCGGAATCCGTGCCGTCGGTATAAAACGCCGACAGCGGGATCGTCGCGACACGCGCATCGCGAATCAGGCGCAGCACGAAATCGCTATCGCTTTCCTCGGAAAAACCGCGAAAACGCGCAAGCATGAAGAAGCTGCCTTCGCTCGGCAACAACTCGAAGCGCGAATCGCGCAGTGCATGCGTAAGCAGATCGCGCTTCTTCTGATAGAACGCTGACAGGCCGAGATAGCTCTCGCGATTGGCCAACGCATCGACGAACGCGTACTGCATTGGTGTATCAGCAGAAAACACCATGAACTGATGGACTTTGCGAATCTCGTCCATCAGCGCGGCGGGCGCGAGGCAATAGCCGACGCGCCAACCGGTCACGTGATACGACTTGCCGAACGACGACACGATCACGCTGCGCTCCGCAAGCTCGGCGTCGCACGCCATGCTCTGATGTTTGGCGCCGTCGAACACCACGTGTTCGTAGACTTCGTCGGCAAGGATCACGATGTCGGTGTTGCGCGTCACGGCCTTCAGACGCGCAATGTCGGCCTCGCTGAACACGGTCGCGGTGGGATTGTGCGGCGTGTTGATAATGATCATGCGCGTCTTCGGCGTGATCGCGGCGGCGACCTCGTCCCAGTCCACGCGGAAACCGTTCAACGACAATTTGATCGGGATCGGCGTCGCGCCTTGCAGGCGAACGATCGGGCCGTAGCTATCGAATGACGGCTCGAAATAAATCACTTCATCGCCCGGATGCACCAAGGCGCTGATCGTCGAATACAGACCTTCGCTGGCGCTGGCGATCACGGTGACTTCGCTCGACGGATCGTAGCGCACGCCGTATAGCGTCTCGACCTTGTCGGCGAGCGCTTCGCGCAGCGTAGCGATGCCGGCCATCGGCGCGTACTGGTTATGACCGGCGCGCATGGCTTGCGCGACACCGTCGATCAGTTTCGCGTCCGGCGCGAAATTCGGCGCGCCTTGCGACAGGTTCAGCGCATCGTGTTGCGCGGCCAGTTGGCCGATCACGGTAAAAATCGTCGTGCCTACGTCAGGCAGTTTCGAGCGGGCTTGCGTGGCGCTCTGCATAAGACCTTCTCCCTTTCTCCATCCGGCAGCGGATTCGCGGATCACCGTTTGCGCGGCGGTCCCATCCGGTTCGATGATTAGGCATCAGCCAAAGAACGGTCACAATCGAAACTTTGTCATGCGCGGCATGCGTTTACGTCATGGCTTGCGCAATGCCGCGCCGGGGCAGGCGATAGCAATGGAATCGGGGGTTTGGCGGGAGAAATGCAGCCGCGCGGAGAACGCGTGAAACGGCCGAGGTATGACGTAATGTGATGCGCGGCGGCGATGCGAATGCGCGATTTGCTGCGCTGGCGCACCGCGGTGATGCAGATTACCCGGCTGCGACCAGGTGGTCGCAGCCGTTTTTGCTCATCAACCCGTACCGCGTCTATCTGCGAATCCAGTGCCGACGCGATGGTCCCCGCACGGCGGCATTCCCGAGCAACGCCACGTCAAAGCAAACTGGTCGACGATCAAGCGTCGTCCATCATGCGGACTTTGACCTTCTTGCCCTTCACCTTGCCGGCGCTGAGCTTGCGCAATGCGTCACGCGCGACGCTGCGCTCCACGGCCACATAGGTCGACATTTCGGTCACGTTGATTTTGCCGATCTGTGAACCGGCGAACCCTGCTTCGCCTGTCAGCGCGCCGAGCACGTCGCCCGGACGGATCTTTTCCTTGCGGCCGCCGAGAATCTGCAGCGTTTCCATCGGCGGCAGCAGCCGCTCGTTGCTCGCCGGTTTGAGATCGGCCAGCTTGTGCCACTCGACTTCACGCTTCTGCGCCTGTTCGAGACTGCCCACGCGACCCATTTCGTTCATGCTCGCGAGACTGAGCGCCCAGCCTTCCTGATCGGCTCGACCCGTGCGGCCGATACGGTGCACGTGCACTTCCGGGTCCGGTGTCACGTCGACGTTGATCACCGCTTCGAGCTCCGCGATGTCCAGACCGCGCGAGGCGACGTCGGTCGCGACCAGCACCGAGCAACTGCGGTTCGCGAACTGGATCAGCACCTGATCGCGCTCACGCTGATCGAGTTCGCCGTGCAGCGCGAGCGCGTGAAAACCCTGCGCGCGCAGCACGTCGAGCAGATCGCGGCATTGCTGTTTGGTATTGCAAAACGCCAGCGTGCTCACCGGACGATAGTGGTTCAACAGCAGACCGACTGCATGCAGGCGCTGGTCTTCGGTCACTTCGTAGAAGCGCTGACGAATCTTGGTGTTGTCGTGCCGCTCGGCGAGTTTCACTTCCTTCGGGTTACGCAGGAATTGTTGGCTCAGCTTGACGATGCCCTCGGGGTACGTCGCGGAGAACAGCAGCGTTTGGCGCTCTTTCGGGCATTGCTTCACGACGGTGGCGATATCGTCGAAGAAACCCATGTCGAGCATGCGGTCAGCTTCGTCGAGCACCAGTGTGTTGAGCGACTGCAACGGCAGGCTGCCGCGCTCGAGGTGGTCCATGATCCGGCCCGGCGTGCCGACCACGATGTGTGCACCGTGTTCGAGGCTGGCGGTTTGCGGACGCATTGGCGTGCCGCCGCACAGCGTCAGCACCTTGATGTTTTCCTCGGCGCGCGCCAGACGGCGGATTTCCTGCGTGACCTGATCGGCGAGTTCGCGCGTCGGGCACAGCACCATCGCCTGGACGGCGAAGTTGCGCACGTCGAGGCGATTGAGCAGCGCCAGCGAAAACGCCGCGGTCTTGCCGCTGCCGGTTTTCGCCTGGGCGATCAGATCGTTGCCAGCCAGCGCGATCGGCAGGCTCGCAGCCTGAATCGGCGTCATCTCGACATAGCCGAGCTGCGTCAGATTGGCGAGCGTCGCGGGCGGCAGCGGTAACTGGCTAAACGGCGCGCCGGCTTGAATGGGACTGTTCATAGGAGGGGGCTCGCTATCGACTGAGAGGCTGAAGGCTAAGGACTATTCGGCCATGGGGCCGGTGGCGGGACGGCCTTCGATCTGCTCGTACAGCACCGAGCCATCTTCCCCGTCGAAACGTTCGACGTAATTGCGCGCACCGCACATCGGGCAACGGAACAACAGCCCCTGCCCTTCATTCTTGATGACGACATCCGACAATTCCCACTGCTCGCCGCAGGGCTGGTTTCTACAGGTAAACACGTTGATTCTCCAACTGGATTCGATTGTTTATTGGGCAGGCCGGATGAAGGGCCCAGCCGTGAATGCTGTCATTGCCGCGGCGGGTGCGGCCGTCAGTACGGGCGAAGCGTTCAGCCCAGATGCGTATGCCGCGCGCGCGTTGCGCTCACGTCCATTTCGGTCAGGCCCTGGACGATGCCGCAGTCTTCAACGGCCTGTTCGCCATGGCATTGCTCGCGCAGCGTGGTCAGTTGCACTTTCAGTTGCTTCAATTCTTCGATGCGTGCGTCGACGTGCGCAATGTGCTCGTCAATCAAGGCATTGATGCCGCCGCAGCCTTGCGCCGGTGCGTCGGTGAGACGCAGCAACCCACGAATCTCGTCGTGGGTCATATCCAGCGCACGGCAATTGCGGATGAAGCGCAGGCGTTCGACGTGCCTCGCCGTATAGCTGCGGTAATTGGCCTCGGTGCGCTCCGCTTCGGGCAACAGGCCCTCTTTTTCGTAGAAACGGATGGTTTCGGTCGTGCAATGGGCGATTTTCGCCAGTTCGCCGATTTTCATGGACCCTCCGGATTGCGGCCTTGACCTTGTAGTGGCTTCAAGGTGTTTACTAGACCACAAATCGAACCAGGAAGCCACCCATGCCTCATGCGAAGCACGCCGAAGCGGACCGCCCGGAACAGGCCAAACCCTGTGCCCACGGGCACGAAGGGCATGCCCACGAGCATGCGGACGATGCCGCGGAGGGTCACGGTCAGAGCAAATGCTGCGGCCACAGTCACGCGGCGCCTGCTCGGGAACGGGAGCACGAACACGCTCATGAGCACGGTGAAAGCTGCAACCATGGCCACCATGTGCACGCCAATGAGTCGGCTCGCGCCCATTCGCACGCAAGCGGCGACAGTTGCGGCCATAGCCACGCCGACACGGACTGCTGCGCGGCGACGCCTGTCATACCCAGCCCGGTCAAGCTCCCGCAATCCGAAGCCGTCGGCAGCGACGTGCGCACCGCGATCCGCATCATGCAGATGGATTGCCCGACTGAAGAAGCGCTGATCCGCAAAAAATTCAGCCGCATGCCCTACGTGCGCAGCATGGACTTCAATCTGATGCAGCGCGTGTTGACCGTCGTGCACGCACCGGACGCCCTCGACTCGATCCTCGCCGCGATCCGTTCGCTCGACTTCACGCCTGAGGTGGCGGACACCGCCAGCGGCGCAACATCCACGCGAGCTCCCAGCGCGCCGCCCAAGCCGTGGTGGCCGCTGGCGCTCGCAGGCATCGCCGCGGCGGCGTCAGAGGCCGCCAGCTGGCTTGGTGCGCCCGTCTGGCTAGCGGCGGCTCTGGCGATCCTTGCGATCGCCTCCTGTGGCCTCACAACGTACAAGAAGGGCTGGCTTGCGCTCCGCAACGGCAACCTGAACATCAACGCGCTGATGAGCATCGCGGTGACCGGCGCGCTGATCCTGCAGCAGTGGCCCGAAGCCGCGATGGTGATGGTGCTCTTCACGATTGCCGAACTGATCGAAGCGAAGTCGCTCGACCGCGCCCGCAATGCCATTCAGGGATTGATGCAACTCACGCCCGAACAAGCCAGCGTGCAGCAAGCCGACGGCAGTTGGCGGCCCATGGAACTCGATGCGATCGCGCTCGGCGCCGTAGTGCGCGTAAAGCCGGGCGAGCGGATCGCACTCGACGGAGAAATCGTCGCCGGCCGCTCGAGCGTCGATCAGGCGCCGATCACCGGCGAAAGCCTGCCGGTCGACAAGGCCGTGGGCGACGCGGTGTTCGCCGGCACGATCAACCAAGCCGGTTCGTTCGACTATCGCGTCACGGCCGCGGCCAGCAACACGACTCTCGCGCGCATCATTCACGCGGTCGAGGAAGCGCAAGGCACCAAAGCGCCGACTCAGCGTTTCGTCGATCAATTCGCGCGCGTCTACACGCCGATCGTGTTCGCTGCCGCACTCGCCGTCGCAGTGTTGCCGCCGTTGCTGTTCGGCGGACAGTGGCACGAATGGGTCTACAAGGCGCTGGTGATGCTCGTGATCGCCTGTCCGTGCGCGCTGGTGATCTCGACGCCGGTGACGATCGTCAGCGGCCTCGCGGCCGCCGCCCGCAAGGGCATCCTGATCAAAGGCGGCGCCTACCTGGAGCAGGGCCGCAAGCTCAGCTGGCTCGCGCTCGACAAAACCGGCACGATCACCCACGGCAAGCCGGTGCAAACCGAGTTCGAGATGCTGGCCGATGTCGATGTCGATGTCGTTCGTTGTCGGACACTTGCGGCGAGTCTTGCGGGTCGCTCGGATCATCCGGTGTCGATGGCGATTGCGGCTGCGGCGAAAAGCGAGGGCGTCGTCGGTGCCACCGTCGATGCGTTCGAGGCCCTGGCAGGCCGCGGCGTGCGCGGCGAAATCGACGGCTTGCCGTATTGGCTCGGCAATCATCGGCTGGTCGAGGAACTCGGGCGCTGTTCGGCGTCGCTCGAAGCGAAGCTGGATGCGCTCGAGCGGCAAGGCAAAACCGTCGTGATGCTGGTGGATGCCGAACGTGTGCTCGCGCTGTTCGCCGTCGCCGATACGGTGAAGGACACGAGCCGCGCCGCCATCGCCGAATTGCAGCGTCTCGGCGTGCGCGCCGCCATGCTCACCGGCGACAACCCGCACACGGCCGCCGCCATCGCGCAGCAAGTCGGTATCGATGAAGCACGCGGCAATCAGTTGCCCGAAGACAAGCTAAACGCGGTGGCGCAGTGGTCGCAGCAAGGCGCGACAGTCGGCATGGTCGGAGACGGTATCAACGACGCCCCTGCCCTGGCGCGGGCGGACATCGGCTTCGCGATGGGCGCGATGGGCACCGACACCGCGATCGAAACCGCCGATGTCGCCTTGATGGACGACGATCTGCGCAAGATTCCGCTGTTCATCCGTCTGTCGAAGGCGACCCATTCGGTGCTGGTGCAGAACATCACGTTGGCGCTGGGCATCAAGAGCGTCTTCCTCGTGCTCACCGTGATGGGCCTCGGCACGATGTGGATGGCCGTGTTCGCCGATGTGGGCGCGAGCCTGCTGGTGGTGGGGAATGGCTTGCGGCTGTTGCGCAAATAATGCGCAGCGCGATCCTAGTGAGCGAACGACCGATTCCCGGTCGCCTCACCAGTGCCGACTGCGGCCTTTAAAGTATCCGAAGGCTTCATGCCGAACAGCTTCCGGTAATCGGTCGCAAACTGGCTCAGGTGCCAGAAGCCCCACGAGGCCGCGACGTCCTGAACCGAGCGCGTTTCAGGCGACGCATTGCACAGATCGCGTCGCACGCCGTTCAGCCGGATCGCGCGCAGATACGTGGCGGGCGCCATCCCGAGCACGTCCTGAAAGCAGTATTGCAATGTGCGACGACTCACATGCAAGCGCTCGCACAACTCCGGCACGTTGATCGCGCGGTCGCGGTTAGCCAGCACATACTCACGCGCATCCGACACGATCGACTGACGCCGGGGACGCGCGGGCATTTCAAGCTGCCCGTCGGCCGGCAACGCGCCCACATCGAATAGCCACGCCAACACCGACGCCTGCAAATTATTGCGTGCGAACGAAGACAACGGTGCGCCGCGCGCCGCTCCGTCATCGAGAAGCTGGCGCAGCGACGCGCACAAGCGCGCCTTGCGAGCCGTGCCGATCGACACGACTTGCGTGTTCGGCAAATGGTCCGCGAGACCGACACGCTCCACTTCCGCCGCGTACCGCCGCAGCACTTCACCCTTTACCACCACGCCGAAAATCTCGTAGCCCGCCGAGGTCAGCAATTCGAATTCGATCCCGCCCGGACGGAATGCGAGCGCATCGGCCGCGATCACCTGTGCGTCGATACGACCGGAACCTTCGGGGCAAGTCGGAATGCCGAACCAGTAGGCATCCTCCTGCACTTCGCAGGTTTGCCGCAGCGTATGGCTGGTCGTTTCGACGAACACCTGCATATGATCGAGACACAACTCCGTCAACCCGCCGACGAAGCAGCCGGCGGTCAGTTGATCGTAGGTCTGATTCCATCCGTGGAGGTTGCGCGCCTGCTCGTCGGCGTCGTAGGCGACGCGGGTCTGCACGCAAAAGCTCGGCTGTTGTGCATGCGCATGCGTGCGGGCTGTCAGGCTGTCGCTGCGGGATTCAATCGTCATACCGATCCGCGAATGAAGTATTGAAGGGCAAAGGCAGGCAATTCCCATGCCGATCCGACTCGCCACTTGTCTTGCTGGCCTGGACTGCAATGCCAGGCGGTCACGTTCTGTTCAATTCTTGACCAGCACTGCACACACTGATCAAAAACGACACGTTCATTTCTCGACCCATGCAACCGCGCTTTGCGCCCCGCTTTGCAAGCGTGCTTGCTGCACGTGCACGGCTCACCAGCGCGGTGCATTGGCACAGTTCTGGCTGTAGCCTTTCGCGGCCAAGCGAAATATCGCGCCGAATATAGCCCATTCAAACATGTGAGGAGCACACAGATGAATCACGCAGAGATGCAGTTTCTGACCACCGAATTCCCGTACAAAAAGCAGTATGGAAATTTTATCGGCGGCGAATGGGTGAAGCCCGTGGGCGGCGAGTATTTCGACAACGTGTCGCCGATCACCGGTGAACCGTTCACGTCGATCCCGCGTTCGCGCGAAGCCGATATCGAACTCGCGCTCGACGCCGCGCATCGTGCGAAAGTCGCGTGGGGCAAAACGTCGACCACCGATCGCGCGAATATCCTGAACCGTATCGCCGACCGGATGGAAGCGAATCTGCAGCGCATCGCGGTGGCCGAAACAATCGACAACGGCAAGCCGCTGCGCGAAACAATGGCTGCGGATATCCCGCTGGCCATCGATCATTTCCGCTATTTCGCCGGCGCTGTGCGTGCACAGGAAGGCACGCTCTCCGAGATCGACCACGACACCGTCGCCTATCACTTTCACGAACCACTCGGCGTGGTCGGCCAGATCATTCCCTGGAATTTCCCGATCCTGATGGCCGTGTGGAAGCTCGCGCCCGCATTGGCAGCCGGCAATTGCGTCGTGCTGAAGCCGGCCGAGCAAACGCCTGCGTCGATTCTCGTGCTGCTCGAACTGATCCACGATTTGCTGCCGCCGGGCGTGCTGAACGTGGTGAACGGTTTCGGACTCGAAGCCGGCAAACCGCTTGCATCGAGCAAGCGCATCGCGAAGATCGCTTTCACGGGCGAGACGACCACGGGCCGCCTGATCATGCAGTACGCGAGCCAGAACATCATTCCCGTGACGCTCGAACTCGGCGGCAAGAGCCCGAACATTTTCTTCGCCGACGTCATGAACGAAGACGACAGCTATTTCGACAAGGCGCTCGAAGGCTTCACGATGTTCGCGCTGAATCAGGGCGAAGTGTGCACGTGTCCGTCGCGTGTGCTGATCGACGAGAAGATTTACGACCGCTTCATGGAGCGCGCGTTGAAGCGTGTGGCTGCGATCACGCAAGGCCATCCGCTCGATACGAAAACGATGATCGGTGCGCAGGCCTCGCAGGAACAGCTGGAAAAAATCCTCTCGTATGTCGACCTCGGCAAACAGGAAGGCGCTGAGTGTCTTATCGGCGGTGAGCGCAACATGCTCGAAGGCGAACTGAACAAGGGCTACTACGTGAAGCCGACCGTGTTCCGCGGCCACAACAAGATGCGTATCTTCCAGGAGGAAATCTTCGGACCGGTCGTTTCCGTGACGACCTTCAAGAACGAAGACGAGGCACTCGAAATCGCCAACGATACGCTCTACGGTCTCGGCGCCGGTGTCTGGACTCGCGACGGTACGCGCGCCTATCGCTTCGGGCGGCAAATCCAGGCGGGCCGCGTGTGGACCAACTGCTATCACGCTTATCCGGCGCATGCTGCGTTTGGTGGCTACAAGCAATCGGGCATCGGCCGTGAAAATCACAAGATGATGCTCGACCACTATCAGCAGACCAAGAACCTGCTCGTGAGTTACAGCGATAAGCCGCTCGGCTTCTTCTGAGCGTAACGAGTCTGTTCGAGCGGGCCGCATTGCGCGGCTCGCTCTTTTTCAGCGAGGGCATGTGATGGCTGATGAGAAGGAAGTGGCCCGCGTGATCGCCACGCCTGCTGCGGTCGATTTGATCGATAAGCTAAGCGCCGAACACGGGGCCGTGCTGTTTCACCAATCCGGCGGATGCTGCGACGGCAGCGCACCAATGATGTTTCCTCAGAGTGAGTTCATGGTCGGCTCGTCCGATGTGAAACTCGGCACGATTGCCGGCGTGCCGTTTTACATGAGCGAATCGCAGTTTGAATACTGGCAGCACACGCAGTTGATTATCGATGTGGTGCCGGGTAATGGTGGGATGTTTTCACTGGAGCGGCCAAGCGGGTTGCGTTTTCTCACGCGCTCGAGACTCTTCGAGGACCATGAAAACGCGTGGCTCGGAACGCATCCAGTGGAACGGGCAGACGCTTGAGTCGCGTTTCTACGTTGCGCCTGAGTTCGAATTGTTGCCGACCGCGGGCGTTGTCGGTGTACTCGCCAGCAGCGCGTCGCTATCGTCTTTTAAATCAACACCCGTGAGACCCAGGCGCCTTGCGTGCGTCAGCAGATAGTGCAACTTGTGTGCGGCGGATTCGTAGCTAAGACCTTCCGGCCGTACGTTTGAAATGCAATTACGCTGCGCATCGCTACAGCCCACCTTCGGCGCATAGGTCAGATAGATGCCGAGGCTATCAGGCGAACTCAAACCTGGACGCTCGCCAATCAGCATCACAACCAGTTTGGCATTGAGCAGTTCGCCGATCTCATCACCTAGCGCGACGCGGGCCTGACGCGCGACTACGACGGGGCCGATCTTCCAGTCCGTGAGTTTTGCGCAAACGGCTTGCAGCAGCGGAATCGGTTGCTTCGATGCAGCGAATGCAGAGAGACCGTCGGCGATGACGAAAACGACCTCTGGTGATTCCACTTTCAGTTGCTTGAGCGCTGCGCGGTTCTCATCGCTTAACCGCCTGCCGAGATCCGGACGCCGCAAATAATGCTCGCGATCGGGCGCGGCACTATGCACATCCAGCGTGCTGAAACTTTGCGCGCGCAATTGTTCGTGCAGCACGTCCGTATCGAGCGGATGATGCACGGCATCGCGCGCTTGCGCATGCGACAGATTGAACGCGAGCAACGGTGCAGTCGGCAAACTGTTGCCCGCGCGGCCCAACGCGATGCGCGCGTTGGTGAATTGCCGCAGCGCGTTCCATGGATTCTTTTCGAGGAAGTCGGTCATGCGATGCCCATCCAGTCGCGTGCGCCTTCCAGCAGCGGTTGTTGTGTCGATGCACTCAGCAACGCGCCACGCGAGTCGGTGATCTGCATCGACTCCAGCCATTCTTCGAATTCCGGTGCGCGGCGCAGGCCGAGCACATCGCGCACGTACAACGCGTCATGGAATGAGGTGCTTTGGTAGTTGAGCATCACATCGTCCGCACCCGGGATGCCCATGATGAAGTTGATGCCCGCAACGCCAAGCAGCGTGAGCAGGTTATCCATGTCGTCCTGATCGGCTTCGGCGTGATTCGTGTAGCAGATGTCGCAACCCATCGGCACGCCGAGCAGCTTGCCGCAGAAGTGATCCTCAAGGCCCGCGCGCGTGATCTGCTTGCCGTCGTACAGATACTCCGGTCCGATGAAGCCCACCACCGTGTTCACCAGAAACGGATTGAATTTGCGTGCGACTGCGTAGGCGCGCACTTCACACGTCTGTTGATCGACACCGAAATGGGCATCGGCCGACAACGCACTCCCCTGACCGGTTTCGAAATACATCAGGTTATTGCCGACGGTGCCGCGTTTCAGCGACAACCCAGCCTCATACGCCTCCTGCAACAGCGCAAGCGAAATGCCGAAACCCGCGTTCGCTTTCTCCGTTCCAGCAATCGACTGAAATACCAGATCGACCGGCGCGCCTTTTTCAATCGCGGCGATCGTGTTGGTGACGTGAGTCAGTACGCACGATTGCGTCGGCACCTGATAGCGCTGGCGGAAGTCGTCGATCATCAGCAACAACCTGGTGATCGCAGCGAGATTGTCGCTGGCGGGGTTAATGCCGATCATCGCGTCGCCGCAGCCGTACATCAGGCCGTCGAGCATCGAGGCGGCAATGCCTTTGACATCGTCGGTTGGATGATTGGGTTGCAGACGCACCGACATGCGGCCCGGCAAGCCGACTGTATTGCGAAAACGCGTAATCACCGGACGTTTGCGCGCCGCCAAGATCAGATCCTGATTGCGCATCAGTTTCGAGACCGCCGCCACCATCTCCGGCGTGAGGCCGGCGGTGATACGCGTGAGCGCGTCGGCATCGGTCGTGGTGCTCAACAGCCAGTTGCGGAAATCGCCCACCGTGAGATGCGATATCTCAGCGAACGCTTGTGGCGAGTGATCGTCGATCACGAGGCGCGTGACCTCGTCGCTTTCGTACGGGATCAATGCCTCGTTGAGAAAGGTGCGCAACGGCACCTGCGCCAACGCCATCTTGGCCGCGACGCGCTCTTCTTCGCTCGCCGCCGCGACGCCCGCGAGCTGGTCGCCCGAACGCTGCGGACTCGCTTTGGCCATCAACGTCTTCAGATCGGCGAAGCGATAAGTGCGGCTGCCGATTGTCTCGGTAAAGCTCATCGTTACGACTCCATCGCCGCTGCTTGCAGAGCGGCTCGATCTGTCATTCTTCGAGCAAAGTGTCCGTTGGCGCCACTTCGCGTTGACGGCGCGTCAACAGGAAGTAGACGTAGCCCAGCGCGAGGAAGATCGCGAACACGATCGCCACCAGAAAATTGAAGTACACCATCGTGCCCAGACAAATCACCGCGGCCACCAGCGCGAACGCCGGAAAGAACGGAAACAGCGGCGCGCGGAACGGGCGCTCCATGTTCGGGTCCGAGCGGCGCAGCTTGAACAGCGACAACATGCTGATGATATACATCACGATAGCGCCAAATACGGACATCGTCACGATGTTCGCCGTCAGCGTCTGACCGCCGAACTGGATCAGCTCATCGCTATAGATCGCGGCGATGCCGACTACCCCACCGGCGATGATCGCGCGATGCGGCGTCTTGAAGCGCGGATGCACTTTCGACAGCCACTCCGGCAGATAGCCCGCGCGAGCCAGTGCAAAGATTTGCCGCGAGTAGCCGAGGATGATGCCGTGAAACGACGCGACCAATCCGAACAGGCCCAGCCACACCAGCATATGCATCCAGCCGCTGTGTTCGCCGACGATGTACTTCATGGCTTGCGGCAGCGGATCGTTGATGTTCGAGAGCTTGGTCCAGTCGCCGGCGGCACCCGCGAACACCATTACACCGATGGCGAGCACGACCAACGTCAGAATCCCGGTGATGTAGGCGATCGGAATCGAACGCTTCGGATTCTTTGCTTCTTCGGCGGCCATCGCGACGCCTTCGATCGCGAGGAAAAACCAGATCGCGAACGGAATCGCGGCGAACATGCCGTGGAACGAGCCCATGCTGAAGGTATCCGCGCCTGCCCAGCCGCCCTTCGTGAAGTTCGACCACTGGAAGCCTGGCGACACGACACCCATGAACACCAGTAATTCGAAGATCGCGAGCAGCGTCACGCACAACTCGAAGGCGGCGGCGATTTGCACGCCGACGATATTCAGCGCCATGAAGACGAGATAAGCGCCCATCGCCGCGTGTTTCGGCTCGAGACCCGGAAACTGCACGTGCAAATAGGCGCCGATCGCGAGCGCAATGGCGGGCGGCGCAAAGACGAATTCGACCAAGGTCGCCGCGCCCGCCAGATAACCGCCGGTCGGGCCGAACGCGTGGCGCGCGTAGGCGAACGGGCCGCCCGCATGCGGAATCGACGTGGTGAGTTCGGTGAAACTGAAAATGAAAGTGGTGTACATCGCGGCAATAAAGACTGCCGTGATGACGAAGCCGAGCGTGCCGGCGCTCGCCCAGCCGTAGCTCCAGCCGAAGTACTCGCCGGAAATAACCAGACCAACCGCGATACCCCACAGTTGCCACGTGCCGAGCGTCTGCTTCAACTCGTGATGCGTGACTTTACCGACGTGCTGACTTTTGGACTCTGATTTCATCGGGCGCTCCTGATGTGGCCGCTTGCTCGACGCCGCAAGGCTTTGCGGTGCATGAGCGGACAGGCTTCAGCCGATGGTAGTGAGCCAATATTCGAGGCGTTATCGAAATTCGGCAAAGTTCGTAGGGGATTGTGTCAGTGGATGCTTAACTCGGTTCACGCGCATTCAGGCGAAATTCGCAGGATTTGGTAAATGGCGACGTGGTACTTTTGTTCGCATTCCTTCGGCGATTTTCTTCTGATCGACCACTGACTCATGAACCCATCGGACAATCGGGCCCGTTACGAAACCCGGCTCGGCCGCGTGCTGGACCATATTTACGATCATCTCGACGAACCACTGGATATCGGCCGTTTAGCGGAGGTCGCCTGCATGTCGCCGTATCACTGGCATCGCATCTATCAGGCGATGTACGGAGAGACCGTCGCGACCACCGTGCGCCGCTTGCGGCTGCATCGCGCGGCGGGTTATCTGGCCAACGGTTCGATGCCGATCGCGGAGATTGCCGAGCGCTCGGGCTATAGCAGTTTGCAGTCTTTCTCTCGCACCTTTCGCGCGGCGTTCGGCATTCCGCCGGCGCAGTATCGCAAGCAAGGCACTCATAGCCGGTTTCGTCCGGCGCTTTCAGGAGACGATCAAATGACGATGCGTGAAGTGGTGATTCGTCACGTTGAACCGATCGAGGTTTTGTCGGTGGATCACGTGGGGCCGTATATGCAGATCGGCAAGGCTTTCGATGGGTTGTTCGGCTGGTTGGCGAAACACAATCTGCTGGCGGGGCAGATGCGCATGATCGGGATTTACTACGACGATCCTGGGGTGGTGGAAGAGAACGCGTTGCGGTCGAAGGCCGGAGTGCTGTTGCCGCATCCGGTGCAGGCTTCGGTGACAGTGAGTCCGCCGGTTTCGGTTGCGCATGTGAAAGGCGGTGAGTACGCGGTGTTGCGGCACAAGGGACCGTACAGCGATATGCGTGCGGCTTATGAGTGGTTGTATGGGACGTGGCTCGTGCAGTCCGGGCGTGAAGCAGCGGACGCGCCGGTGTTCGAGGAGTATTTGAATAGCCCGAAGGAGGCTGCGCCTTCTGATCTTCTGACTGAGATCTGTTTGCCGTTGGTTTGATGGCTCTTCGGGACGTGTGCTGCGGTTGTGCATCTTTACGCAGCGTGCTTTGTGGATGCCTCTCTGGTTTTTATAGTCTTTGTATATGTATACGTAGTAATAGTTAACAAGCCTTGCATCGGGCTGTGGATAACGTGGAACTTCGTTTACGGATCAAGGGACTGCGGAATCGATAACCCTGCGGAGCGTGCGCGGACAGGAGCAAGGAGCCAGGGAAAACTTTTGACCGACCTGGCGAAGCAGCCGATTTATCAAAGTTTCGCCCACAACGTGTCAGGTGGCTTGTACAAAAGTTGTCCAGAGGGGACTGTGGATAAGTCGAGTGACTTATTCAGCGCTCGTCCGCTAACTCGTACGACGTGCTGCGGCCACCTGCCGTTGATTTTTTCAACACGCCGAATGCGACGAGTTCGCCGATGTCACGCAGCGCGGTATCGGGTGAACACTTCGCAATGGCTGCCCATTTGCTGCTGGTCAGCTTGCCGTCAAAACCATCGAGCAGACGGCTCAGCAGTTTGACTTGCCGCTCGTTCAATGCGGTGCTCGCCCAGCGCTGCCAGAAGCGCGCCTTGGATAGCACGACGTTCAGCGTGAGTTGGGCATGATCGATTGCGCGATGCAAAGCATCGAGGAACCATGCCAGCCACTCGGTGATATCGAGTGAGCCTTTTTGGGTGCGCTCGAGAACGTCGTAATAGTCGTTCCGCTCGCGCTGGATTTGTGCCGACAAACTGTAGAAGCGCTCCGGGCTGCCGTCGGCGCGGGCCAGAAGCAGGTCACCGATGGCTCGTGCGATGCGGCCGTTGCCGTCGTCGAAGGGATGCAGCGTAACGAACCAGAGATGAGCGAGCCCCGCCTTGAGCAGCGGAGGATCGGCCGAATCGTTGTTCAGCCAGGCGAGAAACCGGTCCGCCTCCATGTCCAGCCGTGTTGCGGGAGGCGCCTCGAAGTGGACTTTCTGACGCCCGATCGGACCGGAAACAACTTGCATCGGCCCTTTGGCGTCGTCGCGCCAGTTGGCGACGCTGATCCGGGATATACCGCTAAACCCGGTCGGGAAAAGCGCAGCGTGCCATCCAAACAGGCGCTCTTTCGAGACTTCTGCCGAGCAGTTCAAGGTGGCGTCGAGCACCATTTCCACGACGCCTTCGACGTGACGGTCGACGGGCGCAAGCGCGCCAATATCGACTCCTAGCTTGCGTGCGATCGACGAACGCACCGAAGCGACATTGAGCTGTTCGCCCTCTATCTCGCTGGTTTTGACGACGTCTTCGGTGAGCGCGACAAGACTGGCCTCGCTGCGTAGCGTCAGGCCCACGTCGGCAAGACGGCCGAGCAGTACGCCTTGAACGCGCGATACCTCCGCGAGCGGAGCCACAAGGCGCGACAAGTCATAGCGCCATGCGGGCCACTCGGGGGACTCCCAGATGTATAGCCAATCTCCGCGTTTCATGCGGAAATTATGGTCTGTTTTCTCCGCAAAAGCAAATTATTCTCCGCAAATTTTGCGGAGATTGGGGGGCTATTCGCCGCACGCTTGCCTTCAACTCAACTCTTTTGCCATTTTTAATGGAATTCCTCAAGCTGCTTGCCCGCCTTCCGTCAAAGGAATGTCCTCAAGATGGAAGTGGCCATTCAATAGCGATACACCGTGCCGACGCTCCCCTGTATCTTGCCCTTGCCAAGAAGCTCATACGACCGCGTTGGCAAATCGAGGGAGTCGGCATCCGGAAGACCTAGCTCAGATAGAATTTTCTTTGTCCGCACTGCGTGAAGCAACTCGCGCCAGTTCGCGCCGACCGCAACGAAAAATGCCACCGCAAGCGCACATGGGAAAGCAATGGAGAGCAGCTCCACCAGATCTTCGTGTGCGGCAACAAAGAAAAAGCCCAAGCCGAGAAACAACACGAGGAATAAAAAAATCCCGATAAACGTATAGCGCATGTACTTGTAGATCATCTTCGGGCTACTGCCGCACGGCGGCAAGATTGCGACCACCCGTTCGTCGGAACTATTGACGGCCAGCAACGTATCTTCGCCCTCCACTACTACGTCGACCGCATCACCGTCCTTGAAATAGACACCGCCGAGCCACCCCTTTAGCGCCACTCCGTTCACATCGAATTCGACCCAGTACGCTTTGCCTTTAGCGATCGAAATGCCGTAATTGACCGCCATATTTCCGACCGCCAAACCTCCGTTGCCGCTCAGTGCGAGCAGGATCGGGGATAGCAGCGTGGCTTTGCGCTCGAACTGCGCTGCCTTCGATTGGCGCTCCTGTAGAGAGTATCGGAGGTTGGATACTTTTCCACTCACCGAGCTGAGTCGCGCGTTCATCTGTTATTTCCCATAAAATCCGTCGTTTGCCCCGTCGTAGAATATCCGAAGGCTCGCTCACTGCGAAACGAAGCCCTCGAGCTGTGTAGCCATAGATTACTCAGCCTGCTTCTGAGTGCTCAAGCCCACCTTCTCCAGAGCCTTTGCGAATTCCTGATCCTGCTTTTCGACTGTCCATGCCGGGTTACTGGCCGGCGCGACACCGAACGTGCATTTGCTGAACCAGATTTGCAGATCATCGTCGGAGAAATACCAGATGAGAACCTGCACCAGTGTGATCGCCACGGCCACTTCCCAACCGGCAAGATAGAGAATGGCCCGTCCGAAGCCCATCATCACGGCTCGCTCGCCCGCCAACTCCGCGACAGCCTCACCGGCGGCAAGCGCTGCCCTGCGCGCAGCCGCATCGCTAATCCCGGTGCCGACCTTCTCCAGGAAGATTACATAGCCTTTGCGTCCCGCAAGACGTTCGATCAACGGCGCAGAAGAGCTGAGTGCCGTAGCAAAATTGGCAAAAGCACCGAGCCCACCGAGCGTGACCTTCAATATCAGGAACGTGGTTTCCGCGCCATTTTTTCGATGCGCCGCGTCGGCTGCAGTCTGAATATCCGTGACAGCCGTAATACACGCGGCTGCTCCGCCCGCAAATCCGCCAAGTGCTTTGAGGACGTTTGCGCTTTGACTTGCGTTCCCAAAGATGCTTTTCAATGGCAACGCGAGGTTCAGCGTTGCGCCGACAACCGAAAGACCCGACGCGTATAGCGACGCATAGTCTGCGTCGGTCTTATCCGATTTCGCCAATATTTTTGCGAATCCCGCGGCCTCGATCAGGAGCACCACCACCGCTACCCGCATGCCAGTGGTGGCCTCAATGGCCTCCTTGCCTGACAATACCTCGGCCCACTTGGCCCGCATCGATTTCGACCCTTCGGTCGCGGCCAGCTCCTGCGCGGACTGAAAAAAAGCAGCATCCGCCGCCATTCCGGTTGCCCGAAGCTGTCGAAGTCGATTCATCAATTCCGTTCGCAACTTGCCGTCACGTTTCGCCTCTTCGACGATCAGGCTTTTCATGTCCGCTTTGGGCAGGCCTGCTCGTACGAGGCAAAGACCGTGTACCACCTTCTCGCCGACATAGTCTCCCAGTTGCTTGACCCCTAGCCATCTGAATACCGAGGAGCCGGCGCTGGCCATGAGTTTGTCCACGTGCGTCAGCTGCGCCGCTTTGTCGGCGGCGTTGGTCGGCTTCGCCTGATTGGCCAGTCCGTTGAATTTTTCGTAAAGCTCGGCAAATTTCTTGAATTTTTCCAGCGTCTCGAGGAGCTGATTGACGCCTTCCTTGGCGGTATCGAGCGGCGTGTCCTTGTGAGCCTCGGCTGCAGCAAGAATCTGTTCCAGCTCGGGTTTTACTTCAACCTGGTTGAGTGCGACCGCACGCCAGAAGACACACTCCGCTTTGGTGGGATGGACCTGGGCAATAAGCTTATCCAGCAACTTTGCCCCTTCGGGTTCCGAACCGAGCCCGAACACAGCTTCGGCAATCACCTTCTCGTATTCCATGCCATCACTGAAGTGATGTTCGTTGTAGTCTTCCAGCGTGTGGATAAAGACTGGCGCACCCAACCAGGCGCCCACATCGTGCGTACGTTTGGACTGCAATGAGTCGACTTTGGCGTGGAACGCGTCGAAAGAATTACGAAAATTCTTGAGCTTGGGCTGGTCAAGCTTTTCCTGGTATTTCGGCCACGCGGCGTCACCAATCTCTTTCGCCTCTTTCTGGCTTATTTTTCCAGCGTTCGCGATCCGCCGCTGCGAAGCGGCGATGTCCTCCGGCGATTGCTCAATGGGTGCCGTTGGGATGCCATCCATGCCGGCTGGCGAAGAGTTCAGCATGGCTTCCCAACCGGCGCGTAGCGCCGAACGCCACCGGCTTTTCGATGCGACCGCACCTTGGCTGATCGCCACTTTCGCAGCGTCGATCGCTTGCATCGCGTCGATCTGCATGCTCTGCTTGTGATAGTACTGAACAAGGCGTCCGGTCGCGTCGTTACGGAAGCCGTTCAGTTCGTGCACGTTCCCAACACCGTCCCAAAGCGCCAGAAGCATAGGAGGATGACTCTTGCCGTGCTTTGTCTCGCCAACCTGATGCATGAGTTTGACCAGTGCGTCACTCGCCGATGCAGGCGTTGCCTGACGCACGTGCAACGAATAACGCGTGGTCTCGTGTTCTGCCACCGACTGGTCGACAACGCCGTTTTTGTCGACGATCGGCTTATCGCGGGGCTGTAGAAGATCGGGCGCAAGGCCTGGCATGTACTCGATTACGTCATCGATGTTCGCAACCGTTGCGGCCGTGGCATGCCCGTGTCCCGTCGTACCTCCAGCGATCCATTTGGCGGGCTCGATGCACTGCATACGCTGTTTTCTGAGCGCTGCATTTCCGGCATATCGATCGAACGTGTCCTTGAGCCACGGGTGTTGAGAGAATGCCAAATAGACTTCAGTGCACTTTTCCGGGCGCTCGATGGCAATGATGTCCATCTGGACAGCAATGGCTTTCTGCGCACAGGCGGGATCGGTTTTCGCCTCGGCGGGTAGCGGCAAGGACTGTTTCCACAGGCGACCGTCTTCGGTCACGTTGTACGCTTCCCAGTAGTTGCTGCCGCGCGCGCCCTTGACATAAAACAGGTAAAGCCATCCTGCACGCAAAGTACGCAGCCCGTAGTGGTGTTCCGTCAACGCCACGTCCGTTACGCCTTGTCCCGTCACACCCGCAGGCAACTTCGCTGCGATTGTTTTTGGCAGTACGGTGTAGCGCACCGGAAGGATCGGCAAACCTGTTTTCTCGCAGTTAGCGCATTTCTGTTCGGTCGTTGCCATAATGAATTTTTTTGTGTTCGAGTAACGGGTGCGACAGCCTGAGCTATCCGTGCAGGCCTTACTCAGTGGTTACGCTGTGTCTCAGGTTCATGTGCTCGCCGGCCATCGCCAGGCTCGCCTCATTCAAACAAGGCTTGAGATCAACTTGCATCCGCACGTTGCCTTGTCGCCGTGGCGCGCTATCGGCACGCCGTTGTCTGTCATCGATTCGTCTCCGTCGACGATGACATTGGGTTTCACGTCTTCGTGCTTGGGACAGGACACTTCATCGCCCTTGCGAGCGACAAAGCGGCCGTCGAAAGACATGGTCTGCGAAGCGGTGATGACCTTACCGCCGTGGTCGGTATCGTCATCGAGGCGAATTAGATTCATCATGAACTTGTCTCCTTGGTTGCCCCGAAACGCGGCCAAATCTGATGTGTATTCATCGCTTCTTCAGAGGTATCGCGCTGGTCTCGAATACTTTCGCGAAGCAGCGCGTCTGGCTGGATGGTCGGAGCGAAGGGCTTACCTGTAGCGAAAGTAGTAGCGGCCATAATTCGAAAGCGTATTGGCACCGCGATGTTCACGCGAAGTCTTGCGCAGGTTGATGTTTTCTACATCCGGCCAGCCATAGGTTTTGAAAACCACTTCGGCTAGACGGACGAAGCCCATCATCTTCAAAGACACTCGATAGAAGATAATGCCAAAGACTATAAATCCGCTTACACCAACGGTAGCAACAGCGACTGTGTATGCGTAAAGATCGCTTCGGACGTCGCCCTTAAAATAGATGACGAGTGCGAAAATTGCGTATAAAACGGCAAACGTCCACAGCATAATTTTTGTCATGTTGCGGTAGT
>NZ_JAQQEF010000028.1:0-105802 GCF_046027605.1 Paraburkholderia fungorum
GGCGAACGGCGCGCCGTTGCGCAACGCTCCAGGCTTGCGCTGCAGGACTGCGAGGTAATGACGCCAGTCGTAGATGGTTTCTCCGCGATCATGGCTGCGGTTGATACGCCGGACATGCTCCGCGATGACCTGGCCTTCGGCGACGAAGACGAGCTGGGACGCATAGACATGCAGGCTGATGGGCCGGTTGGCAAATGCCGCCGGCACGCTATAACGGTTGCGGTCGAAACTCACCAGACACGTGGGCGAAACAAGCTTGGTGTGCTCGACAAAGCCGTCGAATGCCTGGCCGACCGGCATCAGATGGGGCCGCTCGATCGACCACGCGTCCCAGATCGTCGTGTCCTGCTCAGGATGCTGCGTCTGCTGCCAGAGCAGGACGCACTGGTCGGCCAGCCAGTCGTTCAATGCAGCGAGCGAACCGAACGCGGGCACTCGTTGCCACAGCCGGTGACGGCTGTCCTGAACGTTCTTCTCGATCTGCCCTTTCTCCCAGCCCGAGGCCGGATTGCAGAATTCAGCGTCAAACAGGTAGTGACTGACCATGGCGCTGAAGCGCGCGTTGACGTCCCGAAGCTTGCCACGACGTACCTTGTCGACAGCGGTCTTCATGTTGTCATAGATACCCCGGCGCGGAATACCACCCCACGCGACGAACGCGTGGTGATGGGCGTCGAACAGCATCTCGTGAGTTTGCAGAAGATAGGCACGCAGGAAGAACGCCCGGCTGTGGCTAAGCTTGAATTGCGCAACCTGCAGTTTGGTGCGCTCGCCGTTGATCACGGCCCAGTCCTCGCTCCAGTCGAACTGGAATGCTTCACCGAGTGCAAAGCTCAGCGGCACAAAGGTGCCACGTGCTGCGCTCCTTGCCTGCTCCTGCTGCTCCTGTCGCCAGCGGCGCGCAAAGGCGGCGACCCGGTCGTAGGATCCGGTGAACCCCAGCACGGTGAGGTCAGCGTGAATCTGCTTGAGGGTTCTGCGCTGTTTGCGCGGCCGGTTTGCTTCCGTCTTTAACCAGCCGGCGAGCTTCGCCGCAAATCCGTCGAGCTTGCTCGGGCTCTGCCGTTCCGGATAGGTGGGCACTACGGTGCCGGCGCGTATATAGCGCCTGACGGTGTTTCTTGAAACGCCAAGCCGTTTGGCGATCTCGCGTAGCGAGACATGATCGCGATAATGCCAGCGTCGGATGATGCTCAATATTGCCATGTCGATCACTCCGTTCTCCCGCTAGCTGCTCAGCGGGCCAGTGTGTTCTACGTGGGTCAATATTCGATGCAAATCACCGGGTCAGGTGGGTCAGAATTCAGTGCAAATCAACACATAAAGCACGCTATCTGGGCGAGCGTATCCAAGGTGTGGGCGACTTTCTCCATGCTAATCAAGAATTACTTAGTCCCGGCCGGGCTTGTGGCCGAAATACCGCTGCCGACATTACCAAGCGGCAGAGAAGGTGCCGACGCAAGAACCCACCTTGGAAAGACGAAGGATGGAACGGTCGTCAAGAAGAAACTACTCCGAGCGTTCCCTCTTCACATTCCGAATGGTGCCGTTCTCGACCAGATTCTCACCGACCTAGAAAGTGAAATGAGTATTGTCGACACGTGGGCTCGGGCTGAAGTCAAGAAAACAAACGCTTTGGTACGTCGATGCAGTGACCTAGCAAGTACGGGGAGCCCTCGGACGCTGATTTCCCCAGCTTCTACCGAGAAAAAAGCCGTGTTCACACCGATTCGGGATTCGATGAATTTGGCTGACCACGCAGCAACCTTGCATATTCACGGATTTAGAACACGCAGAAAACCCTATTTTGAATCCTTTTTTCCGAAGCCGAGACCAGAGAACCTTGGGAGAGAGCTCGGGTTACCGGTTGCCGGGACCCTCATCCCGTATGCGGCGTTGCTCGTTTTGCGCAATCCCACGATTACGCTGAGTTTCCTTGAAAACTTCCAAATTTACGACAGCCGGGGACGTCGGAGGGGATTTGTTCGCACAAACAGTGGCTGGGTGCTCGATGGGCGAAAGAATCGTCGTGGTCCGCGAGACGCACAGCAGGTTATTGACATTACCGAGGAAGACCGGCTCGTGGTTGAGAACATCATCGCTTTAACGCAACCTTTGCGCGACGCGCTCAAGCGGGATGGAAATCCGAAATGGCGGAGGCTATTCCTTGGGTGTGGACGTGGCTTTGACGATGTCGCCGTCGCAAATCTGAGTGCGCATACATCTGAGCCAGACCGCGTCCGCGCTCTGCAGAGGGATTTCATGACATCCGCCGGCCTGATTGAATCGGAGGCTATGGATTTTGCTAAGGCGTTCAGCTTGGTGCGTCTCCGCGCTCAGACAACCGTAGTCTCGTTTATTAAAGACCCAGATGTTTATCGAATGGCAATGGCGCTCGGGCATAAGCGATATGACCCGAAGCTGTTGTCGAGTTACTTGCCCGACGCGTTGCGAACGTACTTCGATGAGCGCTGGATTCGAATTTTCCAGATAGGCCTCCTTTTGATTTCAATCAAGGACCGCGAGCTGGCGCTCAGAGCAACAGGTCTCAAATCTGAAGAAGAGATGGACGAGCTATTGAGACACTACCCTATTGCGCTTCCGGCCGATGCAGCTCCGCAGGAAGCAGATGAAGAGGGGCAACCGGATAATGGCGACGACCTATCTGAAGTGCTTTTACAGGCAGACAAGGACACGTTCATTGCCTTGCATTCGCTGAAGCACGCTGTCGATGAGTCGAGCGGCAAGGTCGGAGCGAATTCGCTTTACTACTCGAGGCTCGCGCATCGCTTGGGTGCGTACATCGAAAAGGGCAGCAATGTGCGTGACCATGTACGCACCAGTTGGGAAGACGCAAAGAGAGAGGCAAGCACGAAGCTCTTTGCGGGAGCAATTCATGGGTAACGTTATTCCGGACTCCGTGCTTACCCTCTTAGATTCCTTCGTGGACGACAAGGGTCTCGTACCGCAGCCTTGGTGGCTAGAGTCAGACCCGGCAGACCCTGTTTGGATTTGCAATTTTGGCACACGAGCGTTCAAGGTGAACTGGGACGTTAAGGTTGCTCGTCATAGTTTGCTAGACCCCGTGAACCGTACCTTGTACACCGAGCTCACGACGTGGGCTTTGCTCCAGACGAGCTATGTGCTGAGGGGCCGCGAGCTCGCGCCCAGTTCGGCGTACAACGCAGTAACGCACGCTTTAAGGCTGTGTGATTACATCTTGCTCAATGCAGCCGAGTTGGAGGTAGAAGGGATGGGACTCAGAGCCCTAACCAGAGGCGATATGAGGCGGTGGATGACCGACCTCGCCCGCTCCAGCTCCGACGTGTTTTCGATATACGCATGGGATAAACGATTGGAAACGTATCTGCGAGAGAATGCCGGAAAGGTGACGTCTCAAATGGCGTACCGGGCGTATCTTGAAGCGGGCTCTATCTTCTCAATCGAAACGCCGGAGGAAGAATGGAGACTTGCACTCAGCGAGGAGGAACTGATTTGCGCTCGAATATGGCTCTGGTCGGAGGGCCTCTATCGATACTCCGACAGATTAAGCGAGTTTACTTACAGCATAAACACGAGAAAAATTTCGGAGATTTTGTATCGGAATACTCTCTTCGGCGAATCTAAAAAGCCGCAGTATGACGAGCTCTGTTTTGGTGCGGCGATTCGTTATAGACGAGAATATCCTGGTGTCAATGTGCGGGTCAGCGACGGCTATGAATCCACTGAGCAACATTTGCAGCTGCACATGACTTTCTTAAGGTCCCTCAAGGAGCTAAATGGATTCTCAATTGGACCGCGAGCTGACGTTGTCAAATCTTTAAAATATCCAACCAAGGACCTTCGAAAAGCCGGAAGGTATCGAACGCCAAAGGCATCACAGGTCGTTGCGATGCTGGATGAAAGCGCAAAATTTATCGACTGGCATGGTGAACATTTAACAAACAGCTTCATCAATGTAGCTGTCACTGCCAAGAACTTGGGCATCGGAGTGTACGAGCTCGCCAGTGATGCGGCGTTCCCCGACGTCCTTGATAGCCGCACGCGCAAGCTTGGTGTGAGGCACTGGTCTCTCCTTCAGGCCGTCACAAAAAAAGAGGCCAATCGAGGATGGCGTCCCAGAGAATACGTGCAACCGAGTGACTTCTTTGCCCGTCTGCGAGACAACGAAGGATTAACTGAACTTTTGCAGGTTTTGTATGGCGCAGGCATATGCCATTTAGGCAGTATGTCGGCCCGCCGTCAAGAAGAGCTTTTCGAACTGAAATTGGAGAGTTGCATCGACGGCATCGGGCAGTATCTGATTTTCGAAAATGGAAAGTCTGGAGGGCTGGGCGAGCGTGAAATTAATATGCGTCCGATTCCCCCGTCTTGCGTTAACTTCGTAGGGCTGGTCGATACGTTGCAGAGTGACTTGGTTTCGTTTGGCGTTATAACGCATAAAACGTTTCTGCTTTCTATCCCGACTGCAGATGGGAGGCTACGTAGTTCAAAGCGTACATATGAGCAGGCGATAGATATCTTTCTCGACTATACGTCTTCGCCGTTGTATGACGGTGTGAGACGATTTTATCTGAGAAACCACCAGCTACGTCGCGTGTTCGCAATATGGTTTTTCTACGGCACAGATTACGGTCGTCTGGACACACTTCGTTGGTTTTTGGGGCATGTCAGTCTTAAGCATCTCTACCACTACATCACCGATGCTATGGATGGAGAGATGTTGCTTTGGGTAAAAGCGAATTTCCTTGGTCACAAATTAACGGAGGAACGGGAAGCCGACGATTCATATGAGCGTCTGGGCGATATTGTGGCAGAGCGCTTTGCGCATCGGAATTTTGCTCTCATGGACTGTGATGCATTAGAGGATTATTTGAAACACCTGTTGAAGGAAGGACGAGTGGTCGTCGAGCCGGAATTTTTCCGCACGCAGGACGGCGAGCAATATCGTATTCTTGTGAGTGTCAGGGACCGGAAATGAAAGGTATTGATGCGAAGAAGGGCAATGAGCGGTCTTTCGATGCGCTTGTGAAGCTGCTCCGCGCGATTATCGCCACACCCGAAGCATACGTGAATGATTCGACTCTCGAGCAGGCCCTCGGAACACAAAAGGGAATGGCGGCTTATGAAGACACGGGACGCGAAATTAGTCACAGCTCATTAAATACGATTCGTCGCCTTTGCGCGCGCAAGTACGGCGACCTTACGTTTGAGGAATTTGACCTGCTGAGAGCCCGAGCGCGTAACGCTTTGTTGAGCCATAAAGCCGCACTGCTGGTTGCGAGGGAAACGACTGACGCTCGAGTTGCAGAAAAACTGGATTCCCGTGATGCGATGCGGCTACGTATCGCGACTCTAAAAAGGCAAAAACAGGCAGCAGTGGAGAGCGCAATACACGCTTCGGGGGCGTTCATGGAAGCGCTGCGAATCTGTAGAGATTTGGCGAACAGTATTACTGACTCCGAGAGGCTTAAGATATGGCGCAAGGAGGAGAAGGAGCTATTGATGAGGTTTTCGCTCCGCCGCAATTACGACGGAAAAGAGAACGAATGAAAGTATGACTGATAGTGCCAATAGGGCCATTCCGGGCAGGCCGTATATTTTAGCAAGTCGGGAATTTTCACTGTACAGCGCACTCACCCGAGAGGGGATTGAAACGCGTTCGGTTCCTAATATGCCAATCGTGCTATGGCCCGATGGGCGGGTATGTTTCGAAGCAAGCGAATTTATTCGCTCTCTGGTCGAGGAGGGCGTGTCGCTTACCGGTAATGGCGGAACGGCCAGCACCAAGGCGTCAAATCTTACCGTGCTGGTGCGATTTTGCTTTTATAAGAACATTGACTTTATGGCTTTGACGAACAGTCAATTCGTCGAGTACCTAAAAGAACTTCGCGCCGAAAAAACGGGGAAAAACGGAGTTTCGGAGAGCGTCAGAAATGATACAACCGTTATAAGGATAGGTCGCACCGCTCTTGAGTTTCTTGATTTTCTTGCTGAGAATATTTTCCAGATAAAAAATTTCATCTCGAAGAAGGGCAGAATTAAGGGCTACCTAAAAGCCTATGACGTAAGAAACAAAAATGGGAAGCCGACGGGAAAAATAAGTTATCACTGGCACCACCCGCAATTTCCAGAGCAGGTGGGTGGGGAGCGACGATTACCGATTACAGACGAGCAAATCGATTTGCTACACAAAGCGATAAATACCATCCAGGCGTCACCATTCTTGCGCGAGCGTCGGTATATCTTACTGAGGCTTCTCGAAGAAACCGGTGCTCGCAGGTGTGAGCTTGCATTGCTAACGTGTGAATCCGTTTATGCAGCTCAAAAAATGAAAAGTCCAGCGCTCGAAATGTTGACTGCAAAAAAACGTGGCGGATACATGAAAGTTCGATTGGTGCCAGTAGAGCGGCAACTTGTCAACGAACTAGCTAATTATATAAAGAGATTCAGACATGTTGTAATTGGAAGAAAGTGTGGCGAGTCCGATGACGCCGGTTATTTGCTGATTAGCGAAACATCAGGAAAGGCGCTGAGGGCAAATACGATAACGCAGGAAATCACCATTCTTCGCGCAGCAGCAGGCATCTTGGAGATAGTCTGTGCGCATATGTTTCGTCACCGTTTTATAACGAAGAAATTTGTATCGCTTATTCGGCGGCACAAATTCAAATCTGTGGACGATTTCCAGGCGGCGCTCCTGGATATTGAAGGCCTGTATGAAGAAATTAGACAATGGACGGGACACAGCAGCGTAGAAAGCCTTCGTGTGTACATGCATCTGGCATTCCGCGAGTTCCTCGGCATGCCGCCGTCACGTGAGCCTTTTGAGGCTGAGGAACTGAGCGATGCCCTTGCACGAGCTCTGGAAAGACTCGATGCGATGGGCTCCTCGATTTCGGCAAAGGAGCTACGCGAGCAAACTTTGTCGCTCATTCAAACGGCGGTTGAGGGGCTGAAGAAGTTCAGCGGGCGCAAATAAAGTTTGTGTTGTCGATGAACCAATGCTCCAACAATTTTACGGCCGAAGTATCGGTATAAGTCATTGAAATTATTAAATATATTCGAGGTTTGGAGCACGCCGCGAAACAGTAAAAGTATGGGCTCATCCAGAAACAGCACACCCAGATGTGCGAGCGTGATTTCGCCGGGTTGCGGCGGATTGCGGCCGCCGACCAGCGCCGGTGCGCTCGACGAATGATGCGGCGCGCGAAACGGCCGTTGCCGCCATTGCGACGGCGTAAAGCCGGCCCGGCTGGCGGACAGCAAGGCGGCCGAACTGAGTGCTTCGTCGTCGGTCATGGGTGGGAGGAGGCCAGGCAGGCGGGCGGCGAGCATCGATTTGCCCGCGCCAGGTGGCCCGACCAGCAAGACGTGATGTCCGCCGGCCGCGGCGACTTCCAGTGCGCGGCGCGCGCCGCGCTGGCCGATCACATCGGCCATGTCGGGAACAGCGGCGGGTGCGGTCTCGCGGAGGTCGGGGGCCGCGACGGGGTGAAGCCGGGCCTCGGGCGCTCCGGCCAGATGCGCGCACAGTGACGGCAGATCGGCGGCGCCATAGACATCGACGCCCGGCACGAGGGCCGCCTCGGCAGCGCTGGCAGCAGGCAGATAGAGCTGCGGGGTGCACTGGCTATCCGTCGCGGGTATGCCCTGCTCGCCGGGCGCCATAAAAGCGGGAGCGTCACTGGGGACGCCGCTTAGAGCGCCGTGAGACGCGCCGCTGCGGGCCGTCCCGCAAGCCATCGCGAACGCCCCGCGCATTGGCCGCAATGCCCCGGTCAGTGACAGTTCGCCCGCGAATTCCCGATTCAGCAGGGACTCGGCCGGAATCTGCCCGCTCGCCGCCAGAATGCCCAAAGCGATCGGCAGATCGAAGCGGCCGGATTCTTTCGGCAAATCGGCGGGAGCGAGATTGACGGTGATGCGCCGCACGGGGAAATCGAAACTGCAGTTCTGCAGCGCCGCGCGCACGCGCTCGCGGCTTTCGCGCACTTCCAGATCGGGAAGGCCGACGATCGAAAAAGAGGGTAATCCGTTGGCGAGGTGAACCTCGACGGTTACTTCGGGCGCGCGGCCAGAGGCCGGCGCGCGACTGCGCACCACGGCAAGCGACATGTTTTCTCCCGTCGGACGGCGCGCCGTGGGCGCGCGCGAGTCCCCTAAAACGCTGATGACGTCACGGCTCGCTTGCCAGTGATGTGCAGCACTGCGCAGCAGCTAATGCGCTGCGAGCAAAGCTTCAGGGCGTTTGCGTGGTGACCGGCAGCTTCTGTTCGAGCTCGGCGACGCGGCGCTCCAGTTCTTCGAGGCGCGCACGGGTGCGCACCAGCACCTGGGTCTGCGTATCGAATTCCTCACGCGTGACGAGGTCGAGCTTGGAAAAGCCTTGCGACAGCATGGCCTTCACGTTGCGTTCGACGTCTTTGGCCGGCGAGTTCTTGAACAGCTCGCTCATGCGGGCCTGAAAATCGTTAAAGACATCGTTCGGTTGTTTCATGGTGTTCCCCTTGGTGCACAAAAAGTGTGCATGTTTCGTTACGCCTGTGCTTTGTCACGGCTGATGGGCCGTCTTGGTGCATGGCCGGTGGACCGCCGCTGCCGCATGAGCCCGTTTGGTGCGCGCTCAAAACGTTAAAAGCCTTCGAACACTCTAGCAACGATCCATACGCCGCGCCACCGTCCCCCGCCAACGCTGGCCGTCCGGCCAGGGCGGCTTGCGCCCCTTCTGCAGTGTGCAGGAGACGAAGTCTGACACAACATGGCATGCGAGTTGCTGTTACTGCCCCGCGCGCACTGCCGGGTGCTTTTTACGGCAGCGGAACGAGACCACGCGAACGGGCTACAGGTACACAAACAGGGTGAGCAACGCTTACGCAACGGGTTACGCAACTTAGCGAGGGATTTCATGAAACTCATTACCGCAATCATCAAGCCGTTCAAGCTCGATGAGGCGCGCGAAGCCTTGTCGGCCATCGGCGTCTCAGGCATCACGGTGACCGAAGTCAAAGGTTTCGGTCGTCAGAAGGGCCATACGGAGCTGTATCGGGGCGCTGAATACGTCGTCGATTTCCTGCCGAAGGTGAAGATCGAGGCAGCCGTCTCCGACGACATCGTCGACCAGGCGATCGAGGCGCTCGAACGCGCGGCACGCACCGGCAAGATCGGCGACGGCAAGATTTTTGTCACCCCGATCGAGCAAGTGATTCGGATTCGCACCGGGGAGACCGGCGCGGACGCTCTGTAATACCAAAAGATAGCGACACAGATAGCGACAAGAGGAAACGAAGATGCGCAAATTATTGATGTCCATGCTGATGGCCGGTTCGCTGCTCGCGGGCGGTATCGGCGCCGCCCTCGCGGACGACGCTTCCGCCCCCGCGGCCGCCTCGGCCGCTGCTTCCGATACGACGGCGAGCGCGCCGGCGCCGGACGCCTCGGCAGCCCCGGCTGCCGCAGCGGCCTCGGCACCGGCCGCTGACGCGTCCGCCGCACCGGCTGCCAGCGCCGCAGCCGCACCTGATGCATCGGCCGCATCCGCTGCTGCCGCACCGGCAGCTCCGACCGCGCCGTTCTCGGTCGATTCGTCGAAGATCAATTCGGGCGACACGGCCTGGATGCTGACTTCCACCGCGCTCGTGCTGTTCATGACGATCCCGGGTCTGGCACTGTTCTACGGCGGCATGGTCCGCAAGAAGAGCGTGCTCGCGATCCTGATGCAAAGCTTCGCGATCACCTGCCTCGTGTCGATCGTCTGGGTGGTGGTGGGCTACAGCCTCGCCTTCACGCCGGGCAACTCGTTCATTGGTGGGTTCTCGCGCTTCTTCATGGCGGGCATGAACTACATCAAGGGCGACAAGGCCACGACGCTGACCGTCAGCCACCTCGCGCCGACGATCCCGGAAACGGTCTACGTCGTCTATCAGATGACGTTCGCGATCATTACCCCGGCCCTGATCACGGGCGCCTTTGCCGATCGTATGAAGTTCTCGGCGATGCTGGTGTTCATGACGCTGTGGTCGATCATCGTCTACTCGCCGATCGCGCACATGGTCTGGGAACCGACCGGCTGGCTGGCTAGCGCGGGCATCCTCGACTTCGCGGGCGGCACGGTGGTGCACATCAACGCCGGTATTGCGGCGCTGGTCTGCGCGCTGGTGCTCGGCAAGCGTGTCGGCTATGGCAAGGAAGCGATGGCACCGCACAACCTGACGCTCACGCTGATCGGTGGCGCCATGCTGTGGGTAGGCTGGTTCGGCTTCAACGCGGGTTCGGCAGTGGCGGCAGACGGCCGTGCCGGCTTCGCGATGTTCGCAACGCAAGTGGCAACCGCAGCAGCAGCACTCGCATGGATGTTCGCTGAATGGGCAACCAAGGGTAAGCCGTCGGTACTGGGTATCGTGTCCGGCGCCGTGGCAGGTCTGGTGGCGATTACGCCGGCTTCGGGCTTCGTCGGCATGGCGGGCTCGCTGGTGATCGGCATTGCGGCAGGCGTGATCTGCTTCTGGTCGGCAACGTGGCTCAAGCACAAGCTCGGTTACGACGACTCGCTCGACGCGTTCGGCGTGCACTGCATCGGCGGGATCGTGGGTGCTCTGCTGACCGGCGTGTTCGCGGTCAAGGACATCGGCGGCGCGGACGGCAGCGTGATCCTGCAAGCCAAGGGCGTGCTGACCACCCTGATCTACAGCGGCGTGGTGAGCTACATCCTGTTGAAGATCATCGACATGGTGATGGGTCTGCGCGTGACGGAAGAAGAGGAGCGCGAAGGCCTGGACGTGACCCTGCATGGCGAACACGTCGAATAAGGATCGTCCGTAACCGCAAGCTCCCGGGCTTGCGGATCAGAATCAACAAGCGCAGCGACTTTGGCCCGCCTTTTTTAAGGCGGGCTTTTTTCTTGCGGCTTATCTTGTTAACGGTAGATTTCCCCGCCTATCATGGCGATAGCGAGAATGCATTCGCGTCCGCTTGCGAATGGAGAAACCGTCCCCAAATGGACAAAGCATTTGCTCTACAATCTTTTTTCTCCAGTCTGCGAGTGATCAATGGTTCCGCACCTAGTTACGGCGTTAAACGGCCCGCTGCTCGACCTCGAGCGGAAGATCCTCGACGCGACCCCCGCCATCGAACGCTGGTTCCGGCTCGAATGGCAGGAGCACACGCCACCGTTCTACTGTTCAGTCGATCTGCGTAACGCGGGCTTCAAGCTCGCGCCGGTCGACACCAATCTGTTTCCCGGCGCATTCAATAATCTGCCGCAGGAAGTGCTGCCGCTCGCCGTGCAGGCTGCCATGGCATCGATCGAGAAGATCTGCCCGGACGCCAAGAATCTGCTGGTGATCCCCGAGCGCCACACGCGCAACGCGTTTTATCTCGAGAACGTCGCCCGTTTGGCCGCGATCATGCGTCAGGCCGGCTTGAACGTGCGGTTCGGCACGCTCGACGAAAGCATCGTCGGGCCGGTCACGATCGCGCTGTCCGATGGCCAGAAACTCGTGCTTGAACCGCTCGAGCGTTCGCAACGGCGCCTAGGTCTGAAGAATTTCGACCCGTGCTCGATTCTGCTGAACAATGATCTGTCCGGCGGCATTCCGCCCGTGCTGGAAAACCTGCACGAGCAGTATCTGCTGCCGCCGCTGCATGCCGGCTGGGCCGTGCGCCGCAAATCCACGCATTTCTCCTGTTATGACGACGTCGCGAAGAAGTTCGCGAAGATGGTTGAAATCGATCCGTGGATGATCAATCCGTACTTCGCGCATGTCGAAGGGGTCGACTTCCAGGAGCGCACCGGCGAAGAGGCGTTGACGGATGCGATCGACGGCGTGCTCAAGAAGATCGCCAAGAAGTATCGCGAGTACGGCATCTCCGAAAAACCGTATGTCGTCATCAAGTCAGATGCCGGCACCTACGGTATGGGCGTGATGACCGTGCACGACGCGTCGGAAGTGGCCGCGCTCACGAAGCGCGAACGGGCCAAGATGGCCGCCACCAAAGACGGTCTCGAAGTGCACGACGTGATCGTGCAGGAAGGCGTGTACACCTTCGAGCGCATCGGCGAAGAAGTCGCCGAGCCGGTCGTGTACATGATCGACCGTTACGTGGTGGGCGGCTTCTACCGCGTGCACGGCAGCCGCGAGCGCGATCAGAATCTGAACGCGCCCGGCATGCACTTCGTGCCACTCGGTTTCGAGCATACGGCGCTGCCGGACGCGCACGCCAAGCCCGGCGCCGCGCCGCCGAACCGCTTCTATATGTATGGCGTGGTGGCGCGGCTCGGCTTGCTGGCCGCATCGGTCGAACTGGAAAAGACCGATCCGGAAGCGATTCAGGTTTAAGCCTCGCGAGGTGGCCGATGGCGGCATGCGTGCCGCCATCGCCATTTTCAGCGACACTGTTGACGATCAATGCCAAGCCCTAAGGGCGCACCGGAATCCCCATGGACATTCTTTTCATCGCCGATCCGCTTACGCAGTTCAAGATCTACAAAGACTCGACCTACGCCATGATGGCCGAAGCCGCGCGCCGCGGTCATACGCTGTACACCTGCGAGCCGAAGCATCTGGCGTGGACGGGCGGCGACGTCGAGGCGAACGTGCAGCGCTTTGCGATCGTCGGCGACGTGACGGACCTGCATCGCGACACGTGGTACGCCGCTGAAGCGGCCACGCCGAAATCGCTGAAAAACTTCAGCGCGGTCGTGATGCGTAAAGACCCGCCGTTCGACATGGAATATGTGACGTCGACCTGGCTGCTGGAAATGGCCGAGCGCGGCGGCGCGCGCATCTTCAACAAGCCGCAGGCGATTCGCGATCACTCGGAAAAGCTGGCGATCGGCGAGTTCGCGCAATTCGTGACACCCACTTTGGTCACGCGCGACGCCACCCGTTTGCGGGCCTTCCACGAAGAACACGGCGACGTGATCCTGAAGCCGCTCGACGGCATGGGCGGCATGGGCGTGTTCCGCGTGAAGGCCGACGGCATGAATCTCGGCTCGATCATCGAAATGCTGAGCCACGACGGTGCTCGCTCGGTGATGGCGCAAAAATTCATTCCCGAGATCAAGGACGGCGACAAGCGCATTCTCCTGATCGGCGGTGAAGCGGTGCCGTTTTCGCTCGCGCGGATTCCTCAGGGCAATGAAGTGCGCGGCAACCTCGCTGCGGGTGGCTTGGGTGTGGCGCGACCGCTCACCGAGCACGACCGCAAGATCGCCGACACGCTCGCGCCGGTGCTAGCCGCGCGCGGCTTGCTGCTGGTCGGACTGGACGCGATCGGCGACTGGCTCACCGAGGTGAACGTGACGAGCCCGACGTGTTTTCGCGAGATCATGGATCAGACCGGTTTCGACGTTGCCGCGATGTTCATCGACGCCTTGGAGCGTGCAACGACTTGAGGCCAGAGAAGCCCTTGAATGGCCGCCATAGCCCCCAAACTGTGTAGTAAATCCGCATCGAGCGAAACACCGGCTTTGGCGCGAAAATGAGCCTGCTACAATGCCCGCTCTCCCGCGCCAAGCCGAGTCGATAGCGTCTGCCGGACGCTCCAGGCATGGTTTGCGGACTTGGTTTGCGGACTGTAAGCGAGCAGTTTTTCCGCGCGCGCCGTTGCTACATTCGGCGCCGCGGGCCGCTCGTCAGACGATGTGTTCCGGCCCTCACGACCCACGGCCGGTCGGGGGCGCTTGCGAACCGGGCTTCGTTCCGGTTCATGGTTCGGGGCCGTTCTTTTGCAGTAAGGCTGACATGGCAGGCATTCTGATCATTGCGCACGCTCCGTTCGCCACCGCGTTGCGCGATTGCATTTCGCACATCTACGGTGGCTTGCCGGCTCGCATCGGGGTGATCGACGTATCGCCGGATTGCGATCCTGCGCAGCAGGTTGCGTTCGCGCACTCCGAAATCGAGCGGCTCAAGGAAGAAAACGGCGCGCTCGTGCTCACCGACATGTTCGGCGCCACGCCGGCGAATATCGCCGGGCGGCTCGCATCGGTGCCGAACGTACGCGTGCTATGCGGCGTCAATCTGCCGATGCTGGTACGCGCGGTCTGTTATCGCGCTACACCGCTCGATACGCTGGTCGACAAAGCGCTCGCCGGGGCCACCAAGGGCGTGCATGCAATTGGGCCGGCCACACCGGCGCCGGTTGCGCCTTGCGCGGAATCCGGCGACTGTTTGCCGGCTTTGCCGCCCGAGGCCGCAGCGGCGGATTGTTTGCCCGCGTTACCGGCCGAGGCCGACCTGACGCAAAAAGCTGGCTCGACCGGCTTGTAAGCGCATCGCACGGCTTTAAACGGTTGCAATCGGGTTGCCGCCCGCTTGCAACGAGTTTGCAACCGATTTGCAACTGGTTTGCAGTTTCACCTTTTACCTTCACCACAACACTCACCCGCGCTTCGGACCATCACATGCTGCAACAGGAAACGACTATTGTGAACAAGCTGGGGCTGCACGCGCGCGCGTCGGCCAAGTTGACGCAACTCGCGGGCAACTACCAGGCTGAAATCTGGATGAGCCGCAATGGCCGCCGTATCAATGCCAAGAGCATCATGGGTGTGATGATGCTGGCCGCGGGGATAGGCAGCACGGTGCTGATCGAAACAGAAGGTAGCGACGAAAAAGAAGCAATGGACGCACTGTTGAAACTGATTGCCGATAAATTCGGCGAGGGTCAGTGATTCGCGCGCTCTCCTTGCCTGAAGCAAAATGCCGCGCTTGTCCGCGGCATTTTTTTTAGCGCGTGACAATCGGCGCATGAGAAGTGCGAGGGTGCATGGGGCGGCAACGCGTGGAGGGCTAACGTGACCGGACCACGCAGTGGATCATGGCGCATTGTCGCCGATGGTGACGGTATTTCGTGCTGCGCTGCACACAGCCCTAACGTATCTACACGGGGCGCGGAATTTATAATGACGACGAGAGTCTGAGAGCATTGCAGCGGTTTGCCGCGGCATCACACAACTAGAGGAGGTGCGCGTGTCCTTCACGCTGCATGGAATTCCCGTGTCACGCGGTATCGCCATCGGGCGGGCTTATCTGATCGCCCCGGCTGCACTTGACGTAGACCACTATCTGATCGAACCCGCCCAGATCGAGGGCGAGATCGAGCGCTTTCGCGTGGCGCAGCAACATGTGCATCACGAGCTCGACGCGTTGCGCGCCGATCTCGCCGCAGATGCGCCCAGCGAAATGGGCGCGTTCATCAACGTTCATTCAATGATCCTGAACGATGCGATGCTCGTGCAGGAAACCATCGACCTGATCCGTACGCGTCGCTACAACGTCGAGTGGGCGCTGACCGAACAACTCGAGCGCCTGTCGCGCCATTTCGACGATATCGAAGACGAGTACCTGCGCGAGCGCAAAGCCGACATCGAACAGGTGGTGGAGCGGGTACTGAAGGCGCTCGCGGGCGCCTCGGTGGCGCTGGTGGACGGCGTGCACGGGACCTGCGAGGAGATGATCGTGGTCGCGCACGACATCGCGCCGGCCGACATGATGCAGTTCAAGACGCAAACCTTTCAGGGTTTCGTCACCGATCTCGGCGGTCGTACTTCGCACACGGCGATCGTCGCGCGCAGCCTGGGTATTCCGGCCGCGGTGGGCGTGCAACATGCGAGCGCGCTGATCCGCCAGGACGACCTGATCATTGTCGATGGCGATCATGGCATCGTGATCGTCGATCCCGCGCCGATCGTGCTGGAGGAGTATTCGTACCGCCAAAGCGAAAAAGCGCTCGAGCAACGCAAGCTTCAGCGTCTGAAATTTTCGCCCACGCAAACGCTGTGCGGCACACGCATCGAACTGTGCGCGAACATCGAGTTGCCGGAGGACGCGCGCGCGGCGATCGATTCAGGCGCAACCGGGGTGGGCCTGTTCCGCACCGAGTTCCTGTTCATGAATCACAAGCACCAGCTGCCTGAAGAGGAAGAGCAGTTCGCTGCCTATCGTCGCGCGGTCGAGTTGATGAACGGCTTGCCGGTCACGATCCGCACGATCGACGTCGGCGCCGACAAGCCGCTCGATTCGATGGGCGGTGGTGACGGCTACGAAACCGCGGCGAACCCCGCATTGGGGCTGAGGGCGATTCGCTGGAGCCTCTCCGAGCCGCAGATGTTCCTGACGCAACTGCGCGCCATTCTCCGCGCGTCGGCATTTGGCAAAGTGAAGATTCTGATTCCGATGCTCGCGCATGCGCAGGAGATCGATCAGACGCTCGACCTGATTCGTGAAGCCAAGCGTCAACTGGATGATGCCGGCATCGCCTACGATCCGGCCGTGCAGGTCGGCGCGATGATCGAGATTCCGGCCGCCGCGATTGCCTTGCCGCTGTTTCTCAAGCGGCTCGATTTCCTGTCGATCGGCACCAACGATCTGATCCAGTACACGCTGGCAATTGATCGCGCGGATAACGCGGTCGCGCATCTGTACGACCCGCTGCATCCGGCCGTGCTGCATCTCATTGCCTTCACGCTGCGCGAGGCGAAGCGGGCGGGTGTGCCGGTGTCGGTGTGCGGCGAGATGGCAGGCGATCCGGCGTTGACGCGTCTGTTGCTCGGCATGGGGCTTACCGAGTTTTCGATGCATCCGAGCCAGTTGCTGGTAGTGAAACAGGAAGTGCTGCGCTCGCATCTCAAGACGCTCGAGAAGCCTGTGGCCGACGTGCTGGCTTCGTTCGAACCGGAAGAAGTCCAGGCGGCGCTCAAGCGCGTCGTGCTGGCCTGAAGCTGCAAGCCCGGATCGGGTTCCAATGAAAAACGCCGCACCCGTGTGCGGCGTTTTTCATTTCAGCGTCTTAGCGTTTTATTTAGGCTTCAGGCCCGATGCCGTTGTCCGCATACTGGGCAATCCGGCTGGCGCGCAATGCGCATCGTGTTCCATTCCATGCGCAGCGAATCGAGCATGGTCAGGCGGCCCACCAGCGGCGTACCGATTTCGCCGATCACTTTCAGCGCTTCAGCCGCTTGCATCGAACCGATGATGCCGACCGTCGGCGCGAACACGCCCATGGTCGAGCAAGCGACTTCCTCGAACGGTTGATCCTCCGGGAACACGCATGCGTAGCAGGGCGACGCCGCGTCGCGGAAATCGAAGGTGCTGATCTGGCCGTCGAAGCGCAACGCCGCGCCCGACACCAGCGGCACACCATGTCTCACGCACGCCCGGTTGATTGCGTGGCGCGTGGCGAAGTTATCGGTGCAATCGAGCACGACGGTGGCGTGCGGCACCTCGCGATCCAGCCATGCATCGTCGACGCGTTCGGCGATCGCATTCACCACCACCTCAGGATTGATCTGGGTGATCGCGTCGCGCCCGGATTCCACCTTCTTGCGCCCGACCGACGCGCTCACGTGCAGAATCTGCCGCTGCAGATTGGTCAGGTCGACCGTATCGGCGTCGACCAGCGTCAAGCGGCCGACGCCCGCCGCTGCCAGATACATCGCCGCGGGCGAACCTAAACCGCCCGCGCCGACGATGATCGCGTGCGCGTCGAGAAAGCGCTGCTGCGCCTCGATGCCGATTTCGTCGACGAGGATGTGGCGGGAATAGCGGAGGAGTTGATCGTCATTCATGGCGGGGTGCGCGGAGTGTCGCGCAATGAGATGCCGGGCCGGTGCCCTGGCGTGCGCGGTTTCGTTATTTTAATCGCGCGGGGAGCGGGTGTTCGTACCGGTGCTGGGTATACCTGCGGAAGCGCGTTTGGCACCGCATACGGCAGCGTGTACTGCTACGTGTCTTCGCAGCATGTTCAGCTGCGAAGACACGTCGGGTTTGCTGCTTAGTTGCTTTGCGTAGCAGGCGCCGAGGCCGGAGCCGGCCCCGATGCGCCCGGTACCGGTTGAGTGGGCTTCACCGCGACCGGCGCGGAGGCCGACGTGGCCGGCTTGTTCTGCGCCAGACGCCGCTCGCTCAGCGATTTCGATTCCTGAACCGGCTTGCCTTCCAGCTTATTCAGGGCTTGTTGCAGCATGAAATCGTCGTTCGAACCGAACTCGACCGGCTTGCGCTCACGATCCTTCTGACGCTGTTCCGGCGTCTTCTTATCGTTCTGCTCTTCAAGGACGCGCAGCTGTTCCATGCGATCCGTTTCGCGCTGTTCCGCTTCCTTCTTCTCGTTCGGATCCTGCGTGTTCGCAAGGTGGTTCGAGTAGTCGACTTCGCGGGTAACCAGTGCGTCGTCCGGATCGCCTTCCGCGTACTGATCGACCGCGATGTCAGGACGAATGCCCTTGTTCTGGATCGAACGGCCGCTCGGCGTGTAGTAATACGCCGTGGTCAGACGCAGCGCGGTGTCGGCCGTCATGGGACGCACGGTTTGCACCGAGCCTTTGCCGAAGGTGGTCTTGCCGACGATCAGCGCACGGTGCTGATCCTGCAGCGCGCCCGCGACGATCTCCGACGCCGACGCCGAGTAGGCGTTGGTCAGCACGATCATCGGCACGGTCTTGAAGATCGGCGCTTCGTCTTTCAGCGGATCGCTGTCGAACGATTGCAGGCGGTAGTTATCGTACGTGTCGCGATAGACCTGCTTCGAATCCGGAATCTGGCCATTGGTGGACACCACAACCGAATTCGGCGGCAGAAACGCGCCGGCCACGCCGACCGCGCTTTGCAGCAGACCGCCGCCGTTATTGCGCAGGTCGAGCACGAGACCCTTCAGGTTCGGCTGTTGGCGCGCGATGTCTTGCAGCCTCGCGGCCAGATCAGGCGTGGTGCGTTCCTGGAAGCTGGTGATGCGGATATATGCGTAGCCCGGTGCCAGGATCTTCATCTTGACCGATTGAACCTTGATGATCGCGCGCGTTACCGTGAGTGGGAACGTACGGTCGTCGGTCTTGCGGAAGATGGTGAGCGTGACCTTGGTACCCGGGTCGCCGCGCATCTGTTTGACGGCCTGGTCGAGCGTCATGCCGCGCACCGGCTTGTCATTGATGCGGGTAATCAGGTCGCCCGGCCGGATGCCGGCACGCGAGGCGGGCGTGTCGTCAATCGGCGAGATCACCTTGATGAGGCCGTCTTCAGACGAAATTTCGATGCCGAGACCCGCGAAGCGACCCTTGGTCTGCTCCTGCAGTTCTTCGTAATCGGTCTTGTCGAGATACGACGAGTGCGGGTCGAGGCTCGACACCATGCCCTTGATCGCGGCGGTGAGGAGCTTTTTATCGTCGACCGGTTCGACGTACTCATGTTTGATTTGCCCGAAGACTTCGGCAAAGAGCCGGAGTTGGTCCAGCGGCAACGGTGCGACGGCGCTCGAGGCGGCGCTGGCGGGCTGCTGGGCCGAGGCGGAAAGTTGCAGGGTGGCAAATACGCCGGTAGCAAGGCCCGCGGCAATCAGGCCGATATTTTTCAGGTTCTTTCGCATAGAGTCTGTTGCGGTCGGAAGCGCGTGGCAGCGTCGATAGAGATGGGGACGGACAAGTATAACTGCACACCCGCCCGGTCAGGGCGCGGCGCAGGCAATCGTGATTCGACAGCGCGCACCGGGCCTGGTTCGTAGGATCGGCCCGACGCGGGTGAAGTAATGTGCGGTAACAGTCGAATGACGGCCAGAAAGGCACGCAGCGGGGATATGGGACGCGTCAACCAGTATGTCTTGCCGGTCGGCGCGGCCCATTTAGCCGCCATTGCGCTGCATTTCTGACGGCAGCATGGCGGCAAGATGGCAGGATCAGCCCGCCTTGCCTTGCTGGGCAACCGCGGCTTGCGCCTTGGCGATCGCGTCCTGGTCGCCTAGGTAGTAGTGCTTGATCGGCTTCAGGTTTTCGTCCAGTTCATAGACGAGCGGTACGCCGTTCGGAATATTCAGGCCGACGATGTCGTCGTCCGAAATATTGTCGAGGTACTTCACCATGGCGCGGATCGAGTTGCCATGCGCGGCGATCACGATCTTGCGGCCCGACTTGATGGCGGGTGCAATCGACTCGTTCCACAAGGGCAGAACGCGCGCGACCGTGTCTTTCAGGCACTCGGTGAGCGGCAACTGTTCGCGCGGCACCTTGGCGTAGCGCGGATCGTTGTACGGCGCGCGTTCGTCCGACGGCTCGAGCGCCGGCGGCGGCGTATCGTAGCTGCGGCGCCAGACCAGCACCTGTTCGTCGCCAAACTTCGCGGCGGTTTCAGCCTTGTTCAGACCCGACAGCGCGCCGTAGTGGCGTTCGTTCAGGCGCCACGAATGCACCACCGGGATATACATCTGGTCCATTTGGTCCTGCACGTGCCACAAGGTGCGGATCGCGCGCTTGAGCACCGAGGTGTAGGCGATATCGAACGTGTAGCCCGATTCCTTCAGGAGCACGCCCGCTTGTTGCGCTTCACGATTGCCCTGTTCCGTCAGGTCGACGTCGACCCAGCCCGTGAAGCGATTTTCCTTGTTCCACGTCGATTCGCCGTGGCGGATGAGAACGAGTTTGTACATGAGATTGCCGGTCGGTAGTAAGGAAGCGGTAAAGCGTTGCGAGGGTCCTCTAGAGGAGCGCCGCCATCGCGTCAGACGGTTATTTTATAATGGGTGGATTGCCCTTTTCGATTTCTCTCTTTTTCGGCGGATTTTCCGTGAAGTTTTTCACTGATTACACAAACCTTGTACTGATCGCAATCGTCCTCATCTCCGGTGGGTTGCTGCTGTGGCCGACGATCAGCCGGCGCGGCCGCGGTGGCCTGTCGGCTGCTGAAGCCACGCAATTGATCAACCGGCGCAATGCGGCGGTCGTCGATCTGCGTTCGTCCGCCGACTTTGCCAAGGGCCATCTGCCCGCGGCACGGCACCTTGAATTCGCGGAGTTGCAGGCGAAAGTCGCGCAACTCGTGAAGAACAAGAACAACCCGGTGCTTCTGGTATGCCAGACCGGCCAGCAGTCGAACAAGGCAGCGCGTATCGTGCAAGATGCAGGGTATGCCGAAGTCCACGTTCTCGAAGGCGGTGTCGACGCCTGGCAGAAAGCCGGTATGCCGGTTGTGAAACAAGGAGTTGCCAAGTGAACAAAGTGATCATGTACAGCACGCAGGTGTGCCCGTATTGCCAGATGGCCGAACGTCTTTTAAAGTCGCGCGGCGTCGAGCATGTTGAAAAGGTACTGATCGACAAAGACCCGGCCCGTCGTGAAGAAATGATGACACGGACCGGTCGCCGCACGGTGCCACAGGTGTTCATCGGCGAGACGCATGTCGGCGGGTACGATGACCTGTCCGCGCTCGATCGCGCGGGCGGTTTGATGCCTCTGCTCGAAGCAACTGCCTGAACTCGCGCGCCAGACGGCGCGTGAACGAGGCGGACGACATACAAGCCGGCGCGCGCTCGCCCTCCCGGGGCGGGCGGTGTGTCGCAACGATCTGGCGGCCCGTGAAGCCATGGGCTGCCGCCACGCATACCTATCAGGGAATCACTCAATCATGTCCGACGAGAATAACCAGCCGTTCTTCAACATCCAGCGCATCTACCTGAAGGACATGTCGCTCGAGCAGCCGAATTCGCCGGGCATCTTCCTCGAGCAGGAAATGCCCTCGGTCGAAGTCGAAGTCGACGTGAAGGCCGAGCGTCTTGCCGACACCGTGTTCGAAATCCTCGTCACGGGCACCGTGACGGCCAAGGTGTCAGACAAGGTTGCGTTCCTGATCGAAGCCAAGCAAGCCGGCATTTTCGATATCCGCAACATTCCGGCTGAGCAGATCGATCCGCTGGTCGGCATTGCCTGCCCGACGATCCTGTTCCCGTACCTGCGCTCGAACATCGCCGACGCGATCACCCGCGCAGGCTTCCCGCCGATCCACCTTGCCGAGATCAACTTCCAGGCGCTGTACGAGCAACGTCTCGCGCAAATGGGCGGCCAGGAAGGCGCGGCGCAAAACGGCGTCACGCATTAACGCGTCCGTTCGGTGCCGGCTATGAAGGTTGCCGTCCTTGGCGCCGGTGCATGGGGCACAGCCCTCGCCGGCCATCTGGCCGCGCGGCACGACACGGTGCTGTGGGCGCGCGAACCCGCGCTCATCGCCGATCTCTCCGCTTCTCACGAAAACGCCCGCTATCTGGCGGGCGTTGTCTTGCCTGAGGCGCTTCGCTACGAAACCGATCTGAATGCCGCGCTGGAGCACGGGCTCGCCGGCGACGCGTTATGCGTCGTGGCAACGCCCGTCGCCGGTCTGCGGGGTTTGTTCCGGGCAATGCGCGACGCGGGCAAAGTGCCGGCGCACGTGGTGTGGTTGTGCAAGGGTTTCGAAGCCGACTCGCAATTGTTGCCGCATCAGGTGGTCGCGGCGGAATTGCCGGGGCATGGCAGCAACGGCGTGCTGTCGGGCCCAAGCTTCGCGCGCGAAGTGGGGCAGGGCTTGCCGGTCGCGTTGACGATCGCGAGCGCCTCATCAACGTGCCGTGAGCGCACGGTTGCCGCGTTCCATCATGGCGCTATGCGCATCTATACCGGCGACGACATCGTCGGCGTGGAAGTGGGCGGCGCGGTGAAGAACGTGCTCGCGATTGCCACAGGTATCGCCGACGGTCTCGGTCTCGGTCTCAACGCGCGCGCGGCGTTGATCACGCGCGGTCTGACTGAAATGTCGCGCCTTGGCGTGACGCTCGGCGGACGGGCGGAGACGTTTACCGGTTTGACCGGTCTCGGCGACCTGATCCTGACCGCCACCGGCGATCTGTCACGCAATCGTACGGTTGGCGTGCAGCTCGCGGCGGGCCGTACGCTCGACGATATTCTCGGCGGTCTCGGTCACGTGGCCGAAGGCGTGCGCTGTGCGCAAGCCGTACTAGCGATTGCGCGCGTCCATGCGATTGAAATGCCGATCACGCAGGCGGTCTGTGCCGTGCTGTTCGACGGTGTGGCGCCACGCGACGCCGTCAGCGCCTTGCTGCGGCGCGATTCGAAAGCTGAATAAGTCTGGTCTTTCAGCCGTTTAGCGCGAAAAACGCTGAACGGCTGCCCGCTGTCGCTGTCCACATTTTATCGACGCGTCGGATCATCGAGGTTTCCCATGCTCAGTTTCACTAACTGCACGCTAGAAGCGCGCGTGGTCGACATCACGACACTCGCCGTGGATGCGATCGTCAACGCCGCGAATACTTCGTTGCTAGGCGGAGGCGGCGTGGACGGCGCGATTCACCGCGCAGCCGGCAAGGAGTTGCTGCGCGAGTGCGAGACGCTCGGCGGCTGCGCGACGGGCGACGCGAAAATCACCCGTGGCTACCAATTGCCGGCCAAACACGTGATCCATGCGGTCGGCCCGGTCTGGCAGGGCGGTGCGCGCGGCGAGGAGGATCTGCTTGCCTCCTGCTATCAGCGCTCGCTCGAGGTCGCGCATCAAGCGCATTGCACAAGCATTGCGTTTCCCGCGATTAGTTGCGGCGTCTACCATTTTCCTGCCAATGAAGCTGTGCAGATCGCCGTGGGCACGGTGCTCGAAACTTTGCCGCGCACTCCGAAGATCGAGCGCGTAGTGTTTGCCTGTTTCGACGACGCAATGCTCGCGCGCTACGAAGCCGAACTGAACCAGCATTAGGCGCCGCCGTCGAAGCCGGTCTGACGCCAGGCTTCGAACACGACTATGGCCACGGTATTGGAGAGATTCAGGCTGCGGTTGCCCGGCCGCATCGGCAGACGCACGCGTTGTTCGTTGGCGAATTGATCTAGCACGGTGTCAGGCAGGCCGCGTGTTTCCGCGCCGAATACGAACCAGTCGCCGGATTGAAACGCATGCTCGTGAAACCGGCCCGAACCACGGGTGGTGAAGGCGAACATGCGCGCTGGATCGGGCGCTTCGCTGGCGACGAATGCTGCCCAATCGGCATGCACGTTCATCTGCGCATACTCGTGATAGTCGAGACCGGCACGGCGCAGCTTGGCGTCGTCGAGCGGAAAGCCCAGCGGCTCGATCAGATGCAGCCGCGCGCCAGTGTTGGCGCACAGGCGGATGACATTGCCGGTGTTCGGCGGGATTTCCGGTTCGACGAGAACGACATTGAACATGATGGCTTTGGGTGGAGACTAGTTTTTCGGCGTGCGCAGCGCGATAAAGTTAGTGACGCGCCGCGCACCGGCAGCTTTGAGTGTGCGCGCCAGCGCTTCGAGCGTCGCACCGGTCGTCATCACATCGTCGACGATGCCGACGTGCAGACCTTGCACCGGTTTCACGACGCGGAATGCGCGGCCCACGTTCAAGCGGCGCGCGTCCAGGTCGAGCCGCGATTGTGGCGCGGTGTGGATCACACGCTGCAGCAAGGTGGCGTCGCTGCGCACATTCAACGCACGGGCCAACGGCCTGGCAATCTGCCACGCCTGGTTGTAGCCGCGCTCGGTAAGACGCTTATTGGCCAGCGGCACGGGTGCAAGCACGTCGGGTATGTCGCATGCATCCACCCAGGAGTCCTTCGCGAGACGCGCGAGGCGTTGTGCAAACTCGCGCGCCAGCATCAGCCGGGCGCGGAATTTCAGGCCGAGCGCCAGAGCGTCGAGCGGCCGGCGGTAGTCGGCGAGGGCAAAGGTCGCCTCGAATGGCGGCGGCTCGCCGATGCAATCCGCGCAGCGATATTGCACCTGATTCGCCCTGCGGGTTCCGGACAGAGGAACCGCGCACACCGTGCAACGCAACCGGCCTTCATTCCAGTACGCCTCATCACAACCCGTGCAGACCGTCTCATGCGACAAATTGCCACATAGCGCGCACAGGTTCGGCAACGTGGCCTGCAGAACATGCGGCCAGGCTGATTGGAAGCCGCGCGCGAAGCGTGCAAGGCCGAAATGCACAAGTCGTGCCGTCGTACGACCGGGAAACGAGGAATTTTTTCGGAATGGCATGATCGGACCGCCCGCGAAGACCTTTCACGCTGAAGGGAAGGAAGCGAGCGAGTATACTTCGTGCTCCACGCCAGCACGACACCCATGCCCCCAACTTCGTCTCAATCTGGCCGTCCGGCCTATGATTCCCGGCGCCTCAGACAGATTTTCGACCGTCGCGCGGCGACCTTCGACAACGTCGCGTTCCTGCCGCGCGAGATCGCGCAGCGCATGCGCGAGCGCCTCGACTACATTAAGGTCACGCCGGCAAGCGTGCTCGACGCCGGCTGTGGCGCGGGCGAAGACATCCCTGCATTGCGTGAACGCTTTCCCGAGGCGCCGGTGTTCGGCACCGATCTGTCGCATGGAATGCTCAGCCGCGCGCTGCGTCACGATTCCGGCGACACCAGCTGGCGGCGCTTTCTGCCTGCCACGCTCGGGAAGGCGCTCGGCGCCCGCGGTCCGCGTTTCGCTCAGGCCGATTTCTCGGCACTTCCGTTCACGGCCGGCGCCTTCGATTTCATCTGGTCCAATCTCGCCCTGCACTGGCATTCGCGGCCCGATCTCGTGTTTCCTGAATGGCAACGCGTGCTGAAAGTGAACGGTTTGCTGATGTTCAGCACGCTCGGTCCCGATTCCCTGAGGGAATTGCGCGGTGCCTACGCCGAAGTCGAGGCCGCGCATGGCGTTGCTTCGCGCAAGCACGTGATCGACTTTGTCGACATGCATGACCTGGGGGATATGCTGGTCGAGAGCGGTTTCGAGATTCCCGTAATGGACCAGGAAACCCTCACTATTACCTATAAGTCGCCCGAGTCGCTGCTCGCGGACGTCCGCCGCTGGGGCGCTTATCCGTTCGAGCGCGAGGCTACCTCGAATGCGGTCGCGCGCAGACTGCACAAGGCTTTGCTGGCCGCGCTCGAAGCCCGCCGGCGCGCCGACGGCACGATCGCGCTGACCTTCGAAGTGATCTACGGCCACGCGTGGAAAGCCGTGCCGCGCACCACGGCAGAAGGTCATGGGATCGTGCGGCTCGAGGATATCGGGCGAGGCTCGTCGAGGAATCGGTGAGGAATCAATGAAGCGGTAAAGAGGACATCTGTTATGCCTGAAATTACCGCTTCAAAAGGCGCGCGAAAGTGGCGTCAAAACAGCGCGGAGGCTTGTCGCACCTGGCTTGTGGGCCGATCGAGGCTTGCTTGTGGATGCTATGGATCGCGCCTATAATGCGTCAGTTTGTCGCCCGGAGTTCCCACATTTGGGGCGGCAGGCCCGAGGCACAGGGCTGCAACATGAAGTGACGCGGCGGCGCTTGAGGGGCCGTTTCAGCGGTCGCGAATAATGAATGGCCGCAGGCGGCGATTGGTGGCGCTCTGCAGGAGACAGCGATGGAAGCATCAGATCTGCTGGCGGATTCAGAACCGGTTCTCAAAGACTGGACGATGAAACGCAACTGTTCGATTTCACCGCGGCAGTTTGTATGTCTCTACGTGTCGCTTGCGTTGTTCTCGTTGGCAATTGCTTTCATGCTGGTTCTGGTCGGCGCGTGGCTGGTGTTGCCGTTCACGGGTATCGAATTGCTGGCGGTGGGCATCGCGTTTGCCATATATGCGCGTCATGCTGTCGATTACGAGCGCGTCCGGCTGTTCCAGAACCGGCTCGTGATCGAGCAGGTCAGCGCCGAGCAGCTTACGCAGTTCGAATTCAATCCGCGCTGGGTGCGGATCGAACCGGGCGCAACGCCGCGTGACCAGATCAAGCTGGTCTCGCGTGGCCAGACGATCATGATCGGGCAACATCTCGCGCAGTATCGGCGCGCGCAGTTCGCAGGCGAACTGCGTATGTGGCTCACCCGGTGTTAGACGGGTTGAGACGCGCGGCGTTCACGGGGGGCGCGAGACAGCCTGCCAGCGGGGTCGAGGGTTTGAATGGAAATTTTGGGTAAGGAAGCTATGAAAACAATCAAGCGAGCCCTCATGGGCGTGCTGGCGATGAGCGGACTGCTTTTCGCCGGTGCGGCCCTGGCAGTGGGCGATGTTCCGGGCGGCCCTGCCGTCAACGAGATCAATCTCCAGCCGCCTGCGACAAAAATCGCTGAGGAGCTTTTCAGCCTCCACATGTTCATGCTGGTTCTTTGCCTGGTGATCTTCGTCGGCGTGTTCGGTGTGATGTTCTATTCGATCTTTGCGCACCGCAAATCGAAAGGTCACAAGGCTTCGAATTTCCACGAAAGCACCACCGTCGAAATCATCTGGACGATCGTGCCGTTCGTCATCGTCGTGCTGATGGCGCTCCCCGCCACCAAGACCGTCGTCGCGATGAAGGACACCACTAACGCCGACCTCACCATCAAGGTCACCGGCTACCAGTGGAAGTGGGGCTACGACTACGTAAAGGGTCCGGGCGAAGGCATCAACTTCCTGTCCACGCTGGCCACGCCGCGTGCGGAAACCGATGGCCGTCAGCCGATTTCCACCACGTATCTGCAAGAGGTCGACAATCCGCTGGTCGTCCCGGTCGACAAGAAAATCCGCATCATCACCACGGCGAACGACGTGGTTCACTCCTGGTACGTGCCGGCTTTCGGCGTGAAGCAGGATGCGATTCCGGGTTTCGTACGCGACACGTGGTTCAAGGCTGACAAGATCGGCACGTTCCGCGGCTTCTGTACCGAACTGTGCGGCAAGGAACACGCGTTCATGCCGGTGGTGGTCGAAGTGCTGTCGGCAGACGACTACGCGAAGTGGGTCGATACGCAGAAGAAGAAAATGGCCGCGGGCCAGGACGATCCGAACAAGACCTACACAATGGCCGAGTTGATGGAACGCGGCGGCAAGGTGTACGCGTCGAACTGCGCGGTTTGCCACCAGCCGACCGGCAAGGGCGCGGGCGCATTCCCGGCGCTCGACGGCAGCAAGATCGCCAATGGTCCGATCGCGGAGCACGTGAGTCTGGTGCTGAAGGGCAAGAACGCAATGCCTTCGTGGGCGCCCACGCTGAACGACGTCGAAATCGCTTCGGTCATCACGTACGAACGTAACTCGTGGGGCAACCACACCGGCGACATTCTCCAGCCGAAGCAAATACTGGATGCGCGTAACGGCAAGCTGCCGGAAGGCGGCAATCATCTGGCCGACGCGGGCACGGCGGCAAGCGGCGCGCAAGGGGCTTCGGGCGCGGCGGCAGCTTCGGGCGCAACCGCAGCCTCTGGCGCGCAAGCAGATGCGGCCGGTTCGGACAGCGCGGCAGCATCGCAAGCGGCACTGCCGGCAAGCATCTACTTCGACACCGGCAAGAGCACGCTGCCGGCCGACGCAAAAGCAGCGGTCGACGCGGCCGCGGCCTACGCGAAAGCACATCCGGACGCCAGGTTCACGCTGTCGGGCTTCACCGACGCCACCGGTTCTGCCGAAGTCAACGCGAAGCTCGCGAAGACCCGCGCGGAAGCCGTGCGCGACGCGCTGAAAGCAGCCGGCATTGCCGAAGACCATATTATTTTGAAGAAGCCGGAAACGATCACGGGCGGCAGCGACGCGAAAGAAGCCCGGCGTGTTCAGATCAGCCCGGCTGCCTGACGTGTTCATGGTCAGCACCGCAGTATTCGCTTTAGGAGATTGTCATGTCTAGCATCGGACACGATGTAGTCGCAGGCCACGAGCACGTGCACGGGGACCATGCCCACGAAACGCCGCATGGCTGGCGTCGTTGGCTGTTCGCAACCAATCACAAGGACATCGGTACGCTGTACCTGATCTTCTCGTTCACCATGTTCCTCTCCGGGGGCGTGATGGCGCTGATGATCCGTGCCGAACTGTTCGAGCCGGGTCTGCAGATCATGCGCCCCGAGTTCTTCAACCAGTTGACCACCATGCACGGCCTGATCATGGTGTTCGGCGCGATCATGCCGGCCTTCGTCGGCTTCGCGAACTGGATGGTGCCGCTGCAGATCGGCGCATCGGACATGGCTTTCGCGCGGATGAACAACTTCAGCTTCTGGCTGCTGCCGGTGGCCGCGGTGTTGCTGGTCGGTTCGTTCTTCGCACCGGGCGGCGCGACCGCCGCGGGCTGGACGCTGTACGCACCCTTGTCGACGCAGATGGGCCCGGGCATGGACTTCGCGATTTTCGCGATTCACTTGATGGGTGCTTCGTCGATCATGGGCGGGATCAACATCGTTGTGACGATCCTGAACATGCGCGCACCCGGCCTTACGCTGATGAAGATGCCGATGTTCGTCTGGACGTGGCTGATCACCGCGTACCTGCTGATCGCCGTGATGCCGGTTCTGGCTGGCGCGATCACGATGGTGCTGTTCGATCGCCACTTCGGCACGTCGTTCTTCAACGCGGCAGGCGGCGGCGACCCGGTGATGTACCAGCATATTTTCTGGTTCTTCGGGCACCCCGAGGTGTACATCATGATCTTGCCGGCGTTCGGGATCGTGTCGCAGGTGATCCCGGCGTTCTCGCGCAAGCCGCTGTTCGGCTATAGCTCGATGGTCTACGCAACGTCGTCGATCGCGATTCTGTCGTTCATGGTCTGGGCGCACCACATGTTCGCGACCGGCATGCCGGTGACGGGCCAGCTGTTCTTCATGTACGCGACGATGCTGATCGCCGTGCCGACGGGCGTGAAGGTCTTCAACTGGGTTGCCACGATGTGGCGCGGTTCGCTGACCTTCGAAACGCCGATGCTGTTCGCGGTCGGCTTCCTGCTGGTGTTCACGTTCGGCGGTCTGTCGGGCCTGATGCTCGCCATGGCGCCGCTCGACATCCAGTATCACGGTACCTATTTTGTGGTGGCTCACTTCCACTACGTGCTGGTGGCAGGATCGCTCTTCGCGCTGTTCTCCGGGTGGTACTACTGGGCGCCGAAGTGGACCGGCTGGATGTACAACGAAACGCGCGGCAAGATCCACTTCTGGGCGTCGATGTTCTTCTTCAACCTCGCGTTCCTGCCGATGCACTTCGTCGGTCTCGCAGGCATGCCGCGTCGTTATGCTGATTACCCGGCACAGTTCACTGACTGGAACCAGGTTATTTCCATCGGTGCTTTCGGCTTCGGTCTGGCACAGGTCTACTTCCTGTTCGCGGTTGCACTGCCGGCGTACCGCGGCGGCGGCGAACTCGAAAAGGCTGGCGACAAGCCGTGGGACGGCGCAACGGGCCTCGAATGGACCGTGCCGAGCCCAGCCCCGTTCCACACGTTCGAAAATCCGCCGACCGTCGAGTAATCGGCAGTCGGTGAGGTTGCCGGTTCTGGCGGCGGCGCCTCAATCGCCACTAGAACCGGGCAGCCACGCGAGCCGTGGCAGCACCCGTGGTCACGAAAAGTATTCAGAAAGCCGAGCATGACGCGCAATCCTCAAGAAAGACGTACGCCCGAGCAGGTTCGCGCGGGCAACCGGCGGATCGGTATTGTGATGTTTGTCATCGCCGCGGCCTTTTTTGCGAGCGTCATCATTCATCAGAAGTGGTTTACCTGACGCGGTAGTTCGAGTCTGTGTGCAGGATTGTTGAGGATTGAGATGTCGACGCAACCGCCGGCTCAAGCCGACCGCTCTTTTAACCGTTCGATGCTGATCAAGCTGTTCATCGTCGCGTTGATGATGTTCGGGTTTGGCTTTGCACTGATACCGATGTACCGCGCAATCTGCGAGGTCACCGGCATCAACAATCTCGTGCAGCGTGATGCCACGGTGCGTGAGGCGAAGAATACGCAGGTCGACATGAGCCGCACGATTTCGATCGAATTCGATGCGAACGCGCGCGGCCCGCTGGGTTTCAAGCCGGAGCAGCGCAGTCTCGACGTGCATCCGGGCGAAGTGACGACAGTGATGTACGAGGTCAGCAACGAACAGGCGCGCACGATTCAGGCGCAAGCGATTCCGAGCTACGCGCCGAAGCAGGCAACCGAGTACTTCAAGAAGATCGAATGTTTTTGCTTTACGCAGCAGACTTTGACGGCGAACCAGACGAAGCGGCTGCCGGTGGTGTTCGTGGTTGACCCGAAGTTGCCGAAGGATGTGAAAACGATCACGTTGTCGTACACGTTCTTCGAGTTGAATACGCCGGCAGCGGCGACGGCCGGGAGCGCTGCACCCACGGCCAACACGGCGGAAACCAGCGCCAATCCCGCCTGACGGCGTTTGCCGCAGGCGAAGGACAACGAAAAAGATGAGCGATAACGGCGGCAGTCCGCGTAAGAGCAGTTTTGGCCAGTCGATGAAAGCGGTGTTCTGGTCGTTCTTCGGGGTCCGTAAGCGTCGTGATCTGGAAGCGGACGCTGTGCAGTTGAACCCGCTGCATGTGATTGCGGCGGCGTTGATCAGCGCGGCAATTTTCATCGGCGTGCTGATCCTGATTGTGCACGCGGTGGTGGGCTGAGACGCTTAGACCGTTGCGTAGTACAGGGCGAAGCAGAGCCCACGAATTAGAGTGAAGCGGTGCGGTATCGACGCGCCGCCGAAGATACAGCCGGAGATTCCGGAACAACTGGACTGAAGTGGAGAATCAAGAATGAGCGGTCAAAACGAGAGCCCGTACTATTTCGTACCGCATCCGTCGCGGCATCCGATCAGCGCCGCTACCGGGTTGCTGGTCATGCTCGGATCGCTTGCGGCCTGGATCAACGATCATGAACTGGCGCCGATCGGTGTCGTCGTCGGGTTGCTGTGGCTGCTCTATACGCTTTGGCACTGGTTCGGCGACGCGATCGCCGAGTCGGAAGGCGGCATGTACGGCAAGAATGTCGACAAGTCGTACCGCTGGAGCATGAGCTGGTTCATCTTCTCCGAAGTGATGTTCTTTGGTGCCTTCTTTGGCGCGCTGTTCTATGCACGCGAAATCGCGTTGCATCAACTCGGCAGTCTCGACTACAAACTGATCTGGCCGGATTTCTCGGCGGTGTGGCCGAACAACGGTCCGGCGGCGCTGGTCTCGACCTTCAAGTCGATGCAACCCTGGCCGGTGCCGACGATCAACACGGCGTTGTTGCTGTCCTCGGGCGCTACGTTGACGGTCTCGCACCATGCACTGCGTGAGGATCATCGCAGGAAGGCGATCATCTGGCTGGCGGCTACGCTGGTGCTCGGCGTCTGCTTCCTGTTCCTGCAAGGCTTCGAGTATTTCCACGCGTACAACGAACTGAACCTGACGCTGTCCTCGGGTGTGTACGGTTCGACGTTCTTCCTGCTGACGGGCTTCCACGGTTTCCACGTGTTCCTCGGCGGCACGATGCTGGCTGTGGTGCTGGTGCGGATGATCCGTGGCCACTTCACCGCGGAGCATCACTTTGCATTCGAAGGCGCTGCCTGGTATTGGCACTTTGTGGACGTGGTGTGGCTGGGGCTGTACATCGTCGTGTACTGGCTGTAACGCAGTCTGGCCTGCGCCCACCGGTTTCCGGAATGTGTGCAGGCCGTTCGCGCATCGCCTGTGACAGGCGCGGCGCACGAGCAGTACGCAGGTTATGCAGCGCCGCCCTCGACCCTGTCAGGGCGGCGTTTTGTTTGGCGAAGTGATCGCCGACGTGAAGTTTTTTCCGCCGAGCTCAACGCCCGTAAGGAATACCGGTCGACTGAATCCAGCCCATCCAGTGAGCGAACAGGATGAACAGGAACAGCGAGATCGACAGGCCCACCCGCGTGGCGAGCGACCAGACCATCCGCTTGGTTTTGCCCTTGTCATGCATCATGAAGTACAGCGCCGACACCATGCTGGCGATGATCAGGACGAAGGCGATGGGAACGAGAATGTGCATGGAACCAACTGAAACCAGAAAGCGCAGAGGCAAGGCCTTTATTATCGCACCGCGCGTCGGCGTCTGCCGTGGGTTCCAGGCGCCGTCGCAGGCGATGCGGACGGAGTGTGTTCGATGAAGTTCCGGCTCGTTCCCGCGCTGTTGATTCTGCTGGTAATTGCGGTGACCGTGCGGCTCGGTTTCTGGCAGCGCGACCGCGCCCATCAGAAGGAAGCGCTTGAAGCGCACATCACGCAATTCGAAGACGCGCCCGCGCAGCCCGTGAGCGCCGCGCCGGTCGAACTGAAGGACATCGAGTTCCATCGTGTGAAGGCGCGCGGCAGTTTCGTCGCGGACAAGGTTGTCTATCTGGATAATCGCCCGTATAACGACCAGCCGGGCTTTTACGTCGTGATGCCTTTTAAACTGGCCGACGGCGGTTATGTGCTGGTCAATCGCGGCTGGCTGCCGCGCAACATAAACAATCGCGAGACGATCGCGCCCTACGCGACGCCGCAAGGCGAGATAGAAATCGAAGGCATCGCGCGTGCCGATGCCTCGCGAGCTTTTGAGTTGGGGCAGGGCGGATCGGCCGCGCATCAGAAGATTCGCCAGAATCTGGATACGGCGGCTTATGCCGCGGAAACCGGGTTGCCATTGCAATCGTTCGTGATCCAGCAATTGAGCGACGACGGCGACAAGCTGGTGCGCGACTGGCCGGCGCCGACAAGCGGTGTCGATACCAACTACGGCTACATGTTCCAGTGGTGGGGCATGGCGGCCGCGGCGCTTGCATTTGGTTTGTACGCCGCGCGCCGTGCCGCGAAGAAAGAGCACGCCCCGGGCGTGTAACGTATCGCCTGCGGTTTCTCGTACCCCCGAACAAGGGCCTCGAAGCCGCGCAATCATTGAAAGAGGTTCTGTAGTGTCGACGCAATCTCCCCGTTCGCCGCAAGCCGGCAAACCCGCAACGCCGAAAGTGATGCCTGGGCAACCCAATGGCCCGGGGTCGTGGCAGCGCGGCCGTTGGATGCTGCTGTTGCTGGCGGTCATCTGCGCCGCGCCGATCGTCGTGTCGTATTTCGTTTATTACGTGGTCAAGCCGACCGGCGGCAGCACGAGCTACGGCACGCTGGTTCAGCCGCAGCGGCCAATCCCCGAGTCACTCGTCGTCACGGGCGAAGACGGCAAGCCGCTCAAGCTCACGTCGCTGCGCGGGCGCTGGCTGCTGATCTCCGTCGACAACAGCGCGTGCGACAAAGCCTGCGTCACCAAGCTGTACTTCATGCGACAAATCCGCGCAGCGCAGGGCCCGGAACGCGAACGCGTCGTGGAAGTGTGGCTGCGCACCGATGCAGGCCAGGTGTCCGACGTGATACAAAAGGCCTACCCCGACACCAACATGCTGATTGCCGACCCGGCGCAGGTGTCCGCATGGCTGCCGACCGACACCGGTACTCAACTCACCGACCACATCTACATGGTCGATCCGAACGGCAATCTGATGATGCGTTTCCCGAAAGATCCCAATCCAAGCAAGATCAAGGGTGACGTGACCAAGCTGCTCAAATGGTCGAGCATCGGCTGATGTCGCAACAAGGGTAAGAAAGATGTTCGTACTGGAACTCGCCCTGATCGGCTTGTGTTTCGCGCTGTTGCCGTTGTCCTATGTATGGGTCAAGGCTGACGACAACAAATTCCGCAAGCTGGTGTGGCTCACCACTTTCCTGACGCTGGACCTGGTGATGTTCGGTGGCTTTACGCGTCTCACCGATTCCGGTCTCGGCTGCCCCGACTGGCCCGGTTGTTATGGCACGTCGTCGCCGTTCATCGCGCACGCCGCGATTACCGCCGCGCATCAATTGATGCCCACCGGCCCGGTCAGCATGACCAAAGCCTGGATCGAGATGATCCACCGTTACTTTGCGATGGCGATCGGCGTGCTGATCATCGCGCAGACCTTGATTGCGTGGACGGCTCGTATCAAGCGCCGCCCGCTGCATGTGTCGCCGTGGTGGCCGACTTCGCTGCTGCTGCTGATTCTTGTGCAGGGTGCGTTCGGCGCATGGACCGTGACCATGAAGCTGCAGCCGATCATCGTGACGACGCATTTGCTGCTCGGCCTTGCCTTGCTCGGCACGCTCGGCTGGCTGGCCGCGCGCCAAACGCCGCTGCCGGCTTATGAGCCCGAAGTTGCGCGCTGGCGTGCGGCGGCGATCGCCGGCCTCGTGCTGCTGGTCGTGCAGATCGCATTGGGCGGTTGGGTCAGCACAAATTACGCGGTGCTCGCCTGCACGGATTTCCCGACCTGCAACGGCCAATGGGTCCCGCCGATGGATTTTGCCCACGGCTTTCACCTGTGGCGCGCGCTCGGCATGACCGGCGACGGCGACATGATCACGCAAGACGCGCTGGTCGCAATCCACTGGACACACCGCACGTTCGCGATCGTGGTGGTCGCCTATCTGCTGTGGTTTGCGTTGAAACTGCGCCGTTTCGAGTCGCTGCGGCGGCCGGCCAACGGTGTGTTGCTGGTGGTGCTGATCCAGTTCATCACCGGTTTGTCGAACATCGTCCTGCAATGGCCGTTGCCCATTGCGGTCGCGCATAACGGGGGTGCCGCGATCCTGCTGCTTCTGCTCGTTATGTTAAACTTTCGGATCGCTTATAGCCGTCCCGGCCGCGCCGTGTTGCCTGCGCGCGATGCCGCGCCAGCGTGACCCCACATGGACAGCACAACTCTCTCCCAAACGCCCGGTAGCCGGGTCTCCCAGTACATCGCCCTGACGAAGCCGCGCGTCACGCAGCTCGCTGTGTTCTGCGCAGTCATCGGCATGTTTCTGTCGACGCCCGGCATGGTGCCGTGGACCGTCCTGATCGGCGGCACCGTCGGCATCTGGCTGCTGGCCGGTGCGGCGTTCGCCATCAATTGCCTGATGGAACAGAAGATCGACGCGAAGATGCGTCGCACCTCGTGGCGGCCGTCCGCGCGCGGCGAAATCACGACCCCGCAAATTCTGCTGTTTTCGGCGGTGCTCGGTGGCCTTGGCATGTGGACGCTCTACACGTTCGCCAATCCGCTGACCATGTGGCTCACGCTCGCCACGTTCGTCGGCTATGCGGTCATCTACACGCTGGTGCTCAAACCGGCCACGCCGCAGAACATCGTGATCGGCGGGGCGTCGGGCGCGATGCCGCCGGCGCTCGGCTGGGCCGCCGTCACCGGTCACGTGCCGGGCGACGCGTGGATTCTCGTGCTGATCATTTTCGTGTGGACGCCGCCGCATTTCTGGGCGCTCGCGCTGTATCGCCGGAAAGACTACGAAAACGCCGGTCTGCCGATGCTGCCGAATACGCACGGCGAAAAGTACACGCGCCTGCACATTCTGCTGTACACCGTGATCCTGTTCGCGGTCACGATGATGCCGTTCATCTCCGGCATGAGCGGCGTCGTGTACCTCGCGGCGGCTGTGTTGCTCGGCGCGGTGTTCCTCGCGTATGCGTGGAAGATCCATCGCGAATATTCCGACGACCTGGCGCGTAAGACCTTCCGTTACTCGATCGTTTATCTGTCGCTGCTGTTCGCCGCGCTGTTGATCGACCACTATGCGCGCGTCGTGATCGGCGCGTAACACCCATGCTTACACAACGCTTTGTGCGCACGGCGCGTGCCGCCGCGCGTGTCGCCGTGATTGCCTGCGCACTTGGTGGCGCATTGCTGGTGGCCGGCTGCGGCAAGCAGCCGCCTGCGTTCACGAACCTCGACATCACCGGCAACACGCAATTCGGGAGCGACTTCTCGCTGCCCGACACGTCCGGCAAGATTCGCACGATGGCGGATTACAAGGGCAAGGTGGTGGTCCTGTTCTTCGGCTACACGCACTGCCCGGACGTTTGCCCCACCACGATGGCCGAGCTCTCGCAAGCGCTCCAGCAACTCGGCCCGGAAGACGCGAAGCGTGTGCAGGTGCTGTTCGTCACCGTCGATCCCGACCGCGACACGCCGGCTTTGCTTGCGCAATACGTGCCGGCGTTCAACCCGACATTCGCCGGCTTGCGTCCGGCTGATCAGGCGCAACTCACCAAGATCACGAAAGACTTCCGCGTCTATTACGCAAAGGTGCCAGGCAAGACGCCCGATAGCTACACGATGGACCACACGGCGGCGAGCTATGTGTTCGACACAGACGGCAAGCTGCGTTTGTTCGCGCGCGATGGCCAGGGCGCCACGCCGTGGGTGCACGACTTCAAGCTGCTGCTCGATTGATGCATCAACATTGATGCACTGATCCAGGCGGGCGCGTCCATCTGCCGCGCGCCCCTATTCAATTTCCTTCCTGTATCCCTCAAGCCGCTATCGGAACATTCACCTCGTCACGCGCGAGCTTCTGTTCAGCGAACGACTTGTCGCTCACGCCAACGTCGGCACCTCTCTCCCCGGCCGTCGGTTCCTTACAAATTCCCTAAAGTCGACCGGCTGCCACGCCGATATATGTGAGGCAATCGTTTGCGCGTCAGATCCAACGCCCGGTCGCAATTCGCGACCGCATGGCGTCCGGCTCACCATTCAGACCGCAAACAGAACACGAATCACACGAAAGAGGCCACCACAATGAGCAGGATGAGTTTGAATCGAAAACTATGGCTGTCGCTCGCGCTCGTCTGGCTAGGGTTGCTTGGCGTCGGGCTGTGGAGCGCGGTCGAAACGCGCAGCACGATGCTGGCGGAGCGCAAGGCGGGCATGGCAAATCTCGTCGAGGCGGCGCAGGGCGTCGTGAACGGCTACTACACGCTCTCGCAGGGCGGCAAGATGAGCGAGGCCGACGCGCAGCGCGAAGCGCTCGCACGCCTGGCTACGATGCGCTACGGCGAATCCGGCTATCTGTTCGTGATGGACTCGAAGCCGGTCGTGCTGATGCATCCGACGCTGCCGCAAATGACCGGCAAGCCTGTCGGCGATTTCAAGGATCCGGACGGCAAGCTGCTGTATGTCGCTCTCGTCGACGCGGCCAAGGCTACCGGCCGGGGTTTCGCGCAATATCGCGGACGCCTGCCGCACAGCGAAACCGCGGTGCCGAAAATCAGCTACGTGGTGCGTTTCGCGCCGTGGGACTGGAACATCACGAGCGGCGTATTCATCAAGGACATCGACACGGTCTACTACGAAACGCTGCTTGGCCACCTGCTTGTCGTGCTGGTGATCGGCGCGATCATTTCGCTGGCGATGCTGCTGATCATCCGCAACGTGCGCGCGAGTCTCGGCGGCGAACCGGACCAGGCGGCGCGGCTTGCCGCGAGCATCGCGAAGGGTGATCTCACGCAGGTCGTCGAGCTTCGTGCGCACGACAAGAGCAGCATGATGGCGGCCATGCACGAGATGCAGAACCGTTTGCAGCGGACCATCGGCGAGATTCGCCACTCGGCGCAATCCATCGCCTCGGCGACGCAGCAGATCGCGGCCGGCAATGGCGATCTGTCACAACGCACCGAGCAGCAGGCGGCCTCGTTGCAGGAGACCGCGGCGAGCATGGAAGAGCTCACGGCGACGGTCAAGCAGAACGCGGACAATGCGCGTCAAGCGAGCGGCCTCGCGCACAACGCGTCGGAAATCGCGATGCGCGGCAACGACGTGGTGAGCCGCGTGATCGGCACGATGGGCGAGATCAATGACAGCTCGCGGCAGATCGCCGACATCATCGGTGTGATCGAAGGCATCGCGTTCCAGACCAATATTCTGGCGCTGAACGCAGCGGTCGAAGCCGCGCGCGCCGGCGAACAAGGCCGCGGCTTCGCGGTCGTCGCGGGCGAGGTGCGCAGTCTCGCGCAACGCTCGGCAACGGCGGCCAAGGAGATCAAGCAGTTGATCGGCGCGTCGGTGGAGCGCGTGTACAACGGTTCGACGCTGGTCCAGCAGGCTGGCACGACGATGAGCGAGATTCTGCAAGCGGTGCAGCGCGTGACTGACATCATGGGGGAGATCGCCGCAGCGTCCGAGGAGCAGAGCAGTGGTATTTCGCAGGTGGGCCGCGCGGTCACGCAGATGGACGAAGTGACGCAACAAAACGCGGCTCTGGTCGAACAGGCTGCCGCTGCGGCGGCTTCGTTGCAAGATCAGGCAGGGCGTTTGCGCGACACGGTGAGCGCGTTTCGCGTGAACGGCGCCGGCGCCGCGATGGCGGGGCCAAGGTGACCGCGTGCTGCGTTGTCTGCACGCGGTCCCGTCGCGCGCCGTTGCAGGAGCATAACCATATGCGATCGTGATATTTCCCATCTCGCCGGGCATATGAGACCATTTACGGTCCAGTTGGCGGCCCATCCACAAGATGCACGCCGCCGGCTTCCACCCGAATCTGACATCGATCAGAGAAAGCGAGAATCACATGCAGCGCAGAAACATCCTCAAAGCCCTCTCGGCAGTGATCGCCAGCGCGGCGATCGTCACCAGCTTCGGCGCTCATGCCGACGACAAGGTGATCAAGGTCGGCACCATCGGCGGTCCGGACGCGCAAATCTGGGAAGTCGTCACGAAAGTGGCGAAGCGTGAAGGCCTGAACGTGAAGGTGGTCGAATTCAACGACTACGTGCAGCCGAACGCCGCGCTCGACGCCGGCGATCTGGACGCCAACAGCTTCCAGCACCAGCCGTATCTCGACAGCCAGGTCAAGCAGCGTGGCTACAAGATCGTCAATGCAGGCCTGACGTACATCTCGCCGCTCGGCATCTATTCGAAGAAACTGAAGTCGTTGAAGGATCTGGCGCAAGGCGCGAAGATCGCGGTGCCGAACGATCCGTCGAACGAAAACCGCGCGCTGCTGCTGTTGCAGACGCAAGGCGTGATCAAGCTGAAGGCGGGCGCGGGTACGAACGGCAACAACGCCACGCCGCTCGATGTCGCCGAGAATCCGAAGAAGATCAAGCTGGTTGAACTCGACGCAGCACAACTGCCGCGCTCGCTGTCGGATGTCGACGCTGCCGCGATCAATACGAACTTCGCACTGGCCGCCGGTCTGCAGCCGACCAAAGATGCGATCGCGCTCGAAGATATCCACAGCCCGTACGCGAACCTGATCGCCGTGCGCACGCAGGACAAGGACAAGCCGTGGGTCAAGAAGCTGGTTGCGGCTTACCAGTCGGAAGACGTGCGCCAGTTCATCAAGACGCAATTCAAGGGTTCGGTGGTGCCGTCGTTCTAAGCGGCCACGTCGACCGCGTCTGGCCGGCCGTAAACAAAAACGCCACGGCGACAAAACCGTGGCGTTTTTTTATGCATCGTTGCTTCGCTATCGCTAAGCCAGCTCCAGCTCCCATCGTTCGATCGTCAGATCCTTGCCGAAGCGCCGCTCCGCCGTCGCGCAGGCGAGCTTAAAGCCCGCTCGTTCGCATAGCCGTCGCGGCTCTTCCAGCGTGCTGGCGGTGGTCAGCGTGAGCTTCGTGTACCCCGCGCGTCTGGCGAAGTGCATGCATTCGCTGATCAATTGCGTGCCGATACCAAGACGCTGCACGTCCGGCTCGACCCACAACAGCCGTACGCCCGCCACCGTCGTGGACACCCCGACGATGCACACCGAGCCGACCACCACGCCTTCCTGATCGGCGACCCAGCACATCTCGCGCACCGGATCGCCGCGTTGCGAGTAATCGGCGACGATGCGCGCGAGCAAGCCTTCGAACGATTGATCCCAGCCGTATTGCGCGGCGAACCACTGTGCCTGTCGATGCACGAGCCAGCCGCATTCGCCGGCACGCGGTTGCCGAAGGACCACGGGTTCACGCTGCGGCTTGCCGTCGAGCAGCCGCTCGATCACTTTCATCGCGGTGATCAACTGGTCCTGGGACAGCATGGTGAGACCGTTCAGCAGCGCCGATACTTCGTCGATCGCAGCTGTCTCGAGCGGCGCATAGGCCGCACGACCTTCGTCGGTGAAGGCGATCAGCGACTGGCGCGCGTCCGAGTCGGACGGGTGCCGCGTAATCAGATTGCGTCGTTCGAAGCTGGTCAGAAGGCGGCTGAGATAGCCACTGTCGAGGCCGAGGTTGCGCCCGAGTCCCGAGGCCGTCTGCGCGCGTCCGCGGGACAGCTCGTGCAGTACGCGCACTTCCGTCAGCGAGAAGGCGCTCTTTGCCAAATGCTCGTGCAGTGCGCCGATGTGCTGGGTATAGAAGCGGTTGAAATGGCGGACGGCCTGAGCGCGCCATAGCGCCTCGGAATCTGTCAAAAGCTGCTCCCCGGGGGAATTTTTTTGGCTTGCTGCCCACCACTATATTGGAAGGCAACTTTTTAAAAAAGCACGCTACCGCGGGGTGCATCAAACTGGTATCAAAAAGGTATCGTTCCCGTGTGCCGATCCTGTAAATGGGGGCCCGTGTGAACCTGGGGAAGGGCAGCCCGTATGCCCCATAGGGGTAAATCCCGATCTCCGAAATCCACTATCCGACACCCCTAAACACGCTCTGAAGCCCGTCCTGTAAGGCTTTCGGCGGCCCATACCAGCATGAGACCAGTCGATTGACTGGTATTATGTTGGTTATATAATGGGCTCTCATTTTCGTAGGCCGCACTTCTCGAGACGACCGCCGGAGCCCCATGGAAACTCGCTGGTCCGCACTGATGCCTGACGCTCGCAACGTCACGCCGCTCTATCTGCAGCTCGCGCGCAATCTGGCGACGGCGATCCACTGTGGCGTGTGGTCGGCAGGTGAAGCGCTGCCCTCGGAGCGCACGCTCTCGGATGCGATCGGCGTGTCGCGCATCACCGCACGCAAGGCGATCGAACTGCTGGTCGAGCAAGGTTTGATCCGGCGGGCGCGGGGCGCGGGCAGTTTCATTACGCCGCGCGTCGAAGACCCTTTATCGCGGCTCACCGGTTTCACAAAGAAGATGCAGCAACGTGGGTTCCGGCCGGATTCGGTGTGGCTCGAGCGCGATATCCGCGCCGCCAACCGTGACGAGCTGGTGCACCTCGGCTTGTCGCCCGGCGCGGCGGTGGCGAGTCTGCGGCGCCTGCGGCGCGCGGACGGCATCGTGATGGCGGTCGAGCATTCGGCGCTGCCGGCGGCGATCGTGCCTGATCCGCAAGCCATCGGCGTATCGCTTTACAGCTATCTCGAACAACGCGGCGCCGCCGTCGTGCGCGCCTTGCAGCATTTTCGCGCGGTCAACGCTTCGAGCGAGATCGCCTCGTTGATGGATATCGAACCCCGCTCGGCGCTGCTGGTCATCACCCGTATCGGCTATAGCGCGGACCAGCGAGCGATCGAACTGACCGACACCTATTGCCGCGACGATTACTACGACTTTGTCGCGGAATTGCGCACCTGACTGGCGCATCTGATTTGGGCACTGAGCGGGCCGCGTGGCCCGCCCGCATGCGGCGCCATCGAGCGCATTTCAGTCACACCCGCATTACGTCTCACCAGAGAGAATCATGCTGACCGGAAACATACTCACCACCGATGGGTGGATTCACGGCACGCTCGAATACGAAAACGGCCGCATCACGGCGCTGACCGGCGAGCGCGCCGATCCGGCGAAGAATGACGCGCCCTACATCCTGCCCGGCTTCATCGATCTGCACGTGCATGGCGGCGGCGGCTCCGACGTGATGGAAGGCGGCGACGCGATCGAAACCATCACCCGCACGCATGCGCGTTACGGTACGACCAGCCTGCTCGCCACCACGATGACCGCGCCGCGCGACGAGCTGATGAATGTCGTCGCGGGCTTGGGCAACAACGCGCGGATTCGCACGCCAGGCGGTGCGCGCGTGCTCGGCGTCCATCTGGAAGGTCCGTACATCAACCCCGGCAAGCTTGGCGCACAGCCCGACGCCGCCGTCTCGGCGGTGATGGACGAAGTGCTGAAGTATCTGTCGATCGCGCCGATTCGCGTGGTCACGCTGGCGCCGGAAATCGCCGGCCACATGGAGATCATCTCCGAGATGGCGGCGCGCGGCGTGCGCGTGCAGCTCGGCCATTCGCTCGGCACCTACGACGACGCCGTTGCCGCGCTCAAGCACGGCGCTTGTGGCTTCACGCATCTGTTCAACGCGATGTCGCCGTTGCATCACCGCAATCCTGGCCTCGTGGGCGCCGCGCTCGCGCACGCCGAATTCGCCGAAATCATTCCCGATTTGCTGCACGTTCATCCGGGCGCGATCCGTGCCGCGTTGCGCGCGATTCCGCGTCTCTACGTGGTCACGGACAGCACCTCGGCCACCGGCATGCCCGACGGCGAGTACCGCCTCGGCAGCCAGCGCGTGACGAAGTGCCTCGGCGGCGTGCGTCTCGTTGACGGCACGCTCGCCGGCAGCACCCTGACGATGGATCAGGCACTGCGCAATCTCGTCTCGATCGGCTTGCCGATCGCCGATGTTTCAAACCGTTTGTCGCGCTACGCCGCCGACTACCTCGGCATCGAAGACCGCGGCCGCATTGCGCGTGGCGCGTGGGCCGATGTGGTCGTGTTCGATCGTGAACTGGCGTTGAGCGCGACTTACGTCGAAGGAGAATCAATTGTCGAATATGCTTAAAGAGGCGCTGGCGTCCGCTGAAACGGTCGCCGCGCAACTCACGGATACATCGCGCGTCGAGGCTCTCGCGGCGAAGCTCGCCGAGCAGCCGCGCCATGTCGCGCTGACCGTCGCGCGCGGCAGCTCGGACCATGCCGCGAGTTACTTCGCAAGCCTGACGATGAGCCGCCTCGGTGTGCCGGTCGCCTCGCTGCCGATGTCGGTCGCGACATTGCAGCAAGCGCCCTTGCAGGTGCGCGCTCAGCTCGCGCTGGCGTTCTCGCAATCGGGCAAGAGCCCGGATCTGGTCGGCACGATGGACGCGTTGCGCAAGGCCGGCGCATTGACGGTGGCCGCCGTGAACGCGCCAAACTCGCCACTGGCCGACGCTTGCGAATTTCATCTGCCGCTCGTGGCCGGTCCGGAACTGAGCGTCGCGGCCACCAAGAGCTACATCGCGATGCTGTCGATTTCCGCGCAACTGGTCGCACATTGGCAGAAAGACGACGCACTGCTCGGCGCGTTGAACACGCTGCCCGATGCACTGCAAACCGCCGGCAAGCTCGACTGGTCGAAGGCAGTGGACGAACTGCGCGGCATCGAGCGCATGATCGTGATCGGCCGCGGTCTGGGTCTCGCGATCGCCCAGGAAGCCGCGCTGAAACTGAAGGAAACCTCGGGCATTCAGGCCGAAGCGTTTTCGAGCGCGGAAGTGCGGCACGGTCCGATGGAACTGATCGACCGCGACTATCCGCTGCTGGTCTTCGCACCGCGCGGTCCCGAGCAAGCCGGCTTGCTGCAACTCGCGTGCGACATGCAGGCGCGCGGTGCACGCGTGCTGCTCGCCGCACCGGCCGACGTGCCGGAAGCCACGCTGCCGCTTGCCACTACCGCTCATGCTGCGCTCGATCCGATCGCCGCGATCCTGTCCTTTTACGTGATGGCCGCCGGCCTTGCCGCCGCACGCGGGCGCAATCCTGACGCGCCCCGCCATCTCAACAAAGTCACCGAAACTCACTGACGAGAAATCAGATGCGACGTGTCGAGGAGTCCCGCTTGAAGAGCCATTCTGAAGGCCATATTGTTTTGCTCGCGCCGCTGACCGGACCGGTCGTGCCGCTGGCGAATGTGCCCGACCCTGTGTTTTCGGGCGGCATGTTCGGCGACGGCATCGGCATCGATCCGCTCGAGGGGCGGCTCGTCGCGCCGTGCGACGGCACCATCACCCATCTCGCGCGCACCGGCCACGCGGTCACGCTCGCGACGGCCGAAGGTGTGGAGATTTTGCTTCACATCGGCATCGATACCGTCGAGTTGAACGGCAAGGGCTTTGCGCCGATGGTCGCGCAAGGCGCACAGGTGCGTGCCGGCGACGTGCTGATCGAGTTCGATCAGGACCAGGTCGCGTTGAACGCGCCGAGTCTGGTCTCGGTGATCGCGATAGCCAATTCGGACGCGTTCGAGATTATCGAGCGTGTGCAGGGCGGCATGCTGAAGGCAGGTGAAACGCCGTTGCTGGTGCTGCGCGCTCGCGGCGGCGAGGCGGCACATGCATCGCGCCAGGCGAGTGCTACCAACGTGACCGAAGAAGCCCGGCAGCAAGTCACGCTGGTCCACGCCGGCGGTTTGCATGCGCGGCCGGCGGCACGCGCTCGCGAAGCGGCGCGTGGTTTCGACGCGCGCGTCGAAGTGCGTTACGAAGGGCGCAAGGCGGCGATCGAGAGCGTGGTCGGTTTGCTCGGTCTTGGTGCTGGCGAAGGCGCGACCGTCGAGCTGCTCGGCGTGGGGCCGCAAGCCAAAGCCGCGATCGAAGCGATCGCTCATGAATTGACGCGTGAAGCGCACGGCGAAGTCGAAGAAAAACCGGCGCGCCAAAGCTCGCCGGCGCCGCAAGCGGTTGCGCGGCCGACGGGTGAAACGCTCGCGCCGAATACGCTGGCGGGTGTCTGCGCGTCGCAGGGCGTGGCGGTCGGCAAGCTGGTGCGCTGGGACGACGCGGACATCGATCCGCCGGAAAAGGCGAACGGCACGTCGGCGGCGGAAAGCCGTCTGCTCGACAAGGCGATTGCCACGGTCGACACGGACCTCGGTACGACCGTACGCGATGCGTCGCAACGCGGCGCGGTGGGCGAGGCGGGCATCTTCGCGGTGCATCGCGTATTGCTCGAAGACCCGACGCTGCTCGACGCCGCGCGCGATCTGATCAGCCTCGGCAAGAGTGCCGGGTTTGCGTGGCGCGCAGCGATCCGCGCACAGATCACCATCCTGACGAATATCGAAGACGCGTTGCTCGCCGAACGTGCCGCCGATCTGCGCGACATCGAAAAGCGCGTGTTGCGTGCGCTCGGCTATACGAATGCCGCGGCGCGCACGCTGCCGGAAGAAGCCGTGTTGGCGGCGGAAGAATTCACGCCGTCGGATCTGTCCTCTCTGGATCGCTCGCGCGTCACTGCACTCGTGATGGCGCGCGGCGGTGCGACTTCGCATGCGGCGATTCTCGCGCGCCAGGCCGGTATTCCGACGCTGGTGGCAGTCGGCGATGCCTTGCACGCGATCCCCGAAGGCACGCAAGTGGTGGTGAACGCCACCACCGGCCGCCTCGAATTCGCGCCGACCGAGCTCGACGTCGAACGTGCGCGCCTCGAGCGCAGCCGCCTCGCCGGCGTGCGCGAAGCGAACCGCCGCACGTCGCAACAGGCGGCAGTGACATCCGATGGCCATGCGATCGAAGTCGCCGCGAACATTGCCACGCTCGACGACGCGAAAACCGCCGTCGACAACGGCGCCGATTCCGTCGGCCTGTTGCGCACCGAACTGCTGTTCATTCATCGCTCTGCGGCGCCGACCGTCGACGAACATCGTCAGAGCTACCAAGCGATCGTCGATGCATTGAGCGGCCGCACTGCGATCATTCGTACGCTGGATGTCGGCGCGGACAAAGAAGTCGATTACCTGACGCTGCCACCGGAACCGAATCCGGCGCTCGGCCTGCGCGGCATCCGTCTCGCACAAGTGCGCCCCGATCTGCTCGACGATCAGTTGCGCGGCCTGCTCGCGGTGCAACCGCTTGGCGCAGTACGCATCCTGCTGCCGATGGTGACGGACGTCGGCGAATTGATCCGCATCCGCAAACGCATTGACGAATTCGCCCGCGAATCGGGTCGTACCGAACCGATCGAAGTCGGTGTGATGATCGAAGTGCCGTCGGCTGCGTTGCTCGCCGACCAACTGTCGCAACACGCCGATTTCCTCTCGATCGGCACGAACGATCTGACGCAATACACGCTCGCTATGGACCGTTGTCAGGCGGACCTCGCGGCGCAAGCGGACGGCTTGCATCCGGCGGTGCTGCGCCTGATCGCAGCGACGGTGCAAGGCGCGGACAAGCATGGCAAATGGGTTGGCGTATGCGGCGCACTGGCGGGCGATCCGCTGGCTGTGCCGTTGCTCGTCGGCCTTGGCGTGACCGAGCTTTCGGTGGATCCGGTGTCGGTGCCGGGCATCAAGGCGCGAGTGCGCAACCTCGATTATCAGCTGTGCCGTCAGCGCGCCCAGGATGCCCTGGCGCTCGAATCGGCGCAGGCGGTAAGAGCAGTAAGCCGCGAAACCTGGCCTTTGGACTGAACCCCACACGGTCCGCAACCAGCTTCGCCCAGTAACCACGTAAAGCTAGAACTCAACGACAACTGTCGACTACGAGACAAGGATTGGAGGTGTCAATGGATGGGAATCCGTTTCTGAAGATTCAGCGCCTGGGACGCGCGCTGATGCTGCCGATTGCAGTGCTGCCGGTTGCAGGCCTGCTGCTGCGATTGGGCCAGCCCGATGTGTTCAACATCAAGATGATCGCCGACGCTGGCGGCGCGATCTTCGACAACCTGCCGTTGCTGTTCGCCATCGGTGTGGCGGTCGGCTTCGCGAAAGACAACAACGGCGTGGCGGGTCTCGCGGGTGCGATCGGTTATCTGGTCGAAATCGCGGTGATGAAGGACATCAACGACAAGCTCAACATGGGCGTGTTGTCCGGGATCGTGGCGGGTGTCGTCGCGGGCTTGCTGTACAACAGGTACAAAGACATCAAGCTGCCCGACTACCTCGCATTCTTCGGAGGGAAACGCTTTGTGCCGATTGTCACCGGCGTGGTCTGTCTGGTGATAGGCATCGTGTTCGGCTACGTATGGCAGCCGGTGCAAGCTGTCATCGATACGGCCGGCCATTGGCTCACCACTGCGGGCGCGCTCGGCGCATTCGTGTTCGGCGTGCTGAACCGTTTGCTGCTTGTCACGGGTCTGCATCACATTCTCAATTCGCTGACGTGGTTCGTGTTCGGCTCCTTCACGCCGCCGGGCGGCGCCGCGGTGACGGGCGATCTGCACCGCTTCTTCGCGGGCGATCCGACTGCCGGCACGTTCATGACGGGCTTCTTCCCGGTCATGATGTTCGGTCTGCCGGCCGCGTGTCTCGCGATGTATCACGAGGCCCCGAAAGAGCGTCGCGCGATGGTGTTCGGCCTGCTGGCGTCGATGGCGCTCACCTCGTTCCTGACGGGCGTGACCGAGCCGATCGAATTCAGCTTCATGTTCCTCGCGCCGGTGCTGTATGCAATCCACGCGGTGTTGACGGGCTTGTCGCTGGCGATCTGCTCGGCGCTCGGGATTCATCTCGGCTTCACCTTCTCGGCCGGCTTTATCGACTACGTGCTGAACTACGGCCTGTCGACCAAGGGCTGGTGGGCGATACCGATCGGTCTCGTGTACATGGTCGTGTACTACGGCCTGTTCCGCTTCTTCATCCGCAAGTTCAATATGGCGACGCCGGGCCGCGAACCCGCCGCCGAAGAAGAACAGGTCGAGTCGTTCACGGCCGGCGGTTTTGTGTCGCCTGTGGCGGGTACCGCCGTGCCGCGCGCGCAGCGTTATCTCGCTGCGCTGGGTGGCGCGTCGAATCTGTCGGTGGTGGACGCCTGCACGACGCGTCTGCGTCTGTCCGTGGTCGATTCCAGCAAGGTCTCGGAAAGCGAACTGAAGACGATCGGCGCGCGTGGTGTGCTCAAGCGCGGCTCGACCAACGTGCAGGTGATCATCGGACCGGAAGCGGACATCATCGCCGATGAAATCCGTACCGTGATCGCGCAAGGGGGTGGAGAGGCTGTGAAGCCGGTAGCTGCTGCAGCACCTGCAGTCGCTGCGGCGCCTGTCGCGGCAGTAAACGGTGCTCAAGCCGGTGCTCAGGCCGGTGCTCAGGCCGGTGCGCTCGATCCGGATCCGCTGCGTTGGCTGGCCGTGTTCGGCGGCGCGGGCAACGTCGTGTCGCTGGATGCCGTGGCGGCAACGCGTCTGCGTATCGTGGTTCGCGATCCGTCGGCGGTGGATCGTCAACGTCTCGCCACGCTCGATACGGCTTGGGTCTCGGCGGATACGTTCCACATCGTAGTGGGCGACGCGGCTCAGCGTTACGCCGCACAACTGGCGACGCGTCTGGCGCCGGCTACGGGCGCAGGTACGGCGCCACAGCCTGCGTAATCTCAGCGAGGCTTCGAGATGTGGTGACTTCGGTCTGCCGCTCAGTTCGTGAGCCGCGTTATTCGAAAAGCCTCCGGGATTCCGGGGGCTTTTTTTATGCACGGTAGAAGCATAGTCGTGAGCGGTGCGACGCAGCGGCGCTATTTGTGAAGCAAGGCGCGGCTCGGGAGTGGGAAAACATCGCATCCGGTGGAGTTGCGCGTCTCGCGTCAACAAAAAAGCGGCACCTCGATTCAAGGTGCCGCTTGGGCGTTTACGAGCCTGAGTCTAACGGCGGCCGGCCGGCAACCGATGCATCAACGTGTTTTCTGCTCACCGGCTTCAACAGGCCGGCGCGCTTCCAGCCACATCACGTTGATAATGCCGAATGCCAACGCCACGCCAATGCCGAGAAACCAACTGAAATACCACATCACAAACTCCTGTTAATCGTATTGCCGGTCAATACATCGAATGATGATTTTCTTCGAGCGCCGCGGCGGTCACCTTGCCGCGCATCACGCGATACACCCAGCTCGTGTAGATCAGGACGATCGGCAGGAAAATGATCACTGCGATCAGCATGATCTGCAGCGTCATGCGGCTCGAGGTCGAATCCCAAACGGTCAGACTGCTGCGGCCGTCGAGCGAGGAGGGCATGATGAACGGGAACATCGAGAAGCCGGCCGTCAGGATCACGCCGATGATCATCAGCGAGGTCGACAGGAACGCGCTCTTTTCAAACCGCGAGCGCGCCAGCAACAACGCAAGTACGCCGCCTACGAGGCCGGCCACCGGCGCGCTCACCATCCACGGATAGCTTGCGTAGTTGGTGAGCCACAGGCCGGGTGCGCCGATTACGTTCTTCAGCAGCGGGTTGGCAACCGTATCGAACGGCGGGGCGTCGATGATCTGATAGCCGCCGATCATCGTGGCGATCAGCGTGCCGGCAAGCAGAAACAGCACCACGGCCGCGAGCGAAGCGATGCGCAGTGCCAGCGAGGCACGCTCGGCGACGATGTCGTCCGCTTTCATCTTCACGAAGGCGGCTCCATGCGCGGCCAGCATCGACACGCTCACGAGACCGCACAGCACGGCGAACGGGTTGAGCAGCGCGAAGAAACCGCCGTGGTACCTGACGCGCAGATCGGTGTCGAACGAGAACGGCACGCCTTGCAGCAGGTTGCCGAACGCCACGCCGAACACCAGCGCCGGTACGAAGCCGCCGATAAACAAGGCCCAGTCCCACGCGCTGCGCCAGCGCGGGTCTTCACGCTTGCTGCGGTAGTCGAAGCCGACTGGTCGGAAGAATAGCGAGAACAGCACCAGCAGCATCGCGAAGTAGAAGCCCGAGAACGACGCGGCATAGACCAGTGGCCACGCGGCGAACATTGCGCCGCCAGCCGTGATGAGCCATACCTGGTTGCCTTCCCACGTCGCACCGACCGTATTGACGACGATGCGCCGCTCCGCGTCGGTTCTGGCGATGAACGGCAGCAGAATCGCCGCGCCCATGTCGAAGCCGTCGGTGAGCGCGAAGCCGATCAGCAGTACGCCGATCAACACCCACCAGATCAGTTTGAGGGTTGCGTAATCCATGATGATCTTTCCCTTGGAACAGAGTGGCGGCGAATCAGGCGGCCGTGTTGGTCGGCAGCGGCTGATGCAGCGGCTGTTCGTGGTGATAGCGCCCGGTGTGCAGCGACGAAGGCCCGAGTCGCGCGTACTTGAACATCAGCATGATTTCGATGATGAACAGCACCGTGTAGAACACGACGAAGCCGGCAATGCTCAGGTACAGATCGCCTGGCGTGAGGCTCGAGGCGGACAATGCGGTCGGCAGAATGCCGGCGATGGTCCACGGTTGACGGCCCACTTCAGCAACGATCCAGCCGAATTCAGCCGCGAGCCACGGCAACGGAATTGCCCACACGGCCCAGCGCAGGAACCAGCGGCGCTTCTCCAGCAGCAGGGAGCGCTGCGCACAGAACCAGAACGCCAGCACGAAGGTTGCAAGGAACAGAATGCCGAGGCCGACCATCAGGCGGAACGAGAAGAACACCGGCGCCACCGGCGGAATCGTCTTCTTGGCGGCTTGCACGATCTGATCCGGCGTCGCATCCGTGACGTTCGGGGTGAACTGCTTGAGCATCAGGCCGTAGCCGAGGTCCGCCTTGTGTGCGTCGAAGGCGGCTTTGGCTTCGTCCGTGGCGTCGCCTAGCTTCAGTTGTTGCAGCGCGGCGTAGGCGAGCATGCCGTTCCTGATGCGCACTTCATTCTGTGCCATCAGGTCTTTCAAGCCGACCACCGGTTCGTCGATCGAACGCGTGGCGATGAGGCCGAGCGCGTAGGGAATGCGGATCGCGTAGTCGGTGCGTTCTTCCTTCTGGTTCGGAATGCCGATGATCGTGAACGGCGCGGGTGCGGGCGCGGTTTCCCATTCGGATTCGATCGCGGCCAGCTTGACCTGCTGAACTTCGCCGGTGCGGTAGCCGGATTCGTCGCCGAGCACGATCACACACAACGTTGATGCCAGACCGAAACCCGCGGCGATCGCGAACGAGCGCAGCGCGAATTCGGTGTCGCGACGCTTCAACAGATACCACGACGACACGCCGAGCACGAACATCGAGGCGGTCACATAACCGGCCGATACGGTGTGGACGAACTTCACCTGCGCGACCGGATTGAACAGCACCGAGAAGATGCTGTCGAGTTCCATGCGCATGGTCTGATAGTTGAAGGTGGCGCCGACCGGATTGTTCATCCAGCCGTTGGCCACCAGGATCCACAGCGCCGACAGGTTCGAGCCGAGTGCGACGAGGAACGTGACGCACACGTGCTGCACTCTCGAGAGACGGTTCCATCCGAAGAAAAACAGGCCGACGAAAGTCGACTCGAGGAAGAATGCCATCAGACCTTCCACGGCCAGCGGCACGCCGAAAATGTCGCCGACATAATGCGAGTAGTACGACCAGTTGGTCCCGAACTGGAATTCCAGCGTGAGACCGGTGGTGACGCCCATCGCGAAGTTGATGCCGAACAGCTTGCCCCAGAACTGGGTCATGTCCTTGTAGATCTGTTTGCCGGTCATCACATAGACGGACTCCATGATGACGAGCAACCAGGACAGACCGAGCGTGAGGGGCACGAACAGAAAGTGATAAAGCGCCGTGATGGCGAACTGGAGGCGCGACAGTTCTACGACTTCGCTAACGGGCATGTTGATCACCTTGGGACGGATGCGTGGCAGGCGTGGACAGCAGCGCCTGCGCGACTTGCTCAGGCGGCAGCGACATATGCTCCGCCTGCGGATGATTGAAGAATGTGTACTTGAGCGCCATCAGCAGTGCGAATTTGATGGCAAGGACGATGGCGATATCCCGCGCCAGCGTCGGACCGCGTACCCAGGCGGCGAGCCGTTTGCGCAGGCTCGGGCGAGGATTGCTATGGCGATTCAGGGCTAGGGTCATGATCGGTCGAAGGCGACTTCACGCCGGTGAATCCGGCTGGATCCAGGCCGCCCGAGCGGTCTGGCGAGTGCATCCCGATTCTAGGAGCAGTGACCTTGCGCGGTGAGTCCAGCGCTGCGACATTGGGTCGCGAGTTTCGCCCCGTCTGGACAGTATTGCGATGGGGTTTGTGATACGTCAAGAAACGCGTGTCTGGCGAGAGCGTTCTTGAGCGGCGGCCGCGTGGATCCGCGATTGGGTGCGTGTGCCGTTCAGTGGGCACAAAAAAAGCCCTGCCGTCTTTCGAGGGCAGGGCTCTGCGGCTAAACTTCGCGCGCCGGGCGAACGCCGGCGCGATTCAAGCTTTTAAGTGTTAAGCGTACTCTGTCAATGCGCCGCGCATTTTCTTCATTGCGCTCGCCTCGATCTGACGAATACGTTCGGCCGACACGCCGAATTCGTCGGCAAGTTCGTGGAGCGTGGAACCGCCCGAACCGTCGTCTTCCACCTTCAGCCAGCGTGCCTCGATGATGCGGCGGCTGCGGGCGTCCAGAGCGTCCAGCGCACTCGCGATACCGTCGCTCTGCAGCTTGTCGCGCTGACGCGAAGCCAGCACGGCAGTCGGCTCGCTATGCGAGTCGGCGAGGTAAGCGATCGGCGCGTACGACTCTTCGCCGTCTTCGACCTGACCTTCCAGCGCAATATCGCCGCCGGACAAGCGCGTTTCCATCTCGGAAACTTCCTCGCGCTTCACATTCAGCTCTTTGGCGAGACCTTCGATCTCGTCCGGCGTGAACGCGCCAAGCCCCTGCTTGTGACTGCGCAGGTTGAAAAACAGCTTGCGCTGCGCTTTGGTGGTGGCAACCTTCACCATCCGCCAGTTACGCAGGATGTATTCGTGGATCTCAGCCTTGATCCAGTGCATGGCGTACGACACGAGACGCACGTTCTGCTCCGGGTCGAAGCGCTTCACGGCCTTCATCAGGCCGATATTGCCTTCCTGAATCAGGTCGGCATGCGGCAGTCCATAACCCAGATAATTGCGCGCGATCGATACGACCAGCCGCAGGTGCGACAGGACGAGACGGCGCGCGGACTCAAGGTTGTCCTGCTCGCGAAATTCGGTGGCGAACTGGCGTTCTTCCGCCGGCGTCAGCATCGGAATCCGATTTACGGCCTGGATGTAGGCGTCGATATTGCCCAGTTGACCGGGCAGCAGCGAGGAATGCGAGAGCGCCAGTGCACCTGCCGAAGCGGCCTTAGCCGACGACGGGCTCAGAGTACTCGGAAGGGTCATTGCATGGCTCACGTAGGAAACTCCTTTGGAATCAGACAAAAGCGTATTCAGGTAAACGACTCCAGCGTTGGATGTTAGCACTCTGATTTGCCGAGTGCTAATACTTAGAGGCCGTAGGGCCATCCAAGTTCCGCATATTCCTATTGAAAATTAGGTTCCGATAGCTATCTGATGCCGGTTGTATCGAACGCGCTCGCGCTGTAGAAGTTACCTAACAGCTTGTTTGCGATCATATAAGTGACCGATTTTTCCAAAAATAGAAGTGACTAATTGCGAAAAGTAAGGTTTCTTCAGATGATCCACGAATTCCGGATTGTCATTAGAATAGGCCCAACATTGAGAAGGTAATCAACGTTCGGCTAGCTCGGGTGTTCGATGACAAACAAAAAAAACGCTTTGCGTGGACTGGCTCTAAAAGGGGCCTGTGCGGTTGTACTGGTTGGCGCTTCGGGGTTGGCTGCGGCCGACCAGTTCGGCGTCCAGTTTGCGGTCGGTACCGGTGACCATCACTTCAAAAAGTACGATCTCGGTTTTGTCTGGGATCCGAATCTGACGTGGTGGCAGATCGGCGACTGGCACTTCGCGCTGATCGGTGAGGCCCATGCGGCCTGGTGGCACACCGACGAGGCGAACGTCCACAAAGACATCGGCGAATTCGGCGTGACGCCGATTATCCGCTTCATCAAGGGAACGGGCGCGATCCGTCCTTTTATCGAAGCGGGGGCGGGCGTGCGCCTGTTGACGAGTCCCACGGTCTCGACCGACTACAACTACTCCACGGCGTTCCAGTTCACACCCATGGCGGGTGTGGGCGTGCAGCTCGGCAACCACCAGCAGTATCAGATGGGCTACCGCTTCCAGCATATTTCCAACGGCGGTATCAAAGAGCCCAATCCTGGTATAAATTTCCACCAGCTATATTTGCAATATAACTTCTGACGACCGTGGCCACGTTCGGCTCATCGGTGCGAGGGGCTGAGCAATGGCGGCAAAGATAATCGAAGCGATTCGCGGACTCGAGCGCGAGCGCTTCCGTGCGATGGTCGACGGTGACGCGCAGTCGCTCGATGCACTGCTCGCGGACAACGTGAGCTATGTCCACACGAACGGCAAGCGTGAAACGAAGCGGCAGTTCATCGACGGTATTACCGCTGGGCGCCGCCGCTATCGGCAGATCGAGGTGCAGTCGCAAGAGGTGCTGCCGGTGGGGCGTGAGACTTGCGTCGTCACCGGGCGCGCGCTGATCGAAATGGAGGCGAACAACGGGGCGCTGCTGTTTCCGATCGCGTACACGGCGATTCATACACAGGAAGATGGGCAATGGCGTCTGATTGCCTGGCAGGCGACGCGTTGCGCGATCGAGTGAGCCTTTTGGGCTCACTCCGTTTCGCCAGTTGCGCCGGGTGAGCGCTGGCTGCAAATTCTCTCAAGCTGCTACGCGCTGCAAATCTTCATCGCTCCACACGGCTTGTTTTGCGGCCTCGCCCGCATACGGATGCCGCGGATGCACCGGAATCTGGTTGCAGCGCTCGACCACATGCCGCACCGCAGCGATCTCCGAGAAGTCGAGGCCCGGATCGACCCCCTGCATCTGAAGGTTCATCGCAACCGTGACGAGGTCCACATTGCCGGTGCGCTCGCCGTTGCCGAACAGACATCCTTCGACACGATCCGCGCCCGCCAGCAGCGCCAGTTCCGCTGCGGCCACCGCCGTGCCGCGATCGTTATGCGGATGCACCGACAGCACGATGCTGTCGCGATAGCTGAGATTGCGGTCCATCCATTCGATCTGGTCGGCGAACACGTTGGGTGTCGCCGCCTCGACGCTCGCGGGCAAGTTGACGATCATCTTGTGATCGCGCGTGGGGCGCCACGTCTGCGCCACCGCGTCGCATACTTCGCGGGCATACGGAAGCTCGGTCGTGTTGAAGGTTTCGGGCGAATACTGGAACGTCCAGTGCGTATCCGGCCGCGCCTGAGCATGCTCCTTGATGATGCGGGTGCCTTCGACGGCCAGCGCCTTGATTTCGTCCTTCGACTGGTTGAAGACGATCTTGCGAAACGACGGGCAGATCGCGTTGTACAGATGCACGATGGCGCGCGGCGCGCCCTTCAGCGATTCGAACGTGCGCGCAATCAGTTCCGTGCGTGAGGGCACGAACACTTCGATCGTCACGTCGTCGGGAATGCGCTTTTCTTCGATCAGTTTGCGGACGAAATCGAAATCGGTTTGCGAGGCCGACGGAAAGCCCACTTCGATCTCCTTGAAGCCGATCGCGACCAGCATCTCGAAGAATTCGAGCTTTTGCATGGCATTCATCGGTTCGATCAGAGCCTGGTTTCCGTCACGCAGATCGGTGCTCATCCAGATTGGCGCCTGGCTGACGGTGCGACTCGGCCATTTACGGCCGGTCAGGCGTACAGCGGGAAAAGGGCGGTATTTTTCAGCGGAATTGCGCAACATGATGAGCCTCGTTCGTTGTGTCGTATGCGAAAGGATGTGGCCTCGAGCGGCTAGCGGGCTGCCACGGATGCACGGCGCGCCAGCCGGTGGCTAGCGGCAACAACGAACGGGCGCGAACGAACAACGTCGTCGTGACGACGAAAACGAACGTGGATGAAGCCCATGCAACGTGCATTTGACCCTCGCGCTTCGTCCGAACGGTAAACGGACGAATGCAAACGACTACAGGTTGTGAAGAACTACGGTCGGGGGTGAAACGGGAACGGCTGAACTACTTTGAGGACCGCGCTTTGGGCAGCGAGTTTGGCTGCCACGCGCGGCGCCACGCCTGACTTACGCTAGACGTAGCGATAGGGGCCGCGCCAGGCGGCCGGAGGTAATTCGGAGGGGGTTCGGAAGGGAACGCATGGGTTGAATATATGACGGCTCGCTGTGGCGTGTCAACCCGCGCCGTCATGTTCGGCGCGCGGGTGCATGGCCGCAGGCGCGGTCCTGTACTTACGCGGGCAGGTCAGACGGGCATCACACGGGCATCACTCTGGCGTTTGGGCGACGTCGACGATCAACTGTACTTGCCGCTCGATCGCGCTCGGCACGGGCGCTTCGCCGCGTAGCACGGCGGCGATCCATGCGGCCGTGGTGGGGGCGTCGCGCGCTTCGGGCAAGTCGACCTCGGGCGCGTCGGACGACGAGCGCTCGTGCGGCACGCGCGTTTCGCAGATGCCGTCGTGCAGCCAGTCGACTTGCACCTGGCGCCGCGTGTCGGCCACCGCTTCGCCTTCGGTGCCGCGCGCGAGCAGGGCGCCACCAGCAGCGGCGTCCGGGTGCGTGTTGAACAGTTGCGTGAGGCTGTCACGATACGGCGGATGCGTGTAATTCACGAGCCGCAGTCCCGCGGGCGCGAACGGTTGCAGGATTTTCACGAGCGTATGCGTTGAATTGCGCACGCCCATCCGCCGGCGCAGCGAGAGGAGCCGCGCGAGCTTCGGTGCGAGGACCTTGATCGGCGCGAACGCAAGACGCCGCTCGGCGAGACCGTCTTCGATATCGGCGTGCGATTGCGCGTGCGGGATCTGCAAATGGGTGAAGATTTCGGCGCTCGTCACGCGGCCCGGATCTTCAGTGACGCCATGGACCAGCACCGGCACACCCTCGCGTGCCAGCAATAGCGCGAGCAGTGGCACCAGGTTCGGCTGTTTGCGCGCGCCGTTGTACGTGGGTATCGATACGGGCCGGAACGCCACGTGCGGCAAATGAACCGGTTCGAACGACGCGTGTGCGCCGGCCAGCATGGCGGCGAGTTCATTGGCTGTTTCGCCTTTCACGCGATACGCGAGCAATATCGCGCCGAGCTCGAGATCGGACACGCGGCCGTCGAGCATTGCGGTGTAGAGCGCGCGCGTATCTTCGGCTGTCAGCGCGCGGGCGCCGTTCGGGCCGCGGCCGATTTCCTTGATGTAACGGGCGCAGGGGAAAGGATTGGCGGTGTCGGCGGAGTCAGTCATCGGGCGCAGTGGGGACGAGGGTGGCGCGCCGCTTCTGGGGCAGTTGGCCACGGTATTCAAAGGACGTTGTTCGGTGTGAGTATCGCATCTATGGCGATTTGACGGTCCGGTGGGGCCGCGGTCCGGCGGTCCGGACTCCGAGGCCCCAGCGATCCAGCAATCCGGTGATCCAGCGATCCAGCGATCCGGCGATCCGGTGATCCGGCGATCCGGCGATCCGGCGATCCAGCGATCCAGCGATCCGGCGATCCGGCGATCCGGCGATCCGGCGATCCAGCGAGACAATGCGTCCGGGCCGCCGGTTCACGCGCCCCTGTGCCGAACGGCTGCATCGCGCTTTGCTGCGCGTTACACTCGAAGCTTTATCGCCGCGCGGGCGCGGCACAATTGAGAAAAACGGAGAACGGGATGAGTTACGTATTTGCACCCGCACCAGTCGTCGCGGTGCCGGTCGTGGGGTCCAGCGAACAGTTCGCGGTGCGCCGCATCTATTGCGTGGGCCGCAACTACGAGGCGCACGCGCGCGAGATGGGGCACGATCCCGACCGCGAACCGCCGTTCTTCTTCACCAAGCCGGCCGACGCCGTGCTGTACGTCGCGCCCGGCGCCACCGGCGAATTTCCTTATCCGTCGCAATCGAAGAACGTCCACTTCGAGATGGAACTGGTCGCGGCGATCGGCAAAGACGGCAAGAACATTCCGGCGGAAAGCGCGCTCGACCACGTCTACGGCTATGCGCTCGGTCTGGACATGACCCGCCGCGATCTGCAGGCGGAAGCCAAGAAGCTGGGCCGTCCCTGGGACACCGCGAAGGGCTTCGACCACTCGGCGCCGCTCGGCCCGATTCATCCGGTCACGACGATCGGCCACGTCGGCAAGGGCGCGATCTGGCTGTCGGTGAACGGTGAGGAAAAACAGAGCTCGGACGTGTCACAACTGATCTGGTCGGTGGCCGAGACAATCGCCTATCTGTCGACGCTGTTCGAACTTCAACCGGGCGATCTGATTTTCACCGGTACGCCGGAAGGCGTCGGCGCCGTGGTGCAGGGCGACCTCATGAAGGGCGGCGTGGATGGGCTTGGCGAGTTCAGTGTACGCGTGGTCTAAGCGCGCATGGAGGAGACACACAACATGAAGCTTTACGGCTATTTTCGTAGCTCGGCATCGTATCGCGTGCGCATTGCGCTGAACGTGAAGAATCTACCTTACGACTACGTGCCGGTGCACCTCGTGCGCGACGGCGGCGAGCAGCTGAAGCCGGAGTATCGCAAGGTGAATCTGGACGGCATTGTGCCCACGTTAGTCGATGGCAATGAAGTGATGCCGCAGTCGCTCGCGATCATCGAGTATCTGGAGGAAACGCATCCCGAGCCGCCGCTCTTGCCCGGCACGCCGGCCGATCGTGCTTATGTGCGCTCGGTAGCGCTGCAGATGGCGTGCGAGATTCATCCGCTGAACAATCTGCGCGTGCTGAAGTACCTGAAGCACACACTGCGCGTTGACGACGACGCGAAAGACGCGTGGTACAGGCATTGGGTCGAAACGGGCTTTGCAACGCTCGAGGCGCATCTGGCAGGCGATCACCGTACCGGCAAGCTGTGCTTTGGCGACACGCCGACACTGGCCGACACCTGTCTGATTCCGCAAGTGTTCAACGCGCAGCGCTTCAAGGTCGACACGGCGAAATTTCCGACGATTCAGCGCATATACGATCACGCGATGCAGCTCGACGCGTTTGCGCGCGCAGCGCCTGGCGTGCAGCCGGACGCGGAATGACGCGCATGGCTTGATGAAAGAAGGGCGTTCCGTGCACTGCACCCCAAAGCTTGGATCGATGTCCGGCTTTGCGGGGGCAGTTCACTGCGGAGCGCCCTTGTTGCCTGTCTGGCTGGAATACGTTGCTGGGTTCAACCGCCCAGCAACGCGTCCGAAAACTCTTCCGCGCTGAACGGCTGCAAGTCCTCCACTTTCTCGCCGACGCCGATGAAGTACACCGGAATCGGACGCTGCCGCGCGATCGCCGCGAGAATGCCACCCTTGGCCGTGCCGTCGAGCTTGGTGACGATCAGGCCGGTGAGGCCGAGCGCGTCGTCGAAGGCTTTCACTTGCGTGAGGGCATTCTGGCCGGTGTTGGCGTCGATCACGAGCAGCACCTCATGCGGTGCGCCGTCCTGCGCCTTGCCGATCACGCGCTTCACCTTGCGCAGCTCTTCCATCAAATGCAGTTGGGTCGGCAGACGGCCGGCGGTATCCGCCATCATCACGTCGATCTTGCGGGCACGCGCCGCGCCCACCGCGTCGAAAATCACGGCTGCCGGGTCGCCGCTTTCCTGCGACACGACCGTCACGTTGTTGCGCTGGCCCCAGATGGCGAGTTGCTCGCGCGCGGCGGCGCGGAAGGTGTCCCCCGCAGCCAGCAGCACCGACTGCTCGAAGCTTTGCAGATGCTTGGCGAGCTTACCGATACTGGTGGTCTTGCCCGCACCGTTGACGCCCGCGATCATCATGACCAGCGGTTGCGCGCGGCCGAGCATCAGCGATTTTTCCAGCGGCTTGAGCAGGTCGATCAGCAGCGTGCGCAGCGCCGTCTTTACTTGCTGAGGATCGGTGAGACGCTCGGCGCGTACTTTCTCGCGCAGCGATTCGAGCAGGAATTCGGTGGCTTCGACGCCCGCATCCGACATCAGCAGCGCGGTTTCGAGTTCTTCGTACAGATCCTCGTCGATTTTCGCGCCGACGAAAATTCCGGTCAGGCTCGAACTCGTTTTCGACAGGCCTGTCTTCAGGCGAGTGAGCCAGGAGCGCTTCTCGCCGGCGTCCTGCACCGGCGGTGGGATGATTTCGACGGCTTCGAGCGCCGGCTCTTCTGCTTCGGGTTGGCTTGCGGGCAGCGTGGCCGCCGACGGCGGTTCAACGCGAACCGGCGCAACCGGCGCCGCCGCCGGCGCGATGGGCGCGGCGGGTGCAACCGGCGCCTCAACAGCCGGTTCTGGCGCCAAGGCTTCCGGTGCGGTCTGCGATTCTTCTGGCGCGTTATCGGACTCTTTCGAACCCTTGAATCGTTTGAAAAAGCTGAACATGATCTGGCGTGGTGAGAGCGCGCGCCGATGCGCGCAGCCGGGACAAACCCGTGGGAGCGGCAGGCAGCGTTGCGATGCGGGATGCAAGGCGCTGGAAGCCGCACATTTTATCAGGCGCGCCGCCGCCCGTCGTATTGGCCGAACGGCCAGGCTGGACGCCGTACTCCCCTGTGGTAACGTTGGCGCTCTGGCCCGCACGCATCGGCGTCGCGGGCGCACTTCTAACGTAACCGAAACCGCATGCCCCGTTCTGCTCCTTCACGCGCCCACGGCGCTTCGTCCAAAGGCGGCAAGCCGCACGCCATTCGTATCATCGGCGGCGACTGGAAGCGCACGCCGCTGCCCGTACTCGACCTCGACGGCCTGCGCCCCACGCCCGACCGCGTGCGCGAAACGCTGTTCAACTGGCTCGGCCAACGGCTGGAAGGGCAGCGCTGCCTCGATCTGTTCGCCGGCAGCGGCGCGCTTGGCTTCGAGGCCGCTTCGCGCGGCGCGGCGCGGGTGTTGATGGTCGAGCGCAACGCGCGGGCCGCCAGCCAATTGCGTGCGAACCAGGAACGCCTGTCGGCGCGTACGATCGAAATCGTGGAAGCCGACGGCCTGCGCCTCGCGGCGAGTCTCGCACCAGGATCGTTTGAGGTGGTTTTCCTCGATCCGCCGTTCGGCGACGATCTGCTCGACAAGGCGCTCGCGCTGGCCATGCCGCTGTTGAGCCCAGAAGGTTTTTTGTACGTGGAAGCGGGCGCCGCGCTCGAGCTGGATGGGAACGAGACCCTTGCCGGCTGGGAAATCGTGCGGCAGGGCAAGGCGGGTGCTGTCCACTTTCATTTGCTGCAGCGCGAAAATAAGGAATAATGCGCGTTCAAAACAAGCTGCGGGCGGGTTACCGTCACGCATGCGGTCGGTGCCAGATGCGTCGCGTGGACGCTTTGACGTGCCCCTTTGTCTGAAGAGAGGAGAAGTCTCATGGTAGTCGCCGTGTACCCGGGCACGTTCGACCCGCTGACGCGCGGTCACGAAGACCTCGTTCGACGCGCGTCGAGCATTTTCGACACGCTGGTGGTGGGCGTTGCCGACAGCCGCAACAAGAAGCCGTTCTTCACTCTGGAAGAGCGTCTCGACATCGCTCATGAAGTACTCGGGCACTACCCGAACGTTCAGGTGATGAGCTTCAAAGGGCTATTGAAAGACTTCGTCCGCACCAACAACGCACGCGTGATCGTGCGGGGCCTACGCGCCGTCTCGGACTTCGAATATGAGTTCCAGATGGCCGGCATGAACCGCTATTTGCTGCCGGACGTCGAAACCATGTTCATGACGCCGTCCGATCAATACCAGTTCATTTCGGGCACCATCGTGCGTGAAATCGCGCAGCTGGGCGGCGACGTCAGCAAGTTCGTGTTCCCGTCGGTCGAAAAACGGCTGAAGGAGAAGGTTGCTGCAATGGATTCGAACGTCGGTGCGCCGGCGGGGCAACCGTAACCGGCGTAAACTGTCGGTTTGACGGATCAAAGTCGGCTTCGGCTGGCGCGAAGTGAGAGAAGTATGGCCTTGATGATTACCGACGAGTGCATCAATTGCGATGTGTGCGAGCCCGAGTGCCCAAACGACGCGATTTCGATGGGCCCGGAAATCTACGTAATCGACCCAAAGAAATGCACCGAGTGTGTCGGCCATTTCGATGAGCCTCAGTGTATTCAGGTGTGCCCCGTCGAGTGCATTCCGCGTGACCCGGAGCATCTGGAGACGGCGGAAGGGTTGATGGCGAAGTACCACGCGCTGCAGGCAGCAAAGAGCGTTTGATCGCGAAGTACCACGCGCTTCAGGCAGCAAAGAGCACGTGGGATTCAATGATGGTGAACGGCGAGACGTGTGTCTCGCCGTTTTCCTTTGGCGCCGCGCTTTGTGTTGCGCGAGCGAGTTTCCGATCGTTATCCGACGTAAGCGCTGAAAATGCCGCGCAGCGCATCCAGCAGGAGGTCGCATTCGGCGTCGGTGCCAACCGAAATTCGCAGATGCTGGTCGATTCGCGCCGCCTTGAAATGGCGCACGAAGATTTCCTTCTCCCTTAGCCGTGCCACAAGCATCGCCGCATCGTAGCCTTCATGGCGCGCGAACAGCAGATTCGCCGCCGACGGCACCACCTCGAAGCCCAGTGCCGTCAAGCCTGCCGCTAGCCGTTCACGGCTCGCTATCACCTTGGCGCAGTTGTCGCGGAACCACGCATCGTCCTCGTATGCCGCGATGGCCGCGACTTGCGCCAGACGGTCGAGCGGATAGGAGTTGAAGCTGTCCTTTACGCGGGTCAGTGCGTCGATCAATTCCGGATTGCCGAACGCGAAGCCGACGCGCATGCCGGCCAGCGAACGCGACTTCGATACCGTTTGGATCACCAGCAGGTTGGGATAGCGATCGATCAGCGCGATGGCCGACTCGGCGCCGAAGTCGACATAGGCCTCATCGATTACTACGACTGATTCGGTGTTTCTCGCCAGCAGACGTTCGATTTCGGCGAGCGGCAGCGGCCGTCCAGTCGGCGCGTTCGGATTCGGGAACAGTACGCCGCCATTGGGCGCGGTGTAGTCGTCGAGATTGATGGCGAAGCTGTCGTCGAGTGCGACGGTCCTATAGTCGACTTCAAAGAGCCGCGCGTAGGTCGGATAGAAGCTGTACGTGATATCCGGGAACAGTAGCGGTTTGTCGTGCTTGAGCAATGCCTGGAAGGTGAGCGCGAGCACTTCGTCCGAGCCGTTGCCGGCAAACACCTGTTCCGCGCGAATACCGTGATACGCAGCGACCGTTTCGCGCAACTTGCGCGCCGTCGGATCCGGATAGCGTCGCAGCGATTCGCCCGCGTCTCCCAATTCCTGCCGAATCGCTTCGAGCACGCGCGGCGACGGCGGATAGGGATTCTCGTTGGTGTTCAACTTCACCGGATGCGCGGCCACGGGCTGCTCGCCCGGAACATAAGGCGTCAGACGGTGAACGATATCACTCCAGTAGCGGCTCAAACGATTCTCCTGTCGATGGCGAAACGGCGAAACGGCGAAACGGCGAAACGGCGAAACGGCGAAACGGCGAAACGAGCGCGGGACCGCTTAGGGGTTGCGATGCAGTTGCATCATCGCCCGCTCGAGTTCGCCTTTGATGATCTGCGGCATCACGGCCAAAGCACGTTCGACCGATGCGTCGATCACATCCTGTTCTTCCCGCCGCGGCGGCTTCAGCACGTAATTGGCGACGTCCGGCTTGGCGCCGGCGCGCGCGCTTTCGGGAATCAGGTCCCGCGGATGGCCGATGCCGATCCGCAGCCGCCAGTACTGTTGCGACGATAAATGCGCGGTGATGTCCTTCAACCCGTTATGCCCGCCGCTACCACCACCGAGCTTCAACTTGACGCTGCCGGGCGGCATATCGAGTTCGTCGTGCGCGACCAGAATTTCGTCCGGAAGAATTTTGAAGAACTGCGCGACCGCCACGACCGACTGCCCCGAGCGGTTCATATACGTCTGCGGTTCCAGCAGATGCACTTCTTCGCCGTGAAGCCGGGCCTTCGCGTAGAAGCCGTGAAAGCGTCGCTCATCGCGCAGCGTCGTGCCTGCTTCACGTGCCAGTTGATCGACTAGCCAGAAGCCGGCGTTGTGACGCGTTGCGGTGTATTCGGCGCCCGGATTGCCGAGCCCGACGATCAGCTTGATCATGATTGCGTAGGTCCATCTGGCCCGGGCGACAAACGCGGCCGAGCCGAAAAAAACCGAAAAAAAACCCGCCGGGGCGAACCTCGGCGGGTCACATCGACCGTTTCATGGAAACGGATCGAGAGGATTGCTCGCTCAGTGCAGCTTAGGCAGCCGGCGTTTCGCCTTCGCCTTCAGCAGCAGCGGCTTCGCCTTCAGCGATTGCGCCAGCCGGGATCGTTGCAGCTGCGATGACCGGGTTTTCTGCTTCAACGTGAGCAACCAGTGCAACGCCTGCCGGCAGGACGATGTCCTTAGCGTGCAGCGAGTGGCCCGCTTCGATCTTCGCGAGGTCGACTTCGAGGAATTCCGGCAGTGCCGACGGCAAGCACTCGATTTCGATTTCGTTGAGGACGTGCGAGATCACCGCGCTCGACAGTTTCACTGCCGGGTTGGTTTCCTGGTTCATGAAATGCAGCGGCACCTTGGTGTGCAGCTTCTTCTTCGCGTCGACACGTTGGAAGTCCACGTGCAGGACGAGCTGACGGAACGGATGGTATTGCACGTCGCGCAGCAGAACCTGTTGCGACTTGCCTGCCACTTCCAGATCGAGGATCGACGAGTGGAAAACTTCTTTCTTCAGCGCGTGCCAAAGTGCGTTGTGGTCCAGTTCGACCAATTGCGTTTCAGCACCAGCGCCATATACGATGCCCGGGGTCTTGCCCGAGATACGCAGGCGGCGGCTCGCACCCGTACCTTGCAAAGAACGCTCGAAAGCGACTACTTTCATGTTGAATCTCCAATGCACTGCCCGCGACCAGGCAGTAAAAACGGGGCCTCCAAGCCGTTACGGCTGAGGCCCCAGAGCGATGGCACGAACCTTCGTTCGTTCATGCCAATTGTGCAAAAGCGCGGCGTGCGTACTACAACACACGCCGCGCTCTCGCAAATACTTAACTTTCAGCGAACAGCGACATCACCGAATCGCCGCGGCGAATCCGCGAGAACGTTTCGGCAAGCAGGCCAGCGATGCTCAACGAACGGATCTTCGAGCATGAGCAGGCTTCTTTGCCAAGCGGGATCGTATCGGTAATGACGAGTTCATCGAGTTCTGAGGCCGCGATACGTTCGCCTGCACCGCCCGACAGCACAGGGTGGGTAGCGTATGCGACGACCTGCTTCGCACCACGTTCCTTCAAAACCTGGGCTGCCTTGCACAGCGTGCCGGCGGTGTCGACCATGTCGTCCATGATCACGCAGGTACGACCTTCGACTTCACCGATGATGTTCATCACCTCGGCTACATTCGCCTTCGGACGACGCTTATCAATGATCGCGAGATCGCAATTCAATTGTTTGGCCAACGCACGGGCGCGCACCACGCCGCCGACGTCCGGCGAAACGACTAGCAGGTTCTCGTAGTTCTGCTTGCGCAGATCGCCGAGCAGCACAGGCGTAGCGTAGATATTGTCGACCGGGATGTCGAAGAAACCTTGAATCTGGTCGGCATGCAGATCCATCGTGATCATCCGCTCTACGCCGGCGATTTCCAGCATATTCGCGACCACCTTGGCCGAGATCGCGACGCGCGCCGAACGCGGACGGCGATCCTGACGAGCGTAACCGTAGTAGGGGATGGCAGCGGTGATCCGGCCAGCGGATGCGCGCTTGAGCGCATCGACCATGATCATCAGTTCCATCAGATTATCGTTCGTCGGCTCGCAGGTGGACTGCAGGATGAACACATCCTTGCCACGCACGTTCTCCTTGATCTCGACCTGGATTTCACCGTCCGAGAAACGGCTAACCATTGCTTTGCCGAGGGGAATACCGAGGATTTTGACGACTTCCTGTGCAAGCGCGGGATTTGCGTTGCCAGTAAAAACCATCAGGCCGTCATGGCTGCTCATCGTGCACCTACTTCAGGCTGGGGGCGAGGGAAATGCGAGAATTTTTGGCAGGGGAGGAAGGAGTCGAACCTTCGAATGCCGGAATCAAAATCCGGTGCCTTAACCAACTTGGCGACTCCCCTACACTAACTTTGAGCTTCACCGAACGAGGGAACGTTCGACGACGCAAAACTTATGACGCGAAAGCAAAGAGTGGATGCTGATCGAGACTTGCAGTCACTGCGCTGTTCCATTCGCCGGGCAGTTTGGCTTGTGCCGCTTCTGCTTCAGCTCTGCTACGAAACGCTGCAAATACACTTGCACCTGACCCAGACATCCGCGCTGGTGCGATGTCTTCAAACCATCGCAGCACTTGCGCTACTTCCGCGTATTTTCCCACGACAACCTGCTGCATGTCATTGCGGCCAAAACTTTCCGGCCATTCAGTGTTGCAGCTAAGTTCTGCAGGAAAGTCCGTAATTATGAGGGGTTTCGAATCTCTTGTCAACGCTTTTTCGGAAAAAATCGCTGCAGTCGGAACATGAACCCTCGGCGTCACTACTAGGAAATGGCGCGGCGGCAATTGTACAACGTCTAAAGCTTCTCCAACACCCTGTGCGAACGCATTTTTCCCAAAAATAAAAAACGGCACATCCGCACCGAGCTTCAGCGCCAGCGCCTGCAATTCCAGGCGCGGCAAATCGAGCTTCCATAGACGGTTCAGCGCGAGCAGCGTGGTGGCCGCATCGGAGCTGCCGCCGCCGAGGCCCGCGCCCATCGGCAGGCGCTTCTCGATTTCGATGTCGACGCCTTCGGGCGAACCTGTATGCGCCTTCAGGAGTGTCGCTGCACGCACGGTGAGGTCGTGTTCCGGCGGCACGTCGGCGATCTCGGTGCTGCGCGTGATGAGGCCGCCGTCGCGCCGGGTGAAGTGCAGGGTGTCGCCCCAGTCGAGTAACTGGAAGACGGTTTGCAGCGTGTGATAGCCATCCGGCCGGCGACCGGTGATGTGCAGGAAGAGGTTGAGTTTCGCTGGCGCGAGGCAATCGCGCAGCGAATCGGTGGTTTCAATCATGAGTCTGGGCTACATGCGCCATGGCGGCACGGAAGAGGCGGCAAGGGGTGCGCGAACGTACGCGGCTACGGGGCCAACTGCTGATCCCACGACTACTGATCCAGCACGAGCTTGATGTCGAGCGGCGGTTCGGAGCGGCTCAGGTTGACACGCTTTACACCGGTGGCCGGCGCGTCGGCATAGGCCAGGTAATCGATCGTCCAGCCGTCCTGCGTGATCTGCTTCAGACGGGAGGGCTGCTCCGGATCCTTCTCGGTTTTGGCGCGCGAAGTGGGCGCCGGCGACGGCTGCAGCCAGTAACGCAACCCCTCGACCGGCAGCGCGAAGCCAAGCGCGTTCTGCATCAGCGTGGAGACATTGTCGGCGGTGAGCGGCTGACGGTTCGGCAACTCGAGCGTGGCCGAAGCCGGCGACGAAGTCACGATCGCCAGTGTCTGGCCGAGCGGATTGCGCAATTGCAGCGTGACGGTGTCCCCCGTTTCCTGCCAGGTGAAGTTGCCATAGGCATTGCGCTGCTGCCCGTTCTGATCGTTGTACTGGATCGCGAAACGGCCTTGATAAGCGCGCGTGGTTTGCGCAGTGACGGAGGTCGCCGCATTCGATGTGGACGGCCCCTGCGGCTTCACCGATGCACAACCGGCCAGCGCGACAACCGCTGCCGCTACGAATCCGAGCGCCGCGCCACGCGGCGCCCGGGGATAGGAGATCAAGCGGGAAAGACGCATCAAAGATCGTTCACCTGAAGACGTTGGAGCGTTTTAACCAGCGTGTCGTTGTCCGGTTCGAGCTTGCGCGCGTCGCGGAAAGCAGCGCGGGCCTGATCCTGAGCACCGGTCTTCCACAACACTTCGCCGAGATGCGCACCGATTTCGGCGTTCGGCTGAATGTCGTACGCTTTGCGCAACAGCTTGATTGCATCCGTGGTGTCGCCCATCCGGTACTTGACCCAGCCGACGCTGTCCATGATGAACGCGTCGTTCGGCGCCAGCGACGAGGCCTTCTCGACCAGTTTGTCCGCTTCCGACAGACGCTGATTGCGATCGGCTAGCGAATAGCCGAGCGCGTTATAAGCCTGCGGGTTGTCCGGCTGCGTCTGGATCAACTTGCGCAGTTGCGCTTCCATGACATCGTAATGGCCGGTCTTTTCGGCCGCCATTGCGTAGTCGTAGGTGAGATCGGGATCGTCGGGGAACGCCGCAGTTGCTTGTTGCAGAGTTGTTTCCGCCTCCGGGTAGCGCTTTGCGTCGAACAGAATGGCCGCGTCGGTGCGCGCGATCAGCGCCTGGTCGCGCGGATCGGGCGCTTGCAAGTTTGCCAGCAGCTTGCGCGCGTCGTCGGGCTTGCCCTGCTTGGCGAGCAATTGGGCGCGCGTAACCTGCGCCGGCACGAATTGCTGGCTCGAAGGCGTTACCTTGTTCAGCCAGTCGCTGGCCGCCGCTTCGTTCTTCTGTTCGAGCGAGAGTTGCGCAAGATAGATATACGCCTGGCCCGGATCGGCGCCCGGCGTTTTTTCGGCTTGCTGCGCGTACTGGGTGAGATAGGTTTGCGCGTCGTTGAAATTCTTCTGCTGGATCTTGATCAGCGCGAGCGCCATCAGCGGTGTGAGGTCCGCCGCGTTGTTCTTGTGCATGATCTCGAACTGCTTCTGCGCGTCGTCCAGACGGTCGCTCGCGAGGTACATCTGCGCGAGCGCGAGACGCGCGTCATGCGACTTCGGATTCTGCTGCACGTACTTTTCGAGCGACGCGATGCCTTCCTTGCGCTCTTCCGGGCCCATCTGCGAGAGCATCAGCGCGGCCGGTAAATAGTCCGGCTTGAGCGCGAGCGCCTGTTCGAGCGACTTGCGCGCGCCCGGCGCGTCGTCCGAAACGAGCTGCTGGCGTGCGATCGCCAGTTGCGCTTCCGGTCGGTTCAGGTCGTTCTTCAGCAGGTCTTGCAACACATGCAAGCCGCCGATCCGGTTCGGGCCGCGCGAGAGCAGCAACTGCAGCGCCAGCATCGCGCTGCCGCGATTCTCGGCAGGGACTTTTGCGAGCTCTCGGGTGAGGATCGGCGCGGCGTCGTCAGGCTTGCCGGACAGGACGAGCAGCGATGCGTCGAGTTGCGCGGCGCGTTCCGAATTCGGCGCATACTGCTGCCACAATTGCGCGGCGGCCAGAGCGTCTGACGGACTTTGCGCGGCCAGCGCGATTTCCGTGGCGCGTTGGGCCATACGCGGATCGTGCGTGTCGCGCGCGAGCGCGAGGTAGGTCTGATAGGCAGGCGCCGGCTGGTCGCGTTGCAAGGCGACCTCCGCGGCGAGCACCTGAAATACGATCTGGCTGGACAGCGGCACGCCCGGCAGGGCCGCCTTGTCTTCTGCCGAAGCTGGGCCGAGCGGGTCCGGCAGGGTGACGGACGTGTCATCCGAGTCCGGCGACGGGTCCTGCGCGTGCGCGGGCACGGCAGCCAGCGCCCAGACGGCGAGCGCGGCGGCACCGAGCGCGCGACGAGCGGACACGGCGTAGGGCACGCGGGATGCGCTAGCCGGGCGCTTCGAAAACAGCTTCACGAAGGACAAGTTCATGGAAATCCGTTCAATGTTTCGGACGATTGTAACGCGCTCGCTACAATAAGCGCACAACCACTCACGCAAGTTGCAGACCAGTTAGACATGCCAGAGTTGCCAGAAGTTGAGGTTACCCGAAGGGGGATCGAACCGTATGTGTCCGGCCGCAAGGTTGAGCGCGTCGATGTGCGCACGCCCACACTGCGTTGGCCGATTCCAGCGGACCTTGCGAAAACCTTGCGCGGCAGCGTGGTGCGCAAGGTCGAGCGGCGAGGCAAGTACCTGCTGTTCGAAATCGACGCCGGTTGGTTCATTGTGCATCTCGGCATGACCGGCACGCTGCGGGTGCTGCGCCATGTGCCGCATCCGCCGGCCGCGGCGAAACACGATCACGTCGACTGGATCTTCGACGAATTCATTTTGCGCTATCGCGATCCGCGGCGCTTCGGCGCGGTGCTATGGCATCCGCGTGAAGCCGGCGACGTGCTCGAACATCCGCTGCTCGCGGGCCTCGGTGTCGAGCCGTTTTCGCCGGGATTTTCCGGTGCATTGATGCACAGGCTCACGCGCGGTCGAAAGGTGTCGGTGAAACAGGCTCTGCTGGCGGGGGAGATCGTGGTCGGCGTGGGCAATATCTACGCCTCCGAAAGCCTGTTTCGCGCCGGAATTCGGCCTACCACCGCGGCGGGCCGGGTCTCGCTCGTGCGTTACGATTTGCTGGCGGACGCGGTGCGCGTCACGCTCGCCGCAGCGATCGAGAAGGGCGGCAGCACGCTGCGCGATTTCGTCGGCAGCGATGGCGAAAGCGGTTACTTCCAGCTCGACTATTTCGTCTATGATCGCGCGGGGCTGCCATGCCGCGTGTGTGGAACGCCGATCAAACAGATCGTGCAGGGGCAGCGTTCTACCTATTTCTGTCCCACCTGCCAGCGCTAAACTTCAATGCCTTCTCGTTTAAGCCCGTCCGCCCAGTCTGTTGCGCCTGCTTTCGCGGTCATGTCTGATTTTTCCGCGCGGCTGATTGCGTGGCAGCGCCGGCATGGCCGTCATGACCTGCCGTGGCAGAACACGCGCGACCCGTATCCCATCTGGCTGTCGGAAATCATGCTGCAGCAGACCCAGGTGTCGACGGTGATTCCGTACTACGCAAAGTTTCTTGCGCGTTGCCCGGATGTTGCGTCGCTCGCAGCCGCCCCCGCGGACGATGTGATGGCGTTGTGGGCCGGCCTCGGCTATTACTCGCGCGCCCGCAATCTGCATCGCTGCGCGCAGGTGGTGGTCGAGCAGCATGGCGGCGCGTTTCCGGCGTCGGCCGAGGCGCTCGCGGAATTGCCGGGCATCGGCCGCTCGACCGCCGCGGCGATCGCCTCATTCGCGTTCGGCGCGCGCGCGACGATTCTCGACGGCAACGTGAAGCGCGTGTTGGCGCGAGTATTCGGCGTAGAAGGTTTTCCGGGCGAAAAGAAAGTCGAGAACGCGATGTGGACGCTGGCGGAATCGCTGCTTCCGTCCAACGCATCGGACGACGACGTCAGTGCGTACACGCAAGGGCTGATGGATCTTGGCGCCACGTTGTGCGTGCGTGGCAAGCCGGACTGCCTGCGCTGCCCGTTCGCCGCCGACTGCGTGGCCAACGTCACCGGACGTCAGCGCGAACTGCCCACGGCGCGGCCGAAGAAAGCTGTGCCGACGCGCCGCACGTGGATGCTGGTGCTGCGCGACGGTAACGCCGTGATGCTGGAAAAGCGTCCGCCGTCGGGCATCTGGGGCGGCTTGTGGAGCCTTCCCGAAGCCGCCGACGAAGCCGCGCTCGCCGAGCGTGCGCGCGCCTTCGGCGGCGACGGAGCGGTCTCGCCGCTCGCACCGCTTACGCACGTCTTCACGCATTTCAAGCTGGATATCGAACCGCGGCTCGCTGAACTGGATCGCGGGGTGGGCGCATTGGCCGCATTGGGCGACGCGGACACCGCATGGGTCGCGCTAAGCGATCTCGATTCGTTCGGTGTGCCCGCGCCGGTGCGCAAACTGCTGGATGGTCTGCACGGCTCGCTGCTCTAGTAAATCTCGAGCAAAAAGCACGTCAAATCAAAGCAATTGATGCTGCTGCATATAGTGATGAACCACGTCGATCCGCGCGCCGGCGTCCTGCAATTCCATCAGTTTTTGCCTTGCACGAAGGGCGATCGGCAGCACTTCCGCAAGACGGTTCGACACCCATGACGGATCTTCCAGCCTGAACGGCTCCGCGAACGGCAAACTGTCCGGATCGCGCTCGCGGATCGTTGCGATGATCCGTTCGAGCACTTCCGCGCACGCGCCGAATTTGGCCAGTTGCTCATTGCCCTCGAGGGGGACGTCTTCTCCGAGCGGCTCCGCCATGCCGACCAGCAAACCGCTGCTCTCCACGCGGTGAGACAACAGGCGAAACCGCCGCGTGCCGCGCGTCCGGATTAGCAGCATGCCGAAGGCTTCGACATCGCACTCTTCGATTTCGGCGAGACATCCCACTGCTTCCGGCACCGAAGGCTCTTCTTCGCGCGCGACTTCCGCCCCGCTTTTCAGCAGACAGACACCGAACGGCGTTTTCTCACGCAGACAGTCGCGCGCCATATCGAGGTAGCGCGCTTCGAAGATTTTCAGCGGCAGCAGCCCATCGGGAAACAGCACCGTATGCAGCGGAAACAGCGGTACATCGGCAAGCACAGTAGAAGAAGACATGGCGCAACGCTTCGAGTTGAGGCCGCGCGATGCGGCCGGTTAAGCCACTAACTTCGATGATTCGCCGGCATGAACCGGCGCATCGCGGTGCCGCACAATGACATTTGCCGAAGTTGCGAGACGCGCGGCTAGCGTCTCCGCAATGAACACCGAGCGATGCTGGCCGCCCGTGCAGCCGATCGCGACCGTCAGATAACTACGGTTGTCGTCGCGGAAATGCGGCAGCCATTTGACGAGAAACTTTTCGATGTCGCCGATCATTTCATGCACAACCGGCAGTGCATCGAGAAAATCCATCACCGGTTTGTCGAGGCCCGTGAGCGGCCGCAATTCATGATCGTAGTACGGGTTCGGCAGCGTGCGTACGTCGAAAACAAAATCGGCGTCGAGCGGCACGCCGCGTTTGAAGCCGAACGACTCGAACATCAGCACGAGCCCCGAATCTTCCTGCTCGATAAAGCGTTTGACCCATGCACGCAGCACGTTCGCGCGCAGATTGCTGGTGTCGATCTGATGGCCGAACTCAGCGAGGCCCGCCACGAGTTCGCGTTCGCGTTCGATCGCTTCCGCAAGCGACGTCAGCAGGCCGACGTCGGCGTCATGCGCGGTCGAACCGGATAGCGGATGGCGGCGGCGTGTTTCGGAGAAGCGTTGAATCAGCGACTGCGTGCTTGCATTCAGGAAAAGGACGCGCACGTCGTGCGAGCGCGAGAGGTCGCGGATCATCGCGGGCATTTCGTCGAGCGAGGCGCTCGAGCGCGCGTCGATCGCGACCGCGAGGCGTTCCTGGCCGTCGTCGGCGAGATAGTTGGCGAGTTGCTGCAGAAAACGCGGCGGCAGATTGTCGACACAGTAATAGCCTGCGTCTTCAAGCGCGTTCAGGGCAACCGACTTGCCGGAGCCGGAAATACCGGTGATCAGGATTATGCGCATGGAGTCGAGAAATCCGTACAGTTCATCATAGCATCTGGTCCCGTGCGCGTGGCGCCGCAGCCTGCCGTTGGCTGCGGGCCCCATGTGCCGTGGAGTACTGCGGAGTACCGCGGCGGGTGGCCGAACGTCGCGGACCTAGATCAATTTGCCGGGAAACTGGCTGTCCGGGTCCTGCATGGCGAGGCGCTGGCGATCCATGAAGTCGCGCAGCGTGTCGATGCCGCGCAGTTGCAGGATCGTGTTGCGCACGGCCGCTTCGACCAGCACCGCAAGGTTGCGGCCGGCCGCCACCTGAATCGTGACTTTGCTGATCGGCAAGCCGAGCACGTCGACGGTTTGGCTTTCCAGCGGCAGCCGCTGGAATTCGCCATCGGGACGGCGCACCAGTTGGACGATCAGTTTCAGCTTCATTTTGCGGCGCACCGCGGTTTCACCGAAGATCGTCTTGATGTCGAGCAGGCCGAGACCGCGCACTTCGAGCAGATTTTGTAGCAGCGGCGGGCAGCGTCCTTCGACGAAATCCGGACCGAGGCGCACGAAATCCACTGCGTCGTCAGCGACGAGGCCGTGGCCGCGGCTGATCAGTTCCAGCCCGAGCTCGCTCTTGCCGAGGCCGGAATCGCCGGTGAGCAGCACGCCCATGCCGAGAATGTCGAGAAACACGCCGTGCAGCGTGGCGCGCGGCGCCAGAATGCGCGACATGTAGAGGCGCAAGCTGTCGATCACCGCTGCGGCGGACATCGGCGTGGTGAAGAGGGGGGTGGACGAGCGCGTGCAGCGCAGCACCAGTTCCGGCGGCGCGGCCACGCCGCCCGCCACCACCAGAAACGGCGGTTCCAACGCAATCAGCTCGGCCATGTGGCGCGAGCGGTCCTCGTCGGTTTGGCGCTTGTAGTAGTCGATTTCGGCGTCGCCGAGCACCTGGATCCGGTTCGGGTGGATCAGGTTCAAGTGGCCGACAAGGTCGGCGCTCGACGTGGCATTGGCGACGGATTCCGAAGAAAAGCCGCGCTCCCAGCCTTCATGCCCCGTCAGCCAGCTCAGCTTCAGCGTGGCGGCGTTGTCGTCGAAAATGCTCTGGGCGTTGATGCTGGACGTATCCATGAGTCAGTGACTCCAGTGTGGGCCGCTTGCTCGGCAAAGGGTGCGCTCGCGCTAACGCGGGCCGCGAACTTTGCCTGACTGTACCCGCGCGCAGGTGGATAACCGGGCAAACGAGCGCGCGGTTAACTGGGCGTACGAGCGGGCAAACGATCGGCGTGCGGATAACCGCCGATACGTCAAGGTTGCCACTGAGTGAGCAGCCGATGCAACGAATCGCGGTCTTCTTCCGTGTGCAGGCGCTCGCGGGTCTCGCGATCGGACAGCAACTGAGCGATTTCCGAAAGGATTTCGAGGTGTTGCTGGGTGGCCTGCTCAGGTACGAGCAGGAAGATCAGCAGCGAGACCGGCTGGCCGTCGGGTGATTCGAAGGGAATGGGTTCGGCGAGGCGGACGAACGCGGCGAGCGGCTGCTTCAAGCCTTTGATCCGGCCATGCGGAATCGCAACGCCTTCGCCAAGCCCAGTCGATCCGAGGCGCTCACGCGCAAACAGATTGTCAGTGACCGTGCTACGGGCGATGCCGTTCTGGTTCTCGAAGATCAGGCCCGCTTGCTCGAATACGCGCTTCTTGCTGGTGACCGATAGTCCGACGACGACGTTCTCGAGGGGAAGAAATTTGGCTAAACGATTCATGTTGACAGGCGAAAACGTGGCCTGGGTTCTCCTCGCTGGGGCGTTTGAGTGGCGTTCCATTCGTTTGATGCTCACGGCGCCGCGCGTTGAAGTCCGAAAGCGCAGGACTCTGGCCGACCGACTTCCGTTGAGCTAACTTGACCCCGATGGTAACCGGAACATTATAGAACAGGGTAGACACGGATGGTGCGGCGCGCCATCAATGCATTATGGGTTTATTTGAAGCGTCGGTCCGTACCGCGTTGAGCGCTGGAAGGGGCCGGGAAACGAAAAACCGCCCGGTCTCGGGCGGCTTTGCTGGTTAAGGGAAACCGAAGGAAACAAACGAAACCCTTCTAATTTTCCTTACTGCGGCGGCACATCGAGTTGCGGCGCCGGTTGATACTTGATCGCATCGTGCTGATGGCCTTGCAGGCGATCCTTGTGACGTATGACTTGTCGGTCAAGCTTGTCGATCATCAGATCGATCGCAGCGTAAAGGTCGCTGTCACAGCTCTCGACAAAGATGTCCTTGCCCTTCAGATGGAGGTTGATTTCCACCTTTTGCCGCTTTTCCTTTTCCTTATGGTTGTCGACCGAGAGGACCACACTGCCGTCGATTACCTGATCAAAATGTCTTAGCACCCTATCCAGTTTGGTGATCACGTATTCGCGCAACGCAGGCGTTACTTCGAGGTGGTGTCCACTGATCTGCAGATTCATAGTGCTTCTCCAAGCTAGAGGCCGCTTGTTCCGCACGATGACGAAGGTCCGGTCGATCTGTCGGCTTGCCTGAGTCGCCCCCCGGTGACTGACTTCTGGCAGGTCGCATCGGCCGGCCTGTCCGCCAACTTGCGGAGCGGCCGGTAAATGCCCGTCGCGGGAGACGACAGGCTCAATAAAACGCCGGGCCGCCCCAAGTTTTCTCCCCCCCTTCGGGGGACCTGGCGCGAAGCGACAGGATGGGGGCGCGCTAGAGAGACTTGCGCAGGTTGACTGCTGGAATCTTGAGTGCTTCGCGATACTTCGCAACGGTGCGCCGTGCGACCACGAAGCCTTGTTCCGCCAGCAGTTCGGCTATGCGGCTGTCTGAAAGAGGAGATTTTGGGTTTTCCGCTCCTATCAGTTGCTTGATGAGCGCGCGAATGGCCGTGGAAGAGGCCGCGCCGCCCGTGTCAGTCGAAACGTGTGATCCGAAGAAGTACTTAAATTCAAGCGTCCCGAATGGGGTCAGCATGTATTTACCGGTTGTCACACGTGAGACTGTTGACTCGTGTAGGCCCAGCGTATCAGCAATTTCCCGCAAAACCAAGGGGCGCATGGCAATTTCGCCATGCACAAAAAAGCTCTTCTGGCGCTCCACAATAGCCTGTGCAACCCGGAGGATGGTCTCGAAACGTTGCTGGATATTCTTGATCAGCCAGCGAGCTTCCTGCAGTTGCTGGCGCAACGATCCACTGCCTGGATCGCCCCGGTTATTGCGCAGAATATTTGCGTAGAGATGGTTGATGCGCAGCTTCGGCACGACTTCCGGATTCAGTTCCGCCTGCCAGCCCTGTGCCGTTTTGCGCACCATGATGTCCGGCACGACATAGTCCGCTTCCGCCTTGCCGTAAGCCGCGCCGGGAAACGGCTCGAGCGAGCGGATCAGCACATGCGCATCGCGTAAATCGTCGTCGTTCGCCTTCAGGTGCTTGCGCAGGCGCGTGAAATCGCGTGCCGCGAGCAATTCCAGATGATGGGCAACGATGTCGAGCGCAAGCGTGCGCGTAGGAGATTGTTCGAGCCGCAGCAATTGCAGCTTGAGACATTCGGACGCGGAGCGCGCGCCAACTCCCGCCGGGTCGAAGCTATGCAGCAGCGCAAGCGCGGCGTTCATTTCGTCGAGATCGACTTCAAGCTCTTCGGGCAGGTCGGTCAATACTTCGTCGAGCGTGGCGGCAAGATAGCCGTCATCGTCGAGCGATTCGATCAGGAAGGTGATCAGTGCGCGGTCGCGCTGGCTTGCCTGGGTGACGCGAAGTTGCGCCATCAGGTGATCGCGCAGCGAGGTGCTCGATTCATGGATTTGCAGCGGCGGCAGATCGTCGTCGTCGGAGGCATTGCCGGAGCGGCCGTAGTCGCCGAGATCCCATTGCGACGCGTCGCCGTTGCCATCGCTGGCGAGGCCGTTGTATTCGTCGACACCCTGCGGCTCGCCGTTCTCGGCGCGCTCGCTGCTGCTGGTGGACGAAGACGACGTATTGCCGCCCATCTGGTCGGGCGGCGCGGAGGAGTTGGGCGACTGCGCGATCAACGAACCGTCAGCCGCCACGCGCAGGGGACTCGCGATCCAGTCGTCCTCATTCTCAAGGAGCGGATTCTGCGAGATCGCCATTGCGACTTCCTGCTGCAGTTCGAGCGTGGACAGCTGAAGCAGCCGGATGGACTGCTGCAGTTGCGGGGTCAGCGCAAGATGCTGCGATAGGCGGAGTTGGAGGCTGGCTTTCATGGCAAGTTGAGATTCATTGTAGAGAGTTTGCCACGACCGCGATACCTTGCGACACTCGCAATTACGCGTGCGCCCGTTTTCGGCGGCGCTGGGCGCAAGACGGCCCAGGTCAAAAATGCTGATGTGCGGATGCCGCAAAAGCGCCGGCGGATGCGCACGCGCACCGCCGGCAGTCCCTTGTGCACTTACATGCGGAAGTGTTCGCCCAGGTAGACGCGCCGCACGCTTTCGTTTTCGATGATGTCGCTCGGCGCACCGGCGGCCAGCACGCTGCCGTCGCTGATGATGTAGGCGTGGTCACAAATGCCGAGGGTCTCGCGCACGTTGTGGTCGGTGATCAGTACGCCGATATTGCGCTGCTTCAGAAATTTAACGATCTTCTGGATTTCCAGCACGGCGATTGGATCGACACCCGCGAATGGTTCGTCGAGCAGAATGAAGCTCGGATTGGTGGCGAGCGCGCGGGCGATTTCAACCCGCCGACGCTCGCCGCCCGACAGCGACAGCGCCGGATTCTCACGCAAGTGAGCGATCTGCAGTTCGTCGAGCAAGGCTTCGGTGCGGCTCGTGATGGTGTCCTTGGTGAGCCGCTTGCCATTGTCTTCGTGCTGCAATTCCAGCACCGCGCGAATGTTTTCCTCGACGCTGAGCTTGCGGAACACCGAAGCTTCCTGCGGCAGATACGACAGACCCAGCGACGCGCGCTTGTGAATCGGCAGCAAGCTGATCGATTTGCCGTCCAGATCGATTTCACCTGCATCGAGCGGCACAAGGCCGACGATCATATAGAACGAGGTGGTCTTGCCGGCGCCGTTGGGGCCAAGCAGGCCGACCACTTCGCCGCTTTTCACGTCGAGCGAGACGTCTTTGACGACCGTGCGCGAGCCGTAACGCTTCTTCAGATTGCGGACCGCCAGCGAACTGCTGGTGCCGGCCGGTTTGCGATTGGGGAGGGACGCGGAGGAACTCACTGGTTCGGTGCTCCCTGGATCGTGGTGGACGGCGCGAGCGTGGCCGACGCGCCGTTCAGCGGTGCAGCGCCGCCATTGCGCGGCGCCAGCATCGCGCGCACGCGGCCGGTCGGGTTGCCCGGGCCGGCGACGTCCTTACCCGCTTTCGCAGTGTAGAAGTCGTTCTGCCCGTCATACGTGATGACGCTGCCGTGCACCTGGTCCATTACCGTCGAGAGCCCTTGCAGGCGCTTCACGGTGGCGTTTGTGGTGAGCGTGGTCAGGTCCTGCTTGCCGTCGTAGTCGATACGAACGGCCGTACCCTCGATGTATTCATCGAGGCCTTCGCGCTTCTGGCGGAAATACGACAGACTGCCGCCAGTCGACGTGCCGGTGGCGTACTGATAGCCCTGCGGGTCTTGCGTCACTTCGACCCGATCGGCCTTGATCACGATCGTGCCTTTGGTGGCGACCACGTGGCCGGTGAAGATGTTGACCTGTTTGAGGTCGTCGTAAGTCATGTTGTCCGCTTCGATGTTCAGCGGCTTGTCCTTGTCGGCGCGGTCGGCGTGCGCGAGCGGCGCGAAGCCGGCGAGCGGCAACGCGACAATCAGCGCAGCGAGTCCGGCGCGGCACGCGGACAGGGTGCGCGAGCGGCCGGTATCAAAACGGGGGAACGATTCGTTCATGCAGTCACGCCTGGAATGGATTACCCGGGTTGCTTGGGCGAGCTGACGGAGCCTTCGGACGCGGCGATCGCGCCCTTCACATTGCCGAACAGCTGCATCACCCGGGTGACGTTGTTGTAGTTCATGCCGCTGGCAGTCATCACAGACATGCCGCGCTGAAGTTTAACCGGCTTTTCAGTCTCGATGACATCGTCGTTGACCAGCACCCTAAAATGCTGCGAATCCGCTTGCATCTGCGGATCGCCGTTCCCGGCGGCGCGCAGGATGCGCGCGTTGTCGTACAGATCGACGATCGAGGCATCGCCGTTCACCTTGCCGGTGTCGCCGGTCGCGGTGACGATCGGCTTGCCGGGCTGAAACGCGCGCATGGCCGGCTTGACCAGGTCGCTCAGCTCGTCGTCCTCGTAATGGATCAGAGACTGGGCGGTCAGGCGGTATTGCGTCGAGCCCGATTGATCGAGTTCGGAAACCGAGAAGCTGTCCGCGAAGTAGTCGGGCGTGTGCTCCTTGGGGCGCACCACGCTTTCGTTCTGCCGTGGCAGCGTGGCTTGCAGAAGCCACCACGTGATGCCGGCGAGCGCCGCCATCGCGACCAGCGGGATCAGTGAAGTCCAGCGAAACTGATTCATCCGACGAGGCCCCGCTGTTCGCCGCTGCAGGCTGCCGCGAGCAGCGCTTCATATTTGTGCTGCGCGCGCAGCAGAGTGTCGCAGACTTCACGCGCCGCGCCGTGGCCGCCGCGTGCCTCGCTGACCCAGTGGGCGCGGGCGATCACTTCAGGATGCGAATTGGCCGGCGCCGCCGCGAAGCCGACCTTCAGCATTACGCCGAGATCGACCCAGTCGTCGCCCATATAGCCGCATTCTTCCGCCGTCAGGCCGGTTTGTTTCAGCAGGTCCGCGAACGCCTGGGGTTTGTCTTGCACGCCCTGATAAACGTGCGCGATGTTCATTTCCTTCACCCGCGCCGCGACGATGCCCGACTTGCGCCCGGTGATGATCGCGGTTTCGATGCCGGCCTGACGCAGCAGCTTCATGCCGTGGCCGTCCATCGAATTGAACGCTTTCATCGTGTCGCCTTCCGCCGTGAACAGCAGACCGCCGTCGGTCAGCACGCCGTCGACGTCGAAAATCATCAGCTTGACGCGGCTCGCGCGTTCAGTGGCGGTAAGGGGAGCGACAGCCATCAGATCACCTTTTTCGAGAACAGGTCGTGCATGTTGAGTGCGCCGATCAGCTTGCCTGCTTCGTCGACGACCAGCATCTGATTGATGCGGTGGCGCTCCATCAGTTCCACGGCTTCGACGGCCAGGTGATCCGGACCGATGGTGCGCGGGCCGGCGGTCATCACCGAGGCGATCGATAAATTGCGGAAGTCGCCGTCGCGTTCGAGCACACGGCGCAAGTCGCCGTCGGTGAAAATGCCGGTCACGTGATCGTCGTGGTCGACGATCGCCGTCATGCCCATGCGCTTGGCGGTCAACTGGAACAAGGCGTCGCGCACGGTGGCGTCAGGCGTCACCTTCGGCACCTGGTCGCCGGTACGCATCACGTCGCGCACATAGGTCAAAAGACGCCGCCCGAGCGCGCCGCCCGGATGCGAGCGGGCGAAATCGTCCCGGCCGAAGCCGCGCGCGTCCAGCACCGCGACCGCGAGCGCATCGCCGAGCGCGAGCGCGGCGGTAGTGCTGGCGGTTGGCGCCAGATTCATCGGACAGGCTTCTTTCGACACGGCAGAATTCAGGTGCACGTCGGCCAGTTGTGCGAGACTCGACGACGGACGTCCCGTCATCGCAATCAGCTTCGCGCCGAGCCGCTTGATGAGCGGCAGGATCGCCACGAGTTCTTCAGTTTCACCGGAATTGGAGAGCGCGAGGAATACGTCGTCTGCGGTGACCATGCCGAGGTCGCCATGACTGGCTTCCGCCGGGTGAACGAAGAACGCCGGTGTGCCGGTGCTGGCGAGCGTGGCCGCCAGCTTGCGGGCCACGTGGCCGGATTTGCCGATGCCGGAGACGACCACGCGCCCACGGCAACCCAGGATGAAGTCGATCGCCCCGACGAAACCATCGTCGAGTTGATCGCGAAGCGCGCGTACAGCGTCCGCTTCGATGTCGAGCACGTCACGAGCGAGCGCGAGTGCCCGGTCGCCATTGATTTTCGCTATCATTCGCGGAGTATAGCAAAGGCGCTTGTTCGCCGCGCCGGGCCTGCTGTGCCAAGCCACTGCCTTTAATGCTGTTTCTAACGGCCCCACAACCTTGTCGCACGATGTTAGCGTGCGCGGTTCCGCTGACGAACGAGGACGCTTTATCGATGCGTTTCTGCCGATGATTTCCCCGCTGGAAATGACACTGTTCCTGCTGCTGGCTTCAGTAGCAGGGGTGGTGGTTTTTCGCTTTCTGAATCTGCCGCCGATGCTCGGCTATCTGACGGTCGGCATCGTCGTCGGGCCGCACGCATTCGGTTTGATTCCCGACTCGGTGGGCGCGCAAAACCTTGCTGAATTCGGCGTCGTGTTCCTGATGTTTTCCATCGGGCTGGAATTTTCGCTTTCCAAACTGCGCTCGATGCGCCGGCTCGTATTCGGCCTCGGCCTGTTGCAGGTGATCGGCACGATCGCCGTGGCGGTCACGCTCGGCTTCGTGCTGGAACGGTGGGTGCATATCACGTGGCAGGCGAGCGTGGCGCTGGGCGGCGCGTTGGCCATGTCGTCGACGGCGATCGTCAGCAAGATGCTGGCGGAGCGGCTCGAGATCGAAACCGAGCATGGCCGCAATATCTTCGGTGTGCTGCTGTTCCAGGATCTGGCGGTGGTGCCGCTGTTGATCGTGATCGCCGCGTTGGGCGGCGATTCGAAAGACCTCGTCAGTTCGCTCGGCGTGGCGGCCATCAAGATCGTCGTGGCGTTGGCGCTATTGTTAATAGTGGGGCAGCGCTTCATGACGCGCTGGTTCAACGTCGTGGCGCGGCGCCGCTCGCAGGAACTGTTCATTCTCAATCTGTTGCTGGTGACGCTCGGTGCGGCGTTCATCACGGACAAATTCGGGCTGTCGCTTGCGCTCGGCGCGTTCATCGCCGGTATGTTGATCGCCGAGACGCCGTACCGGCATCAGGTGGAAGAGGACATCAAGCCGTTTCGCGACGTGCTGCTGGGCCTGTTCTTCGTCACGACCGGCATGCTGTTGAATCCGCGTGTGATCTGGGAGCATCCGTTCATCGTGCTCGGTTTCCTGGTGGGCCCGATTCTGCTGAAGGCGGTGATGGTGACGGGGCTCTCGCGCCTGTTCGGTGCGTCGCCGGGTGTCGCGATGCGCACCGGTATCGGCCTCGCGCAAGCAGGCGAGTTCGGCTTCGTGCTGCTGAATCTGATTCTCGACAAGCATCTCGTCGACGCCACACTGTTGCAGGCGATTCTCGCGGCAATGCTGCTGTCGATGCTCGCCGCGCCGTTCATGATCCAGAACGCGGATCGAATCGTGCTGAGGTTGTCGTCGACTGAATGGATGATGCAGTCCTTGCAGATGACGCGTATCGCCACGCAGAGTTTGAAGCAAAGCGGCCACGTGATCATTTGCGGTTACGGCCGGGCCGGGCAGAATCTGGCGCGCATGCTGGAGCACGAAGGTTTGTCGTACGTCGCGTTGGACCTGGACCCCGATCGTGTACAGGCCGCGGCGACCGCGGGTGAGTCCGTGGTGTTCGGCGACGCGGGGCGGCGCGAGTCGCTGCTCGCCGCCGGTATCCATCGCGCGGCGGCGATCGCGATTACCTACGCGAACACGCCGTCGGCATTGCGCGTGCTGCACAATATTCACGAACTGGAACCCACGCTGCCGGTGATCGTTCGTACCGTCGACGACGCCGATCTGGAAAAGCTGCTGGCCGCCGGCGCGACCGAGGTGATTCCTGAAATCGTCGAAGGCAGCCTGATGCTGGCTTCGCATACGCTGGTGCTGATGGGTGTGCCGATGCGCCGTGTGGTGCGGCGGGTCGAGGAAATGCGCGACGAGCGCTATGCGCTGTTGCGCGGCTATTTCCACGGCGCGGACGACATGGAAGACGACGACGGCCACGAACAGGTGCGGCTACAATCGGTGCCGGTCGACGAAAACTCGGACGCGGTGGGCCGAACGTTGGCGGAACTGGGCCTGTTCGATCTGGGCGTTGAAGTGACGGCAATTCGGCGCCACGGCATTCGCGGCGTCGAGCCGGACCCGTCCACCAAGCTGCGCGCGAGCGATATCGTGGTGTTGCGCGGTCTGCCCGAACAGTTGGCCGAAGCTGAAGAGCGGCTTTCGAAGCATCGTCGCGCGGGGGCCGCCGCGGCCTGACGTGGATGGCCGGCGTGGCGGGATTTCGCCGGACCGGCGTTGCCGAATGTGCCTGAGCCGGCGAACTGGCCGCCCGCACCTCGCCGGCCGCACCTGATTTCGCATTTCATCGGACCTGTCGAGGTCCATCCGGAGACACCATGTCCAACGCGCTCGCGAGCGCGCCGCTCGATGCGGCCGACTACATCAAAAGCCACATCCGCACGGTGCCCGACTGGCCGCAGCCGGGCGTACAGTTTCGCGACATCACGCCGCTTCTGCAGGAGCCGAAGTCATTGCGCGTGCTGATCGATCTGTTCGTGCAACGCTACATCGACGCGAAGCTCGACTACGTCGCGGGGCTGGACGCGCGTGGTTTCATCATCGGACCGATTCTGGCTTACGAGCTGAACCTCGGGTTCATTCCGATCCGCAAGCAGGGCAAGCTGCCGTACAAGCGGGTCGCGCAATCCTATGAGCTGGAATACGGCACCGCGACGGTAGAAATTCACGAGGACGCCTGCAAGCCGGGCGATCGCGTCGTGATCATCGACGACCTGATCGCTACCGGCGGCACGATGATGGCCGGCAAGATTCTGCTCGAGCGGCTCGGCGCGGTCGTGGTTGAAGGCGCGGCGATTATCGATCTGCCTGAACTCGGCGGCTCGAAGCTGCTGCGCGACGGCGGCCTGCCGCTCTATACGGTGACCGAATTCGGCGGCCATTGAGCGCTGGATACGAACGTCTTCCTGCTCCTGAAGAAGGTAAGAACAATGCCCAACTTCCTGTTGTTCCTCGCGACCTCGATCGCCATCACCATGGCGCCCGGCCCCGACAATCTGCAGGTGCTGGCGCGCGGTATTTCGCAAGGCCGTGCGGCGGGTCTCGTCGCCGCGCTCGGATTTGCCGCCGGCATCACCTTTCACACCACGCTGGCTGCGCTTGGCGTGGCCGCCTTGCTGCGTTCGTCGCCGGTTGCATTCGAAGTGATCAAGCTGGCCGGTGCCGCGTATCTGATCTGGATCGGCATCAAGGCGCTGCGCAGCCAGGGGCTCGCCACGGCGCACGAGCGCGCGCCGCAACCGTTGATGGCGGTGTTTCGTCAGAGTGTGCTCGGCAATCTGCTGAATCCGAAGGTGACGCTGTTCTTCGTCGTGTTCCTGCCGCAATTCGTGCAGCCGCATGGCACGCAAAGCGTCACGGTGCAGATGCTCGAACTCGGCGTGCTGTTCATGTTGCAAACCGTGGTGGTGTTCTCGCTGTTCGGCGTGTGCGCAGGGATGATCGGCGGCTGGCTGAAGCGCCGGCCGCGCGTGGGCGTGTGGCTCGACCGCCTCGCCGGCACGACGTTCATCGCGATTGGGATTCGGGTTGCGTTGCGTGATTGATCGAGGCGGCCGATACGGTTGGCACGGCCGACAGCAAACAACACGGCTGACAACGATTTAGCGCGACCGAAGAACAGTTTGGAGCTTTAAATGACTTTGCCTTGCATTACCGCCGCGCGGCGCTTCGACGTCCACGCGCATCTGCCGTTCTGGATCGACGTCGAACAGGTCGGCTGGATTCGTTCGGCCGATGTGCCGTTGCTGACGCGCTGGCCCGATGTGTTCGAAATCGACGGCACGCGCGTGACGCTCGCGCCTTCCTTCAATACGGTCGATCTGCGCAGCGCGGCGCTCGGTTCGGTGATCGGTGCGCTTGCCGCCGAGGGCCGCATTCCCGGCTGGCGCAACGAGACCTACGCGATCCGTAATGCCTTCGACGCGCCGCCGCTCGCCTACATTGAACGCGCAGCGTCGCGCTTCTTCGGCACGATGACCTACGCGGTGCATCTGAACGGCGTCGTAGAATATACGGATAGTGCCTCGCGGGAGGCCGCCCCGCGGATGGCCGCTCCGCAACTCTGGATCGCGCGCCGCAGCGACACCAAGGCGACCGACCCGGGTATGCTCGACAATGTCGTGGCAGGCGGGATCGGCTGGGGCTTTGGCATCGAGGCAACGATCGTCAAGGAATGCTGGGAAGAAGCCGGCATTCCCGAGGAGATCGCCGCGCGCGCCGTGGCTGGCCGCACTGCACATGTGCTGCAATCGTTGCCGGAAGGCACGCAGGCCGAGCAGATTTTTATTTACGATCTCGCGCTGCCGGCCGATTTCGCGCCGCGCAATCAGGATGGCGAAGTGGGCGAACACCGGCTCGCGCGCATCGACGACGTGGCGCGCTGGATCGAGGAAGGCGCGATGACCGTGGATGCGAGTCTGGCCACGCTGGATTGCCTGCTGCGCCGTCGCTGGATCGATGAGGACGCGTGTGCGGGCATCGAGACGCTGTTCGGGCCGCCGGTGCTTGCGTAGGCGCATAGGCGCTGATGGCGCGTTAGCAGGCGCATAAGCGCATAAGCGTTAATGACGCGCTAGCAGGCGTTCCGCGACAAACAGCTTGAGTCACGCGCACAGCACGCCACATCGAACAAGACACACCGAACAAACCACGCATTGAAGAAAGGGAGTCACCCAGGTCATGTCGACCGATCACAGCTTTATCCTCAAACTGTCGTGCGCCGACCGGCCCGGCATCGTCCATGCGGTTTCGGGCTTTCTGTTCGAGCGTGGCAGCAATATTCTCGACTCCGCGCAGTTCGGCGACAGCCGCACCGGCGAGTTCTTCATGCGCGTGCATTTCCAGCAGGTGGGCGGCGATCCGGGCCTGGAGGCGTTGCGTAAATCGTTCACGACGCTCGCCGAGCAGTTCGGCATGCGCTGGGAATTGCATGATGCGTCGGTGAAGCCACGCGTCATCATCATGGTGTCGAAGATCGGCCATTGCCTGAACGACCTGCTGTTCCGCTATCGCACCGGTCAACTGGGTATCGAGATTCCGGCGATCATCTCGAACCACAAGGAGTTCTATCAGCTCGCCGCCAGCTACGACATTCCGTTCCATCATTTCCCTCTAATGGGCGGCACGCCCGACGCGAAGGTCGCGCAGGAAGCACGCGTGCTCGAAGTGATCGACGAGCATCAAGCGGATCTGGTGGTGCTCGCGCGCTACATGCAGATTCTGTCGCCGCAGTTGTGCGAATCGCTCGCCGGCCGCGCGATCAATATTCATCATTCGTTCCTGCCGAGCTTCAAGGGCGCGAAGCCGTATTACCAGGCGTTCGATCGCGGCGTTAAGCTGATCGGCGCCACCGCGCACTACGTGACGACGGATCTCGACGAAGGTCCGATCATCGAGCAGGAAGTGGAGCGCGTCGATCACAGCATGACGCCGGAGCAACTGACGGCGATCGGCCGTGACGTCGAATGCGTGACGCTCGCACGTGCGGTGAGGTGGCACGTGGAGCATCGCGTTGTGTTGAACGGCAGCAAGACGGTGGTGTTTCGTTAAGAGAAGTTGATGCGCTGGCGGTGGGGACGGTGGCCCAACCATGGCCGCATGACCCCGCTGCAAGCGTGCGCCGAATCAGTCAGGCAGCGCGGTATTTCTCCATGGCCGCGCAAGCTGATGCAAGCGCGTTTCGAGTGAATGCGGCGCTCTCGTCTCAGATCAGGGCCGCGCAAGCTGCTGTAAGCGCGCTTCGAATGAAAGCCGGCGCTCTCGTCTTGATCAGGACCGCACCGCGGTTCTGCCCGCATCCCGCGTGTTCTGTGCGAGCCGTGCGTTTTGCGCCGAACGGCGGCGTGCATTCAGTTTCTTCAGCCAGATCAGCAATCCCGTTGCGCTCAGCACGGCGACCGCAATCCCCATCGCGCTAACCAGAATCCGCCCGCCGAGACCGAGGATGCGTCCCGAGTGCAGCGGGAATTGCACCTGCATGAAGATATCGCCCACCGTGCCCTTGCCGGGAATCTGCGCGCCGAGTTGCTTGCCGGTGGCGGCGTCCCAATACATCCACGGGTTGCCGAGTCCGATATCGCCGTGATCGTTGCCGGTTGCGTAGAAACCGACGCCATAGGCGTGCAGGAATTCCGCGTAGTAGAGACCGCCCGGTGCCACCTTGAGGTTTTGTGCTTTGCCGGCTTGCTCGGCCAGTTGCACGATGCGCTCGCGGCTCAATACCTGATCGCCTGGCTCAGGCTTACGCAGAATCTCGGGATTGTTGATGGGATCAGGCGTGAGCGTCGAGAACATCGACACGATTGGCCGAACGACCGGCGCCGAGAGATTCATCGACACCGACGTCAGCGCGACGATCACCAGCAAGCCCCAGATCCACACGCCGCCCGAGCGGTGCAGATCGAAGGTGAGCGCATAGCCGCCGCGCGTGAGGCGAAACGCGAACGACTTGCGCCATGCCTTGAAGCTCGGAAACGACAGCCATAGCGCGACGGCGCTATCGAACAGCCACACGATCCCGACGATACCCATCAGCCACGTGCCGATATCGACACCGCCGGTAAACGGCAATTGCAGCGTGTAGTGCAGCTTGTAGACGAACGGAATCAGATTGAGCCGCGCGAGCGAAACGGCGCCCCATTCGCGCCGCCCCTGAACCTCGCCCGTGGCAGGGTCGACGGCAACCTGGTTGAAGTCGAGCGAGTAGGGCTGTTTCGTGGCGGGGTTGGTGCGCGGCAGCACCATCATCTGCAGCGTGTGGCCGGGTTCAGCGTCGAGCGGCAAATACGTTACCTGCAGGCGCGGATCAGCCGCTTCGACGCGACGTGCCAACTCGAGCCCCGACAGTGCCGGGCCGGCGGAGCGCGCTTTGAAGAACGACGGGTTCAGCGCCGCATCGAGTTCGTGATCCCACGCGATGATCGCTCCGGTCAGGCCGGCGACGAACAAAAACAGCGCAATGGCGACACCGAACCAGCGGTGCAGCCGGACGAATTGCTGCCTCATAAGCGAGCCGGCGAAATGCGGCGGGAATTCTGACGGAGGGTCACGGCAAAGACATAGGTGCAAATGGGAATTGTTCTCATCTTAGGGAATCATGCCAGCGACTGCAAGTTTCTCGTAAGCGAGACACGGCGCCGTAGAGTCGAGGCGCCGGCGTTGACGGCCACCTGGTATGGCTTTCAACCAGCAGAGGCAATGGCGAGGCCGGCGCGCCACAATTCGCCGTTACTGGGAATATCAGTACGCGGACTACGTGACGCCGGGCGATCCGCGTACGCTTTCGTTGAACGCGAGCATGATTTTTGAGCATGAAAAAAGCGGCACTTAAATGCCGCTTCAGACTGCCGATCACCCCCACGTTTTCCGGAGCGCGGGGTTTGATTCTTCTTCACACCAGCCGCAGATAAATCAATTCCCGCTTGATGTACGCATAAAAGATCGGCGCCGCGACTACGCCGGGGATGCCGAACGCGGCTTCCATCACGAGCATCGCGATCAGCAGTTCCCAGGCGCGCGCCTCGATCTGACCGCCGACGATGCGTGCGTTCAGGAAGTACTCCAGCTTGTGAATCAGGATCAGGAACACGAGCGACATGATCGCCGCCGGAAAGGTCACCGAGAGTGCCACCGCAACAATGATCGTGTTCGAGATCAGATTGCCGATCACAGGCAGCAAGCCGACGATGAACGTCACCAGCACAAGCGTTTTGGAGAGCGGCAGTGTGTCGTGAAAGATCGGCAGGATGACCAGCAGGAAGATGCCGGTGAAGATCGCATTGATCGCGGAGATCTTGACCTGCGCGAATACGATGCGGCGAAACGCGTCGGCGAAACGGGTCACGCGCGTGACGAACGCTGTGGACAAAGGCAGCCGCTGCATATGCCTCTGCGCCCCGACGGCGATGATCGCGCCGATGATCATGCCGATCAGGATGTGCGTGAAACCGCGCGCAGCAGACTTGCCGCTTTGCTGCAGCATGTTCGCGTGCGTCTGCATGAGCTCGGCCGCCTTCGTCTTCATCTGCTCGGTATCGACCGGCAGATAGTTGGCGACGAATTGTGGAATCCGGCCGCGCGCCTGGTCGATCAACTGCATTGCCTGGTCGAGCAGCTTCTGGACGCTCGGCACGTCGTTTTCGAAATGTTCGATGATGCCAAGCGTCAACCCCGTCAGCGCACCGACAATCACCACCGAGAGGATCACGACCGCGAGCCAGCGCGCGCGCTGACTCGACATATGCCGTTCGATACGCGGCGCGATGGTGTGCACGAGTTGAAACACCAGCAGCCCGGCCAGCAACGCGCCGAGCAACTGCAGTTCGATGACCGCCCACATGCCGAACAGCATCAACACGTAACTGCCGATTTCGACTGCCGACAGCTTTGGCAGGCTCATGTCGCTAGTCAGCCTCACCGGGCGTGGGCGTAGGTCCTGCACTTGCCCGTCGTCGCGCGCCTGATTCCGCTTGGCCATGGCTTATTCCGTCTCCAACCCGTGTTGTGCAGCATTACTTTCTGCTGGCGGTGCGTTTCAGCAGCGGCGCCAGATACTTTCCGGTAAAACTTGCCTTTGACTTCGCGACCTGCTCCGGCGTGCCTTGCGCGATGATCTGGCCGCCGCCGGCACCGCCTTCCGGACCAAGATCGATCACCCAGTCGGCGGTCTTTATTACATCGAGATTATGCTCGATGATCACGACGGTATTACCCTGGTCCCGCAAACGATGAATGACTTCCAGCAGTAAGGCAATATCGTGAAAGTGCAGACCGGTGGTCGGCTCGTCGAGAATGTATAGAGTGCGACCGGTGTCGCGCTTGCTCAGTTCCAAAGATAGTTTGACGCGCTGTGCCTCGCCACCGGAGAGGGTAGTGGCCGACTGGCCCAGCCGGATATAACCCAGACCCACGTCCAGCAAGGTTTTCAGCTTGCGCGCGACGACCGGCACAGGCTTGAAGAACTCGTAGGCGTTCTCCACCGTCATATCGAGCACTTCGCTGATGTTCTTGCCTTTGTACTGCACGTCGAGCGTTTCGCGGTTGTAGCGCTTGCCGTGGCAGACGTCGCAGGGAACGTACACGTCCGGCAAAAAGTGCATCTCCACCTTCAGCACGCCGTCGCCCTGGCAGGATTCGCAGCGGCCGCCCTTCACGTTGAACGAGAAGCGGCCGGCTTCGTAGCCGCGTTCCTTGGCGGCGGGCACGCCCGCGAACAGTTCGCGGATCGGCGTGAACAGCCCGGTGTAAGTGGCCGGATTCGAGCGCGGCGTGCGGCCGATCGGCGACTGGTCGACGTTGATGACCTTGTCGAAGTGCTCCAGACCTTCGATCGATTCGTATGGCGCCGGCTCGGTGGACGACCCATACAGGTGATGCGCGACCGCGTGATACAGCGTGTCGTTGATCAGCGTGGACTTGCCCGAACCGGACACGCCGGTCACGCAGGTCAGCAGGCCGACCGGCAGATCGAGCGAGACGTGCTGAAGATTGTTGCCGAACGCCTCGACGATCCGCAGACGCCGCTCGTCCGGTTCCTTGCGCTCGTCCGGGAATTCGATGTTGCGGGCACCGGACATGTACTGGCCGGTCATCGACGCCGGATTCGCCTGCACCTGTTTGGGTGTGCCTTCGGCGATCACCATTCCGCCATGCTCGCCCGCGCCCGGCCCCATGTCGACCACGTAGTCGGCCATGCGGATCATGTCTTCGTCATGTTCGACGACGATCACCGAGTTGCCCAGGTCGCGCAGATGCTTGAGCGTGGCGATCAGCCGATCGTTGTCGCGTTGATGCAGACCGATCGACGGCTCGTCCAGCACGTACATCACGCCGGTCAAACCCGAACCGATCTGCGAGGCGAGGCGAATCCGCTGCGCTTCACCGCCCGAGAGCGTTTCCGCGCTGCGTTCGAGCGACAGATAATCCAGCCCGACGTTATTCAGGAACATCAGCCGCGCGACGATTTCCTTGACCACCTTGTCGGCGATCTCGCGTTTCGAGCCTTCGAGCCGCAGCGTCTGGAAATAGCCAAGCGCGTCACGCAACGGCCAGCCGCTGATTTCGAAGATGCCGCGCGCGTCGCCGTCCGAGCCGATCCGCACGAAACGGGCTTCCCGACGCAGCCGCGTGCCGGCGCAAGCGGGGCAGGCCTGGTTGTTCTGATACTTGGCGAGTTCTTCGCGCACCGCGACCGAATCGGTCTCGCGGTAACGCCGCTCCAGGTTCGGGATGATCCCTTCGAACACATGCTCGCGCACGGAGGTGCGGCCGCGCTCGTTGATGTAGGAGAACGGGATCTCCTGCTTGCCCGAACCGAACAGCAGAATCTTGCGGACTTTCTCCGGCAGGTCTTCGACGGCCGTGTCGATGTCGAACTCGTAGAACGCCGCGAGACTTTGCAGCATCTGGAAGTAGAACTGGTTGCGCCGGTCCCAGCCCTTCACCGCGCCTGCCGCGAGCGACAGCGACGGATGCGCCACCACCCGCTTCGGATCGAAGAAGGTGATCTGCCCCAGGCCGTCGCATTCCGGGCACGCGCCCATCGGGTTGTTGAACGAGAAGAGGCGCGGCTCCAACTCCTGCAGCGAATACGAGCAGATCGGGCAGGCGAACTTCGAGCTGAACAGATGCTCCTTGTCCGTATCCATTTCCAGCGCGATCGCGCGGCCGTCGGCGAGACGCAGTGCCGTTTCGAACGATTCGGCGAGGCGCTGCTTCATATCGCCGCGGACCTTCAGACGATCGACGACGACGTCGATCGTGTGCTTGTCGTTTTTCTTGAGCTTCGGCAGTGAATCGACTTCATAGATCTTCGCGACGCCTTCGTTCGCGGTGCCGCCGCCCGAGCGCACCCGGAAGCGGATAAAACCCTGCGCCTGCATCTCTTCGAACAGCTCGACGTGCTCGCCCTTGCGGTTCGCCACCACCGGCGCGAGGATCATCAGCCGGGTCTCTTCCGGCAGCGCGAGCGCCGCGTCGACCATCTGCGAGACGCTTTGGGCTTCCAGCGGAATTTCGTGGTCCGGACAGTACGGCGTGCCGACGCGCGCGAACAGCAGCCGCAGATAGTCGTGAATTTCGGTGACGGTGCCGACCGTGGAGCGCGGATTGTGCGAAGTCGCTTTCTGTTCGATCGAGATCGCCGGCGACAGGCCTTCGATCAGATCGACGTCCGGCTTTTCCATCAATTGCAGGAATTGACGGGCGTAAGCGGAAAGACTTTCGACGTAGCGACGCTGTCCTTCCGCATAGAGCGTATCGAACGCCAGCGACGATTTGCCCGAGCCGGACAGGCCCGTAATCACGACGAGCTTGTGACGTGGGAGGTCGAGATTGACGTTCTTCAGGTTGTGGGTGCGAGCCCCACGGATACGGATTTGTTCCACGCGTTATTCCAAGACTTGGCCCGTGACCTGGCGGAAAGAGGAAGAGGCTAAACCTGCTACTATAACGACTTTTCAAGACCGCCGTTACGGCTTCCCGACGACCGAAAGAGGGCGCCAGGCAAGCTGTAAGGCAGCGGTCCTGCGCCGTGGGGAAGAGGTCTAACTGGGGCCGTTTTCCGCGAGTACAAGGCGCCGCGGGTTCCAGGCGAGTGTGCGCAAGACCGCCGGGCCGAATGCCGCGTCAATGTTTCACGCTATCCAGCCGTCCCGTGGCAAGCCGCCTGGTGTTGGCCGTCCTGCGGGGCAGGTCAGCCCGTGGTGTGCCGCCAGTGGTAGGTCGCCCAGCTCATTCAACGAACGTTCCCGATGTCCAATCCGTCTGCTACATCCTCACGCATGAGCGCGCCTGAAATGCGCGCGACCGTGTCGCTTGCCGCCATCTTCGCGCTGCGCATGCTCGGTCTTTTCATGATCATGCCGGTGTTCTCGATCTACGCGAAGACCATCCCCGGCGGCGACAACGTGCTGCTGGTGGGTATCGCGCTCGGCGCGTATGGCGTGACGCAGTCGATGCTGTACATCTTCTACGGCTGGGTTTCCGACAAAATTGGCCGCAAACCGGTCATTGCGACCGGCCTCCTGATCTTCGCGCTCGGCAGCTTCGTCGCGGCAGGCGCGCACGACATGACGTGGATCATCGTCGGCCGGGTGATTCAGGGCATGGGCGCGGTGTCGTCCGCGGTGATCGCGTTTATCGCCGACCTCACCTCCGAAGAGCATCGCACCAAGGCGATGGCGATGGTCGGCGGCAGTATCGGCATTTCGTTCGCGGTGGCGATCGTCGGTGCGCCGATCGTGTTCCAGTGGGTCGGCATGAGCGGCTTGTTCACGCTGGTCGGGATCTTCTCGATTCTGGCGGTCGGCCTCGTGCTGTGGGTCGTGCCTGATGCGCCCAAGCCGGTGCACGTGCGTGCGCCGTTTGCCGAGGTGCTGCATAACGTCGAACTGTTGCGTCTGAACTTTGGTGTGCTCGTGCTGCATGCCACGCAAACGGCATTGTTCCTCGTCGTGCCGCGCATTCTGGAAGCCGGCGGCTTGCCGGTCGCGTCGCACTGGAAAGTGTATTTGCCGGTAATGGGCCTCTCGTTCGTGATGATGGTCCCGGCGATCATCGCCGCCGAAAAGCGCGGGAAAATGAAAATCGTGCTGCTGTCCGCGATCGGTCTTATCCTGATCGGACAGTTGTTGTTGGGCGTCGCACCGCATACGATTCTGAGTGTGGCGGCGATCCTCTTTGTCTACTTTCTCGGCTTCAATATTCTCGAGGCGTCGCAGCCTTCGCTGGTGTCGAAACTGGCGCCGGGCACCCGCAAGGGCGCGGCGGCCGGCGTGTACAACACCACGCAGTCCATCGGTCTTGCGCTGGGCGGCGTGGTCGGCGGCTGGCTATTGAAAGTGGATGGTCAGAGCACCGTGTTCTTTACGTGTTCTGGCCTGGTCTTTTGCTGGCTTATAATCGCCGCACAGATGAAACAGCCACCGCGCAAAGCGTAAAAAGGCTCACTCAGAACTCACCAGGCGGCGGGCTGAGGCGCAGTTCCGGTCTCCGGCTCGCTGGCTTGAGACGTGAATCGTGCATCGCCGTGCCGCCCGCAACGGAATCAACAGGAGAAACTCATGGCATCCGTGAACAAGGTCATTCTCGTCGGCAATCTCGGAGCCGATCCGGAAGTCCGTTATCTTCCGAGCGGCGACGCAGTGGCGAACATCCGCCTTGCTACGACGGATCGGTACAAGGACAAAGCGTCCGGCGAAATGAAGGAAGCAACCGAATGGCACCGCGTGTCGTTCTTCGGCCGGCTTGCTGAAATCGTGTCGGAGTATCTGAAGAAAGGCTCGTCGGTGTACCTGGAAGGGCGCATCCGCACCCGCAAGTGGCAGGCTCAGGACGGCACCGACCGTTATTCGACCGAAATCGTCGCCGAGCAGATGCAAATGCTGGGTGGCCGTGGCGGCGCAATGGGCGGCGGTGGCGATGAGGGCGGTTACAGCCGCGGTGAGCCGTCGGAGCGTAGCGGCGGTGGTGGTGGCGGCCGTGCGGTCTCGGGCGGCGGCGCTTCACGTGGCGGCAGCGGTGGCGGCGGTGGTTCGAGCCGTCCGAGCGCGCCGGCCGGCGGTGGCTTCGATGAAATGGACGACGATATTCCGTTCTGACGCTTGACGTTAGACGTGTGAATGCAAAAAACCCCGCTTTTGAGCGGGGTTTTTTATTGAGCCACGGGCAATTCGCGCGCTTGATTGACGGCGGCAGACGATCCTGTTCACACAGCGCTTCCTTCGATATTTAGCCTATCGGTACGCTACCGGACAGCGTTCCACTGCCGCCGAGGGTAAACCTTCCAGCATGGTCCAGCGTGCCTCGGCGGCATGTTTGCGACGGATTGCGACCCAGCTTCCACAAACCCGTCTTGACTTTCGCCCTTCCGCCGACAATACTCAATCCATACTTTGTACGGACAAAGTAACAAATACGTACAAGTTACCCGAAAACAGGAGACGAGCATGGAATCCGACGTCGCAGTAACCACCCGCATCCGCGCCAGTTATGGCCGCTACCTCGAAGACTTCCACGTAGGCGACATCTACGAACATCGGCCGGGACGCACCATCACCGAAGCTGACAACATCCACTTCTCGCTGCTGACGATGAACTTCCATCCGATGCATTGCGACGCCGCCTACGCGGCCAAAAGCGAGTTCGGCCGCCTGCTCGTCAATAGCGGCCTCACGGTTGCCGTAGTGCTCGGGCTATCGGTGAACGACGTCAGCGGCAAGGCGATCGCCAACCTCGGCTGGAAAGAGATCCGCCTCACCGCGCCGGTGTTTTGCGGCGACACGATCTACGCGGAATCCGAAGTACTCGAAAAGCGCGAATCGAAATCCCGTCCGGGGCAGGGCATCGTCACCGTGCAGACTCGCGCGTTCAAGCAGGACGGCACGGCCATCATGGACTTCGTGCGCAGCGCCCTGGTGCCGACGCGTGGCAACGGCGTAGGCGACTGACTGAGAGACAGGCCTGCACGGCTCGAATCGCTGCAACAACGAGCCGACGACTCACGCAGCCAGACAAAACAAACTGCAGCATCCGGCGCCGACCTGTCAGCAAGAGCAGACGGCGCGCGAATCCCGGCGGCGCTCGAACGACGCGTCGCAATGCGGCAAGCACAAGCAGAGCCGCATGCACACCAAGGAGACAAAGGTGGCTATCGGTATTGTCAATTCAGGCGCGCGACTCGATCGCCTGCCTATCGCGTCCTTCCACTGGAAGGTTTTAGGGCTCATCAGCGCCGGAGCCTTTCTCGACGCCTTCGACATCTATCTCGCAGCCGGTGCACTGGGCGCGATGGTGAAGTCGGGCTTCTCCGATCTGAAGCTGAACGCGCTGTTCATCTCGGTGACCTTTCTCGGCATGCTGATCGGCGCCGGTTTCGCCGGCTATCTGGGCGACCGCTTCGGGCGCCGCTCGTCGTATCAGACCAACCTGCTGATCTTTGGCATCGCGTCGATTGCCGCATGTTTCGTCCCGAGCATGACCTGGCTGATCGCCTTGCGGTTGATCATGGGCATCGGGCTCGGCGCCGAATTGGTGGTGGCAGCCGGCACCTTGTGCGAATTCATTCCGCCTGCTTCACGCGGACGGTGGACCGCGCTGCTCGCGTTCATCATCAATTCCGGCTTGCTGGTGTCGACGGCAGTCGGCTACGTCGTGATCCCGCTTCTCGGCTGGCGTTATATGTTCGCGATTGCGGGCGTCGGCGCGCTCATCGTGTGGGTGTTGCGGCATCGCATGCCTGAATCGCCGCGCTGGCTCGAATCAGTGGGCCGCGCCGAAGAAGCAGAGGCGACGGTCTCCGCGATCGAGCAACAGGTGCAGCGTCAAAAGGGCCCGCTGCCGCCGGTCGATCGCACCGAAAGTCTTGAGGTGCCGAAAGCACCGTTCTCCGCCCTGTTCTCACACGCAATGCTCGGCCGCACGCTGGTCGCCGCCTTGACGGCAGTCGCGGTGAACATTTCGGTGTACGGCTTTGTCGCGTGGCTGCCGACCTTCTTCGTGAAGGAAGGGCTGACCATCGTGCAGTCGCTCGGCTTCACGACGCTGATGGCGTTCGGCGCGCCGGGCGGCGCGGTGATCGGCTTTCTGTGCGCGGACCGCCTCGGCCGCGCGCGAGGTCTCGTGGTCTTCGCGATCGCGACCATCGCGGTCGGCTTCGTCTATCCGAACATGCACGCGGGGTGGGCGATCAGCCTGGTCGGTTTTGTCCTGATCACCTGCATCTACACCGTCGCGACGCTCGGCCTGTTTGCCTACATCCCGGAACTGTTTCCGACCGAGTTGCGCTTGCGCGGTACCGGCACAGCGGGCGTATGCGGACGCGCTGCCTCGATGACGACGCCGTATTTCGCGGTGCTGCTCTACAACTCGTTTGGCGTGTCCGGTGTGCTGGCGATGGTGAGCGGCGTGCTGGCGCTGCTGGTGGTCGGCATTCTGCTGCTGCGCGTCGAGACCAATCAGCATGCGCTCGAGCAAATCTCGCCGAGCCTCGACACCCATTCCGATCCGATGCCCGCTACGCAGCAAGGATAAATCGATATGACTTCACTTAATCCATCCGTCACGCTCTCCGATCAGTACGCGCGTTTCGGTCTGAGTCTGCAATTGCGCGATGTTCCGCGCGCTGTCCAGACGCGCGCCAAGCATCTGATTCTCGACGCTGTCGGCATCGCCATAGCGTCGCGTGGTTATCCGTATGCGGGTGTGTCGCTGGCGGCATTCTCCGAGCTCGGCAGCGGCACCTCGCCCGTGATCGGCTACGGCAGGCGTCTCGCTCTCCGCGATGCCGCAGTGATGAACGGCGTGCTGATTCACGGCCTCGATTTTGACGACACGCATTCACGCGGCGTGATCCATTCGACGACCAGCGCGTTGCCCTGCGTACTTGCGCTCGCCGACCGCGACGACCTGAGCGGCGCGGATCTGCTCAGCGCCTACATCGTCGCGATGGAAGTGTCGACGCGCGTTGCATCCGCCGCGAAGGGCGGCTTCCATCAGGCCGGCTTTCATCCGACGGGCCTCGTCGGCGCGTTCGGGTGCGCGGTCGCGGCGGCGCGTCTGTTGCATCTCGACGAAGCGCGCATGGCGCACGCGCAAGGCATCGTTCTGTCAATGGCCGCCGGCAGCCTCGAATTCCTCGAAGACGGTGCGTGGACCAAGCGCGCTCATCCGGGTTTCGCCGCCGCGTCCGGCATCACCGCCGCGATGCTCGCGAAGCACGGTTTCACCGGCCCGCGTTCGGCCTACGAGGGACGCTTCGGTCTGTACGCCAGCCACCTGGGCAAGCCTCTCGACGAAGCCGATCAACAGCTTGCGACCGAAGGCCTCGGCAGCACATGGCAAATCGACGAAGTCGCGATCAAGCCGCTGCCTGCCTGTCACTTCACGCACGCAGTGGCCGATGCCGCGATCGCGTTGCATCGCGAGCATCGCTTCTCCGCGGATTCGCTCGACTCGATCAAGCGTGTAGTCGCCAAGGTGCCGCGTGCAACGGTCGATGTCGTCTGCGAGCCGCTCGCGCCGAAGCGCAAACCGGTCACCAGCTACGACGCGCAATTCAGCGTGCCGTACATCGTCGCCACCGCGTTACTCAAAGGCCGCTTCACGCTCGACGAACTCGAACCGGCCGCCCTTGCCGATCCCGCCGTGCTGGCGCTGGCCGCACGCGTCGACTACGAAATCGATCCGGACTCGACCTTCCCCCGTCACTACACCGGCGAAGTCGTGGTGGAACGCAGCGACGGCACACGGGTCGCGCATCGCGAAGCAATCAATCGTGGTTGTGCCGACCGCCCCGTGAGCAACGACGACATCGTCACCAAGTTTTACGCGAACGCTCAGCGCACCGTATCCCGAAGCGCTGCTGAACAGATCGCTCAGGCCGTATTGCAGCTCGACGAACGCCCGGCGCGCACATTGGCCGACACGCTCGCCGGATCCACCGAATCTTCAAGGACGTCATCATGACCGCCACCGAACTCGACACGCTGGACAACGATCAACTGATTCTGGACTCATTGGACCGCTTCCTTGAAACCGAAGTGCGGCCCTACGTTCACAAGTTCGATCACGACGACATCTATCCGGAAGAAATCGTCGAGAAGATGAAGGAGATGGGTCTGTTCGGTTGCATCATCGATCCCGAGTACGGCGGCTTGGGTCTGTCGACTCGCACCTACGCGCAGATCATCGCGCGGATCGCACGTGTGTGGATGTCGGTGAGCGGCATCATCAATTCGCATCTGATTCTCGCGATGCTGGTGCAACGCAACGGCACGCCCGAGCAGAAGAGCAAATATTTGCCGAAGTTCGCCACCGGCGAATGGCGCGGCGGTATCGGCCTGACGGAGCCCGACTGCGGCACCGATCTACAGGCGATCCGCACGACCGCCAAACGTGTCGGCGACGAGTACATCGTGAACGGAAACAAAACCTGGATCACCAACAGCAAGCACGGCAACACGCTTGCGCTGCTGGTGAAGACGGACCCCACCGCGCAGCCACGTCATAAGGGAATGAGTCTGCTGCTGGTGCAGAAAGGCCCGGGCTTCGAAGTCAGCCGGCAGCTCGAAAAGCTCGGTTACAAAGGCATCGATACCTGCGAGTTGTCGTTCAACGATTTTCATGTCCCCACCGACGCGCTGATCGGCGGCGTGGAAGGCAAAGGCTTGCAGCAGATACTCGGCGGCCTCGAACTCGGGCGCATCAATGTGGCCGCGCGCGGTGTCGGCATTGCGCAAGCGGCGCTCGAAGAATCGGTCAGCTATTCACAACAACGCAAGACGTTCGGCAAGCCGATCTGTGAGCACCAGGCGATCCAGTTAAAGCTCGGCGAAATGGCGACGCGCACCGAAGCCGGCCGCCTGCTGGTCGACGCCGCCGCGCAAAAGTACGACCGCGGCGAACGCTGCGATATGGAAGCCGGCATGGCGAAATACTTCGCCACCGAAGCCGCGCTGGAAAACAGCATCGAAGCCATGCGCATTCACGGCGCGTACGGTTACTCGAAGGAATACAACGTCGAGCGGCTGTATCGCGATGCGCCGCTACTGGTGATCGGCGAAGGCACCAACGAGATGCAGCGCATCATCATCGCCAAGCAGTTGATCGAACGGAGTCCGGTATGAGTCTGCCCCTTTCCGGCGTGCGTGTGCTCGCCATCGAACAGTACGGCGCAGGGCCGTTCGCGACCCAGCATCTCGCGGACCTCGGTGCGGAGATCATCAAGATCGAGCATCCGGGCAACGGCGGCGACGTGGGCCGCGCGGTCGGCCCATATTTTTTCGGCGAAGGCGATAGTCACTTTTTCGAAGCCTTCAATCGCAACAAGTACAGCTTGACGCTCGATCTGAAGAAGCCCGAAGCGCGTGCAGTGCTGCTGGACCTGGTCGCAAAGAGCGATGCCGTGTTCAACAATCTGCGCGGCGATCTGCCAGTGAAGCTGGGCGTCACCTACGACCAGCTGTGTGAGGCGAATCCGAAGATCGTCTGCGCACATCTATCCGCCTATGGCCGTACCGGCAGCCGCGCAGCGTGGCCCGGCTACGACTATCTGATGCAGGCCGAGGCGGGATATCTGTCGGTGACCGGTGAGCCCGACAGTCCGCCGGCACGTTTCGGCCTGTCGATCATCGATCTGATGACCGGCACGACCGCGGCGATGGCGCTGCTCGCCGGTTTGGTCGATGCGAAGACCTCGGGCAAGGGCCGCGATATCGACGTGAGCCTCTTCGACGTGGCGTTGCATAACCTCGCCTATGTCGCAACGTGGTATCTGAACGGCGGCGTGGTGACGGGACGCGAGAACCGCTCGTCGCATCCTTCGCTCACGCCGAGCCAGTTGTACAAAACGGAGGACGGCTGGATCTTCCTGATGTGCAATAAGGAGAAGTTCTGGGGCGTGCTCGCCGAAGTGGTCGACAAACCGTCATGGGTCACCGATCCGCGTTTCTGCAACTTCCCGGCGCGGCTCGCCAACCGTGAGCTGGTACAGGCCGAACTCGACGCGGTGCTGTCGACCGCGACCACCGCGCAATGGCTCGAGCGTTTCGGTGGCCGCGTGCCGGCCGCGCCGGTGTTCGACGTCAAGGAGGCGCTGGAGAATCCGTTCGTCGCTGAGCGCGAATGCGTGGTGAACGCGGAGCATCCGCGCTTCGGCAAGATTCGCGGTGTGGCGGCGCCGGTGCGGGTCGATGAGCCGCTGCCGATGCGCGCCGCACCGGATATCGGCCAGGATACCCAGCGTCTGCTCGACGAGTTGGGCTATGACGCCGAAAGGATTGCTTTGCTGAGGGAGGCGGGTGTGGTGCAATAAGGCTGGGCGGGTACAACTGCCCGCTCCTTCACTTCATTGCACACCAAGATGGCCACTACGACAGTCCTTGGGCAACAGCCGCGCTACATGCAGCTGGCACAGACGCTCCTCAACGAGATTCAGGACGGGCGGTTTCCCATCGGCGCTTTGCTGCCAACCGAGTTCGAGTTATGCGAGCAGTTCGGCGCGAGCCGGTTCACGGTGCGGCAGGCGATCAAGCAACTGGAGCAACGCGGCCTCGTGGACCGTCGGCCGGGCATCGGGACCCGCGTGAAGGCGACGCAGAGCGAGACCGCGTACCGTCAGGTGATGGAGCGCCTGAGCGATCTGCACCGTTACACCGCGGACACGGAGCTGGAGATTGCCTCGACGCAAACCATCGAGATCGACGATGCGGAACTGCTCGAGCGACTCAACGCGAAGCCGGGCGAAACGTGGCTGCTGGCCGAAGGCATTCGCCGAACGCCCGGCAGCGTCGAGCCGATCTGCCACACCGAGGTGTACATCCACCCGGCGTTTCGATCGCTGACGGGACTGAGCGGCCGGTCTCATGTGCCGATCTACACGCTGATCGAAAAACAGTTCGGCGAGCAGATCACTGAAGTGCAGCAGGAAATCCGCGCGATCGCGATGCCGGCGAAGCTCGCGCAACGTTTGAACGCAAAGGCGCGTTCGCCGGCGCTGTGGTTGTGCCGCCGTTATCTGAACCGGCGTGGGCAACTGGTGGAACTGACGATCAGCGTGCACCCGGCGGATCGCTACAGTTATTCCGAAACGTTTCAACTCGACTGGCACGCGAACTAGGCAGCACCTGGCCGCGTGCTTCTGAAGGAGAGCAACATGGACGCACGCAGCTACCTGTTCGTTCCGGGCGACCGGCCCGAGCGCTTTATGAAGGCGCTCGACGCGGGCGCCGACGCGGTGGTGATCGATCTGGAAGACGCGGTCGCGCCGGCTGCCAAGGAGCATGCGCGTGAGGGCTTGCAGCGCTGGCTCATGACAGCGGACCGTTCGCGTCTGATTGTGCGCGTGAACGCGGTGGGCACGCCGTGGCATGCCGAAGACGTGAGGATGGTGAGCCGCTCCGGCGCGTCGGTCGTGATGGTGCCGAAATCGGATAGCGCCCAGCAACTTGCCGATGTTGCGGCACGGTTGCCGTCGCAGGTAAGAATCGTGGCGCTGATCGAGACCGTTGCGGGCGTGGTGGCGATGCGCGAGATTGCCGCGGTGCCGTCGGTGGCGCGGCTTGCATTTGGGACGGTTGATTTTTGCGGCGACGCCGGGATCGAAGGGCTGGGCGTTGAGCTGGATTACGTGCGCTCGCAAATGGTGATCGAATCGCGGTATGCGGGCCTCGCTGCGCCAATCGACGGCGTGACGTTGGAGCTCGATAACCCCGAGCGGTTGACGGAGCAGGTTGCTACTGCGCGGCGCTTTGGGTTCACCGGAAAGCTTTGTATTCACCCTAAGCAGGTGGCTCCGGTGAATCGCGGGTTCGCGCCAAGCGACGAAGAGCGCAGCTGGGCGGCGCGGGTTTTGACCGCTTGCAACGAGCATCCCGAAGGAGCGTTTGCGGTGGATGGCAAACTGGTTGATAAGCCGATCGTCGATCGCGCCAGGAGAATCTTTGAGTTTGATGCCAGGCAGAACGTAGGCTTCACCGCGTGAGATGCGCCAGCGCATCTCGCATCGGCGAACTGGAAACGACGATCGGTCCGGAAAACGGCGTATCAAGATCGACGATTACATAAATGGCGGAAGCAATCGACACGGCTCCCAGAGAGATAGTCACCCACGCCAACGCATTGCGCGGTGCGATCAATCCGAAGCTGAGAAAAATCATGCACAGCCAGAATGTCAGCGTCATCAGAAAAGGCATGGAAATCGAACTGTGCGCCTCCTCGATGATCCGCCATCGAGCATCCACAGTTCGCTGATATTGCTTCAACGCATCATCGAGCGTGCGCTGTTGTAACGAATCATGCGTCTGCAATTGCCGCAACTGTCTGCCTACCGCAGTCAGCATGTCGCCGAGCTGCACGTTCTCCAACTGCTGCGAGTTGTCCTGCGACCCGATGTTTCTCGGGTAGTCTCCGGCCGGAGCCGGCTCGGTGGGCCATGTCGATGCAATCGCCGCAGCGGTGTACTGGGCCAGCAGGTGCCGCGCCTCGTCCGTACTGCCGCCGTATTGCCGCAAAGTCGTGTCGAACTCGATCAGGTCAGCCGCAAAGCTGCGCAAATCATTCGACTCGGTATCGAAGCTGGCTTTCGCGGACGCCGTCATCAACCCAAGCACCAAAGCGGCGAACGTCACCAGCATGCCAATAACCAGTTGAATGAGTTGTACGGTTTCGTGAGCCTTGTGCTCCTCCGGCAGCAGCGGTCGCACCCACACTCCCAGACCGGCGCCAATCAGCAATAAAGCGAAAACCAGCAGCGCTGAGCCTATTTCCGACATGGAGATGCTCCGTAGACGTGTGTCTCGTCACTTTCTACTGACCGCCGGCCGCCGACCACCCGGGTAGTCCCGCAAAAACGCTTGCATGAGTGGCCGCTGACTTCCGCTCGTATGTTGAGGTATCGCAAACGTATGCGCTCTCAACCATAAAGTTTTCTGTAATCGCGCCGTAGATCATTGGTGTGACTTTCGCCTGAATTCTAAACAAAACAAAGGTTGCGGACCTGCCCGTATGGGCCTGGGCGCAGCACGCGTGGCCGAGGCTGATTTTCTGAGTATTCGGTCAGGCGGCCCAATGGAGACAAGCCCGATGCTGAAGAATCTGTCGATTCGAACCTGCCTTACCTTGATGATTGCGTTTTTCGGCGTGGTGCTGCTGGTCGGCGCCGCCGCCGGGCTGCTGTCGTTGCGTGCGAGCAACGCGTCGCTGCAGCAGATGTACACGGTGGATACGCCGGCGGTCGCCGACCTTGAAGGCAGCGCCGGACAGTTGCTGCGCTTGCGCCTGGCGTTGGCGACCTACGCATCGTTGGTCGACATGAACGATCAGGATGGCGCAAATGCGGTGCTCAAGCGCTTTGATCAGTACCAGAAAGCATCGAACGACCGGCTTGCCCACTATGTGAGCCGCGCGGGCGCCGATGCCGACGAACAGCGCCTGATCAAGGACATGCAGGATAAGCGCGACACCTTCCTGCACGAGGGCGTCGAGCCGGCGCTGGCCGCGCTTAAATCCGGCGACAAGAACGCGTTTGAACAACTGCAGGCACACAAGCTGCCGTCGCTTTATAGCGCGTACGAAAAGGCGATGCTCACGCTCGAGAAACTGCAACTCGATCATGGCCAACAGCGGTATCAGGATGCACAGGATCTGTTTTACGCGATCTGCATTGCGGTGGCGGTGGGTATGGTGGTGTCGCTGCTGGGCTCCCTGGTCGGGCGGGCGGTGATGGTGCGTGCGATTGTCACGCCGGTCGATGCCACCATCGCGCAGTTTCAACGGATTGCCAATGGTGATCTGACCAGCCAGATCGATGTGACGAGCAATAACGAAATGGGGCGTCTTGCGGCGGCGTTGCGCAAGATGCAGGACTCGTTGATTGAGACGGTGAATGCCGTGCGGCATGGCACGGAGTCTATTGATACTGGCGTGAGCGAGATTGCGGCGGGTAATACCGATCTGTCGCAACGGACCGAGGAGCAGGCTGCATCGCTTGAGGAAACGGCGGCGAGTATCGAAGAGCTGACCTCGACGGTCAAGCAGACTGCTGACAATGCGAAGCAGGCGAGTTCGCTGGCACAGGGGGCGTCGAGCCTGGCGGCTCAGGGGGGTGATCTGACCGAGCAGGTGGTGGGTACGATGCATGGCATTGTCGACGACTCGCGGCGGATTGCTGACATTGTCGGCGTGATCGAAGGGATTGCTTTTCAGACCAATATTCTGGCGCTCAATGCGGCGGTTGAGGCCGCGCGCGCGGGTGAGCAGGGGCGTGGGTTTGCTGTGGTGGCGAGTGAAGTGCGGTCGTTGGCGCAGCGAAGCGCTGCTGCGGCCAAGGAGATTAAAGGGTTGATCGATGCATCGACGGCGCGGGTGCAGGCGGGTTCGCAGTTGGTCGAACGGTCAGGGTCGACGATGACCGAGATTGTTGAAGCGATTTCTCGCGTGAGTTCGATTATGGGGGAGATCGCGGCTGCTGCTATCGAGCAGAGTACTGGGATCGATCAGGTGAACCTGGCTGTGGCGCAGATGGATGAGGTGACTCAGCAGAATGCTGCTCTGGTGGAGGAGGCCGCTGCCGCGGCTAGTTCACTGGAAGATCAGGCCAGGAGGCTGACTTCCGCTGTGGCTGTGTTTCAGACGGGAAGTGGTTCTGGTTCTGGTTTTGCCGGGCGGAAAGGGGTGGGTGTGGCTGCGCCGGGGAAGGTTGGGGTGGGTGGGTTTGCGGCAGTTTGATGCTGGTTTTGCTTGTGCGGCGCTTGTTCGTCTGTATGCCTACGGCGTTGGCCTTTCCTTGATCTGGTTTTTTGCCTTTCCTTGATTTGTTATTGGTCTATTAGCGTCGCCCCTGTGCGGGGCGGGCACTTACTTCTCTTTGCCGCCGCAAAGAGAAGTAAGCAAGAGAAAGCGGCTCACACCGCTAGCTCATAAGCGGGTCCCCCGCGCAGCCGCGGTAGTGGTGCATCTGGAATCTGTCTTCTCGCACATTCGGCGTGAGTGACACAGCAGTCATACTTCCGGCAGCGCTGCGCGCGCCGTAGCGGTACTTCATCAACGCCGTCGTACTTTCCGCTCGCTCTCGAACAATAGACGCCCCCAACAAATGCCTTGGCAAGGCTATCGTGCCGAACGCCGAACGCCGAACGCCGAA
>NZ_JAQQEF010000029.1:0-99310 GCF_046027605.1 Paraburkholderia fungorum
CAAACAGACAAGCCCACCGCCGCAGGCAGCCGGATCAAGGAAAGGCCAACGCCGTAGGCAAACAGACAAGCCCACCGCCGCAGGCAGCCGGATCAAGGAAAGGCCAACGCCGCAGGCAAACAGACAAACCCACCGCCGCAGGCAACCGGATCAAGGAAAGGCCAACGCCGCAGGCAAACAGACAAACCCTCAAAACCCCTCTGCATGTCCCGTGCCACCAAAAAACCCGAAACTCCCCCACGATAAGTTCGTCTGACGCGGACAGACCCTCTACAATCGGAAGCGACCGGGCACCACCCAGCGGCACGCGAAAAGCGAACCGAAACCGAAAGCGAACACCATAGGAGCGACCCTGATGCAGCAGCCAGAAGCCCTCGGCGGCCTGTCCCACTCGGGCGGAATCGACCACCGCGAACCCGAGCCGGACGGTGCATTCATCCCGACGGAAAACCTTAACGTCGCGAGCGCCACCCAGCACGTGCTGAAGTCTGGCGACACCTTCATTGTCAACGATCCCCTCGGCGATATCACCGGCCACGACGACGGTCTGTTCGTCAACGACACCCGCGTCCTGTCGAGCCTGCGCCTCACCTTCGGCGGACGCGCGCCCTCGTTGCTGTCGGGCAGCGTCAGCAGCGACAACACCTCCTTCACCGCGCATCTGACCAATCGCCCCCTGCCGCCGCTCGGCGGCGACAGCACGCCCGAAGGCGTGATCCACGTCGAACGCGTGCGCGTGCTCTCGGGAACCGTCCTCAACGAAGCCATCGAACTCACCAACTACGGCACGAGCGACGCCGTCGTGCCGCTGTCCATTTCCTTCGCCAGCGACTTCCGCGACATGTTCGAAGTGCGCGGCCTCAAGCGCAACAAACAAGGCCGCATCGAACCGGCGCGCGTCGAGAATCGCGAGGTCCTGCTCGGCTATATCGGTCTCGACGACGTGGCGCGCAATGTGCAGATCGCCTTCTCGCCCGAGCCGGACAAGCTCTTCGCCGATCGCGCCGACTACACCGTCAAACTGCCCGCGCAAGCCTGCGTGTCGATCTATCTGTCCGTCTCCGTGCAAGTGGTCGCGCAAGCCGACAAGCCGGCCGCGGGCGTCGCGCAGCCCACTCACGCGGTGAGCGAAGCCCATCTGTCGCAAATCGATGCTGAGCGTCCACGCGTTGGCCGTGCCGCCGTGCGCGCCGCACTGGTCGACGCCCACCTCGTGATGCGTGAACGCCGCCGCGTTACCGCCAGGGTGCGTTCGAGCAATCCGCTCTTCAACGCGTGGATCGATCGTTCGCTTGCCGACCTGGGTCTGCTGACTACCGATCTCGCCACCGGCCCCTATCCCTATGCCGGCATCCCGTGGTTCTCAACGCCGTTCGGGCGCGATGCGGTCATCACGTCGTTGCAGACACTCTGGTTGCAGCCGCAGTTGGCCGCAGGCGTGGTGCGCTTTCTCGCCGAGCATCAGGCACGCGAAAATTCACCGTTTCGTGACGCCGCGCCCGGCAAGATCATGCATGAGATGCGCAAGGGCGAAATGGCCGCCACCGGCGAAGTGCCGTTCGCGCTGTACTACGGCGGCGTGGACACCACGCCGCTGTTTATCGTGCTGGCCGGCGCCTATGCGACACGCACGGACGACCTCGCGCTGATTGACGAATTGTGGCCCGCGTTGGAACGCGCGGCGCAGTGGGTGGCGGGTGTCTGCGACAAGAACCGTTACGGTCTGCTGGACTATCAGCGCGAGTCCGATGGTGGTCTCGCGAATCAAGGCTGGAAAGACAGCCACGATTCGGTCTTCCACGCCGACGGCCGTTTCCCCGACGGCCCGATCGCGCTCGTCGAAGTACAGGCGTATGCGAGCGCCGCCTTCGACACAATGGCTCACTTCGCCAAGCTGCGCGGCCTGCACGATCAGACGAAGCAATACAGCGAGCGCGCGAAGAAAATCCGTCAGTGCGTCGAAGAAAAGTACTGGATGGAAGAGTCCGGCTTCTACGGCATCGCGCTCGACGGTCACGGTGAATTGTGCCGCGTGATGGCGTCGAATGCGGGCCATTTGCTGGCCTTCGGTCTGCCCTCGCGTGAGCGGGGCGAAGCGGTAGTGCGCGCGCTCGACTCCACGCTGTTTCACACCGGCTGGGGCGTGCGCACGCTGGCCGCGAGTCAGGCGCGCTTTAACCCCATGGCGTATCACAACGGCTCGGTCTGGCCGCATGACAACGCACTCTGTGCGCGCGGCCTGTCGCATTACGGCGGCAAGGCGGCGGCGGTGCGGCTGTTGCAGGCGCTATTCCAGGCGGCAGTCAATTTCGACATGCGGCTGCCGGAACTGTTCTGTGGTTTCCCGCGTCGGCGCGGCGAGCCGCCCACCGCCTATCCGGTCGCGTGTCTGCCGCAAGCCTGGGCCGCGGGCTCGCCGTTCATGATGCTCGAAGCGTGTCTGGGCATCACGATCGATGCGGCCCGGCGCGAAGTGGTCATCGAACAACCCATGCTGCCGGAAGGCATCGACTGGCTCGAAGTCGGCGATCTGAAGGTGGGCGATTCATCAGTGTCGATCACGTTCCGGCGGATCGGCGAGAAGGTGGTCGCGTCGGCCGAGCAGGGCGACGTGCGGGTGGTCGCGCTTCTCTAGCTACGCGCTTTCGCGAGGCATAGGCATGGGGTGGCTCGCCAACGGGAGTTGGCCCAAATCAGTGCGAGGACCAGTCTTCGATGACTCTGGGCTACCCCTGCGCGCAACCCTTGCCGGCCAGGGCGTGGCGACGGCGCACCTTCAGATGGCTCGGGTCTTCTTTGAGCGCGGCGAATTACCCCGACAGGAACAGGTTCAAGCGTCCGGCGACGCTTGATTACATTTACCTGGCGCGGTGATCTTCCTCGCGAAGAGACGCCATTGGCCAGTTCTCCGAAGCGACACCGATTTTGCCGTGGTCCGTGCGATAGGTAACAGTGCACCCCGGAAAACCGCAACATCGCGGGCGCGAGGGCTGATAGCCTGTTGAAAGACTTTCCTCGGAAACACGTCGGATTCAAGGCGTGGACACGATGTCTTTCCTGCGACACGAGGGGCCGGCCGTGAAGACAAGATTAATAGCTGTCACTGCCATGGCCACGCTCTCGCTCATGGCCTGCTCAAAATCCGACGAGCCGTTAAGCGGCGCGACCGCTAGCGACACGTTGCTGCGCGAGCGTATCACCGGGCTTTGGCATTCGAAAAAAGACGGCGAGAGCTACTACATGGATTTGACGCCGTCGTCCGACTTCAAAATGACGGTCGTCAGCAATGAAACCAGCCTGGTCTTGCGAGGAACCTGGAAGGTAGACAAAGGACGGTTGCTGATTGATATGCTCGCCGCGCCTGAAGTCGAGTTCAAGGGCAATCACGATGACGAAGCCATTACTTCGCTGAGCAAGACCTCGCTCACATTGACCGATAGTGACCCCAAGGAACCTCCGAGCGTTTACGAGCGTGTCACCCAGATTGCGACCGAAGACGACAAGCCGTTGGTTAGTCAGCAAGCGAAAGCGTCAGCGCCGCAGGTGAAGGCACAGGCGCAGGCACAGGCACAGGCGCAGGCGGCACCGGCCCCTGGTGCGGCCGAGCCTGCAGTTCATCTCCTTCTCCAGCAATCGCAGTATGTCCCGGAGAAGCAACGCGTGCTCATCCCGCTGCACATCAGCAAGGACGTGAACGTCAAGATTTCCCTAAGAATCGACCAGCAGGTACCCATCGACCTGGTCATCGTTCCCTTCAAGGTGACCGACGCCGGTTATGACAACCTCCTTAACGGTGTTGCGTTCCACGAGGCGCAGAAATCTCTGTACGAGATGTTTGGCAATGACAGCGTTTACGGAAAGCCATCAACGAAGGATTTCTCCGAGGCGGATCTTTTCTTGTGGCCTGGAGCCAAGAAGGGCGCTTATGGCGAATTCGAGTCGGACTGGGCCGAGTATCCCGCTTCGGACTACACCATCGTCCTCGATAACTCCGGTGAAATTACGCCGTCACGAGGTGACGCCCCGGTGCAGATAGCGGTGTGGGCGGCAGACAAGTAGGCAGCAGCATCTAACATCTGCACGATCCCTGAACAAGTGGGGACCCAGGATGACGCTGATGCCAACCTCATAAGTTGACATGTACGCATTTCAGTTAGCTGTCTAATAGTCTCTCGGACTGGGCGAGCCAGTTATTGCCGGAAAAACCGCCGGTGGCGAAAAGATTCATGTTGGATTCCTCAGCGATACGAAACGACTGCCTGTCGCGAACCGATGTGGGCGAAGTCGCTTACGACTATCTCGCCCCGGCGGAAGCACTGAAGCTTGCCGTGAACCAGTAATTCAGCAAGGAAGAACGTTATGTCGTTGCAAGGAAAGGTCGCGCTCGTGACGGGCGCCGCAAGCGGTATCGGTGAACAATGCGCACGCAAAATGGCTTTGGACGGCGCGGCCGTCGTCATTGCGGACCTGAATCAGGCGAACGCGCGGCGGGTCGCTGACAGTATCGTCGCCACAGGCGGGCAAGCACTTGCCGTGTCGATGGATGTCACAAGCGAAGAAGCGGTCGACGCAAGGTATTGAAGAAGCAGTCGGCAAACTTGGCGGTATCGATGTACTGGTGTCGAACGCGGGAGTTCAGATTGTCAACCCGATTGAAGACTACGCCTATTCAGACTGGAAAAAGATGCTCGCCATTCACCTGGATGGCGCATTTCTAACCACGAAGGCTATCAGGCACATGTATGCATCGGGAAAGGGCGGCGCCATCATCTACATGGGTTCGGTTCATTCACACGAAGCGTCGAAGCTGAAGTCGGCTTACGTCACCGCCAAACACGGTTTGCTGGGCCTTTGCTCGCGTCGTTGCGAAGGAGGGTGGCGCGCGCGGCGTGAGAGCGAATGTGGTATGTCCGGGCTTTGTCCGTACGCCATTAGTTGACAGGCAGATCCCGGAACAGGCAAAAGCGCTCGGTATTTCGGAAGCTCAGGTTGTCAAGGACGTGATGCTAAAGGAAATCGTCGACGGCGAATTTACCAGCGTAGCCGACGTTGCCAACACGGTCGCGTTTCTAGCGGGGTTTGAATCGTCAGCACTGACCGGGCAACACTGGACCATGGTGCTTGACCCGTCGAGTTCCATTTCGCTGGTGAAGCGCGCATTCACGGACAGGTACCGTTTGCGAGCCGCCACATTGGTATTCCGCAAACGATAGTTGTCCACGTGTGCCCTCTAAGCGATTGATAGTTTGATGATTCTAAAAATTTCACGGGTTGGTTTGTCAAACAAATCTGGCCTGCGGTGCGTCAACGAAAAATTCGCTGTTGCAAATGAAATCTGTCCTGCGAATTGCAATCAATGTTGTCCTGAGGAGGCGCGCGTGGCACGCGGGCGCACTCCAGGTTCGGTGAAGTTGAAGAGTTGCTCCGAGCCTTTTTATATAGCGACACGAAAAAAGAGGACCGCCCAACTGGGCGGTCCTCTTTTCGAAACTACGATTACGTCGCTTCCTCGATTTGTAGTTTGAGTTCTGCCAGCCGTATGGCTCGCTGAGAGCAATTGCGGCAAGCTGCGTTTCTTAATCGTTTGTAGCGACCGGCGCGGCCGTGCGGTATCGCGCGGTGCACAGTGCCGATGTCGAGGACATCGTCGCCCTCGATATCGCGCTGCGACGCAATGATGAGGAGTGGATGGAGCGCCTCCCGGATGAGTTCAATGAGCTAATTTCACTGAAGCTTTACTATGGACCGTGCCTGTGTCACGTGTTTCACCAAGACTACGTCTGAAGAAGGGTTACGGCTGCCTGAAACTGGAGCGTCAGCTCTGGAAGCTGCCGGATGCGCGTGGCGTTGAGTATCCAGCTGAACACAATGTCGGTCATCTGTATCAGGCAAAGCCTTCTTTAAAGTCGTTTTATGGGAGCCTGGACCCGTGCAACTGCTTCAACCCGGGCATCGGACAGACGTCAAAATTTGAGAGCTATCGCGAAGCCGGTCAATAAGAACCTTAGCCGTGGCTATCCACGCTCGTGCCCAGTCCAGCCCGGCCTGCTGGGCTTGCTCCTCTGTATCAAAATAACCAGGGATGTCAACTAAGCGGAGGATGGCGACCACGGCGGTCGCTTCTTCGGACGGCTACTCCGGGAGTCCCTCTATCTTGGCGGGCAATTTTCTGACTTAACATGCAAGTTCTGACAGGGATAGTCTGGCTTGAGCTTGGGCTTCGGTTGAGAAGCGCTACTCTTTCGGGTGCCAAAATGCGACCGATGATGCTTATTATTATTGTTGGTAGGTGAGGGACTGGGCTCGGGGTTTGAAATCGACGGGGCCGTGGCTGACTCGTCGCTTCTTTGCACGCCGCTTGGGGCAAGGCTCTGCGCAAACGCACTGTTGGCGTAGCAGACGCCTACGAGCATAGAGGCAACGATTTTTTTTCTGTTCATAATCCACCATTGCGTTGCGTTCCCCGACAGCAGGGAGGTGACGTGCGACCAGGGCCGGTCGGAATGGGTCAATCCGGGCATGGCAATCATAATCATCATCGTCAAGGCAGGATTGCCCGGAGGGCACCGTGATTGGCAGTCTTTCGCACCGGGGCACTGGTTCGCGGACCTTGGTGTTGATGATAGGAAGCTTGTGGAGTCTCGCCTATTACATAAAGCTGGAGTCAGTCACGTCAAAGCATGATACACGGACGCAACGGAACCCAGATTGTGCCAAGCCAGAGGGCGACCACTGCAGTCGCCCTCTTGTCCAGCCTAAGCCGTTGCCTCAGGTTGCTGGGCTTGTGCAAGCGGGAGGAACGGGAGCTTCAATGTGAAGGTTCCCTCGTCGACGGTTTCGACCGAGGGAATCAGTGGTTTCAATAGGAAGGGATATATGCGTTCGTCTATTTACATGAAAGCTGGAGGTGTGGGGGTGTATGTGTGGAAGGTGCAAAAAGCTGGAGAGAGCTATTGACAGCGAGACGAGTCAGGCAACCTGCGAGGTCACCTGAAGTTAGCTTAAGCTCGGGGGGCTACAGTTCGTGGTTCACCAGCAAGGGCAAAAATTGGTAGCGTTAGAGAAAACGTCGCACCTTGGTCGAGGTTGTTCCTGGCTGTCAGTGTACCGTCATGGGCTTCGACAATTGAGCGTGAAATTGCCAGACCTATACCCATGCCTTTCGCCTTTGAGGTGACAAACGGCTGGAAAAGAGTATCGAGCTCAGCGATACCATCCCCGTTGTCAGATATTTCGATGGTAACTAATAGTTCATTGAGGAAAGCGCCGGTGATGCGGACTTTTGGTGTGCGGCCGGTATTTTCTGCTGCCTCGATTGCGTTCGACATCAGGTTGATAAGGACCTGCTGAATCTGTATCCGGTCGACGTTCATGTCTGGAAGATTGTTGGGAAATTCCAGCGTTATGGCGGCGTCTCGCATACTGGGGTCCTCTTTCAACAATCTCACTGCGTCCCGGACCATGTCAGGAATACCGTATTGAGACTTCTTGAGGGTCTCTCGTTTGAACAGGGTACGGATGCTCTGCATCGTTTCGTCGGCAGCATGGCCATCTCGGAGTATGCCCTCCACAGAAGAGCGCGCCCCGTCGAGATTTGGCGGGTCGGCCGCAAGCCAGCGACGACAGGCGTGAGCATTGGCGATAACAGACGTAAGTGGCTGATTGAGTTCGTGCGCTATCGAGGCCGATAATTCAGCGACCATTGCAATCTGGGTCGCGCGAGCGAGTTGAGTTTGTACTTCTCGCAAGCTGTCTTCAGCACATTTTTGTTCGTCGATGTCGATGTTCAGTCCGTACCATTGAACGATGTTGCCATCCGCATCGCGCATTGCTTCGGCGCGTACCTGATACCAGCGGTATGGCCCGTCCTCGCAGTGCATATGGCGCATACGGATGACATTGGTGTAGGGTTCACCGGTCTGAACTGAGTGTGTCCATCTTTGAATGAGACCCTCCCAGTCATCTGGGTGGATGGTCTTCTTATATCCGAGGTCACGAGTCTCCGATATGTCCACCCCGGCGTATTCTGCGAGTCTCCGATTGTAGTAGGTCGGTTGCCCGTCAGCATCGGTGCACCAAATCATTCCTGGGATTGTTTCCGTAATCTCCCGCAATTGGTGCTCGCGCTGCTGGAGTGCGACTTCCGTTTCTTTCAGGTCGTCAATGTCCGTGCACACGCCATACCAATGAAGGATTTCACCCGTCTCATCGCGGAACGGTTCACTGCGGACGAGATACCAATGTAGTTTCCCATCAGCCCCCGTAATCTGGTAAGTGTCCTGGTAAGATGAGCCCTCGAGGACGCATTGTTGCCAATGTTTGCGGACACGTGCCCGCTCGTCAGGCGGAACGAGACTGAATAAGGGCTTTCCGTCAATTTGCTCCCAGGTCTTTCCGATGAAAGAAAGCATGCGGTGATTCCATCGGTCGATTTCCCCGCCTGAGGTGGCGCGCCAAATCATGGCAGGCATTGCGTCTATGAGCCTGCGAAGATGTAACTCCTCGCGTCTCAATCGTTCGTCTCCAATTTTGCGCTCGTGGATATCGGTGAGCAGGCCGTACCAGTTAGTGATATCGCTCCGGGCGTTACGCATTGCATTGGCCTGGCACTGAAACCATCGATAGGACCCGTCAGCAGCGCGAAGGCGATGTACCGTATCGTACGTCGCCCCGCTTTTCATCGAGTGGTTCCATGTCTCAGTAACTGTCGCGTAGTCGTCCGGATGAACAAGGTCAAACCAGCCCTTGCTGGTCAGTTCATGCAGGCTTCTGCCGGTGTAGGCTTCAGCTCGTTTGTTCACATACTCTATTGAACCAGCGGCGTCAGTGCGCCATAGGAAGCCTGGCACTGCGTCGGTGAGCCAGTTGAGCTGCGCTTCACGCTCGCGGATGACCTCTTTCGTTTTGTATAGGTCATCGATATCGAGGCTCATCACATACCATTTGTATACGCTTCCGTCCTCGTTGAAATAAGGAACGGAACGGGCATGATGCCAGTGATACTCGCCGTCCGCATTTTTCCAGCGGTAAGTGTCCTCGTAAGCTGCCTTCTGTTCGACCGACCGGAGATAACCTTGTCTAATTCGCTCTTTGTCGTCGGGGTGGATGAAATGCAGAAATCCGAGTCTTTGTAGCTCCTCCGGCGTAGTACCGGTTTCCTCAAGGATGCGGCGGTTAACGAAGTCGAAATCAGCTGTCGTTCTTGTGGCGCAGCGGCCTGGAAGGCGATCGAGCAGTTCCCGAGCTTCCCTCTCACTTTTCTTCACGGCTTCCTGAGCCTTTACTGTGTCGTCGACTTCGATACCGACGAGGTACCAGTTGACTACGACCCCATCGTCGTAAAACGGTTCAGCGACGAGGTGTTGCCATCTGTACGCACCATCGTAATGCTGCATCCGGACCACGACATCGACGGGGCGACCTGCTTCAATACACTGCGCCCATTGGACACGGGCAGCTTCTACCTCGGAGGGATGGATGCAGTTCATCCATAGGTCACCGACAACCTCTTCGCTTGGACGGCCCAATGCGGCAAGCCCGGCCTTGTTGACGTAAACGAGTTTGCCGGCGGGGTCTGCCACGCATACGCAAGCTGGGACGCCATCAACTATTCGCCTGTAGTTTTGCCCTTCGCTCCGAAGACGCGTCTCCGCAATCTTGCGGTCGTTAATGTCCCAGTTCAGACACACCCAACGGACAAGTGCGCCGTTCGTACCTCGGACGGCCCGCGTCCGGCACAGGAACCATCGGTAGATGCCGTCTGCGCGGCGAATTCGGAGTTCAAGTTCGCCGGGGTCCCGGCCTGCAGCCAACGCCTCCCAGTAATGTTCGTTTGCTGCGACGTCGTCCGGATGGATGACATCGTCATAATTAGCACAATTGTTACTTACCTGGATTCCCGTGTATTCGCGGATGCTCTGGCTAAGATATTCGGGCGAGCCGTCAGGGAAAGCAGTCCAAACATGACCAGGGAATAACGCACCCATCTCTTCCAGGGTTTGATTTCCTTGCCGCAGGAGTCTGATGCCGCGACTGCCGCCGGATATAAGGGGGGGCTTGCCAGCGAGGCTCATGGTCGTCTCCCGATTATTCAAGCAGCATACGCTCCGGCAGCCATTGCGGCGCCGTTATCTGAATAACATCGGTGGGGCGAGACCGTGGCGGTCAGGTCAGGACAAGCCCAACGGGACGCCGCCTCCGGCCAGGACCTGCTCGACTTCGAGGTCGCACCTATTCGGGGTGATGTCGCGTTCCTCGACTCGGCACCGCGAAATCGGACGAGTCGGGACAAGCAAGCGGAGGAATGGTTTGCGCTTGCGGAGCAACTCACCGGAACCGATGCTATTGGTGCGGAGCGGGCGACTGGACCAATATTTCACTACTCGGATGGCTGGTAACGGGTCATCAACACCGGTACCGCCATCGTCACGTTCCTAATCGATTTTTTGATTCGACAAAGTCAGAACAAGGACAGTGTAGCTCTGCATCTAAAGCTGAACGAACTGCTCTCCCCGCACCGCTCGGCGAGCAATCGGCTTATCGGAATAGAGGATGCTTTAGAAGCGGAACTACGTCGCCGCTCTGCAGCTTACCTTCGATTATCGACGAACCCGCGAATGACAACTCCGAGTTCGGCAGAACAAATGTTGACCACCGAAGCGCAGCCGGCGAAGGCCGAGCCATAACAGTCAGAGTCGACGGCGAGCCTTGAAGCAAATTTGCTCTTTGAAACGCCTATCTGTTCCACTCAAAGCGGCGCTCGGCCGCGTCGACTCAGAGGGTGCTGGATTCAATTCTGTGAGACGTTGGCGGGCACGCCCGAAATCAGTTTGACGTTATTCGAACGGGCGAATGCGTAGTATGCGTCTGCGTTACCTCTGTTTTTGCAAACTGAAGCGTAGTGCTCGCCAGAAGGTGACGTCCAGTTGGAAAAATTTGAGTTCCAATAACCATCCCCAGTAACCCCACGAGGGCCACCATTGGGGGCGCCGGCGAGCGTACACGAATCAGGCTGTATATCGCGCCGGCGAGAATGCCACCAAGGAGCGAGAGAATATAAGCTTTCATTGGCAGAAGATTCCTCGGACTCGCGTATCAGCGTGCTCCATGGTTGTCGCGAATTATTTGCATTCAAGTAATAGCCATGGACATTGCGCTGAGAGGCTGCGCCGGAATGATTATTCCGGAGACGAGCCTCCCATGTCAGCTGCTCAGCATGCGTCGCCCCGTCAGGTCTTCGCCGGGACTGGAGCGAGAGACTCGTGCTTTGTCTCGGTACGCTGGGGGGCGTTATGAACCCTCGTGTAGGCGTAGTCGACGCCCATTCCGTATGCACCAGAATGTTCCTTCACGATTTTCATAACGTCATCGTAGGTTTCTTTGCGCGCCCAGTCGCGCTGCCACTCGAGCAGGACCTGTTGCCACGTGACAGGGACGGCGCCGGCCTGGACCATTCGCTGCATCGCGAAGTCGTGCGCGTCCTTCGACGTGCCGCCGGACGCATCGGCGACCATGTAAATCTCGTAGCCGCCTTCGAGCATCGCGCAGAGCGCGAACGTCGTGTTGCAGACCTCCGTCCACAGGCCGGCGACGACGACCTTGTTCCGGCCGTTTTTCTTGAGTGCGTCGCGGACCTTCTGGTCGTCCCAGGAGTTCATCGAGGTTCGCTCGAGAGTGGGCTGGTCCGGGAACACGTCGAGCAGCTCCGGGTACGTGAAGCCGGAGAAGCTTTCGCTCTCGACCGTCGTGATAGTCGTCGGGATGTTGAATGTCTTCGCCGCCTTCGCCAGTCCGACGACGTTGTTCTTCAATACTTGCCGGTCGATTGACTGGACGCCAAAGGCCATCTGAGGCTGTTGGTCGATGAAGATGATCTGGCTGTTGGTCGGTGTAAGTACTTCCAGTTTCTCTGTGCTCATGATGCCATCCGTTCGTATGAGGTTTTAACAAAACGTCGCGCCAGATTTGAGCGCCGGAAAAGCTTTGCGCTGCTCTAATGAAGCCAATAACGACGTGTCTCTGGCTGGAGAAAAAAGACATGAGCAATTCCATTACGTGGTCCGAAAGAAGCATAGTGTGAAGCTTCCGATGGCGATATAACAGGTTTATGTATGATGCCAGTAAGGTGCTTTTCACATAAGCTTCGAGGAAAGCGCAAGACTCGTTTCCTTCGATTGCCGTGTCTCGCTGGAACGCGTCCCTCAGTCGTTGCAAGGTGGGCGGCACCTTTCTAAGCCAGTTGCGAATACGTGTAGGAATGCTTTTTTTCGGCTTGGTCATTCGTCGTCGCGAGTGGTTGCTTGCGGCGTATTTAAGGAGGGTTGGTCGATGAAAGCGTATGTGCTCTCGCTGCTGGCTGGAATCCTGATAGGCGTCGTCTATAGCTTGATTGGCGTGCCGTCACCGGCCCCTCCTATCGTCGCCCTCGTGGGCCTTTTAGGCATACTCGCGGGCGAGCAAATTTTCCCGGTTGCAAAGAAGATGCTTTCCGGAGTCAACTTTCGTGTGGCCTGGAAGGAGGAGCATTGCAATCAGCACCTCTTTGGGTCTTTGCCTGGCCGGAACTCCGGAAGCCCTCGGCCCGTGGCGGGAGTATCGTCTGAGGAGAAGCGTTCATGACGTCTCATCAAGATGCGCCAGACCTGATTCTTCTTAATGGTCGGTTTACGACATTAGATAAAGCGAAGCCAACTGCCACTGCAGTTGCTATCAAGGACAGTAAATTCGCTGCGGTCGGCGGCGACAGTGAGATAAGTCAGCTCAAGTCCGATGGGACGCGCACGGTCGACCTGAAGGGACGCTCAGCTCTTCCGGGGCTAATCGACAACCATCTCCACATCATCCGTGGCGGGCTGAATTTCAACATGGAGCTCAGGTGGGATGGTGTGCGCTCACTGGCGACTGCCATGGAGATGCTCAAGGCGCAGGTTGCTATCACGCCGCCGCCTCAATGGGTACGTGTCGTCGGTGGATTCACGGAGCACCAGTTCGACGAGCGTCGCTTGCCGACCATCGAGGAGTTGAACGCTGCAGCACCAGACACGCCGGTTTTCATGCTGCACCTCTACGACCGCGCGCTGCTGAACGCCGCGGCGCTGCGAGTGGTGGGCTACACGAAGGAGACGCCAAAGCCCCCCGGTGGCGAGATTGTGCGCGATAGCGCGGGCAATCCGACAGGGTTGCTCCTGGCGAAGCCCAACGCGGCCATCCTCTATGCGACGTTGGCGAAGGGGCCCAAGCTTCCTCTCGAATATCAGTTGAACTCAACGCGGCATTTCATGCGTGAGCTGAACAGATTGGGCGTCACCGGAGCCATTGATGCCGGCGGCGGCTTCCAGAACTTCCCGGAGGACTATGAGGTCGTCAAGAAGCTTGACGCTGAAGGACTGCTGACCATCAGGCTGGCCTACAACCTGTTCACTCAAAAGCCCAAGGGTGAGAAAGAAGACTTCGTCAACTGGACGAAGACCTCGAAGTACAAGGACGGGAACGACTACTTCCGGCACAACGGCGCAGGCGAGATGCTCACGTTCTCGGCGGCGGACTTCGAGGACTTCAGGGTGGCGCGCCCGGACATGCCTCCGGAAATGGAGGGCGACCTCGAAGGCGTCATCCGCGTGCTCGTGGAGAATCGCTGGCCGTGGCGCATGCATGCGACGTACGACGAGACCATCAGTCGTGCGCTCGATGTGTTCGAAAAGGTAAACCGCGATACACCCCTTGCCGGGCTGAACTGGTTCTTTGACCACGCGGAAACGATTACCGAGAAGTCGATGGACCGCATCGCTGCTCTCGGTGGGGGCATTGCGGTCCAGCACCGAATGGCGTACCAGGGCGAGTATTTCGTCGAGCGATATGGTGAGAAAGCTGCTGAGGGCACCCCTCCTGTTGCGCGAATGCTCGAGAAGGGGATTCACACGTCGGCGGGGACCGACGCGACTCGAGTTGCGTCCTACAACCCGTGGGTCTCCCTGTCCTGGTTGGTGACCGGCAAGACGGTCGGCGGCCGGCGCATTTATCCCCAGCGCAACTGTCTGGACCGTGAGACGGCCCTGCGCATGTGGACCGAGAAGGTCACCTGGTTCTCGAATGAAGTCGGCAAGAAAGGGCAGATTGCAGTGGGTCAGCTCGCGGACCTTATCGTCCCTGACCGCGACTTCTTTGCCTGCGCCGAGGACGACATCGCTGGCGCTTCGTCTTTGCTTACGGTGGTAGGCGGCAAGGTTGTGTACGCGACTGGCGAATTCGCCTCGCTGGACGATAGTCCCCCACCGCCGGCGATGCCTGACTGGTCACCGGTGCGAAAGTATGGCGGATTTGCCGCGTGGAAGCAGGGCGGAGAGTCCGGCGCGCCGCTTCAGCAGGTGGCGTCCACAGCATGTAGCTGCGCGCGCGCTTGCGGCGTTCACGGTCACGACCATCGGCACGCGTGGCTCGGCAGTGCGCCGACGTCGGACTACAAGGGTTTTTGGGGAGCGCTGGGATGCGCGTGCTGGGCGGTCTAGAGCGAGGGCCAATGGTGGACAGTCCATCCTGGGTAGCGGCGCTGCTTCGTCACCCGTGGGTGGTGCCATTGGTCCGCATCGGTCTTGTCTCAGCGTACCTCATTGGCGGTGTCGCCAAGCTGATGCATTTCGACGCCGCGGTCGCTGAGCAGGTGCACTTCGGTCTCCATCCCGGGTGGCTTTGGGCTACCTTGGCGATTTTCGTGGAGATTGCCGGCTCCCTGTGCGTCATCTTCAACAGGTTCACGTGGCTCGGAGCGGGAGCGCTGGCTGGATTGACGGGAGTGGCGATGCTCGTGGCGAACGACTTCTGGCGTCTGGAAGGCGTGGCGCGCTTCGTTGCGCTGAACAGTTTTTTCGAGCACCTGGGGTTGATTGCCGCCTTCGTGATGGTCACCTATCTGGTCAGCGGTGAGCGACGCTCTCGCGTCTAAAAAAGCAGGACAGGAAACTCACTATCATGCGCAGCTTTCAATCCCTCGGTGTCGCCGTTGCTCTTGCTCTCGGCCTTGTTGCAAGTGCACCGTCGACTTCTTTCGCAAAGGCAAACATCGGGACGCCGCAATCGGCGTTCTTCTCTGTCGGGCCGCAGTACGACACCACTCACGTGTATGTGGCACCGGAAGACTTCGACAAGTTCGCGGACAGCTTCGCCGCCACGTTTGGCGGCCACAAATCGCAGCAAGGCGTCTTCCAGGTGACGCCGACACCGAGCCAGACGATGTCCCAACTGGTCTTCACGCCGGTGGGTACGATTTCGGTGTTCGGCTTCAAGACACCGATTCCGTTTCCGTTTGGTGACGAGCGTACCGGCTACCTCGTCACGGACATGGACGGCGCGATGAAATCGGCGAAGGCTCACGGCGCTGATGTCGTGGTCGATACTTTCCCGGACCCGATTGGGCGTGATGCAGTCATCTCGTGGCCGGGCGGCGTGCACATGCAGCTCTACTGGCACAAGCAGACTCCGAATTACGAGGCGCTCGAGACCGTTCCGGAGAACCGGGTGTACGTCTCGCCGGGAAGCGCGAACGCATTCATCAAGAACTGGGTCGCGTTCTCGCACGGGAAGGTGGTTTCCGACAATCACAGCGCGCCCGGTGTTGAAATCGGTCGGGCCAACGATACCTTCCGGCGCGTTCGACTGACGTCGGGATTCGGGAACATGACCGTCTTTGTGACCGATGGACATCTGCCGTACCCATACGGGCGCGAGATGACCGGGTATGAAGTGAAGGACTTTGATGACACCATGAAGAAGGCTCAGGCCGCCGGTGTTTCGGTTCTCGTGCAGCCTTTTACGTCGGACCGGAGAGAATCGGCAATCGTCCAGTTCCCGGGCGGATATATCGCGGAAATTCACGCGGCTGCGAAATAGGACAGCGTCACGACAAAAGGAGAGTCGATATTCGAGAGGCCAATCCTCGCTAACGGTTCTCCCTAGGGTGAGCAATGAATGACGATATTTTGCTGTCCGCGACTGCTGGTTATGTCGACACGCTCAGCTTTTTCGCGCTGTTCGGCCTGTTCACCGCACACGTGACGGGGAACTTCGTGCTCATTGGTGGTGGCGTCGCAGGGTATGGGCAGGGGATCTTCCTTAAGTTGATGGCGTTTCCTGCTTTTATCCTCGGCGTCGCGCTGAGCAGCTTCATCATTCGCGGCCGAAACCCGGAGACCCCTATGCGAGGCGCGTGCATGCTCTACGCTGTGCAGGCGCTTTTGCTTCTGGCGTTCTGCTTTGCAGGTGTCAAGCTCGGACCCAGGTTCAACCCGGAAAATTGGGCAGTCGTCGTGTGTGGGATGATTGGCGCGACCGCGATGGGTGTCCAGAACGCCCACAGCCGTCTTGTTGCCAGGCCCGGTGTGCCGAACACCGTCATGACCGGGAACGTGACGCAGGTCATTCTTGACACGCTTGACCTGTGTTCGCCACGCGTTACAGCGGACACCAAGGTAGCTGCACGAACGCGAGTCGCCAGAATGCTTCCAGCAATCGCAGCGTTCGGGCTCGGCGCCATCACCGGTGCTCTGGCGTACAGAAACTTTGGCTTCTGGGCTCTATTGGTGCCGGTAATCGGTCTCGCCTGGCTGGCAATGCATGCGTGGATTCACCGGAACGCGATGGGTAAGCTTGCCTCCTGATACCTCCTCTCCTGCGCGCGCACTCGTTGGGGGCGTGTTACCGGGGGCATCGACGGTGCCTTGATGGCATCTGAAGAGTGCGTGGGGTATGCGATGGCGGAGGGTCCCACTCCATAGGGGCCGGAAGAACTGTGACAGGGGGGGAGGCCAGGTGGGATGCAACTCGCGGCATTTATAGGGATTGCCGTTGCTGGGCTTGCGCTCGGGTTCTGTGAAGACACGCGAGCGGATAACGAAGGGCAACCATCTGAGCAAAGCGGCACACCGACTGAGACGTGTGACGCCAGGCGGCCGGTCGTGATGTTCAATCGCTGGCAAGAAGATTGGTCCGTTCTCGCGAATCCTTGTGTACCGCGCAAGCCACTGGACAGCCTGAAATATATCCCGCTCGGAGGTGACCCCTATTCGTATCTGTCGCTGGGTGCCAATTTACGCGAGCGCTTCGAGTTCAGCGGGACCCCGCTTTTCGGGCTCGGCTCGGCAGGCACCGATAGCTACGTGATTCAGCGAGCGCAGGTTCATGCTGACGCCCGCATCGGGCAATATCTGCAATTTTTTGTCCAACTCGAGGACGCAAGAGCCTTCGGTAAGAACCAGGTAAAGACGACAGACAAGAATCCGCTCGATCTGGAGCAGGCGTTCGTTGCCTGGGTGAGTCCGCTCGGCCCGGGAACGATAAAGTTGCGCATTGGGAGGCAGGAAATGGCCTTCGACCTGCAGCGATTTATCTCTGTGCGTGACGGTCCAAACGTGCGGCAGGCATACGATGCACTATGGGCGGACTACGAGTACGAGAAGTGGCGGTTCATCGGTTACGCGACGCGGCCGGTTCAGTACCGCGACATCTCGGCATTCGACGACACGTCGAATCGCCATTTGACCTTTAGCGGCGTGCGTTTCGAACGTCAGGGCGCGGGGCCAGGAGACCTGTCTGGATATTATTCGCTTTATACCCGTGCCGGTGCGCAGTTTCTTGATGCGCAAGGCGATGAGCATCGCAATGTATTTGACCTGCGATATACGGGGAAAATCGCTGCCACAGATTGGGACGTGGAGTCGATGTACCAAACAGGCCACGTCGGCGACAAGACGATTGCTGCATGGGCGGTTGGCTCGCTGTTCGGCTACACGCTCGATTCTCCCTGGAAGCCGCGGTTCGGTTTGCAGGTTGATGCGGCATCCGGTGACCGCCATTTGAACGACGGCCGCGTCGAGACCTTCAATCCGCTTTTCCCGAACGGTTACTACTTCACGTTGGCGGGCTACACGGGGTATGCAAACCTCATCCATGTCAAACCCTCGATTACGCTCAAACCGTCCAGCAAGCTAGCCTTGTTGTTTGCCGTTGGATTCCAATGGCGGATGAGCACGAACGACGCCGTTTATCAGCAGGGAAATGCTGTCGTCCCGGGTACGGCTGGCCACGGCACGCGATGGACTGGTGCCTACGCTCAAATACGTGCTGACTGGACGGTGGCGACCAACCTGATTGCATCCGTTGAGGCCGTTCATTTCCGGGTCGGAGATTCCATCCGCGAGCTGGGCGGGAGCAACTCCGACTATGTTGGGCTTGAGCTGAAGTATGGCTGGTAGCGTCACGCGGGCGAGGCCCGGGCGCCGTATCATGCGAGAGAAAAACAAACTTCAGCTGCCTGTCAAGGCAGCGCTCGTGCTCCCGGAATTGCACATGGATAATCTCCAGTTTTTCCATTACCTGCTAGTGCTGATGGCGGGCGCGTGCGTTCTGACCTGGCTCGCGGACCGTGTGGCATTTCCTCCCGCGCTCGCGCTGCTGGTCGGCGGGTGTTGCGCAGCCCTGTTTGGCGGGCATTCGCCCGAAATCGACCCCGGTCTTGTGCTTGCAGCGGTCCTTCCGCCGCTCCTGATGTCGAGTGCGTTTTATACGGCGTGGGACGACTTTCAAAGAGAGGTCGGCCCCATCATTTCTCTGGCATTGGGGGCAGTGATGTTCACTACGGTCGTCGTCGCGGCCGTAGTCCACGCTGTTAACCCTTCGGTGCCGTGGAGCGCGTGCTTTGCATTGGGCGCTATTGTCTCGCCGCCTGACGCAGTCGCTGCGAAGGCGATACTTCAACGTAATCCGCTGCCCAGCAGGTTGGTGACCACGCTCGAGGGTGAAAGCCTGGTCAACGACGCATCGGGCCTGCTGCTTTATCAGATAGCCATTCTGTCTGCATCGACGGCCAACATTACGCTGGCAAAAGGCGGCAATCTCTTTCTCGCGCTCATAGTGATTGGAGTCGCAGTAGGAGCGCTGAGTGGCACGGTGATGACCTGGTTGATAGCCAGGATTGAGGATGTCGCAATCGGCATCACGGTGACATTCATCATGGCGTGGGCAAGCTACGCCATAGCTGAGGAAATGGGCGGCTCTGGTGTCCTCTCGGTTGTGACGTGCGGACTAATATTGGGGATTAGCCAGCATCGGATTTTCGGCGCCAGCATGCGTCTGAAGGCGAAGGCCACATGGGAAGCAGTCGAGTTCATTCTTAACTCTCTGGTGTTCATCCTTATTGGCCTCGCACTGCGCGGCATCATGGTCCGCATGCACCAGCAAGATTCGTTGCTGGTCGCTGGTCTGAATATGGCCATACCGACCATCATCGCTGCCTTCGTTGCGAGACTGGTATGGGTCGCCGTCGCGATGTACGTTCTGGAGCAACTCCTCAAGAAGACACGGATGGTTCGGGCCTGGTCGCTTCGCGAGTCTGTGATTCTCGTGTGGGCCGGTATGCGCGGAGTAGTCAGCCTCGTGGCAGCACTCGCGTTGCCCAACAATTTTCCCGCGCGCGACCTGATTATCTTCAGCTCCTTTGCGCTCATCATATCCACCCTGGTCATTCAGGGCGGGACGTTATCGTTTTTGATTCGCCTCGTTCGAATTCGTCCGGTGAGGCGTCAGACGATGTCGGAGCTGGAGGCGAGATCAAAAACATTCAATGCGGCGTTACAGGAACTGAGAGTGAGAAGGGCCGGCAGTGAGGAGGCCGAGGATGTCGCGCTCGAGCGGCTCCTGGACGAATACAAGGTTCGGGTAAGCAACAATGAACGAGCGCATCGCGAAGGGGCTGAGCAAGTCAATGTCAGAGCGCGACAACTTCGCCTGGAATTAGACATGGTGAGCGTATCGCGCCGGGAACTATTGAAGCTCAAGGAGGCAGGTCGCATCGACGATGCGGTCCTGCATCGGATAGAAGCCGAACTTGACTTCGAAGAGCTGAGGCTCTCGCGTCTCATGGAGCCCTGACTGGAGCGAGCCAGGCGCACTGCAGTGCAACTGCTATCGCCGGCGCTTCCATAAACAACGATGCTATCGCGTCGTCTTTCGTTTATGGCGAAGTCGTCAGTGCCGTTCAATCTTTCTGCAAGCTGGATGCCCCTTTTGGGACCAACTGCCCGCGCTCAGAGCTATTTCCTCGGGCACTACATTCAACCGTGCTGTGCCAACGCGCGGCGCTATGTTCGCCACTGCCGTCGGATGGACACGAATTCCGCCCTTGGCGGGCGCCGCGGCGCTCGACTGGCCCGTCTTAAGGATGAGCTACAGAGTTCCGTAGCATCGTCCTGGCTCGGCCGCTAGCTGATTCCGGGGCACACGGCCGTTGCCTCCTCGCATTGGCCTTCTGCGGATTAGATGCTACGAGCTCCGCAGGAACGCTCCTTGCGAAGGCATCGGTCACAGCGCGCTTGCTGGCAATAACCCGCTAAGGCGGTTGAACCAAGGGAGTAACGAATATGGATCCGGTTTCGCACGGCATTATTTTTTGGCTAATTATTGGCGGCATCGCTGGGGCTCTGGCCGGCCGGATTGTTGACGGTGGCGGGTTCGGCATTCTTGTCGACATCATCGTAGGGATTGTCGGCGCCTTCATCGGCGGATGGCTTGGGGGCGTTCTTGGATTGCATCTAGGAAGCGGCATCATAGGCTCACTGATTACCGCCCTGATTGGTGCTGTCATCCTGCTTGCAATCTTGCGCCTCTTCAGCAGCGGTCGCGCGCGTTCACTCTGACGCCGGTAGTTGACCCTCCCGCCACGTCACCCGAAGTAAGAGCTGCATGTGCGACGGCGACGTTGCCGAGGCATGGAAATTGCGCGAAGCAGGACGCGGGCTGGCACCTGCCGGTGCCAGCGAACGCTTCGGGCTTGAGGAGACTTGCCATGAGAGTTATGAAAGGACTTTTGATTGCAGCACTATTTGTCGGTATATCTGGGAGTGTCTACGCACAAGGTGCGGGTGGCGGGGCCGCTGGGGGACAAGGAGGCACGGGGATGAGCAAACCGAACGCAGGTGGTTCGACTGACACGGTGTCGGGTGCGTCGGGGGCGAATACCATGACACCCTCTGGGACCACTTCGCACAAGAAGATGCATAAGAAGTCCGGCGCCGCCATGCCGGCGTCGGCCACCAATCCGGGTTCAGGCGGCAGCGGTTGAAGAATAATTGGAGAGCGCGGCCGGCCCTGGCCTCAAGCGCGCTCGCAATTCCGGGACCGGTCGAACGGAGAGCGCTAGGGCCAGCAGCGCGGATTGACAGGCCGCCACCGGGAAGCCGCTCGGTCCTCGGCGTAAGGCTGCGCAGAGACCGCCGCCAGGCGCTCAGCTACAAACGCGTCAACCGTGCGCAGTAGCATGGCGAGGTCTGCGGGCTTGCGAAAAAACGCCGACCAGCAGGGCGGCCCGTGGGGTTCGGGCATGGCCGACAGCATGACTATTGGCAGATGAGCGAGTGCGGGTTGACATCTCACGCGTCGGCACAATTCATCTCCGTCCATTTCGGGCATCTGCCAGTCGGTGACGATGAGCCGTGGCATTTCGTGCAGAACTTTGTGCAACGCTTCCGCCCCGCTTTGCGCGAGCACGACGTGATGCCCGCCGCTTTCCAGGGCCAACTGAAGCGCCCAGAGGTTATCGAGGTCATCGTCAACGAGTAGAACAGTGGACATGGCTCAGCAGGCTCACGCATTTACTTGTCTGACGCAACGGTCGTGCCTCACCTTGCTCCCGGTTGCTGCCAGCGCGAGCGGAACCGGAATGTGCCGGAACCTGATGCGTGTCGGACCGACGCTAACCATCTCGCGCCGTTATGAGCACTGCACTGCTCGTCGCGCAGACGCATTGGGACGGGCGCCCCCATGCTGCAGCCGGCGAATGCGGCTCCAGCCGCCTAGTCTATCAACTGGCCGCCGCGGCTTGCCACGCCAATTCGTCGTCGGCCAGAACACGACAATAGCCAACATTGGCTGTTGTACCGAGCCATCGGAGTCCACGCACAGATTTCCGGTGTGAAACCGGAGAGCACGTGCCGGGGGCTGCTAGCAGCCGAAATCGCCAAAAACATCTCACTCGTTCACTGAAGGTGTAAGCGTACAATGTCCCAAGGTGCGACCGACGGCGGAGAACAACATGTCAAATCAAGCCTCAATTCAAGACGAATTCCTGCAGTCGCTACTCAAGGAAAATACTCCCGCAAGCGTTTACCTGATTAACGGAATCAGATTGAGCGGTCAGGTCGCGTCGTTCGATTCGTACGTAGTTCTCCTGAAGTCTGTTTCCGGTCACCAGATGATATTCAAGCACGCAATCTCTACTGTGATGCCAAACGCAGGGGGTGGAATGCGAAGGCCCATTTCCAATGCGGAAGACAATCAAGCGTAAACCTCGCGTGCGTAGTGCCCGAGCCTTGCGTCGCTCGCCCCGCCGCCAGCGCCCCATCATCGTGCTGCGGCGCCGAGGCCGATCGTGATAACGCCGGTGCCATTTCACGTTCGCTCAGGGGTCAACAGACACACGGCATCGTGGGTGTATGAACGCAAGGAGGCTGGCCCGTCGAACCGCAGCGAAAGCCGGGGTGTAGGGGGCTGACAGCTTACGAGCCGGGGATGCTGTCAAGCAGTCTCTGAAGTCGTTCCGCTTGCACCGGTACGAGTCGCTAATGCCTGGAGCACGCGCCGGTGCCAATAGGTTCGAGAGAATAACCAATCCGCCGCGTTCGCGCTGAAAACCAGTTCGAGATGGACGATTTCGCTTTCGATGCGTTGGAGGATGTAAGGACTCTTTCCCATTCCATTTCCATCTTCAGCAGTTATGGCATGCTCACACCTCAACGACGCATATTGCCGGACGTACGCGGGGTTGAAGGCTGGGTTCCATCGTCACACTCAAACATAATAACAATAGAGTTCGTTCTTGGCGTCAAGTCATACGCATGAACATTCTGAATGCAATACTTCAGTCAATCGGAAGCCGTGACGGGTCCGAGACAGCAGCCGCTGCATCTAAGCCCCGCGGATTTGGTGGGTCCAAGAAGCCGCGTCTAGCCCTTTTCTGCCTTGCGCGCCTGCTCGTTGAGCTCGCGCAAATGGTCAAGCTTGTCGCCAATTCTGATTTCGAGGCCACGCGGCACTGGCTGATACCATCGCTGCTCAGGTATATCTTCCGGGAAGTAGTTCTCTCCCGCTGCGTACGCATCCGGTTCGTCGTGCGCGTAGCGGTAGTCCTTCTTGTAGCCGAGCTCCTTCATGAGCTGGGTTGGTGCATTGCGCAGGTGCAGCGGTACCGGGCGTGTGCGGTCGCTGCGCACGAATGACAACGCCTGATGCCACGCCATGCTGACGGCGTTCGACTTGGGCGCGACCGCGACGTACACAAGGGCTTGCGCCAGTGCAAGTTCGCCTTCGGGTGAGCCAAGCCGCTCATAGGCCTCAGCCGCGTTCACCGCAACCTGCAACGCTCTTGGGTCTGCGTTACCTACCTCCTCGCTTGCCAGTACGATGATGCGGCGCGCGAGATAACGAACGTCGACGCCGCCGTCAATCATCCGGGCCATCCAGTACAGGGCCGCATCCGGGTCGGAGCCGCGGGCAGATTTGATAAGCGCCGAAATCTGGTCGTAGAATTCCTCGCCGCCTTTGTCGAAACGCCGGGTGGTCGCGGCAGACGCGGTGCTGACGAAGCTACTATCAATGCACATTACTCCCGCCGCCACTGCAGCATTGGCGAGCTGCTCAAGGAGGTTCAGGAACTTTCGGCCGTCGCCATCCGCAAATCCGATGACAGCTTCGAGCGCGGGCTCCTCAAACACCAGCTCTCCCAACAGACGGCGGGCTCGCGCAAACAACTGCCGCAGCTCCCCGTCGGACAGCGGCTTTAACACATACACCTGCGCACGAGACAGCAGGGCGCTGTTGACCTCGAAACTGGGATTTTCCGTGGTAGCACCGATGAGGGTCAGCCGGCCGACCTCCACGTGTGGCAGCAATGCGTCCTGCTGGCTCTTGTTGAGACGATGAATTTCGTCGAGGAACAGGACGGTTGAGCGGCCATGTTGGTCCAGCACCTGCTGGGCACGCGTGGCAGCCTCCCTTAGTTCCTTGACGCCGGCGGCGACCGCGGATTCAGCGATGAATTCATAGTCGAACGCGTTCGCGGCAAGCCGCGCAATCGTCGTCTTACCGACGCCGGGCGGTCCCCATAGGATGAAAGAGTGCAGCCTTTTGGAGTCGAGCGCGAGCCGAAGGGGCTTGCCCGGGCCAAGCAGATGAGACTGTCCCACGACATCGTTGAGCGAATCGGGGCGGAGCTGCTCGGCAAGCGGCGCGCGAGGTTGGGTAGTAAAGAGGTCGGTCATGTCGCATATAGCGTGCGGCGTTTGTGCCGGAGGCATTTAGGTTCGCGGGTTCGGTTCGCCGGCACAGGACTCCCCGACATGTGCAGGCGAGTGGAAAACAGTGATTTTGGCCAACTGCGGCCGGCATTTCGCCGGTTCCAGGATTTTACGCGTATGGCTTGCAGTCGACGGGCACGGCTTGACTTGCTCTGTTTTCGTGTCGACGCCAACATAATTTTGACCAGCATGCCAAGGCTCCAGCATCGACGCCTCGCAGGCCAATCTAGCTGGTCAGCCGGATTTCGGCATGCGGGTCAAGCTGGCATCGGCGACATCTCTGTCACGTGAAAACGACTCGGCGCATAGTGCGGCTATACGCTACTTGATTTCAGTGGCGACCGGACGAAGCAACCTGATGTCTACAAGACCCTCGAAGCAGCTGCTTCGAGGGTCTTGTGGTGGCATCGACTGGCCGGCGACTCCGGCGCGTTCTCCGCCTCACGTCCGAGTCAGATACCCAGCGACGCACGTGCCGGGTGTTTCGCGTGAGTTGCAATTGAGTCGCGTAATAGACGGCCGTTCACGAAAGGGTCTGAAATTCTGTTGAACGGATGTCGACGAATCATCATCGATTGCGCGCTAGCGCTGCGGTGATGACTAGCAGATGGACTACCTGCTACGCGAAGACAATGGTTACGCGTCCCATTCCGGCGCGAACGGCGGAGTGACGAAACGGTGGTTCTTCGGCAATACCGCAATAGCGTGCCGGTCATCATCGTCGAGTTTCACCGCCAGCGCGTCGAGATTGGATTTTTGACTTTCCCGGCGTTGAGCCTTAGGAATAACGGCGACCCCGTCCTGTTCCAGAAGCCACGCAAGAGCAACGTGGGCAGCGGTCACGCCATGCTTGACGCCGATTCCCTGAAGTACAGGGTCGCTTGCTGCCCTGCCTTGTGCAAGCGGGGCATAGGCGACGAGCGGGATGCCTTTCTCGCGCAGGTAGCTCAGCATTTTCGACTGGTCCAGGAACGCGTGGTATTCAATCTGGTGGCAGGCGATGGGCGCGCCGATTTCCTCGATGGCTTTTCGCAGCATCGTCACGTTGAAATTGCACACACCGATTGAGCGAACGGTGCCGTTCTGCAGAAAACCCTGCATTGTTTCCATGACGGCGCCGAGGTCCATGTCACGCGACGGCCAATGCACCATGTACAGGTCGACATAGTCGACACCAAGCTTTCCAAGGCTGACGTCCAGTGCGCGACGGAGGGACTCCGGCTTGAGGTTCTCGTGCCATACCTTGGTCGTCAGATGCAGTTGTTTCCGCGCAAGGCCCGAGGCAGCAATTGCGGCGCCTACAGCTTCCTCGTTCTGATACATCTCGGCAGTGTCGATGTGCCGATAACCGAGCTCCAGGGCGCTCTCAACTACCGGCTGGCAATCTCCACCGGGCATACGGTACGTGCCGAATCCGAGGCGCGGCAGTTCAATGCCCTGTGTCTTCAAAGCTTCCATTGATGCACTCCCAAGCTGGTTCAGGTCTGCAGCGAAAGCCGCCGCAGCGTTCAGGCAGACAATCTCTCATTTTTTGATTGTTGAATAAAGTACGTGCTGTTCAAATCACTCGTGACTAAACTATCTGAATGACACGCGCCTCGGAGAGAGAATGACATTTGATGGTCGGCTGTTTTCTGGCATCACCGTACTCGCCGCAGTCGCGGAGAGTGGCAGTTTCGTGCGCGCGGCAGACGCTCTCGGATTGTCGCCGTCGGGCGTTAGCCGCGCTGTTTCACGCCTCGAGAAGCGGGTAGGCGTGCGGCTGCTTGACCGTACGACGCGCTCGCAGACGCTGACCGACGAAGGGAGGCGTCTATATGACGCAGTTGGCCCGCATCTGACAGGTATCGAGGAGGCGGCTTCGGCGGCGTCGGGTTCAGCGAACGTTGTGCAAGGAAAGCTTCGTGTTAACGTCGACCCGTTCTTTTCAAGGACGGTGCTGGCGTCAGGATTGCCAGATTTTCTGGCACACCATCCCGACCTTTCGCTCGAACTCATCATGCGCGACGACGTGGGTGACCTCGTGGCAGATGGGTTTGACCTCGCGGTGCGCTTTGGCCCCCCGCCCATGGGAACACTGATTGCGCGGAAGCTGCTCGACACACGCATCATTACGGTCGCGTCTCCACGGTATGTGGCTGAGCACGGGAAGCCCGGCAATCCGGAGGATGTGAAAGAACATCAACGAATCATGTTTTATAACCCGGTGACGGCCAAGCCCTTTGAGTGGGAGTTTCATCGGGGCAAGAAGGTCGCGGAGATACCCGCAGAGGGGAGGCTCCTCGTGTCGGATGTGGAAACCATGCTGGGCGCGTGTATCGCCGGCGCTGGCATCGCGCAGGTGATGGAGATTGGCGTCGAGCAGATGATGCGCGACGGCTTGCTCGTGGATATCTTCCCGGACTGGTCGGACGAAAGATTTCCGCTGTATGCGCTCTTTCCATCCCGGCGCCATCGAGCTGCGAAAGTCGAGGCGTTCATTAACTTCTGCATCGAGTCATTATCGGCAGCCACGACCGTTACGCACCATCGTCAGACGAGCCTCCGGGGCGAACGGCGGCAGCGTAAAGGCTAAGGCGCGCACGTCGCGACCATGCCACGATATCAAAATCGTATACGGAGCAACTGGTAATGCCGCAAGATTCGATACGGCTCGCTGGCACCACTTCCACCGCTGACTCGCTCTTCGCGCAGCTCAAGGCACGCGTTCTCCTTCTCGCCGCCTTTGTCGGCTCCATGTGGGTGGTCTTTCTTTTGTCCGCTGCGCTGCCGTTCCTGCAATTAAATCGGCATGGGGTGGTGCCGCGCACGCTCAGCGGGCTGCAGGGTATTCTGCTCGCCCCATGGCTGCACGCAAGCCTGATGCACCTGGTAGCCAACACGGGTGGACTACTCATTTTGGGCTGGCTGTGCATGTGGCCGCGCATCGCGAACTTTTGGCAGGCGACAACCGGTGCGATGCTTGGTGCAGGATTGTGCGCGTGGCTGCTCGGCGCTCCTTACACAGTACACATCGGCGCGAGCGGGCTGGTGTTCGGTTACGCTGGCTACCTCGTCGCGCGAGGCTATTACACGCGGCACATTCTCGCGATGCTAGTGGCGCTATTCGTAGCTGCGAGTTACGGGCTAACCATGCTCTTCGGCCTGATGCCAATATACCCAGGCGTATCTTGGCAAAGCCATCTGGGTGGCGCGCTGGGAGGCATCCTTGCCGCACGTGGGGCGGCACGCAGTCGACCCTAGTAACGCAGAAATCTTGGCGCGGAGAATTCTGGCAGGTATGCCGGTGCCACCGGAGACACACGGCCTAAAGCTTGCCCTTGAGAGTGAACGGGGCTAGCAGTGACTGTACGTCAACCTGTTGTCCCTGAAGTAAAAGCAGCCTCGCGTGGAGCACCGTGTTTTCCAGAACGAGCTTGGCGGTGCTCAGCAGGTACAGCGCATGGATGTCGGAGCCAGACATGCCAGCTTCTACCAGATGGTGACGCTCGACGAGCGAACTCATGACGAGGAGTCTAAGTTCCTGCTCTCCAAACGGAAGGTCGGCGTAGTCGATTGGGTCGTCGGCCTCAACTTCTCGTAGCATTTCAACAAGCGTTTCCGTGTTCACTTCCATGTCGGCGGCTCCACGATGTCGGTAAGGACCAGCATAGCCAAACTACGTCATCCCGTAGGCTCAGACTACCGGTTCCAAATATGGTCGTCCAGTCTGCATGCTTGCAAATTTGGGCCGTCGTCTTTGGTTTGCCGACTCACTGCGTATGCTCCGCCAGTGTTGCCCTTATTCAAGCAGTGATTGTTGCCCGTCTTCAGTAGACTTCGTTTCCGAGGGTCTTGTTTTCGGTGCTCTTGGTGGCAACGGGAACGCAAAGAACGTGCGGCATGGGATGAGGCAAAGCTGCAGTCGATCCCATGCCCCGCTGAAACTTCGCTTTTCACGGATGGTCTCGGCGCGAGCGTTCATCGTGTCGAACACTCACCGCAATCCTCAAGTCTCATCTCCATCTGCCGCAAAGACGAGCTGCGAGGTTATTCGACAAGACAAACCGGACCGTTGTCTAGCGAAACGGTCGACGCCATAGATGGTTTAAGGAATGGTGGCAGGTCCTTGGGAATAACTTGTTGCAAGTCGCCGTGGTGCAATGATATTTGCGGATAAATGCGGTTGGTGAAAAAACATGACAAACGGGGAAACAAAAAGATGAAATCGCTTTTGAGTTTGGTTGCGGTTGCGGCACTGGCTGGAAACAGCCTGCAATCAAACAGCGCAGGCATTGACGCCAGCAGTGCAGGGCCTGATTTAGAAGGTCGCACATTCGCCGGACTTTCCGACCTTGATAAAGTAGACGATCGCCGCGTTTTACCCTTGAACCCCCCCGGCTATTACCGACGAGCCGCCACCGAAAGTCGCGGCGGCCGGTCACGACCGCCGCATTGTTCCCATCCAGCTGGAAAACATAGATGCCTGGCTCAATCCGGATGCATCGGACTTGGCGGCAATGTACGCGATACTTGATGACAGGGACCGGCCTTACTGCGAGCACAGGTTGGCGGCGTAACTCATTGCGTCACGATTGTGTTGAATTTCGCCACCGCTTTGATAATCACGTGCGGAACGACCCCAACATGCCAACCTGGCTATTTCCTTTGACTGCTTACCGCATCTTTGAACGCCTGGCGTGACGAGAGGTTGCGGTGCCATTCGATGACGGACGGTGGCAGGGGGGCCGGTTCCAACACTTGTCCGAAGTTGTCCGCAAGCGAAAACCAGCGGTGGGCGGAAAGGCAGATTCCGATATCCGCCACCGTGAACTCCGCGCCGGCAATGTATGCCTGAGCACTCAAGACCTTATCCAGGATTGCCAGCATACGCCCTGCGTCCGAGTGCGCTTTCCGTATCACGTCATTGTTGCGCTGGGGCTCGGGGGTCCGCGTGAGGCCCAGGAAAGCAACGCGGAGCGTCGCCCACAGGGTTGCAAGCTGCCAGTCCATCCAGCGCTCGACGCCTGCACGCTTTTTAAGCTCGACTGGAAGCAGTGCTTCGTTGCCAGCTGCGCTGGCGAGGTATCGGACGATGGCATTTGACTCCCACAGCACAAAGTCGCCGTCGACCAAAGTTGGCACCAGCCCATTCGGATTGAGCGCAAGGTACTCGGCGGTGTTGACAACCCCGAAGTCGAGACCCGCATCAATACGTTCGTAGTCGCGTCCCTCAATTGCACCCAGCTCGCCGAGACACCACAAAACCTTCTGTACGTTTATAGAACTACGTCTGCCGTATAGCTTCATTGATGTTCCTGATATTGGTCCTGAGGCATGACACGTCGAAGCCGTCACCGGCATGCTGCCGTCCGACGGGAGGCCGCCCCAGCCAGCGGTGACCTTATACGACTATCCCGTTCGTGACCGAGCGCGCCATATGAGCAGCAGCGCCGAACTAATTCGCGGGGTCGGTCAATGCTCGCAGGTTTGCTTCGTCGAAGCGGCCCCGAATCTGTGCATTTTCGTTCGCGACATCATACAGCGTACGGCCCTCTTCGACGGCGGGGCGCCCGTGGCCCGTTCGAAGTCGCGTTGATGGTCGAGTTTGGCGGCGCTGCGGGCGCGCTCGCTTCTTTGGCGAACATCGGTGGTGGCGGCGAAGGTGCGCGCATCGGTGGTCGTGGCATTGGCGGCAGCGGCGTCGTGACTGCCGCGTACTGACTTACTGACGCACCCCGACGAACGAAGGCGTCTGCTCTCTCTCAGGCACTTTGCATTTGAGCGCCAGGTTGCGGAACGCCTCACCACATGCCGGAAGTTCTGTTGGATGCGATACACCGGGTGGTAACATTTGTTGTCATCCTTATCGACCGTTCGCCCGGTATATCGCATGCCAGACAGTTTTGACCAGCTCGCCGCCCTGATCCGGGCGCGCTTCTCCGAACTGAGTCCGCAGTTCCAGATGGGAGCAGGATTCCTGCTCGATCATCCCGACGAAGTCGCGGTCTCGTCCATGCGCAAAGTAGCCGAGCGGGCGCAGGTGCAGCCGGCCTCGCTGGTGCGTCTGTCGCAGCAATTGGGCTTCCCCGGCTGGAATGAATTACGCAATCTGTTCGTTGCGCGCGTGCGTACGCGGCCCGAGCCGCTCACCAGCCGCGCCCGTTCGCTCGTCAAATCGAAAGATGCGCTGGCCAACGATCTGCTGGTCGCGCAACAACACAATCTCGAAGTCACTGCCGCGCATAACGGTCGCATGATCGTGGAAGCCGCGCGCCTGTTGCGGCGCTCGCCGCATGTCCATGTCGCAGGCTTTCGCTCCTGTTATGCAGTCGCGTTCGGTCTTGTCTACGGTTACCGGCTGTTTCGTTCGTCGGTGTCGTTGCTCAACGGCGAGGCCGGCACGCTGGAGATGCAGCTGCGCACGCTCGAGCGTGACAGCGCCACCATCGTCATCAGTTTCGCGCCGTATTCGATCGAAGCCGCGCGCGTGGCCGAAGCCGCTCTGGAAAAGGGCAGCAAGCTGATCGCGATCACGGATAGCGCGGTCTCTCCAATCGCGCTGAATGCCGACAAGGTGCTGATCTTTTCGCACGAAAGCCCGTCGTTTTTTCCTTCGTTGGTGGCGGCCACGGCGATTTCCGAATCACTGGTCGCACATCTGCTCGCGCTGGAAGGGGCGGATGCCGTCGAGCAACTCGGCATCGCCGAGCAATCGCTGCATGACAAGGGCGCGTACGTGCCTTGATGTTTGTCGTCTGAGCGGGGCAGATATTTGCTTCGGCGTATCGACGTGCCGTTTGCTTCATGGCGCACTGTTTGAGATCACGGCAACACGCTGGGGGCGCTGGCGATCGGCGGCAATGCGTGGCGGCGCGAGCCGTTCCTGCCGATCCTGATCGAAGCGCATCACGTGAGCCCCTGTTACGCGTACCGCGAGCAGCGCGCCGACGAAACCGAGGAGCAGTTCGCACAGCGTCTGGCCGACGAACTCGAACAGAAGATCCTCGAACTCGGCGCCGCCACGGTGGCCGCGTTCGTCGCGGAAACGGTGGTGGGCGCAACGGCCGGCGCGGTGCCACCGGTACGCGAGTATTTCCGCAAGATCCGCGCGGTCTGCGATCGCTACGGCGTGCTGCTGATTCTCGACGAGATCATGTCGGGCATGGGCCGCACGGGCTATCTGCACGCCTGCGAGGAAGACGGCATCGCGCCGGACCTGCTGACGATTGCGAAGGGGCTCGGCGCCGGCTACCAGCCGATCGGCGCCAGCAGCACATGATCGCCGATCTTGCCGATGCGATCGAAGGTGCGTTCGCCGCCGTCTGAGACCCTTTCCATTCCTGCGAGATTTGCGATGACCCAGCGTCTGCCTCACTTCGAACTGTCCGACGCCACGCCCGAACAGAAGACCGTGCTCGACGAGATCCTGTCCGGCCCGCGCGGCAACCTGAACGGGCCGTTTCTGGGCTGGATTCATAGCCCGGAATTGGCGCAGCAGGCGCAGCGTCTCGGCGCGTTTTGCCGCTATCGCACGGGCTTGCCGCTGCGCTTGTCGGAGCTGGCGATTCTGGTGACTGCGGCGCGCTGGCAGGCACAGGCCGAGTGGTATATCCACTATCCGATCGCGTTGGAAGCCGGCGTGACTGAAGCTGACGCCGAGGCGATCCGCCTGGGTCAGCGCCCAAACTTCGCAGATGCCGATGATGCGTTGATCCATGCCTTCGCGAGCGAACTGTATGACACGAAGCGCGTGTCGGATGTGACCTATACAAAGGCGGTTGAGCGCTTCGGTCATCAGGTGGTGATCAATCTGGTGGGCTTGCTCGGCTACTACGCGCTGGTCGCGATGACGCTGAACGTGTTTGACATGCGGGCGGTGGGGCAGCAGAGCCTGCCATTCGCCGAGTAGCAGGCGGCGCTGGCGGTTTCCGGTGGTGCCGGTGTCTTTTGCGAAGACTCCCGGCATCGTCACGACACTGGCACACGGAAGCGCCTATGATGAGGTTCGGTTCATCCCGCGCCTGCAGCGCCGCGCGATACGTCCTGAAGGAAGTCCTCTGAGGGGACTCACAACCGATGCCGATACCGCAAATACCCGGGCTGGACCGTTGCGGGCGGCGTCAACAGTGTCATCAGCGTCAACGGTGTCATCAGCGTTAACCAGAGTGGAGCGGCGGTTGTGTGGCGGTTGTGCAGCGGCGCGAAGCAGGGCAAACAAGGAGAGAGCGATGAAGCGCAAGGGATCAGCAGTCTGGCAAGGCGGCCTGCAAGACGGCAAGGGCTCGATTTCCACCGACAGCGGCGTCCTCAAGGACACTCAGTACTCGTTTGCGACACGCTTCGCGGACGGCATCGGCACGAATCCGGAAGAGCTGATTGCGGCTGCGCACGCGGGTTGTTTCTCGATGGCGCTGTCGGCCGAACTGGGCAAGGCGGGCATCACGCCGGAACGTATCGCCACCACGGCAGCCGTCACGCTCGATAAGGACGGCGGGGGGTTCGCGATCACCGCGGTGCATCTCGATGTGGCCGTGAAAATCCCCGGCGGCGACAAGGCCGCGTTTGAGAAGGCCACTGCGGACGCCAAGGCGAACTGCCCGGTTTCCAAGGTGTTGAACGCCACCATCACGATGGATGCGAAGCTCGAAAGCTGAGCGAGCAATTCATCCACTGCAGACTCCATGCAGGGCCGGCTGGCAGGGGTAGCCAGGCCGCCGGCTGTCATGTCCTATTCGTCGCCATTCATGTTCCCGATTTTTTGCCGCGCATTTTCTATTCAGTAACTACCGGCGACGAAGAAATCGCTGGCGGCAATGAGATCAGCCGGCGCTTCACGTGCGCCGCGCACAAGTGGCAGAAGCCGCGCCGAGACGGTTCCCACGCGTAGTCGACGAAATCCCGCCTTGCTTTATTGAACGGTTAGTCATAATATCCGTCACATGAAGCAATCAGCCAATTCGAAGCAATCCGCGAAAAAAGCCGGTGAGGTGTGCCCTCGGGGCCGCCCGCGCGAGTTCGACACGGATACGGTATTGGCGAGCGCGAGCCAGGTTTTCTGGAATCACGGCTACCACGCCACCTCGATCGACGACCTCTGCAAGGCCACTGGCCTGTTGCGCGGCAGCCTGTACGGCGTATTCGGCGACAAGCACGGCATCATGCTCGCCGCGCTCGATCACTACGCCGAAGGTTCGGTCGCGCGGCTCGCCGAGCGGCTGAACGCGCCGGTGCCGGTGGAACAGGCACTGCGCAACGCGTTGCTGCATTACGCGCGGGTTGCCTGCGCGCTGACCGGCGAGCGTAGCTGCTTCATCACCAACACCACGCTCGAAATGCAACCCGACGACGAGGAACTGCGCATCCGCGTTGCGGCCATTCAGCGCCGCATGGCGACTTTGCTGGCAGCATCGGTGATTCGCGGGCAGGCGAGCGGCGCCTTCAGTTCCACGCTGGACGAAAAAGCCGTTGGCGATTTCCTGCTGTGCGTGATGCAAGGGCTGCGCGTATTGGGGCGGGTGGCGCATCAGGAAGATGCGCTGATCGGCATCGTGGACGTCACCATGCGCGCGCTCGTCTAATTTTTTTGCCTAATTTTTGAACGGTCAGTCATGAATAGCGAAGTGATCAAGCCCGCTCCAGCGGCATTCGGTGAACCGGCGGCGCGGCCCGCGGCCCATAGTGCGGGCGCGGCCGTCTGCCCTGGCGTCGGTGCGGTGGCCGCCGGCGCGGCCGCTGCTGCCGGGAAGGCTGCGGCCGGCTTCGAGCGCCCGGGGTTGGCGCTCGCCGTGCTGTTCGTGGGCGCCTTCCTTGCGCCGCTGGACTATTTCATCGTCAACCTCGCGTTGCCGTCCATTCACACTGGGCTGAACGCCACAGACGCGCAGTTGCAACTGGTGGTGTCCGCCTACGCATCCGCGTACGCCGTGCTGCTGATCACGGGCGGGCGCCTGGGCGACCTGTTCGGCCGGCGTCGCATGTTCATGACGGGGATGGCGGCGTTCGTGGTTGCCTCGGCGTTGTGCGGCTTCGCCACCAGCGGCCACATGCTGGTGATCTCGCGGATCGTGCAGGGCATCGCTGCCGCGGTCATGGCGCCGCAAGTGCTCGCGACCATCCGCGCGGTCGTGCCGCTGCATCGGCAGACCAAGGTCATGAGTCTGTACGGTTTCGTGTTCGGGCTTTCGTCGATCGTCGGCCAGCTCGGCGGCGGCGCGCTGATCACCTACCATCCGTTCGGGCTCGACTGGCGCATCATCTTTCTGATCAATATTCCGATCGGCATCGTGGCGTTTATCGGCACCTGGAAGTTCGTGCCGGAAAATCAGCCGGCCACGAGCACCGGCATCGACCTGAAGGGCGTCGCGTTGCTCTCGATGGTGTTGATGCTCGTCATCTATCCGATGACACATGGCCGCGAAGCCGGCTGGCCGGTGTGGACCTTCGTGATGTTCGCGCTTGCCGTTCCCGCGTTCGCGCTGTTCGTGGCCACCGAACGGCGCGTCGAGCGCGGCGGCGGCCACCCGCTGGTGGATCTGCAATTGTTCCGCAATCCGGCTTTTGCGCTCGGCCTTGTGCTCGCGTTCCTGTTCTACTGCAACAGTGCGTTTTTCCTGACCTACGGGATTTTCCTGCAAACCGGTTTGCACTGGACGCCGCTCGCCTCGGGCATGGCCATCATGCCGTTCGCGATCGGCTTCGTGATCGGGCCGCTGAGCTCGCCCGCGGTGGTCAAACGCATCGGCAGCCATGTGCTGGCGTTGGGCTTCTCGATGATGACGGTCGGCTTCACGGTGACCGGCTGGTCCGCGACCCATGCCGTCTCGCCCGACCTGCTGTTCTATTGCGGACTGGTGTGCGCGGGCGTCGGTCACGGCCTGCTGCTACCGTCGATCATGCGCATCGTGCTTCAGGAAGTCGTGCCGGAAAAGGCGGGGCTGGCCTCGGGCGTCGTGTCGTCGACCTTGCAAATCGGCTCGGCGTTCGGCACGGCGGCCATCAGCGGTGCGTTCTTCGGCGTGATTGGCGGCCGCGTGACGCCAGATGCGTACGCGCACGCATTCCAGTTCAGCCTCGCGATCAACGCGTGTCTGATGTTCGTGTGTATCGGATTGAGCGTGCTATTGGTGCGTCATCAACAATTGGCATTGCGCCGGGCCGCACAGCCGGTTTGAAAAATAGTGGCCTGGAAATCGTTTTCAATGGCCCGTTTTCAACGGCGGTTGCGGAAAATTATTATGCACTTTAAACAAAGCCGGTTTTGGAGATCGGCATTTACCGATGAGTTTTCCGTTCACAGGTAATTCCTTTTGCCAGCGGTCAGAATAAACCCTGATCCGACTTTGTCTTCGGCAAGTTTTGGTATGACAAATGCGGAGTGCATTTTCTACTTGCGGATGAGTCTTGCCACCGTAAATTTTGCTTGCGCGCAGGGCCGCTGGGCGGGGGATTGGCGCCATTCTGAGCGGCGTATCCGGTTTTACCCCTCACTTTCCCGGCAAGGAAACTTATTCCATCGCCGATGAAAACGGTATCAATAAAAAGCGCTTGCGGTGGTTAATTTCGATTGTTAATCTTGGCAAACTTTTTAGAGTTTTCCTTCGCTGGTTCAATGTTGCAAAGCACGATGCGATAACTTAATTCCGTTCAACGGGTTCCGTAGGGGGTTGAATATGCTGACCGCGACCATTGACGAATTCGACACACCGCCAGCCGCACACTTCAATGTCGGCGACGTCGTCACATTGAAGGAAGGCGGCTCGCGCATGACCGTGACTTACGCAGGTCCGGTAGCGCTCAATCCTGGCGATTGGCTGATTTGCGAATGGTTTGACGAACACGGTGAATTGCGCCGCGAAATGTTCGCGCACGATAGTGTGCGGGCCGAGCCCCGCTCGATTCCCGCCGGCTCGGTGCTGTGGGGCAGAATGGGCCGCGCGGCCTGATTTGCGGCTCGACCCGGGGCCCGATTTGCGGCCCGATTATTTCTCCCCGCGCTCACGCGCCGTTGCACGCCTTTGCACACGCACCAGAAGCGCTGACGAAAACGCTCGCATCCGCACGATCTTCCGCGTCTCTACCACTTCGCCGGCTACGTTCTTCGGCGGGTTCGGCTGCAACGACCAGTAGAGCGCGAGCAGCCAGCCAAAACCCGTCCAGCCGAGGCACGCATTGAAGAGTGCCAGCGTCAGCACGTCATGGCGCTTGCGCCGGTCCGCGAGAATGCTCGGCAGAAAATACAGTGCCAGCGCGAACACCGCGGCGATGGCCTGAAGTATGACGACGCCACTCATAGTACGGCTCCCCAGGACGCGATCTATGCCGCGATTGTCGCTCGATTGTTTTTCTCGCGCAGATTCGATGTGCGATATCGCTTTGAAATCGTGCAGAGAAGTCTCCGCAACGAAACCCCGCAACCCTCCAGCTGCGCGCCTCACGACGCGGCGCCCAGCGTCGTGCTCGGCGCGCAATGCACGGCAAGGGGTTCAGCCGATCGCGCATCGGGACTATCATGGACGTTTCGACTGAACAGAACCGCCACGGACCGCCATCATGATCTCCGACGATACGACCCAGCAGACGCAGCGCATCAACCAGGACACGCTACGCGAGTTCGTAGACCGCAAATGGAACGACGAGATCGTGCCCGCGCTCACGGACTACATCGCGGTGCCGGCCAAGAGTCCGGCGTTCGATCCCGAGTGGGTCAAGCACGGCTATCTCGAACGCGTGATCACCGACGCGGCGCAATGGGCCGAGCAGCAGCCGGTGCGCGGCCTGAAACTCGAAGTGATTCGTCTGCCGGGCCGCACGCCGGTGATTTTCTTCGAAACGGCCGCGACCCGTTCGGGCAGCGAGGAAACCATCGTGCTGTACGGCCACCTCGACAAGCAGCCTGAGTTCGACGGCTGGCGCAACGACCTCGGCCCCTGGACGCCGAAGCTCGAAAACGACAAGCTGTACGGCCGCGGCGGGGCCGACGACGGCTACGCGATCTACGCAAGCCTCACGGCACTGGCCGCGCTGGACGCGCAAGGTGTCGAACGTCCGCGTTGTGTCGGCCTGATCGAAACCTGCGAGGAATCGGGCAGCTACGATCTGCTGCCGTACGTCGACGCATTACGCGAGCGGCTGGGCAAAGTCGGTCTCGTCGTATGTCTCGACTCGGGTGCGGGCAATTACGATCAACTCTGGCTCACCACCTCGCTGCGCGGTCTGGTTGCCGGCGACCTCGAAGTCCAGGTGCTCGACGAAGGTATTCACTCGGGCGGTTACGGCGGAATTGCGCCGTCGAGTTTCCGCATCATGCGGCAACTGTTCGACCGTCTCGAAGATTCCGCCAATGGCACGCTGCTGCCGAAGGGGTTCCACGTCCAGATCCCGGCGGAACGTCTGCGCGAAGCGGAAGCCACCGCCCAGATTCTCGGCGACGACGTCTGGAAGAAGCTGCCGTGGGCCTGCGGGCAGGACGGCCGTCAGGTGCTGCCCACCACCACCGATCCACAGGAGGCGCTGCTCAACTCGACGTGGCGTCCGTCGCTGTCGGTGACCGGCGCGGCCGGCTTACCCGCGCTCGCCGACGCGGGCAACGTGCTGCGTCCGCGCACGGCGTTCAAGCTGTCGCTGCGCCTGCCACCGCTGATCGAAGCGGAAAAGGCCGTCGCCGAGCTGAAGGCGCTGCTCGAACTCGACCCGCCGTATAACGCCAGGGTGACGTTCAAGCCGGACGCCGGCGCGGCGAGCGGCTGGAGCGCGCCCGATCTCGCACCGTGGCTCGCCACGGCGCTCAACGACGCGTCGCGCGCGCATTACGGCGCGGACGTTGCCTACATGGGACAGGGCGGCACGATCCCGTTGATGAACGTACTGAAGTCGGGCTTCCCGAAGTCGCAGTTCATGGTGTGCGGCGTACTCGGGCCGAAGTCGAATGCGCACGGACCCAACGAGTTCCTGCACGTGCCGTACGGCAAGAAGCTGACCGCAGCCGTTGCCCAGGTGATCGCCGCCGCGCCTTGATCCTGATTTGATCCCGTGTTGATCGCGCCTTGACCTTTCCACTCACGCCGGCACTGTGAATGACCGACAACCCGACTGCTGAACCCACTTCGCCCCGGATTCCGGCCGATCAACTGCATGCCTACGTACGGGCGATCTGGGAGCAGGCGGGCAGCACGCCGCGCGAAGCCGGCCTGGTTGCCGATCATCTGGTCGCGGCGAATCTGACCGGTCACGATTCGCATGGCGTGGGGATGATTCCGCGCTATGTGGCGTCGTTGGCCGATGAGCAACTGCAACTGAACCTGCACGCGCAGATCGTGAAAGACGCGGGCGCCGTCCTGACCGTCGAAGGCGCGAGAGGCTTCGGTCAGGTTGTCGCGTTCGAGGCGATGGAGCAGGGCATCGAGCGCGCGAAACGCCTCGGCATCTGCGCGGTCGGCTTGCGCAGCGCGCACCATATCGGGCGCATCGGGCACTGGGCCGAACAATGCGCGCGCGCCGGCCTGGTCTCCTTCCATTTCGTCAATGTGGCGGGCGATCCGCTGGTCGCGCCGTTTGGGGGCGCGGATCGCCGCATCGGTACGAATCCATTTTGCGCAGCGTATCCGCGGCCCGGCAAGCCGCCGCTCGTGCTCGACTTCGCGACCAGCACCGTGGCGTACGGCAAAACGCGCGTCGCCTATAACCAGGGCAAGCATGTGCCGCCCGGCGCGCTGATCGATCACGAGGGCTTTCCGACGCTCGACCCTAAAGTCATGCACGAAGCGCCGTTCGGCTCGTTGACGCCGTTCGGTGGTCACAAGGGTTTCGGGCTCGCGGCAATGTGCGAGATTTTCGCCGGTGCGCTCTCCGGTGGCTTCACCACGCATACGGACACGCTCGGCACGACCAACGCGATCATCAACTGCATGCTCTCGGTGATCGTCGACCCGGCCGCGTTCGACGCACCCGCCGCGCAAGCCGAGGCCGATGCGTTCATCGACTGGGTGAAGGCTTCGCCGCTTGCGGCCGGCGCGGAGCGTATCTATGAGCCCGGCGAACCCGAGCGGATGATGCGCGCGCAACGCGAGGCCGAAGGCGTTCCCGTCGACCCGGCTACGTGGGCGCAGATCCGCGCGGCGGCATTGGCCGTCGGCATGAGCGCGGAGCAGGCCGAGCGATGGTCCGCGAAGTTGCAATAGCCTTCATTGCGTGCGAATAGCGGGCGCTTTGCCGCGCCTGCATTTAATTATTCAATTTGCATATTCCGTCTGTTAGCCCACAAATAGAAAAACAATCATCTGCAAGTCATATTTCGATTGCATTGCCTAATCCAGGGCTATTCTTTCTCTTTCCAATCCGGCAAGAAATTCCCGCTTTGTTCGTGCGCTAATTTATAGCGGCGGTATGTTCCTTTTGCGGGTTAATTTCGCCCATCTCCGGTGCGCAACCGTTTGCACCGCCGGGATCTTTCCGTACGCCGTTCTCCTCCCCGCAGAGCGCCGCCAGCCGGGGCTTCACGCGCGTGTTGCATTCATCTGTTGGTTACCCCGCTCCCATCCTATTCCGGTCTGCTTTAGGCTCGCATTGCAATACCAGTGTTTAACCCTAAAAGGACCGATCAAAATGAACTTGCATAATCACCACGCCTGCCGTCCGTTTCTCGAAGCCGGCAATTTGTCGCAAGTCTCCGCTTACTATGAAGAAGGCCGCAACATCATGTGGATGATGCTGCGGGCACAGCCGCGTCCCTGTTTCAATCTCGATCTGGTGCACGACATTCTGACTCTCGCGCAGGCAGCGCGAGAGTCAGGCTTGCCGATCGACTTCTGGGTGACCGGTTCGTTGATCCCGACCATGTTCAACGTCGGCGGCGACCTCGATTTCTTCGCCGACACGATCCGCTCCGGTAAGCGCCAGGCGCTGCTGGCGTACGCGCGCGCCTGTGTCGATTGTGTGCATGGCGCGGCTCGCGGCTTCGATACGGGGGCAATTTCGATCGCGATGGTGGAGGGCACGGCGCTGGGAGGCGGGTTCGAGGCGGCGCTCGCACATCATTTCCTGCTGGCGCAGACCGACGCGCGGATGGGTTTTCCGGAAATCGCGTTCAACCTGTTCCCGGGCATGGGCGGTTATTCACTGGTCGCGCGCAAGGCGGGCATGCGTCTGGCCGAGGAATTGATCGGCGTGGGGGAATCGCATACGGCAGAGTGGCACTTCGGCAAGGGGCTGGTCGACCAGCTGTTCGAACCGGGCGATGCCTATATGGCGACGCGCACCTTTATCGACACACTCCGGCCGAAGATGAACGGCATCCGCGCGATGCTGCGGGCGCGCCAGCGCGTGCTGCAGCTCTCGCGGGCCGAATTGATGGAAATCACCGAGGACTGGGTGGACGCAGCCTTCACGATCGAGGAAAAGGACCTCGCCTTCATGGAGCGGCTGGTGATGCTGCAAAACCGCCGGACGTCGAACCTGCGCCAGGCGAGCGCCAGCGCGGCCAATTTCGCCTGAATCGCTCCGGCGCCCAACACGATCGCGCGTGAGCGGCGCTCCCTGGGAGACTTCCCGCGGGGGCGCCCACCGAGCGGCCTTCCTGCGCGGCGCGTCAAACCTCAGGCAATCAGTCTGAGCTTCTGCCTATCCTGCAACCAGCGCTCGAATTCGGCGGCCGGCATGGCCTGACCGTACAGAAAGCCCTGCACGTAATCCACGCCCAGTCCCTTCATGAACACTTCTTCGGACTCGGTTTCGATCCCCTCGGCGACCACCTTGAAATCCAGTTCCTGCGCGACCGCCACCATCGAGCGCACCAGGGCTTGCGCTTTAGTGTCGGCATTGATCGAACGGACGAAACTGCGGTCGAGCTTGATGACGTCGAGCGGAATACGGCCCAATTGCGAGAGCGACGAGTAGCCGGTGCCGAAGTCGTCCAGATGAACCTGAGCGCCCAGCTGGCGGAATTGCTTGATCAGATCGATCGCAGCCGCTTCGTCCTCGATCAGGCAACTCTCGGTGAGTTCGAGGTCGACCAGACACGGATCGAGGTTCGCGCTCTGCAGCGCTTCGCTGAAATGCCGCACCACGGCGGTATCGACCAGTTGCCGTGCCGACACGTTGATCGCGATGCGCAGGTTGTAGCCGTCCGCTTTCCATTTGGCCGCCTGCCGCGCCGCCGTTTCCATGACCCAGCGGCCGAGCACGCCGATCAGCCCGGATTCTTCGGCATAACGGATGAATTCGGCCGGCATGATCTGGCCGCGCTCCGGCGAATTCCAGCGGACCAGCGCCTCCGCGCCCTGCACGGCACCGGTGGCGAGTACGAGCTTGGGTTGATAGTGCAGGGTCAACTGGCCTTCCTCGAGGCCGCGCCGCAGGTTGGTATCGAGCCACATGTACTCGGCGACCTTGCGGTTCATGTCGGGCGAGAACACGCGATAGGTGCGCTTGCCTTCATCTTTGGCGACGTACATGGCCGTGTCCGCGGAACGGATCAGCGATTCGAGGCTGTCGCCGTGTTCCGGATAGCGCGCGATGCCGATCGAGCAGCCGGTGTAGACCTCGACGAGCCCCAGGCTGAACGGCGTGCGCAAACGTTCGAGAATGCGCTGCGCGGTGACTTCGAGGTCGTGAGCGGTGCCTTTGGCGGCGAGCACGATGAATTCGTCGCCGCCGAGGCGCGCGAGCGCATCGTCTTCGTTCAGGCAGGTGCGGATGGCCGCCGACACATCGCGGATCAGCCGGTCGCCGAACACGTGGCCGTAGTGGTCGTTGACCTTTTTGAAGTTGTCGAGATCGAGGAACAGCACGCCGACCGATTCGTCCGGGCCGGCTTCTTCGATTGCAGTACGGATCTTGTCCTGGATCGCGTTGCGATTGGCAAGGCCGGTGAGCGAATCGGTGTTCGCCAGTTCGGTAAGCCTTTCCTGCGCGAGCCGCTCTTCGGTAATGTCGGTGCCCGAGCAGATCAGAAATTGCTCTTCTACGCCGCTGCCGCTGTGAACGAACTTGTTGCGAAACAGGAAGAGCCGCTCGCCATGGATGGTCTTGACGCGCCGCTCGACTTCGTACGAGACGCCGCGATTGAAGAACCCCGTGATGTTCTGGCTCGACGCCGCGCCGGATTCGGTGGTCATGAACAGCGCCCACACATTGCGGCCGACGATGTCTTCTTCCTTGACGCCGGTGAGTTCCTCGGCGAGACGGTTGAAGCGCTGTATACGGCCGTGCCTGTCGACGATGACCACGACCGAATTGACTTCGGAGACAACCTGTTCGGCGAACGAAAGACCGTGGACCAGATCGCGCGCGACGGACTCGGTGTCGTCATAAGCCGAGGCGGTACCGGCCCACGTATTGCTGGCGAGCTTTTTACCGACGAGATGCAGGCGCAGAGGTTCGCCGAACAGCCGCACGTCGAGGATGAGATGCGAGGTGACGCCGGTCAGGCAACGGATTTGCGAAGCCTGTTGGGGATTCAGAGGAATGGCGACATTGGCGGGCACCTCGCCGGTGACGGGCGTGAGTTCCAGTGCGTTGCTGTCGTTCGACAGACGCCAGCAAGGGCTGCTTGTGCCGAACTGCGCAAAAAGCACCTGATCGTGTTGGTCGTCGTTCATGAGATCCCCGGGCGTGTGTGCCGATGAGTCCGTCGTGAAGGCGGGATGGCGGCAAACAGTCTTCATCATACTTAAAAGACTGCCCCCATTGTAGCTAAGCGGCTGGCGTTCGGGCCTGTAAACATTAACGGTTGCAATGGCCGCCGGCTTTAAGCATTTATTCGGGGGCTCACCCAGGTGTGGCTTGTGCCCGCTTTTATATTGCGGGTGGATGACGCGGGTTTTACTCGATACAGCACAAGCGTGCTTTTTTGCTTTTGCCGACGGGATTGAAATTCGACAGGCCGTTCAGCACAGGCGATCAGATCGCTGACAAGGCCAACCCGTTTTGACGGGCCTGCGTGGCTCGATCAATAACGTCTCGCGAGCCGCAAACGGGCCTCGGTCTTTGCTTCCGTGTCGGTGCCGAGCGTGGGCAGAAAATTAAAGTCGCCGCCAACGAGTGTGGCGACCACGATACCGTCGCGAAACAGCAGGCGGTTGCCGGCCACCGACGGTACCTTGTCACCGGTCAGCAAGGTGCCGGCGAGATTGAGCGGATCGGTCGCCGAGACACACACCCAGACACTGTCGTGCGCATGCCGGCGCACTTCGCGCAGCAAGGGGATCGCCTCGGACAACGCAAATTGCTCGCCAGCGAGCCCGTTGACGAAGCGCCCGCCACGCACCTGGCCCCGCGCTTCGAGTCGCTGAAAGACCCGCAACAGATCGCGCCATGGCGGCAGCCATTCGGCTTCGCGTTCGAGCAGGCGCCAGAACACCACACCGTAGCGGCGTAGCAGCGTCATCGCGATGTGTTCGAGTATCTCCGGTGCGAGCGGCGCACGCCGTCCGTTGACGGTGAGCGCGGGCCTGCCGCCGTTTTCGCTGCCGTTGTCGTCACCGTTGCGGCTAGCGGATTCTGCTTTCGCCGGCCGTTTGATGAGCGCCCAGCGTCCTGCGTCGTCCATGCCGCCGATCAACGCACTCGACCTGACGCGCCGGCTGCTCGAATAGGCACTGCGTTTGGCGACCGGCTTCAGCAACGCCCGCAAGCCTGCGAAACTGTCGGAATTCACGAGGCCCGCGGCAACCAGTTCGCCCAGCGCGCTCTCCAGTTCCATGCGCAAGCCGCCGACTTCAGTCAGCAATTCGTCGAAGAACATCGCGCCATGTTGCGCTAATGTGTCATGGACGCTTTGTGCGCGAGCCGATAGCTCCGGTTGTTTCGACGGGTCGAGCAGCGCGCGCCATACGCGCACCTGAGCACGCGGCAAAAGCACGATCGGCGTGCTGCGCACCGGTCCGGCGGCACCGCGTGCCCGCTCGGTCAGACGGGTCCAGACGATCTTGCCGGCGCGGCATAGTTCGTCCAGCGAAACGTTTGCGTACGCCTTCACGCGCGCCGGCAGGATGTCTTCTTCCCATGCACCCGCCGCGGCCTGAAAACCCTCCATTTGCTCGAGTACGGCGGCCAACGCGTCACGTCCTTCGCTGCGGGTGTCCGGTGTCAGATGCTGCCACTCGAACAGAAAGCGCATGAAGTCGTGCCGTTCCACCGGCTCGATTTCGCGCCGCAGGCGTTTCACCGTGTAACGGTGGATCCGCGCCAGCAAATGACGCTCGCACCATTCTTCCTCGGTGGCGCCCGGCGAGAAGCGGCCGCGCATCACGTAGCCTTCCGCTTCGAGACGCGTCAGCGCGGGTTCGATCGATGCTGCCGGCAACTTCAGCGCCTCTGCGATCACGCGCACGGGCAGCGGGCCGAAGCCGGTCAGCCGGGCGCGCAGCACGTCGAGCAGTGCGTCGTCGGTGCTCCACGTGTCCGTATAGCCCTTCGGTGCGTTCAGCGGCGGTTCGAACACAGCGTCGGGGTAGAGCGCCTGGAAACAGGTCAGACGCTCGACGGGCAGCCACAGCGCGTCGTCCGCCGCAAGCCGCAGAAGCGTTGCACGGCCCGATTCGGCGAGCGACGCAAGCCATGCCGGCCAGCCTTCGCTATGGCGCGCTTCGGCCTCGGTGATGCAGGCAAGGCCCGTGAGCGCCTCATGCATCTCGTCGACGCCGCGCGCCTGCGGCCATGCTTCGTCGCGCACGCTGTCGATCGCGTCGGCATCGAGCGCGCCGAGGTCGTCGGCACTGGACGGATCGGTCCAGCGGCGATTCAGCACGGCTTGCGTGCGGCGCTCTTCGATCGGGGCGTCGTCGAGATAGGCGTAAGGCTTGGCGTTGAGAATTTCGGCGGCAAGCGGCGAGGGCGCCGGCAGGTCGCGGGCGACCAGTTGCACGTCGCCCTGTTCGACACGGCGCAGCAACGCAATCCAGCCTTCGCTGTCCATCGCTTCGTGCAGGCAGTCGTCGACGGTCTGGTCCACTAACGGATGATGCGGCAACTCGCGCTCGCCGACGACGTTCTCCAGACACGCGGCCTGCTCGGGAAACACGCTCGTCAGCAGATCCTCGCTGCGCATGCGCTGCAATTGCGGCGGCGTCTTGCGCCCGCCGGTATAACGCGGCAGGCCGAGCGCGGTAGTCGCGTTCCAGCGCCAGCGCACGCCGAACAGCGGCGCGTCGAGCAGCGCCTGGATCAGCACATGTTCGGCGCTGTTCGAATGCAGGTAACGCCAGACTTCGTCGAGGACGAACGAATGGCTGCCAGTCAGCGACAACACGATCGCGTCTTCCGTCGCGGCTGCTTGCAGTTCGAAGTTGAAGGTCCGGCAAAAGCGCTTGCGCAACGCGAGGCCCCATGCACGGTTCACGCGGCTGCCGAACGGCGCATGGATCACCAGCTGCGTGCCGCCCGATTCGTCGAAGAAACGCTCCATCACGAGCGTGTTTTGCGAAGGCAGTACGCTCAGCGCGGCGCGTGCGCGGGCGAGATAGTCGACGATCTGGCGGGCGGCGGCTTCGTCCAGGCCCAGGGTGTCGATGAGCCAGTCGATTGCGCGTTGGAGACGCGCGGGCATGACTTCGGTGTCGGTGTCGGTGCCGGTGTCGATATCGGTATCGGCATCGGTATCGGTGTCGGTATCGGCCTCCTGCCCGTTGAGCAGACGCCCAATCTGCTCTCGCAAGCGCGCCACGCCGAACGACAATTCATCGCTGCGCCCCGGTGCCTCGCCAAGCCAGAACGGAATATTCGGCGGCTGCCCCTGCGCGTCCTCGACCCGCACGCGGCCGCTCTCGATACGCAGAATCCGGTACGACGCATTGCCCAGTTGAAACACATCGCCGGCCAGACTCTCGACCGCGAAATCCTCGTTGACGGTGCCGATATTGATCGCCTGCGGCTCGAGCACCACCGCGTAGTCGGCGTTCTCGGGAATCGTGCCGCCAGAAGTGACGGCAACGAGTTTGCCGCCGCGCCGCCCGCGCAAGGTGCCGCTCACCACGTCGCGATGAATATAGGCGCCGCGCGGACCGTTGCGGCTCGTATAGCCTTCGGCGAGCATGCGCAGCACACTGTCGTATTGCTCGCGCTCCAGATCGGCGTAGGGTGCCGCGCGTCGCATCATCTCGAACAGCGCCTCTTCGTCCCACTCGGCGCTCGATACTTCCGCGACGATCTGTTGCGCGAGCACATCGAGCGGCGCGCGCGGAATCCGCAGCGCGTCGAGTTCGCCCCGCCTCACGCAGTCGAGCAGCGCCGCGCATTCGATCAGATCGTCGCGCGAAGCCGGAAACAATCGCCCCTTCGGCATGCCGCCGACCTGGTGGCCCGAGCGCCCCACCCGTTGCAGGAACGGCGCGATCGCGCGCGGCGAACCCATCTGGCAGACCAGATCGACGTCACCGATATCGATGCCCAGTTCCAGCGAGGCAGTGGCGATCAGCACGCGCAGGTCACCGCGTTTCAGACGCTGTTCAGCGTTGAAACGATGTTCCTTGGCGAGACTGCCGTGATGCGCGGCGACCGCTTCCTTGCCGAGCCGTTCGGTCAGATGGCGTGCGGCGCGCTCGGCCATGCGGCGCGTGTTGACGAAAATCAGCGTGGTGCGATGCAGCGCGACCAGTTCGGCGAGGCGGTCGTAGACGCGCTCCCACACCTCGTTGGGCATGACCGCTTCGAGCGGCACCGGCGGAATCTCCAGCGCGAGATCGCGCTCGCGGATGTGACCCACGTCGATGATCGCGCAGTCCGCGGGCACGCTGCTCTCGATGCTGGCGCCGCCCACCAGAAAGCGTGCGACCGCGCTGACGGGTTTTTGCGTGGCGGAGAGGCCGATTCGTGGCAAGCGCCGCTGACACAGCGCGTCGAGCCGTTCGAGGCTGAGCGCCAGATGACTGCCGCGCTTGCTGCCGGCGAGCGCATGAATTTCATCGACGATCACCGTGCGCACCGTCGACAGCATGCGGCGGCCGGAGTCCGAACCGAGCAATACGTACAGCGATTCCGGCGTGGTGACGAGAATATGCGGCGCGCGCTTTTTTAGCGCGTTGCGCTCCTGCTGTGAGGTGTCGCCGGTGCGCACGGCGGTGCGGATGTCGAGCGGCGGCAGGCCGCGCGCGTCGAGTTCCGCGGCGATGCCCTGCAATGGCACCTGCAGATTGAGGCGGATGTCGTTGGAGAGCGCTTTCAGCGGCGAGACGTAGACCACCAGCGTTTCGTCGGGCAACGCACCACCCTTGGCGAGGCCTTGCTGCACCAGATCGTCGAGCGCGGAGAGGAAGGCCGTGAGCGTCTTGCCCGAACCGGTCGGCGCGGCGACAAGAGTTGAGCGCCCGCTGCGAATCTGCGGCCAGGCGGCGGCCTGTGCGTCAGTGGGAGCGGGGAAGGTCTTCAGGAACCAGCCGGCAACCGCGGGATGGAAGTCGCGCAGCGCGTTGGCCGCGAGGGGGCTCACAGCGGCATTGCGAGCAGCCGGCAATGCCGGATCGAAAGCCGAAGAATCTGGATGCGCCCCCAAGGCGGTGGCGGATGTCGAGGCCGGAGTCATGCTTGCATAGATGGGGACGCGTCGAGCGATATCCAGACTACCAGACCCAGCGCACCCCCGCATCGCCCGTCACCGTTCTCTGGTGCGCACCGCCGAGGTTCGTCACCCAGCCGAGCGTCGCGAACACGCTGCCCGACCTGCTGAATTGACCGACCACGCCCGCGCCGAGCTGCGCCGCGGTTTGTCCGACGCTGCCCGGAATCACGGTCCCGCCGCCGAAGGTGACTTTGTCGTCGGAGCCGAATGTGCGCAAGAAGCTGACGCGCACATAAGGCCGCCATTGCGTCGCGAACGCATCGAACTGGCCTTGCAGACGCGCGCCGATTCGTCCGACGAAAGTATTGCCGCTATTGAAGCCGACGCTCGAGACGCCATCGTTGAAATCGGACAGCGCCAGATGCTGCCACACGAGTTGCGCTTGCGGTTCGAGCGTGAGCCCCGCGCCGAGCGGAATCGGCAGGCCGCCTTCGAGCGAACCGGTCACCGCGTTGCCGTGCGTCGTCGCGCCGATGCCGTCGCGCGAGACCGGATCGACGGTCAACGAACTGCCCATCAGCACGGCGTCCGTGTACCAGCCGCTCGGACCGATATGCGTCCAGTAGCCGCCGAGGCTATACGCATTGATCGCGAGGTGGCCCACGGCGAGATTGGGCATGCCGAGCGCGAAACCGTCGACGTCGCCCGTGGCCCGCGCGAAACCGACGAACAAACCGTAGTGATTGCGCTGGCCGCTCGCGCTGTGATCGGCGTAAAGATCCTGGCCGGCCTGAATGCCATACACGGAGCCGTCGAATTGCGGACTCGCCCCACCGTCCTGGCTCAGCACGCTGTGGCCGCCCCACACGCGACCCCATGCTGCCGGCAGCGTGCCGCTGTCGCTCAGCAAAGCCTGGTCGCCTTGCCGGTCATGAAACGTGTCGATCTGCATCAGGCCGAGTTCACGCGCGACGCCAGGCGCCGCGGCGTAGACCGGCACCTCGACGCGATAGAGCGGCGTAGCGGCCGAGCCGGCGGCCGGCGCGGCCGGTAAGGGCGGCGTGCCGGCCGCTGCGAGCGGGACGCCCGCCACGGCAGCGGGAGGTTCGCCGGGCGTGCCGGGTGTCGTGCCGGGCGTGCCGGGTGTGCCGGGTGTGCCCGGCGGAGTGGCCGGCGAGCCCGGGGTGCCGGGCGGTGTGGACGTCACCCCGGGCGGCAGCGGCGCAACCGTATTGCGCAGATACCAGTTGTCCGTGGTGCCGCTGCTGACCCCGCCTTTGGCGAGATAGTAGGAGTACGCGCCGGCTTTCACGGGTGCGGCGAGCGTGAAGGCGCTGGAGTCGGTCGTGGCGCCGTTGGTCGCCTGAATCAGCTGAATGCCGTCCATTACCGTTTGCGCACCCTGGCCGCCGACGTTCGTGACTTGCAGGCGCGTCGAGCCGGTGGCCGTTCCGCCGCTCAGCACGAGGCGATCGGACGCCGCGCCGTCGCCGGCGACGACGGTGTTCAGCCCGATGGTGCCGTTCTGTCCGGCATAGTTGCCCGTCACGTTCAACTGGTTGCCCACTCCCGCGGCGGCAGGCCCGCCGATCTGCACGAGTCCGGCATTCACTAGCGAGCCGTTGATCGAGAACGCGCCGGTCCCTTCGCTTGCAAACGACGGCAACGCGTTCGCTACGGCGAGCGTGCCGTTGTTCGTCACTGCGCCCGTTACGCTGCCATAGCCGCCGAACGTCGCGCCCGCCGCCACCGTGGTGGCGCCGCCGCCCGTCAGCGCGGCATTCGCATGGGCCGCATCGCCGATCGCGAGGGTGCCCTCCGCGACCGTGGTGGGTCCGGTATAACTGCTCACACCGGTCATCAGCAAGCTGCCGCTGCCAGCTTTCGTCAACGCGCCGGTTCCGCTCACTGCCTGGGCGAGCGCGGTGTCGAACGATTGCGTATCGATCGTCCCGCCGCCCGCTGCCAACGTGATCGCACGCGTGCCGGCGAGGTCGAAGCTCGTCGTTAATTGCAGCGCGCCGCCGTTGAACGTCAGGCCGCCTGTGTTCGCACCGAGCGCGTTGTCCGCGCCGACGGCGATCGTGCCTTGATCGATGGTCGTGCCACCTGAGTAGGTGTTGCCGTTCGCCGCCGCCGGCGCAAGCGTCAACACACCGGCGCCGGTTTTATCGACTGCGCCCGTGCCGCCGATCGATCCCGTGTAAGTGCCCGCGTTGTCCTGAGCAAACCGCACGAGTCCGTTGTCGGTCACGTTGGCGGGCAGGTTCTGCGCGTTCGCCTGCAGGGTCGCGCCGCTATCGACCAGCGCCGCCGCGCTCGCGCCGAGCGTGCCGGTGAGATCGAGCGTGCCGGTCTGGACATGCGCGAGCGTGAAGGTGCCGCTGCCGGTCCAGTTCCACAGCGCACCTTGCATCTGCAGGGTCTGAAAGTTGGTGAACGCGTTCGACGCCGTGCCCGAGCCTTGCAAGGTCACCGTATTCGATCCGGCTCCGCCGTCGGCTGCGCCATTGATCACGGAGCCGGTTTGCAGAATCAACGCATCGTTGCCGTTGCCCATGGTGATGGCCGTACCGATGCCGCTCTGCACGAGCCCCGCATTGATAATCGTGCTGTTGCCGTTGAGCGTGCGGATGCCGGAGCCGTTCTGGCTGATGATGCTGCCGCCCGCGAGGTTCTGGATCGTCGCCACGAAGCTCGATCCCGCCGTGTTCGAAAACACCGCATCCGAGCCGCTGCCGCTCGCGCTGATCGTGCCGCTGTTGATCAGCTGATCGTTATTGCCTTGCATATAAGCGGTTGGACTGGCCGCGCCCGAGGTGGACAGCGTGCCGCTGTTGTTGATGCTGCCGTTGCCGCCCAGAATCGATGCCGCGCGCGCGTTGCTGCCCGAGGTCGTCACCGTGCCGCTGTTGATCAACGCATTGTTCGACTGGCCGACATTGGTTTGTCCCCACGCCGCTGTCATGCCGTACGCATTGGGGCCGCTGGTGGTAATCGAGCCGCGATTGGTCAGGGTGTTGCCGCTGCCGTTGGCGGCCATGCCGTCGTTGAAGGCGCCGCTCGTGGTGATGACGCCGCCGCTCGCATTGGTGAGCTGATTCGCGTTGCCCACGCCGAGCAGCACCGCGCCGCGCACCGTGCCCGAACCGCCGCCGCCCGTCAGCGTGAAGTTGCCGCTGCTGTTGATTGCGCTGTTCTGATTCACGCTGAAGACGACCGGATTGGCGTTGTGCACGAAAGTGCCTGAAGCGGTGCTGTCGGCATTGATCGTCACGCCGGTACTGCTGGTCTGCGCGATGACGGCGGCGAGACCGCTGCCGGTGCACGTGACTGTCGTATTGCTCGGCGGTGCGGTATTGCTGCACGCGGCCATTGCGGAAGGGGTGAGTGCTTTGGACAACAGCACGACGCTGCCCAAGCCGATTCCAAACGTCTTCTTCATACGCGTGGTCCTTAATGAAGGTACTACACCATACGAGCGGACTGGTCCGACTTATACACGTCTTACGAAAACTTTCCAAATGGGCACGGACGCATCTTACGAATCTGTGGTGGACGGACGACGCTTTGCGGAGAGCCGCACAACGCCTTGCTCTCCGATCGAAACGGGTGATTTCCCCGGGCCGGCAAATTGCTATGCTCACTATCTGAATCGCAAGGAGCTTGAAACCTTCGTCAGGTCCTTCGTGCAGACGCGAGCGGCGGCCTGCCTGATCTCGCCAACTGCAGTACTCTGTAGGGCTCATTCCCCCACGAATCGATGACGGAGTCTCGACGATGCGTTACAACCAGCTAGGCCGTACCGGTGTGTTTGTTTCAGAACTATGTATGGGCACGATGACCTTCGGCGGTGGCGAGGGCATGTGGAAACAGATCGGCGATCTGCAGCAGGCGGACGCGGAGCGGCTGGTCGGCCGGGCGCTCGACGCAGGCATCAATTTCATCGACACGGCCGACGTCTATGCCGAGGGCCTGTCGGAACAGATCACGGGACAGGCGCTGAAGAACCTCAAAGTGCCGCGCGACAAGGTGGTGGTCGCAACCAAGGTATTCGGCCCGACGGCCGCGTTCCCGAACGCGCGCGGCGCCTCGCGCTATCACATCATCGACGGTGTCAAGGCGAGCCTGAAGCGCCTGCAACTCGATCACGTCGATCTCTATCAGATCCACGGTTTCGATCCGGCCACGCCGATCGAAGAAACCGTGCGCGCGCTCGATACGCTGGTGCAGCATGGCCATGTGCGTTATGTCGGCGTGTCGAACTGGGCCGCGTGGCAGATCGTGAAGGCGCTAGGCATTGCGGAGCGCCTCGGCCTCGCGCGCTTTGAAACCCTACAGGCGTATTACACGCTGGCGGGCCGCGACCTCGAACGCGAACTCGTGCCGATGCTGCAGAGCGAAGGTCTTGGACTGATGGTGTGGAGTCCGCTCGCCGGCGGCTTGCTGAGCGGCAAATATGGGCGCGAGCAGCAGGGCGAGGCGGGCAGCCGTCGTACGACGTTCGATTTTCCGCCGGTCAATCGCGAGCGCGCTTATGACTGTATCGACGTGATGCGCGACATTGCCGAGGCGAAGAACGTGTCGGTGGCGCAGATCGCGCTCGCGTGGCTGTTGCATCAACGCGTGGTGACCTCGGTGATCGTCGGGGCGAAGAAAGTCGAGCAACTCGACGACAACATCGCTGCCACCGGCGTAGCGTTCACCGCCGACGAGCTGGCGAAGCTCGACAAGGTCAGCACGCTGCCTGCGGAGTATCCGGGCTGGATGCTGGAGCGTCAGGGTGAGGGGCGCCGTAAACAGCTTGAAGAGGCGCGTCATCCGGTACAGCGCTAGGTTGAGATCGCCGCCAGCGCGATCTGCCTTGGAGCTAGCGGCAATGGATGGGGCAGTGATCTTGCGCAGTGGGCTGCCTCGTGCAGGGCAACTACCATGGCGGGCGGCATGCGACGGGTTAGATGCGTACGCTGTGGTGCGGCGTTCAAGCGGGGCGGTCCGTGTGCCGCCGCGCCGCTTCGCCCAGACTAACTTCCTTCACGCCGCCGGCTTGCTGTCCGCCTGATAAGCGGCGACAGCGTCCATCGTGCGGGCCGAGTAGACCATCGTGGCGCCCGCGTTCACGGCGACCGCCACGCCCAGCGCTTCGGCGATCTCTTCGCGTGTCGCGCCGTGTTTCAGCGCTTCGGCGGTGTGCACGGTGATACAGCCGTCGCATCGCAACGTCACGGCCACCGCGAGCGAAATCAGCTCGCGCGTTTTCGCGCCGAGCAGGTCGGCCTTCTGGCCCGCGTTCGACAGCGCCTGATAGCCCCTCGCGGTATCCGGCGACAATTTGGCGATCTCGCCGATGCGGCCGAACAGTTCCTTGCGGTAATCGATCCAGTTCAACATGACAGTGCTCCTTTGTTTGCCGCGGCCCGGCGGGTGCCGGTGCCGTTGGACAAAGTATTGCGCTGTGCCGCGATATCCTGAATACTCGCTTCGCTCAACTTTTAGCGCGATCGTCTCATGGATACCCTTAGCCGATTGATCGACGTTGCCCGGCTGCAGGCGAGCCTCGACCTGCGCTGTCTGCTCATGGGCGGCTTCGATATCGACCATGCGCGGCTGGAGGCGGGTATTGCGCCTTTTCATCTGGTGCTCGGCGGTGCGTGTGTCGTCGAACCCGCGGGCGGCGCGCGTCTTACGCTCAACGCCGGAGATTTCCTGCTGTTTCCGCGCGGCGCGGCGCATCGGGTGCGCGACGTGGGCCGCGGGGCCGTTACCGCACCGCTAGCGTCAGATCATGACGGCATGCTGCCTGTGCGCCGCAATGACAGTCGCGCGGATGAGCGCCCCGATCTCGATCTCCTATGCGGCCGCTTTGTCTACGCACCCGGTTCCTCGGCTTTGCTGCTCAATGCGCTGCCTGATCCGTTCCATGTGTCGCTCGGCGGCGTGCAATCGCTCGGTGCATTGCAGACGTTGATTGCATTGATGCGCGACGAAGCGCAACACCGTCAGCCCGGCGCGCTCGCAATCGTCACGGCCTTGAGTCAGGCGCTCTTCGCGATGGCCTTGCGCGTGCATGGCGAACAGCATGCATCCGGCTCGGGCGTGTTGGCGCTGCTGGCCGACGCGCGTCTGGGTGCTTCAGTACAAGGCATGCTGGGCGCCCCCGAGCGGGCCTGGACCATCGCCGAACTCGGTGAACTCGCGGCGATGTCCCGCGCGACGTACGCGCGCCACTTCAACGAGCGCGCGGGCATGACGGTGATGGATTTCCTCATGCAGATCCGCATGACGATCGCTTGCGATCTGTTGTTGCGCACGCAACGTAGCGCCGCGGAGATCGGGGAAGCCGTGGGGTACCAATCGGAAGCCGCGTTCGGCAAGGCGTTTCAGCAGAGCGTCGGGGTGACGCCTGGACGTTACCGGCGTCAACCGCGAGCGAACGATCAGCGATGCCGTTAAGCCGCGTCGGGTCTGCCGAACCAGCGTTTCTCGATCCACGACATGATCAAGGTCACGAGCAACGCGCAGACGGTGCCCAGCGTCACTTCACCGAGGCGCAGCAGGGCCCGGTCCCACGGCGAACCGACGTCCGGCACCAGCAGCATGATCGTCGCGGTGATGCCGCCCAGCCGCGCCGCGCTACCCACGTTCACGACCCAGCAAATCAGGATTGCCGCGCCGACCGTGGCCGCGTACGCCGCCAGATAGCCGCCGCCCAACGTCGCGCCGATGAGGCCGCAAACGGCCCCGACCATCGCGCCGATAAACTGATCGCGCGAGAGGTTGCGCGTGTCGATGTAGCTATGCTGGCTGACCGCGATCGCCGTAATCGCCGCCCAGAACGCTTGTTCGGTATGCAGCCAGCGGCCGATCACGAATGCAAGGCTTCCGCCGGCCACGGCCTGCGCGGCCATCACGCTGCCTTCGAGCAGGCGGTCGCGCAACGGCAGCGTCTTGAGAAAACCAAATAGCGAGTTAGCGGCGCTTGTCCTGGCGGCGCGCCGTGGATCGTCGGGAGCGGTCATCGAATGAGGAAGGGGGCTGTTGCGGCATGAAGGTCCCGTATTCTAGCGGCTCCAATTTACGATTGAGTGGCGACGCCAGCCGGCACGATCGGCTGCCGGGCGCTAGCGTTCGCCGCTACGCAGCCGGTGATACCAGTTCATCAGCGGCGTCGCCGAGACACCATGAATCACGACTGAAGCCGCGACGACCGCCAGCGTGAGCGGCACCAATGGGGTGATATCGGACGCCTTCCCATGTTCGAGCGCATACGCCAGGTAGTAAAACGAGCCGATGCCGCGAATCCCGAACCAGCTCATCAAACGCCGCTGCGTGGACGTTGCGCTCGAACCCAGCAGAGACAATTCCACCGACACCGGCCGCACGACCACGAACAGCGCAACGGTCAGCGCGACCGTTTGCCACGTGAAAAGCGGGACTTGCAGCGTGGCGAGCACATTGCCGACCATCGCCATGACCGCGACTTCGGCGATGCGTTCGAGTTCGATCGTGAAGCCCATCACCGATTCCGTCATATACGCGTGCGCTTTGCCCGGGTGCGCCGCGGTCGCGTCGACGTCTTCGGAATCGACCGTGCCGATCGCCTGGCGAGCCGATACGCCGCCGCTCGCGCGATGCTCGACGCGGCGCATCGCGACGCCCGCGGCGAATACCGCGAGAAAGCCATAGGTATGCGCGAGTTGCGCGGCGCCGAACGAAAGTTCGATCAGCCCCAGCGCGAAGAAGCCCTCGAGTCCGAGCGCCTGCGCATGATGCGTGCGCAACCAGGCGACCGCATGCGTGGTGGCCCAGCCGAGCAGGCTACCGATCGCGATCGCGCCCGCCATGCCCCAGACGATGCTGCCGGCGAGGCCGAAGGTCAGCACCTCGCCGACCGGGGCGGCGGGCGCCGCGCAGATCGCGAGACCGAGCATCGCGAAGGGAAGGGCGATGCCGTCGTTCACGCCGCCTTCGCCGGAAAGCGCGAAGCGCAGCAGGTCATGATCGCCGGGATTGTGGACCTGGACGTCGTGGGCCAGCACGGGATCGGTCGGCGCGAGGATCGCCGCGAGCACGAGGGACGGCCCCCAGCCGAGATGCAACACGTACACGCCGAACAGCGTGAGCAGCGGGATGGTCGCTAGCATCGCGAGGAAACCGAGACGCAGGGGCACGGTCCAGAGCTTTTCGAATACGCCGAGCCGCAAACGCAGGCCGATGGCGAACAGCGAGACCAGCAGCGCGACTTCGGTGATGATTCGCAGCAGATGTGCTTCGGCGACGATATCGAGGCGCAAGAGGTCGAGGCCGGGGGGTCCGAGCGCATAGCCGATGGCGAGGTAGAACATCGCGGCGCTAAGGGGCAGCCGCCGGAGGGTGGTCGCCGCCACGCCCATGAAAACGAGCACGGCGCCGACGATGAGAAACCACAGTGTTTCGTGCATGGACGTCCGGTCAAGGCCTGCATGCGAACGACGACGCATGCTCGGCCGGGTGAGGGCGCTTGCCCGAATTTATCAACCCCACGCGCCCCTTCAGGGCGCGCGTCCGAACGCTTGGCGCAACTTGCGTTTGGCCTGTTGCAAGGTGTCGCGGCGCGTCTTCGGCAGATTCCTGCCGGCGCGATTGATGTAGAAGTTCAGCATCGACATCGCAGACTGGAACGGCGTGCCCTTGCGGCGGCGGCTATGCGTCGAAGACTGCTTGAGCGATTTCGCGATCGACTCCGCGCTGCCAGTTTTGAATATATCGTGCTCGATGTCCATCGCATCGCTGGTTTCCATCACGTGATGAGACCACTTTTTTGGACGCTTCGCGTTGCTTTGGCTCGTGGCCTTCGCGCGATGCGCGGCGTGCGCCTGGGCATGCCGTTGACGCGGTGGACGTCCCGACTTGCCGCGTGTGGCAGGGCGTTTCGATTTGCCGGTTTTTCTGGTGGCCATGCTTTCGCCTCCCTATTACGTCATGCTCGACGTCGTGCTCGCGATGACTTTGCCTCGGCCGCGTGGCTGTTCGCTTCGGCTTCCAAGGCTTCCTTGCGTAGCCTGGTCAATCGCTCCTTCAATCGTCTGCTCAAAGCGAAATGCGCCGGCTGCCGCTTTAGCGGTCTGCCGGCGCATTTCGCAGGCGCGGCTCGACGCTGCAGGCAACGAAGCGGATATCCCGCCTCGCCTGTGCAGCGCGCGGTCAGGATTACAACTTCAGTCCGCCGGCTTCGGGCGCATCCGACGACCCCGCTGGAATGTCGCCGACGCCCAGGTCATCGCGGCGATCATACCGGTCGCGTCCCCAGTACGGCTCGCTGCCGTAGTACTGATGGACTGACGTGGCCCATGTCTGGTCCGCCATGGCAGGCCAGTGGTCCTTGTCGAACCCCGGTGCGTTCTTCACGCGCTCGGCCGTCATATCGAGAACGAAGCACTTCTGCTGCGTATCGAGCGTCAAGGCGCTCCACGGGATCGCCAGCAGCTTGTCGCCAATGCCGAGAAAGCCGCCGCTCGACAACACCACATACGCAATGCGGCCCGAGCCGACGTCGAGCATGATGTCCTTGACCTTGCCGATGTCCTCACCATCGCTGCTGATCACCTTGTTGCCGTCGAGCGTGGCTGCCGCCATCACGTCCGGACCGGGACCGTCGGCGCTCGCGCTGCCCTTGCCGATGATATGGGCACCCTGGCCCTGGCGCATGCCGCCTTGGCTTTGTGTCTGGTTGAGCATGATGTTTCTCCTTTACCGGTTCGATGTACGGAGAACCCAGCAACCGCCGTTCCTCCGGATGCAGTGCGGCTGGATAAGCGTTGCCGGTGAATTGTGGGCGTCGTTTAAAAGACGTGTCCGACCAGGCGGCCAGACTGCGCGTAAAGGATGCTGCGTTATTTGAAATTATTTCGTCTACGTCGGCGAGGAGAACGGATAAACACGCAGCGGAGCGCGGGAGCCGGGAAACATGCGAAGGAGGTGAGTGGAAGCTCGGCTCGATGGTCATCCGCGTACTCGCCGGGACGCCGGACCGTTTAAACGCCGGACCACAAGGTCACGCATTCAGCCATCCTTATCGACTTCGGGAGGCATAACCCTTGCGGAGGAATCTTGCTGTTCTTGCCGTTCATACATCCAGGGAGATTTCCATGAAATATTCAAAGGCATTACTCGTGTCGGCACTTGTCGCGATGTCGGGCGTCGCTTTCGCGCAAGCGGGCGGCGGTAACGGTAACGGTGGCAACGGCGGCACCGGCGGTTCGGGTAACGCGCACGGCGCGGCAACGGCGGGGCCGACCGCGGGCGGCGACCCGGCGTCGGGTGCGATGAGTTCCGGCTCGTCGAAAATGCATCACACGTCGAAATCAAAAACCAAGAAGCCGATGAATGATTCGACCAACATGCCGGGAGCCGACGCGAGCAGCGACACCAAAGGCCAGTAGGTAACGCCAAAAGTGAGTGAGGGCAGGCGAGGCGGCGCCCGTTTTATCGCGGGAACGGCTTCGCCCGACCAATCAGGGAGGCAGTGATGAAACAACGATTCAACGAGAGCGTGGGCAAACAGGTGTTGATGGTGGCGGCTATCGTCGTGCTGACAGCCGCGTCCGGCTGTAAACGCTCCGATAGCGACAGCACGGGGGCGAGTTCCGCGATGAGCAGCAGCGGCGTGATGAACGGCAACGCGGCGACAGGCAGCACCGCGGACACGAGCAGCGGCGCGGCGGCCGCCGCCGACGCGGCAAGCACGCCGGGCGCGGCCGCGGCCTCAGCCGCGAGTCAATGAGTCAGCGCGGCTTCGGAGGCACCACGCGGTTTGCGAGCCGGCGCGGCTTCGGAGGCCCTGCGCGGTTTGCGAGTCGGCGCGGTTGCGGAGGCGCTGCGCAGTGTGCGAGTCGGCGCTGTCGCGGAGGCGCTGCGCGGTTGTGAGCCGGCGCCGCATCAGAAACGCCGCCCGGTTTGCGTACCCGCCTTGGCGTCGGTCTTCGCGGCCGCTTCTTTACGCACCACGCGCGATTTTTTCAGCAGCGTGGTCAGCGAGCCATTGACGCTGTCCGTCACCTCGGCCTCCCGCGTCTTTCTACCCTTGGCGCCAGCCTTGCGCGCCTGCTGCGCCGCGCGTTTCTCCGCATGCGCGAGCAAGGCGGCAAAGGCCACCTCGTCCACTCTTAGTCCACGGCGTGCCTGGCCGGGCGGCAAGCTTTGTAACTCGTCGGCCTCGAACGCACTGATTATCACCGGGTGAATGTAGCAACGGCGGCACACTGCCGGGGTATTGCGCAGTAACGCCGCCACGTCCTTGACGGTCGCAACGATATGGCGGCGCGCTTCCGCGGCGCTGCTGCACATCAGGCGCCGCAGCGCGGCCAGGGCATAAACGCTGCCGGCCCACGTTCGGTAGTCCTTCGCGGTGAAGTCGGCATCGCTCGCGCGGCGCAGATAGTCGTTGATGTCGGCAGACCCGATCGTGCGGCGCGTGCCGTCTTCGTCGAGGTACTGAAACAACTCGTGGCCCGGCAGTTCGGCACAGCGGCGCACGATGCGTTTGATGCGCGGATTGTCCACGGTCACGTCGTGCTCGATACCGCTCTTGCCGCGAAACCTGAAACGCAACTGGCCGGCTTCGATCTTCACATGCTTCTTGCGCAGCGTCGTCAAACCGTACGACTGGTTGTCGCGCGCGTATTCCACACTGCCGATGCGAATCAGCGTGGTGTCGAGCAACTGCACGATCGCGGCGATGACCTTGTCGCATGGCATGCCCGGCAGTTTCAGATCGCGTGCCACCCGTGCGCGGATCTTCGGTAAGGCGTGGCCGAACTGCGCCATGCGTTCGTATTTGTCGGCGTCGCGTGTCTCGCGCCAGCGGGGGTGATAACGATATTGCTTGCGCCCGCGCGCGTCACGGCCGGTCGCCTGAATATGGCCTCGCGCGTCGGGACAGATCCAGACGTCTTCGTAAGCGGGCGGAATGGCGAGTGCATTGATGCGTTTGATTTCATCTTCGTCGTCGATGCGCTCGCCCGCCAGATCGAAATACCCGAAGCCGTCTTTTTCACGCTTGCGCGTATAGCCAGGTCTGGTGTCGTCCGCGTGCCGCAAGCCCGGTGGCATCACGGCGGGCGCGGCTTGTCGCGCGCTGTCGTCCGGACGGTCGGTACGACGTTCGGGTTGGTGGCCGGGTTGGCGTCGAATCTGTGTGGTCGTGGGAGCCATCGTCGCAGGTAGAAGTTTCAAGCAGGCGGCGCGCTTTGCGCCAATGTCTGGCTACAAGCAAAGGCAATGCCCGGCGCGGGGCGCGTCTATTGAATAGGGAGGCTGATTGACGAATCCGCGGACGAATGCGCGATGCGCGAACGAAACGATCCGGCTATTGAACGATTGCGATGCGCGAATTGGAACGATCCCCGGCTATTGAAGGATGGGAAGGTGCGAAAGGAACGATCCCGGCTATGGAAGGATGGCGCTCCGAGAGCGGAACAGTCCTTGCGAACGCTCAAGTGGGTTACTGAATTGAATCAGCCAAGGAGGCCACCATGAGCAGCACATTGAATCCCGATGAAGAGCCGCAACACGTAGTCAAGGAAACTTCAGGCATAACCGGCGCGCTCGGTCCGAGCGATTCTTCCGATAGCGGCAGCGATGTAGCCGGTGCGAAGCGTCATGAATTCGATGTCGATTCCGAACTGGACAACCACGCGCTGGAAACCGGCGACACCGAACTCGGCAGTGACACTGATCGCGCCGGCACCGGTGAGCGGGCCGCCGCCGACGGCGATTCGACCCTGGTGGAAAACGGCGATATCGAACCCGACCGCATTGTCGATCCACTGGGCGCCAACGATGACGATGGTCTCGACGACGATCCGCAAGGCCTCTAGACAGTCGCCGGATGTAGGCACGTCTTTTGCTGCCTGATGAGGCAACGAAGGATGTAACGAAGGGGCCGCCCGCTTGACCCGCGCGGCCCCTGCACCAACACGTAATGGAGAGTATGCATGGCTAACACGCTGAATGGTTACAAGGTAGCGATACTCGCGGTGGACGGCTTCGAGCAAGCCGAACTGCTCGAACCGCAACGCGCGCTGACTGAAGCGGGCGCAACGGTACACGTCATCTCGGCGAAGCCGGGAAAGATCCAGGGCTTCAAGCATGTCGACAAGGGCGACGCGGTGGAAGTCGACTCGACTTTCGACAAAACCACCTCCGCCGACTATGACGCCGTCGTGCTGCCCGGCGGCGTGGTGAATGGCGACGCCATCCGCCTGCTGCCGCAGGCGCAAGCCTTCGTCAAGTCCGCCAACGACGCCAGAAAGCCAATCGCAGTGATCTGCCACGGTGGGTGGCTGCCGGTTTCGGCAGGGATCATCAAGGGACGCACGCTGACGAGCTGGCCGAGTCTGCAGGATGACATTCGCAATGCGGGTGGCACGTGGGTGGACCGGGAAGTGGTCGAGGACGGCAATCTGATCACGAGCCGCAAGCCGGACGATCTTCCGGCGTTCAACAAAGCACTGATTGCGCAATTGTCGAAGCGCAAGGCTGCATAAGTGAAGCGTGATGGACGAAGCGCGTGGAAACTGTTTTTGAATATCGCGCCTCGTCGCTTTGCCCGCTTTCGACGGACAGCTCGACCAGGGAGAAAATGCATGAAATTCCGATATTCCCTACAAGTGATGACGGTGGCGCTGGGACTTGGCGCGGCGTCGATCGGCGCGGTGTACGCGCAAGCCAGTGACGCGCCCGCGAGCGACGCACCCACGAGCGCCACCAAGCTCTCGCCTGCGGATCAGCAGTTCGTGCAGGACGCCTCAAAGTCCGATGCCACTGAAATCGCGGCAAGCAGAATCGCACTCAAGAATTCGAACGATCCGAACGTCAAAAAATTCGCGCAGCAAATGATCACGGACCATACGAAACTCTCGCACGGCATGGCCGCCCTGGCTGCGAAGAAGGGGTTTGCCACGACGCCGTCCGCCGATTCAGCACTGGTCGGCAAACTGCAAACGCTCAAGGGCCGCGAATTCGATCAGGCCTATGTTGAGCAGATCGGCGTGGAAGCGCACCAGCGCGCGGTCGACCTGTTCCAGCAGGAGAGCCAGAGTGGCACCGACTCGCAGTTGAAAGCGGCGGCCGCGCATGCATTGCCGACCATCAAGCATCACCTTGCCATGGCGCAGCAACTTGCCGGCTCAATGAAGGGTGCGTCATGAACGCGATCCTGCCGCGGCCGGCCTATGAGGATTCCCTTATGCACATCACTTTCTCCGACGACAAGCCGCTCTTCGACGGAACGAATCTGACCGTGCGCTTCATGGCGCGCGTCGACGGCGAAGCAGTGGTCTGTGCGATCACCGCCGAGGCGCTGGAAGATCATTTCGGCGCTGATTCGGCGCTCGAATCTACCCTGATGGCCGCTTTCGACAAGGGTCGCAATCGCATCCGTTCAGTGTGCGCGGAAGCGCTCGACCAGAACGGTGGCGATGGCGTAGTGTTGCATAGCGGACTGTTCAGAGTGGAAGGCATGGAACCCGACCGCGGCACCACCGCGTAGCGCGGCCATGCCCGACCTCCCGCGCGCAATTTCGGCGCGGGGTTGTGCCGCTTAAGGGTCCGCAAAACGGGTCCGCAAAACGCGATTCAACGATGCAAGGAGGCCTCATGTCACTCATCGTCGCAGCACGATTTACGACTTTCCCGGCCGCTGAAGATGCGGCGCAAAAGCTCTTCAACGCAGGTTTCGTCGAAGAAGACGTCACGCTGTTCTTTGTCAATCCACGTGGTCAGCACGCACGCTATCCAATCGGCGGCGATACCGGCACCGACGCGGGCGCGAAAGACGCGCCCAAAGGCGCCGGAATGGGCGTGACGCTCGGCGCGGTAGCGGGGGCGGTGGTCGGCGTGGGAATATTCGCGGCGTTTTCGGCGCCGCTTATCGTCTCGCTGATCGCGGCCGGCGTCGGCGCATACGTCGGCTCGCTTGTCGGCGCGATGGTAGGCACTCGCGAAGGCGGCAAGGGCGTTCACCGTTCGGCTTTTCACGAGGAGTCGCGCGATTCCGGCGTGCTGGTTGCCGTGCACGTAAGTCCCGACAATCAGTTCGACGCTGCTCGCGTATTGCGCGAGGCAGGGGGCGTGGCGATCGAACGCGCAAGCGGACGCTGGCAGCAGGGGCGCTGGGCCGACTTTGATCCGCTCAAGACGCCGGTGCCGCTAAACGAGTTCAGCGAGAAGCGTGCTTGAATGGGGTGAGCGCTTCGGTTGAGTGAGCGCTTCGGTTGAGTGAGCGCTGCGCGGTAAACAGCACAACGGCCCGTCGTATGTCGGGCCGTTTGCTTTTGCGTTCATGCAGAACTGCGCACGCGCGCTGGCTTTAAACAATCGCCGCGCTGTCTTCTCGTCTCAACGTCGAAACCGTCGCTCATACCCAGATACGCGCTGCACTATGTTGCAGTTGCGGCGCACGCTCCACCTGGCGCTCACTGCGGGTCGGTTCGCAAGCCGCGGGAACCAAACCATCACGCGTGATGCCACACGACGACGCAGCTTGAGCGCTCGCCGCCGGTGCTTCCAGAGGTTGCATATGCTCGCGGATTTGCAGCACGCCCGCTGATGTGACGATCGCGATCGCGACCAGATATTCCGCGCTCCTGATTTTTTTCATGGTGATTCTCCCTGTCGTTATTGCCTGCCCATTGCTTTCAATTCCTTGGCACGTTTTGCAGTGCGGTCAAGCACTGAATAGCGCCTCGTGGGCAGGGGAGATAAAGCAACCGGCATGCCATCCGTCAGAAGACCGCTGGGCGGCGTTCTTGCGCCGCCCAGCGCTCGCTGCGGCGCGAAATATTTACGTGGGCCTGCAAGATCGCAATGCGTGCCGACGCTCGCCGCGTCCGCGAATCAGCGTATGGACGCCCAATCGCGCCGGGCACGACTCATGCGCAGAGACCTATGAACCCCGCTGCTGCGTGGAAGTGCGTACGAGAGCGTAGTGGCGGATTCCACGATTAACGAAACCCCTGGAGGTATTGAATGGCTACGAACGTTGTTTCCGTGTTGAACGATCTGGTCGAAACGTCGAAGGATGGCGAGAAGGGCTTTCGCAAAGCAGCAGAAGACGCGCACGAGGCACAACTGAAGACGTTGTTCCTGTCGCGTGCCGAAGACTGCACGCGCGGTGCACGCGAATTGCAGGACGCGGTACAGGCTTTGGGTGGCAAGCCCGAAACGGGAGGTAGCGTCGGCGGCGCGTTGCATCGTGGCTGGGTCGATGTGAAGTCGGCGGTGACGGATCGCAGCGATCACGAGATCCTCGCCGAATGCGAAAAGGGCGAAGACGTCGCGAAGAAGCGCTATCACGACGCGCTCGAAAAGGAATTGCCGGCGGACGTGCGCGCTATCGTTGAGCGTCAATATCAAGGCGTGCTGCAAAATCATGACCGCGTGCGCGATCTGCGCGATCAGTACGGCGCAGCGAAGCGTTAATCGTTAGCAGCCTTAGCGGCCGAGTAAGTCGCAGACCGGCGCTTTAACGAGCGCCGGTTTTGTTTCAGGCAGCGGGCACAGGGCAAGTTGGAAGTGCCATGCATTAAGAGGCATCGACACTTGGGCCCAGCGCAAAGAAATGCGGCGACATAAGCGGCCGCGCACAAAAAAGCCGTCCGCATTTGAACTGCGGACGGCTTTTCCATTGCTGCCCGACGCTAGCTGGCAGACAACTCTGTCACCCCAAAAGCAGGCAACTCTTCGGCCCAAAAACGGTGGCTGACTATCTCGCCGGAAACTGCGCTAGTCCGGCCAAAAAAAAGAGCCGGCCGAAGCCGACTCTTATCTACCGCATGGCCCGGTCTTAATCGGCAATGACCTTCAGATGGTTCTTCACGCTCGAGACACCGTCGAGGCCCTTGACGACTTCTCCAGCGGCGGCCTTGTCGTCAGACGAGGGCACCGAGCCGGTGAGCCACACCACGCCGTTGCGGGTTTTCACGTGGATATGGGTCGACTTGACGTTCTTTGCGCTCAGCAGCGAAGCCTTGGCCTTGGTGGTGATGGTGCCGTCGTCGACGTGCTGGCCGATGGTTTCAGACGATGCTGACGGGGCCGTGCTGGTTTGCGCCGTAGCGTTCAGTGCGAATGCAACACAAGCGATGCTACCTGCGGTCTTCAGAAGTTGGATGGTCTTCATGGTTTTCTCCTTCGGGTGTTGATGAAAAATGCGGTCTTGTTGCCTGCGGTCGATCGCGGTTCAAACCGTTGATGACTCGCGTGGGGTCGTTGCCGCTACGGTTCCGTCAGGGCCCGTTATCGACACCGGACGGCGGTCTATGCATGCGTTCCGATTGTTCCGTTTGTCTCGCCACGCGCCACCGGGCGATCGACTCGCATGCAAAGACCTCCGTCCGTCCACATAGTGCTGAGGCGCAAGGTGCGTGCCCGGCACCTCGCAGGCCGGTCGGATGATGGGAAAAGCCGTTACGGCACATGCATTTAGGCTGACGAATAGCGCATCGGGCAGGTGTGGCGCGCGCTGCGGCGGGCTGGAAGGCAAACGGCCGGAAATTGCCGGGAGCTTGTAAAAATGGCGCTCACCTGCTGCGCAATTGGCGGGCCTGAAAAGGTAAAACTCAGAAAAAACAGTGTGTTGGGCGAGCTGGTATGACAGTTGCTCTGTAGAGGCCACACACCATTTCTCAGCTATTAAGGGACCTCACTACAATGCCTTCAATTGAACTACGCACAAGGCAGTCTCTTGCACTCACGCCGCGTTTGCAGCAATCGGTGCGTCTGTTGCAGTTGTCGTCTCTGGAGTTCCAGCAGGAGTTGCGCACCGCACTCGACACCAATCCGTTCCTCGAGTACGACTCGACCGACACGGAAGACGTTGCCCTCGCCACCGCGGCGCCCGGGGAAGAGATGGGTGCGCTGCCCGCCACGGATACGGTCGCTGTGGCCGAGCCTGAATCCATGCCGGCTGAAAGCGGTAACGACACGATGGAAGGCGCGGGGCAGGACGACATGCCCGGTGATTTTTCGGGCGACTACAGCAGCCGCAGTTCGACCCGCCAGAACGGCGACTCCGAAAGTAGCGATCCCGCTGAATGGGCGCGTTCCCAACCCACCTTGCGCGAGCAGTTGCACGACTCGCTGCGGCTCTATCGGCTCGACGACCGGGACCGCGCGGTGGCCCGTTTCATCATCGAGGCGCTCGACGACGACGGCTATCTGCGTCAGGAACTCTCCGATCTCGCCGACAGCGTTGACCTCGAACCCGAACTGACCGAAGAAGAATTGCTGGTGGCGCTGCGCCTCGTGCAGTCGCTCGATCGCCCCGGTCTCGGGGCCCGTTCGCTGTCCGAGTGTCTATCGCTGCAAGTCAACGCCTTGCCCGCCGACACGCCGGGGCGCGACGTCGCGCGGCAGATCGTCGAACATCATCTTGAACGTCTCGCGCGCCGCGAGCAGGCTGAGCTGCAAAAGCAGATCGGCTGCAGCGCCGACGAACTGCGGGTGGCCTGCGCGCTGGTGCGCAAACTCGATCCGAAGCCGGGCAACAGCTACGGCCGTACCGAAGACAACTACGTGGTGCCGGACGTGATCGTGCGTCAGGTGCGCAACAAGTGGGTGGTGGCGATCAATCCGGCGGTGCAGCCGCGCGCGCGCATCCATCGCATGTATGCCGAGCTGTTCGCGCAATCGGCCGGCGCGAGCCGCTCGCCACTCGCGCAGCAATTGCAGGAAGCGCGCTGGCTGATCCGCAACGCGCAGCAGCGCTTCGATACGATTCAACGCGTGGCCGAGTGCATCGTCGCGCATCAGAAGGCGTTCTTCCAGTACGGGGAAATCGCGCTCAAGCCGATGGTGCTGCGTGATGTCGCCGAAGAACTCGGCCTGCATGAGTCCACCATCTCGCGGGCCACCGGCAACAAATATATGGCTACGCCGCGCGGCATTTTCGAGTTCAAGCACTTCTTCCCGCGTGAGCTCGGCACGGAAAGCGGCGGCACCTGCTCGGCCGCGGCCGTGCGCGCGCTGCTCAAGGAAATGATCGCCGCGGAGAATACGCGCGACCCGCTGTCCGATGTGACGCTCGCCCGAATGCTCGCCGATCAGGGCGTGCTGGTGGCGCGGCGCACGGTGGCGAAATATCGTCATCTGATGAAAGTGCCGCCGGCGGAACTGCGCCGCCAGATTTAAACGCAGCATTGTTTTTGCGGGCTCTCACGCGAGGGCCATTGCTCCAGCGCCACACGAGCTTCGATGCTCGCGTGGCGCTTTTTCGTATCTGGACGTTTCGCGCACGCCCCATTACATTGGCGGCTCAAGTCGAAACGGGGTGCGTTCCATGAAGTACTCGAATCTGGTCGAGCGTTTGCAAGGCAGGCGTACGTCGGCGTGGGAGATTCATCGCGTTGCTCAACAGGCGCTCGCGAGAGGCGAAGATGTGATTGTGCTGAGCGTGGGCGATCCTGACTTCGCGACGCCCGCGCCGATCGTCGAGCGAGCGGTCGTGGCCTTGCGCGGCGGCGATACGCACTACAGCGCGGTGTCCGGACGTGAACCGCTGCGAGCGGCGATTGCCGCGGAACACACGCGCGCCACCGGTTGTGCCGTGAACGCCGCCAATGTGATCCTGACGGCGGGCGCGCAGAACGGCGTGTTCGCAACCTCGCTGTGCCTGTTGCAAGCAGGCGACGAAGTGATCGTTCCGGAGCCGATGTATCTCACGTACGAGGCCTGCGTACGCGCCGCGGGCGCCACGCTCGTGCCGGTGCCGGTCGATCCCGCGCGCGCTTTTCACCTCGACTGCGACGCGCTCGAAGCGGCCGTCACACCGCGCACTCAGGCCATTTTCTTCGCGACACCCTGCAATCCGACCGGCGTGGTGATGCCGCGCGCCGATCTCGAACGCATCGCGCGGATCGCTTGCGAGCACGACCTGTGGGTACTCTCCGACGAGGTCTATGCGGACCTCACCTTCGAGCGCGAGCACGTCAGCATTGCCGCGCTGCCCGGCATGGCGGAACGTACCGTGACGCTCGGCAGTCTCTCGAAGTCGCATGCCATGGCGGGGTGGCGGGTGGGCTGGGCGATCGGGCCCGGCATCCTGATCGAGCATATGGGGCGGCTCGCGCTGGTTATGCACTATGGCTTGCCGGGGTTCATCCAGCAAGCGGCATTGACGGCTTTGCAGAACAAGGCGCAGGTCGTCGCCGAGATGCGCGAGATTTACCGGCGCCGCCGCGACGTGGTGTTCGCGCGCTTGCATCGTGTCCCGGGCTTGCGTTGCCTGCTGCCCGAAGCGGGCATGTTCATGATGGTCGACGTCAGCGGCACGGGCCTCGATACGGTCGACTTCACCTGGCAACTGTTTCGCGCGCAGGGCGTGTCGCTGCTCGACGCCAGCGCCTTCGGCGAGACCGCGAACGGTTTCGTGCGGCTCGGGTTCGTGGTCGACGAAGCGAGCCTGATCGATGCGTGCGAACGGATTGCCGCGTTCGTCGGCGGATTGCCGGTGCGAACGACGGTGTAGGCGGGCGAAAGCCGGGATTCTGAATGAATGGCGGCCGGTTTTCGCTTGACGCGTTCGACGCTTGTGTCAAGAATCGCTCGCCGAGTTCGTCTTAACAGGAACAACCGGCAGATCGGCGCAGTACCGCGACACCACGGCCGCGCAACACCGATGCCTATCGACTCGCAGGCGGAAACGACATGACCCTTCGCTTCTATCTTTCGTTGCGCCAATCGCTGGCGGCAGGATCCATCGCAGCCACGCTGGTAGCGATAGCGCTTGTCTTCGCCGTCCTCGCCGCGTTCAGTCAGATGTGCGTGGCGGCTTGAAACTTCTGGCGACGCTTTGACGGGCAGTGGCCCTCGCACCGCGTTCGGCAACCCATTACCGCCAGACCTCGCCACGGATTTTGCTATCATCACTGTATAAACATACAGGTTCCGTGAAAGCGCCGTGGCGACAAATGTTCCATCAGACCTCCGCTCTGATGCCCCTTATTACCTGCTGAACTTCGAGCGTGCGCTGGCGTGGCTCGCCGAGCGTTACGACGATCTGCTGGACGCGCACGAACACGGTTTCCTGCGCAAGTTCGCCGCTTTGCCGCAGTCCTCGCGCGCGTTGCTGGTTCGCATGCTGATGCGCAAGGGCACGCTGTTCCGCGCCAGCCGTCTTTCTTACGACGAGATCGGTTGCCCCTCGCAGGCGGCTGCGCCGCTGAGCGCGCTCGGCTGGGTCGACGCCGAACCGGCTCTGACGCTCGACGAGCTGTTCGCGCTTACCACGCGGCCCGAGCTGCTGCTGATTTTTGCGGACGCCATCGCATTGATCCCCGGCGCGAAGGGCTTGCGCAAACCCGATCTACTGGAAGCACTGCGCCCGTTTTACGAAGGCGAAGACAACAGCGAAGAAGAAGGCGAAGGCGAAGAAAGAGGCGCCGCCGCATATCCCCTGTCCACATGGCACAGCCAGACCACCGATCGCGTCTTCCACGTCGCGGTCGCACCGCTTTGCGAGCGTCTGCGTCTGATGTTCTTCGGCAATCTGCAGCAGGACTGGTCGGAGTTCGTGCTTGCCGATCTCGGCGTGTTCCAGTACGAAAAGGTGGCTTTTTCTGCATCGTCGCGCGCTTTCCAGCAACGTGTGGACGTCGACGTGTACCTTGCGTTGCATGCGTGCCGCGAAGCGCTCGAATGGCTGCCCGCGGGCGAACCGGAAGCCGAGGCGATCGACGAACTCGTCGCCGCCATCGCCGCGATCGAAACCTCGAATCCCTGGCTCGAAACGCGTCGCGCGAAACTGCTGTTTCGTCTCGGCCAGCATTGCGAGCGTCGGCAGAACTGGCCCGCCGCACTGGCCGTCTATGAGCGTTGTGCGTGGCCCGGCGCGCGCCATCGGCGTTTGCGTGTGCTCGAGCGCAGCGAGCGCCTGGAGGAAGCCTTCTCTCTCGCTTCGCAAGCCGCCGCCACGCCGGAAAGCGAAGAGGAAGCGCAGCGCGTCGCCCGCATGCTGCCGCGTTTGCAGCGCAAGCGTGGCGAGCGGGTCGCGCGTGTGCCGGCGGCCCGGCCGGTCGAGCGCGGCACGCTGGTGCTGCCGAGACCCCAGACGCCGCAACCGGTCGAATACATCGCACGCGATCATTTGACTTGCGACTCGGCGCCGGTTCATTACGTCGAAAACGCGTTGATCAATTCGCTGTTTGGTCTGCTGTGCTGGGAGCCGGTGTTCGCCGCGCTGCCCGGCGCGTTTTTCCATCCGTTCCAGCGCGGTCCCGCCGATCTGCATGCAGCGGATTTTCATGCGCGTCGCGCCGGCCAATTCGCGGCGTGTCTCGCGCAACTCGACAGCGGCACTTATCGCGAGCCGATTCTGCGGCATCTGCACAGCAAGGTGGGTCTGCAGTCGCCATTTGTATTCTGGGGCTTGCTGACGCCGGAACTGGTCGGATTGGCGCTTGATTGCCTGCCCGCCGCGCATCTGAAACTCTGGTTCGAGCGCTTGCTGCGCGATATCCGTGGCAACCGTTCGGGCCTGCCGGACCTGATTCGTTTCTGGCCGGCCGAGCGCCGCTATGAGTTGATCGAAGTGAAGGGCCCCGGCGATCGTTTGCAGGACAACCAGATCCGCTGGCTCGCTTACTGCGCGGAGCACGGTATGCCGGTGCGCGTGCTCGACGTGCGGTGGGCCGAGGAAGACGTCGCGGTGTCCGACGAGGTGGCGGAAGTCGAGACCGGCGAGGCGGCGGAAAACGCGGAAGTGGGGGCGACTGCGGCTCCGCAGACCGCCGCCGCCGAAGTCAGCGCCGTGGTTGCGAAAGAGGCCACCGGATGACCTACGTGGTCGCCGTGCGGGCGATGTGCGAATTTACCGCGAGGCGCGGCGATCTGGATCTGCGCTTCACGCCCGCGCCCACCTCGCTGGAAGGGATGGCCGGCCACGTAACGGTCGCCGGGCGGCGCACCAGCGGCTACGAAACTGAGATCACGCTGAGCGGCACGCATCGTGGTTTGACCGTGCGTGGCCGCGCCGACGGTTACGATCCGGCAGCGAACCGGCTGGAAGAGGTCAAGACCTATCGTGGCGCGCTCGAACGAATGCCCGCCAATCACCGCACGCTGCATTGGGCGCAGGCGCTGGTGTACGGTCATCTGCTGTGCCGTGCCCGTGGGCTCGCCGACTTGACGGTCACGCTGGTGTACTTCGATATCGGCAGTCAGAAGGAAACGCTCCTGAGCGAAACGCACAGCGCGCGTGAGCTGGAGATTTTCTTCGTCGAGCAATGCGAGCGCTTTCTCGATTGGGCTGTGCAGGAAGAGGCGCATCGTGCCGCGCGTAACGCCGCGCTCGGCGCCTTGCAGTTTCCGCATGGCCAGTTCCGTAGCGGCCAGCGCGAACTGGCGGTGTCGGTGTATCGCGCGGCGCGTGACGGCACGCCGTTGATGGCGCAGGCGCCGACCGGCATCGGCAAAACGCTGGCGACGATTTTTCCGCTGCTCAAGGCGTGCGCATCGGACCAGATCGACCGCGTCTTTTTCCTCACCGCCAAGACGCCGGGCCGCGCGCTTGCCCTCGACGCAATCGAAACGCTCCATCGAGGCTCAGGCCAATCCGCCGCGCGCCTGCCGTTGAGAACCCTGGAACTGGTCGCGCGAGATAAAGCCTGCGAGCATCCCGACAAGGCCTGCAACGGCGAGTCCTGTCCGCTCGCGCGCGGCTTCTACGACCGGCTCGACGCGGCCCGCAGCGCGGCGTTGGCGGGGCCAAGGCTCGACCGGGCATCGGTACGAGAAGCGGCGCTCGCGCACGAACTCTGCCCGTACTATCTCGCGCAGGAACTGGCGCGCTGGTCCGACGTGGTGGTCGGCGATTACAACTACTACTACGACGGCAGCGCGCTGCTGTACGCGCTGACGCAGATCAATCAGTGGCGCGTCGGCGTGCTGGTCGACGAGGCGCATAACCTGCTCGACCGGGCCCGGCGCATGTACAGCGCGTCGCTCGATCAGGCGGCGTTCCGGCTCGCCCGCAAAAGCGCGCCCGCAACGTTGAAGAAGCCGCTTGAACGGCTTCAGCGCGAGTGGAGCGCCGTCAGGCGCGCGCAGACCGGCACGTATCAGGTTTATGCCGAGGTCCCCGGCAAACTGCTTTCGGCTGCGCAGACTCTGATCGGCGCAGTGACGGATCAGCTCGCCGAAGCACCGCTTTCAATCGATGAAGCGTCGCTGCGGTTTTTCTTCGACGCCATGCATTTCGTCGCGCTGGCGGAGCAATTCGGCGAGCATTCGATTTTCGACATCACCCTCACCGCGGACCGCGACACGCCGCGCGACAAAACCAGCGCCACGCTGTGCGTGCGCAACGTGATCCCGGCACCGTTCCTCGCGGGGCGCTACGCGGCCGCGCGTACCACGGTGATGTTCTCCGGCACGCTCAATCCGCATCATTTCTATCGCGACACGCTCGGTCTGCCCGAGCAGACCAGCTGGCTCGACGTCGAAGGGCCGTTCCGCGCCGAGCAATTGCAGGTGTGTGTGGCGGGCAATGTCTCGACGCGCTGGCGTGACCGGGAACGGTCGCTGGTGCCGATCGTCGATCTGATCGCGCGGCAGTACGCAGCGCAGCCGGGCAACTATCTCGGCTTTCTGAGCAGCTTCGACTATCTGCAGCGGGTGGTGGCGTTGATGCGCGAGCGTCATCCGGAATTGCCGGTGTGGGCGCAGGAACCGGGCATGGACGAGGCGGCGCGCGACGCGTTCCTCGCGCGCTTTCGCATCATGAATCAGGGTGTGGGCTTCGCCGTGCTAGGCGGCGCGTTCTCGGAGGGCGTCGATCTGGTCGGCCAGCAGTTGATCGGCGCCTTTATCGCGACGCTCGGCCTGCCGCAGATGAACGACGTCAACGAGCAGATGCGACGCACCATGGAGGCGAAGTTCGGCAACGGCTACGATTACATGTATCTGTATCCGGGTTTGCAGAAGGTCGTGCAGGCCGCGGGCCGGGTCATTCGCACGGAGCAGGATCAGGGCGTGGTGCATCTGATCGACGACCGCTACCGGCGGCCGGAAGTGCGCCGCTTGCTGCCGCGCTGGTGGCAGGTGCAATAGGCGAATGCAAGCGGCAGATGCAGCAGGCAGATGCAGCAGGCGCCCGCGATAAGCCGACGCTTTGCCGCTCGTAAAGCCTGACTCTTTACCTCCCAGGTAATCGACCTGCTTACCGCTGCCAATCAAAGTAGCGGCACGGCACACCGATTCCGACCCAAGGTAAAGAGGCTTCCATGAACGCAACCGCCCCGCATCTCACCGACGACCCCAACACCATCCGCACCGCCGACCACACGCGCCTTTTCTACCGTGACTGGGGACACGGCACGCCGCTCGTCTTCCTGGCAGGCTGGACGCTGAACACCGACATGTGGGCCTATCAGATGGAGCCGCTGTCGCGCCTCGGCTGTCGCTGCATTGCTTACGATCGCCGCGGCCACGGCCGCTCGAGCGATCCCGGGCGGGGCTATGATTTCGACACGCTCGCTGACGATCTCGACAGCGTGCTCAGCACGCTCGATCTGAGTCACGTGACGCTGGTCGCGCATTCGATCGCGAGTGGGGAAGTGGTGCGCTACCTGACGCGGCATGGCTCGGAACGCGTAGCCCGCATTGCGTTCATCGCACCCGCTGCCACGCCCTATCTGCTGAAAACGGAAGACAACCCGAACGGAATTGACGCCGCGTTATTCGAGCAAGGCCGCATTGCGCTGAGCCGTTCCTTCCCGGACTGGATCGAGGCCAATGCCGCACCTTATTTCGGCCCGGGCGTCTCGCGCGCGCCGCTCGACTGGACGATCCGCATGATGCTGCAAACCTCGCATCAGGCCATGCTCGAACTCGCCCGCGTCCAGACCATCACGGATTTCCGCGCGGAGCTGGCTCGCGTGCGGGTGCCGTCGCTGGTCGTGCATGGCGACCGTGACGCCTCGGCACCGCTCGAACTCACCGGCCGGCCGACCGCGGCGCTGATCGAAGGCGCTTCGCTAAACGTCTACGAGGGCGCCGGCCACGGCCTGTACTTCACTCATGCGGAGAGGTTGAACCAGGATTTGCTGGCGTTCCTGGGCCACCGGCCGGTTTAGGGTCGACGGGCAGCTGATCTTCCACGGGCGCGTCGGCTTTGGCGGCCGCTGGCTTTGCGGGAGGTTCGGTGCTCGCCTTCGCGGGAGATTCGTCCTTCGCCATTGCGGGACGTTCGGCGCTCGCCTTCGCGGGAGGTTCGTCCTTCGCCATTGCGGGAGATTCGTCCTTCGCCTTCCCGGAAGGTTCATCCTGCGCCGTTGCGGGCGGTACGTCCTTCGCCAAGGCCTTGGAGCCTTCATCCGGCGCGCCGTTCGAATCGACTTTGGCCGCTACGCTCTCCGGATCCCACGTCAGCAATTGCCGCTGCGGGTTGGCGATTTCGATGCCGCGCGCGCTGAACTGGTCGAGAATGCGCCGGTTGAATTCGCGCTGCACGCCCCAACGCGCGCTGTCGCGGCATTGGATCTGGCCGGCCAGCGTCACGGCGGAACCGTCCACCCCATCCACGCCCCAGAAGCTGAAGTCGGACAGAATGCCGTCCTTGTACTTCTCGTCCTCGCGCAGCGCGGCGCCGATTTCCTTCAGCGTGTCGATCGCCAGATCGACATCCGCGCCGAACACGATGTTCACCTTCACCGCCGCATTGCCGAGCCCGCGATTGGTATTGTTGACCGTTGTCACCGAACTGAACGGTACGGTGTACAGCGAGCCGTCGCTGCCGCGCAAGCGCACGGTACGGATCGACAGATATTCGACCGTGCCGGACACGCCCGCGAGCGTGACCCAGTCGCCGACCTGCATGGCGTTTTCCATCAGCAGGAACATACCGGTGATGAAATCCTGCACCAGCTTTTGCGAGCCGAAGCCGAGCGCCACGCCGAAAATACTCGCGCCGGCCAGCAGCGGTCCGATGTTCACGCCCAGTTCGCTCAGGCCGGTGAGCACCACTACCAGAGCGATCACGCAGAAGAGCGCGCTGCGCAGCATCGGCAGCAACGTGCGCAGGCGAGCGGCGCGCACCAGGTCGCCGCTGGTGGTCCAGCGCTTCAGCCGCCGTTCGACTGACACGTTGACGCTTTCCCACACCACCAGCGCGATCACGGCGGCGACGCCGACCGTGATGATCGCTGAAGCCAGCCGATGGCCAACCGAACCGCTACGGAACAGGTCGATCACATCGACACCCCATACCTGCAACAGCGCGAGCGCGGTGACGATGCCGATGATCCAAGCGACGACCCGCCGCAGCAGCGGGTAATAGCGGTAGGCATGCTCATGCACGAGCGACTTTGTCGCGTCGTCCTGAGCATGGAAGAGCCGCGCCATCGCACCGAATATCACGATCGAGACGACCCGCGCGCCGACCAGAATCGCGAGCGTTATGCCGCCGAGATGCAGCAGGGTGTGATAGCCGTTCTGCACGTCGAGCGCCCAGACGAACCACAGCGCCATCACGATGAACACCGTGAACCATGCCCACGCGTCGGCGAGCGCATTGCCGAACATTTGCAGCGATTCGCGCGCCGCGAAACGCCTGCGGATCAATTCGCCGACCGGAGTCGCGCATTGCAGGATCAGGATCGAGATCATGATGTGGCCGGCGAGCGCGACCACCTTCATCAGCGCGAGATGCGCGGCGTCGTTCAACCCGAGCGACTGCGCGATCTCCGCGATCGCAGAACCGGCGCCGACCACGGCGACGATCCGCACCATCCAGCGCTGCACGAAAAGCGCCCACGCATCGCTCATGCGCAGCAGACGCAGGCGCGGTGCGCCCGGCTGCAGGAAAAAGCCGCTGACGATCACGATCACGCGGCACAGCACATAGATGTCGATCAGCGAATCGAGCGCTCGGTCTTGCGGCGTGCCGTCGTCGGTGAAGATCGACATCAGCGCGCTCGCCGCGCCGACGAATACCGCCAGCGGCAACAGGCGCAGCACCAGTGTCAGCAGCGCGCGCGGCAGACGCTGCAGGAGCGTCCAGTGATGCACGGCGCTCTGCTTGCCTTTGGCTTCGGTGGCTTTGCCGGTGGCGGGGCTGGCTGCGGGCGAGGACACGCCGGGCTTCGTCGTCTGGACCGTTGCATCGGACGAAGCCGCCGCAGCGGACGCGCCCGGAGAGACCGGCAGCGGTGGGGCGGCATTCGGCGCATCGGCCGGCTGCGGCTGGACGTCGACGGGCAGGTCGGCTTGCGGCGCGCTGTCTTCGTTGCCCAGTTCGCGGCGCGCGGCAAGAAGCGCATAGACGCGGCGCAGCAGGCGACGCGCGAGCCATTCGAGCACGAGCGCGGGCAGCAGTGCCGCCAATAACGACAGCGCGACATGCACGAGCACGCTACGCGCCTGCGGGTTGGTGAACTGCCAGTTCCACCAGGCACGCACCGAAGCGACATCGAGCAACGCGGCGACCGAGCCGCGCAACGACACACCCAGGTGGACGGCCCAATGCGCGCCCTGACGGGCCAGTTGCGAGGCGAGGCCATTGGACTTGAACGCGGCTGGCACGAGCGCGGCGGCGCTGCTGGCGGCCGTGGGTGCCGACGCAGCCGTAGCCGCCGAGGCGGGCGGCGCGCTGAGTGCGCCCGCTGCGGCGATCGCCTGGAGCGTGTCGCTGACTTGCGCGCGGCGTTTGGGGTCATTGAGGACGCTGAGGGCCTGGCGGGCCTGCTCGGGCGTCAGCGTGACCGCGGCGCCGGATGGCGTGGATGCGGCGGGAGGGTGCGCCGCGGCGGCAACCGCGGCGGCAAAGACCGGCGAGGCGCCGAGGATAAGCAGAACGAGAAACCAGGCGTGGAGTATTTTGCGCATAGGGTGTAAAGCGGGGTACCAGGGGCGGACAGCGGTGCCGGAACGCGCGGATCGGTGCGGCGGAGTGACCCTGAACCGACACCGTTCTGGTCGCACAAGTTCCTTCCGCGGCTTTCACCGCTTGCACCAGCGAGCGGTGAGCCGGCGCGAACTGTAACCGGAATGTAACCCGAGGTAGCAGAAAGCTTGCCCGGCAGACCACGCGGATCGGCCAGCACGTCAGCCGCTGCGCGCGAAACTCCGCCCGCGATCCCTTACATCGCGCCCATTGCCGCCACCCCGAGCGTGCCGTCGACCACCTCGGTGAAGGTGCGCTCCTCGCGCAGAATGAAGCGCTTCGTCTGCGCGAATCTGAAATTTTCCCGTGCTTCGGGGTCGGCTCGCAGGGTCGCCCGATAGGCTTCATAGGCAGCGAGGCTGTTGAACGCGATCAGGCCCCAGGCGATGTCGTTGGTCCCTTCATGGGGTAGAAAATAGCCGATCAGATGACCGCCACAGCGCGGAATAATGCGTCCCCAGTTGCGTGCGTACTCGTCGAATGCGTCGCGTTGGAACGGGTCGATCTGGTAACGGATAAAGCAGGTCATCGTCATGTGAAGGCTCCCGGTTGGCTCGGAGGCTCGAAGCTCCGAGTACTGACCAGTATGGCGACCGTTCGCTCGGGACGTTTCAGCCGTTTCTGAACTGTGGTTGAGTTGCTCGGGACGTTTCAGCCGTTTCTGAACTGTCGTTGAGCACGCTACGCCGGGTTCTCCGCTGGGAAGACCGCGCACATGGCCCGGCGCAAACGGCATCGCGCCTTGATGCTTGCCCTTTTAGCGCGGCGGCACGGCGGTTTTTCCGGTAGCTGCGCGGATTGTCAACGCCGCCAGCACCGCGCCGGCCAGCGCGCACCCCGCCGATGCCAGCGCCACCGCTCGCAATGCCGCTCCGAGAGCCTCAGCTTGCGCGTGCGTCACGTCGGCCCGTGCTGCCGCGTCGGCCGCGTCCGTTGCGCCTGGCGCGGCCGGCCCCGGATCCATCGAGTCTTGCGTCAGCCGCGTCGCCTGACGCGCCGCTTGCGGGACATGCAACGCATCGAGCCGCGCGTCGAGCGCCGCGTCGTGCGACCACACGAACACGATGCCGAGCACCGCAATCGCCAGCAGACTCGCCACCCGGGCGACGGCGTTATTGATGCCCGAAGCGACGCCCGTACGCGCGGCGGAGACGGAGGACATCACCGTCGTCGTCAACGGTGCGACGGTGATCGTCATCCCGAGTCCGAGCACGATGAGCGCCGGGAAAAAGCCGCGCCAATAGTCGCCGCGCACCCAGGGCAGCGCGAGCATCGCGAAGCCGAGCGCTGCGATCACCGGGCCGATGCCCAGCAAGGCCCGCGCGCCGTATCGGCTCGTCAGGCCGCCGGTGAAGCGCGACAACAGGCCGATCGTGACCGGCACCGGCAGCAGTGCCGCGCCTGCCTCGGTCGCGCTATAGCCATACCCGCGGATCAGCGTGAACGGCAGGAAAAACAGCGCGCCGCCTAGCCCGAAGTAGAGCAACAGCGTGACGAGATTCGCGCCGACGAAGTCGCGCGAGCGGAACACGTCGAGCGGCATCATCGGATTGCGGGTCTTTGCTTCTAGCACTACGAAACCGCTCAGCACCAGCAGGCCGCCGAGGATCGAGGTCAACACCCGGCGGTCGCCGAAGCCGCGCGCCGAGGCGATGGTCAGGCCATAGGTCAACGCGGCCAGTCCCGCGGCCGCTGTGATGGCGCCCAGCCAGTCGAGCTTCGGCTGCGCGTTTGCCTTGAGCGCAAGGTCAAGTTCCGATACGTCGTCCTCCTGCCTGCTATCCGGCACGGCGACGATCGCCAGCGCGATGGTTGCGCACGCGACCGGGACGTTCAGAAAGAAAATCGCCCGCCATGAAAACGCATCGACGAGCCAGCCGCCCGCCACCGGCCCGAGCGCCGACGTGATCGCGCCGACGCCGGCCCAGGTGCCGATCGCCTGGCCGCGCTCCTTGTCGTCGAACACCGCGCCGATGATGCTGAGACTGCTCGGCACCAGCAACGCCGCGCCGATGCCTTGCACGGCGCGCGCCGCAATCAGGGCACCGACGCGGGGCGCGAGGCCGCAGCCGATCGAGGCCAGCGTGAACACGCCGATTCCCGCGATAAACACGGTGCGCCGGCCGAGCTTGTCGCCGAGCGAGCCGCCCACCAGCACCAGCGCGCCGAGAAACAGCAGATACGCGTTGACCACCCACTGGATCGCCGCGACGCTCGCGCCCAGCTCGGTCTGGATCGACGGCAGCGCGACGTTGACAACGGAGCCGTCGATAAACGCCATGCTCGAGCCGAGGATGGTCGCGGCAAGCGCGAGCTTTTTGCGCCGGCACGGGTGAGCGAAGCTAAGGGGGCGAGCGTGGATGGCGAGCGAGTCGCACGGGCTGGCCTGGGCGGGGAGAACGGAGGAGGGGCGGCGCATATGCGCCCGAGCATGCTGATCGGCCAAGTCCGCTCCGAGATGGATGAACGGCCTTCAGCATAGCAACGCCGGGGGCGATTCGATAGGCAGCCACGACGTCCGCTGCGCCGGGCCGCGACAACCGGCACGGAACCATCGGATTTGAGCGTTGCTAGACAATACGCCCCATACGAGAGTCATCGCATCGGCGCTGGATGCGCGGGATAAAAACGCTACGGTTCGATGCGCAAAAAGGCGTGCCCCGCTTAGGCGGCCTACGAGATCAGACCAGCGATGGCGCCTGCCGCTCCGCCTCGTCATCGGAATCGGCGCCGCCGTTGGCGCTCGTCCCGCGCCCGGGCGCCGGTTCCTGATGCAGCCGGTTCGCATGCATCAGGCGATACAGGGTGGCCCGCGAAATACCGAGCTCGGCCGCGGCCTCGGACAATTTGTAGCCATGCCGCTGCAACGCATGCTCGATGGCGTCCTTTTCTGCTTTGCTGCGAATTTCCGCCAGCGTCACCGCCGGACCGTGGTCGGTTTCCGGCAAGCCGAGATCGCTTGCCGTGATAAAGCGCCCCTCGCTCATGACCACGGCACGCCGCACGCAGTTGATCAGTTCGCGCACGTTGCCCGGCCACGGATAGTTCGACATGGCGACGATCGCGTCGCTCGAAAGTCCGCGCAGTTTGCGTGCGCCGTCCTGCCGGTACATGCTGAGCGCATAGTTGGCGAGCAGCTTGATGTCGCCACCGCGCTCGCGCAACGGCGGCTCGACGAGCCGCAGCACGCACAGGCGGTGATACAGGTCGGAGCGGAAGCGCCCGTCTTCGACGGCTTTGTCCAGATCGACGTGCGTCGCCGAGATTACTCGCGCGTCGACCTTGATCGGCCCATTGCCGCCCAGCCGTTCAATGGTGCCTTCCTGCAGGAAGCGCAGCAGCACCGCCTGGCATTCGTGCGGCATGTCGCCGATTTCATCCAGGAACAGCGTGCCCTCATTAGCGCTTTCGATCCGGCCGATCTTGCGTTGCAACGCGCCGGTAAAGGCGCCGCGCTCGTGGCCGAACAATTCGGCTTGCAGCAGGCTCGGCGGAATCGCCGCGCAGTTGATCGCGACGAACGCCCGGCCGGCGCGCGGCGAGCGCTCATGAATCGCACGGGCGGTCAGTTCCTTGCCGGTGCCCGATTCGCCGGCGACGAACACTGGCGCATCGGTCACCCCGCATTTGTCGATACGCCGGTACAACTGCTGCATAGCCTCGCATTGCCCCACCATGCCGTGCCGGCCAAGCGACGGCTCCGGTACGACCGGCGCATGCCGCAGGCTCGATAACCCATGCGCGTGGCCCAGCGCGAACACAAGCCGCTCGTTCAGCCACGGCCGGGTAACGAAATCGAAGCAGTAATCGAGAATGAAGCGGCTGACGAGTTCGTTTTCCGCCTGGCCCGGCGCGATCTGCGCCACCCAATTGGTTTCGACGCGCCGCATGCAGGAAGCCAGCGCGGACAGATGCTGCGACGTGCAGTCACCCGGCAATTCGACCAGCCCGACCTTGATGTTGCCGCGTTCGATCATGCGTTCGGCGATCGCCGTGCTTTTGGCGTGCACTGCCTGCCAGCCCGATGCGGCGAGGAAGCTGGCGAGATCCTGATCGGGCGAGTTCGACACATACAGAACAGTGCGTTCGGTTTCGACAGGCGTGCAAGTCGTATTCATGTAACCCCCGGATCGTTGCTGCTCTCAGAACTGCACCTGGACGTACTGGACGGACCGGTAATGACAAATCACGGTAGCGGTAATGGCGGGGGCATGGAGCGGCGGCACGAGCCGCAAGGTGCATCGGCCAGATCACGGAAGCAACGTTCAACGCTGAACCCGCCTGACTATTTCATCCCCGAATCACAACAGCCGTTTTTTACCTCGGTGGCCCGACACAGGCGCTCTATGTGGCGCATGCCTTAACCATAAGCGAAAGCGCTTTCGAACGCCATACAAACAAATCGGGATTCAGAAACGTTTTTCGTGCTCCGAGGTGTTGGCTTGCCGTTCAAAAATAGTCGGTCAACCCCGGCTATGCGAGGTGTACCACAGAGCGCGGTAAAACGCATGACGATCGTCGTGCAACGGCTGCCGAAACACCGAGCCGCCGCGTCTCAAGCTTGCGACATGTTGGGCAGGGGTCGCAAGTGCTGCTTCGTGCCCCGAAGTATCGGCACATTTGACCGGGGTGCGCCGCAAAGCGCGGCCTGGCAGGGTGGGATGCGGGTCGTCCCCAGTCATGCGGACAGGTAGATTGTCCCGCCATGCGCGTGCGCTGAATCAATCGCGTGTCGAATCCGAATCAACGCGTGTCGCGAAGCCGGCCCAGACAAACTGCGTCGCGACAGAATCACCATGCGGCAAGGGGTTGAAGGTGCCTGGCACAGCCATTGCAATAAGAGCTTCGCAAGCCAATGCATTGCCGCCGCGGTCCGGAAGCACGGGGAAGCAACTGGAGTCCGGCGGCAAACATTATCTTCGTAAGCGCGGCCGGGGATGCCAATGCGTCTTGCGAGGGTGCGGCGGGGCCACTGAAAAACGGATGTCTAAAAAACGGGGTGAATGATCGAGACGAAGTTTCGGTCATTCATCACCGGACAACGTGAAACGCTGACCTCGCCACTTTTTCCGTCAAGCTGGACGGATTCGAAGTGGATGACCGAAGTAGCAGGCCAACGTAGCTGGCCGAAATAAATAAGTAAAAAAAGCGACAGGTACCGTGCCCACGCAATTCACGGGCACGCGACGCACAGAACAGGGAAGGGGCAGCGCACGGTCAGGACCGGCCGGCGCGACGAAGCGGGGAGGAATGGCCAGAGTCTCCATAGAGGGGCGCATGTTACGAGGTGAACCGGGCGCCGTGCCTGCGTACTAACGCAGGCACGGCTTACCTGGATGCGGTCCGCGAAGGGTCCATCATTCGGGGGGTGTCATGAAAACGAATAGCAAGCTGGCCGCATCGCGGCTGGACCATCACATCACGGCGCACGGCGCCGCGCTCTCTTATCGGCGTCTTCTGGTGCGGCAGCGCAGGTTGTTCGCCGCGCCGTCGGCCGATCTGCTCACGCTGGTCATCGCCGAGGCGGTAAAACGCAAGGCCCAGGCAGAGATTCAACGCGATGCGCTGCGCGACGCGATGTTCGAGATGCCGGTTGCGCCCGAACGAGGCCAGGAGCGCGGCGTGGACATCTACCCATCCGATCCCGACGACTACACCTGAATGCCGACTGTTATCGACGCGGCCTTGCCCACTGACAGGCCTTAGGCCGGCGGAGACCTGGCATGATCGACATCTTCATGATTACATCCAGCGCGGAGCGAGCGCCGCACATCGTCGCGCGTCTCGACGAAAGCGGCGTGGTGTATCGCTTGCGCACCGCGTACTGCACGCTGCGGCAGTTGCGCATGCATACCCGCGCGATCAGGAGCGCCGATCTGCTGATCGTCGACGACGTCGAGTTGAGCGCGCGCGATCTGGACGGCGTGGAGGAGACGCTGGCCTGCTCGCCTGTCCTGCATTGCATGCTCGTTACGCCGGCGCCATCCACTGCGTTGCTGACTGCCGCGATGCGCGTCGGCGTGCGGGATGTGCTGTCATGGCCGCTGGAGGCCTGCAAGATCGCTGCGGCGCTCACGCATATCGCCGCGAAAAAGAACGCGGGCGGCCGCCGCGCCGGGCGAATCGTCTCGCTGGTGTCGAGCAAGGGCGGCAGCGGTACGACGCTGATCGCTGTGAATCTCGCGTATTCCCTCGCCTCGCTGCGCAACAGCCGCGTGCTGCTGATCGATCTCAGCCAGCAATTCGGCGATGCCAGCCTGTTGATGGCCGACAAACCGCCGCCCGCGACGCTTGCCGATCTGTGCTCGCAGATCGACTGCCTTGACGCCGGCTTGCTGGACGCATGTGTCATGCGGGTACACGCGAACCTCGACGTGCTGGCGGGTGCCGGCGACCCCCTCAAGGCAGCCGAGGTGCAGCCCGCGCAACTGGAGCAAATTCTGTGGTTGGTACGCGAGCGGTATGACGCAGTACTGATCGACATCGGTCAAAGCCTCAATCCGCTGACGATCCGTGCACTCGATCATAGCGACGCCATTTGCATGGTGGTGCGGCAAAACCTGCTTTACCTGCACGGCGGGCGCCGCATGCTCGATATTTTCAGGGAGCTGGGTTATCCGTCGAGCAAGGTGCGAGTGGTGGTGAATCAATACGACAAGAACGCGGCCATCAACCTGCCCACGCTCGAACAGACACTCGGCGCGAGAGTCGCGCACCAGCTTGCGCGTGACGAAAAGCGCGTCAACGAGGCGCTCAACCGCGGCGTGCCGCTCGTCACCTCGGCCCACGACAGCGGCCTGGCGCAAGGCATCTGTCTGCTGGCCGACATGCTGTGGCCGGCGCCCGCCGAGCCGCGCAAAGGCATGCTCGGCCGCCTGTTCGCGGCACGGCCGAATGCGCCGCCGCAACTGAAGCCTGGGCACTGAACCCGGCCGCTTGCCGCGTGTAGCCGGAATGCAATGCGGCGCGTTTCGCATGGCATGGACATCCGCCAGCAAGTCGAGCGCATTGTGCGAGAGGAACACCTTCTGTGCGCCGACAAGCGGTATCGGGCATAACGAGGTAAGGTGCGGGTCCGGGTGGTTCCGGGCGGGTTTTGACGGTGTATGGTGTAGCTTCGCCTACGACGCAAGCGCCACGTCCCCGAGGCCACCCGATTACTCTTGAGAGAACCGCACGAGCGCAGCATCACCCATGCAAAACGATACAAACCCACTCAACGCCATGGCGTCGATCCTGTCCAATCCGATCCTCAACACGGATTCGTACAAGGCGTCGCATTACCTGCAATATCCGCCTGAAGCGTCGGCGATGTTTTCGTACATCGAGTCGCGCGGCGGACGCTATGACCGCACGCTGTTCTTCGGTCTGCAGATGCTGATCAAGGAATATCTGTGCCGCCCCATCACCGCCGAGATGATCGAGCAGGCGAAAGCGTTTTTCACGGCGCATGGCGAGCCGTTCAACGAAGCCGGCTGGCGCTACATCGTCGAGCATCATGGCGGCTATCTGCCGGTACGGATCCGCGCGGTGCCGGAAGGCTCGGTGGTGCCCACGCACAATGTGCTGGTCACGGTCGAATGCGACGACCCCCAGGTGTTCTGGCTCGCCTCGTATCTGGAAACGATGCTGCTGCGCGTGTGGTATCCGATTACGGTGGCGACGCAAAGCTGGCATCTGCGCAAGACGATCCGCGCCTATCTGGAAAAGAGTAGCGACGATCTGACGCAACTGCCGTTCAAGCTGCACGATTTCGGCGCGCGCGGCGTGTCGAGCGCGGAGTCGGCGGCAATTGGCGGCTCGGCGCATCTCGTCAGTTTCATGGGCTCGGATACGGTGCTCGGTGTGGTCGCCGCGAACCACTACTACAACGAACCGATGGCGGCGTTTTCGGTGCCGGCCGCGGAGCACAGCACGATCACCGCATGGGGTCGCGAGCGCGAAACGGACGCGTTCCGCAACATGATCGCGAAGTTCGGCAAGCCGGGGGCGATCGTTTCGGTGGTGTCCGATTCCTACGACCTGTTCGCCGCACTCGAGGTATGGGGCAAAGACCTCAAGCAGGCGGTGCTCGATTCCGGCGGTACCCTGGTGATCCGGCCTGATTCCGGCGATCCGCTCACGATCGTCCTGCAAACCATGCGCTCGCTCGAGGCATCGTTTGGTTCGACGGTGAACGGCAAGGGGCGGCGCGTGCTCAATACCGTCCGCGTGATTCAGGGCGACGGCGTGAATCCGGATTCGATCGAGGCGATCCTTGCGGCCATGGATGAGGCCGGCTTTGCCGCGGACAACATCGTGTTCGGCATGGGTGGCGCGTTGTTGCAGCAGATCAATCGCGATACGCAGCGCTTCGCGATGAAGTGCTCGGCCATCCGGCTCGGCGATGAATGGCACGACGTCCGCAAGGACCCGGTGACGGATGCCGGTAAGCGGTCGATGAAAGGCCGCCTGACGTTGCTGATGAATCGCCACACAGGCGAGTACCGGACGGCGACGCTGCCTTTGGTCTGGGACGACCGTACCGTTGAAGGGGACTGGGACGAGGCGCTCGTCACTGTGTTTGATTCCGGGAAGTTGCTCGTCGACGTTGCGTTTTCCGAAGTCAGGAAGCGGGCACACGCGGACGAGGTTTAAGCGGGCGTTTGGCGGCCGCAGCGGGAGCGGCAGCGGCGGCGTGGCCTAATCGCCATGCCGCTGCTAGCGCCGGAACAAACCCGTCAACTCACATTCCAGACTGCAACGCCGGAGGCCTCAATATCGATCCGGCAAGGGCTTCCTTCCCGCAGCCGGGTGTCTTCGTTCGCGATATCGAGCCGCATCCCCGCGATATTCAAGCGCACATATCGGTCACCTCGCCGTAACTCGACAGCGTCGACCACGCCGGCATGAGCGCCCTCGGGTGAAATCGTCACGGCGTGCGAAGAGATGCGCCACATCACCCGTTGCCCGGCAGGCAGGGCGGAACCGCTATCGCTCGTCGCGATCACGAGGCCGTGGCCGATCTCGACCTGCCGAGGCGCCGTCATCGAACCAACGCCTACGTTGTGCAAGCCGAGCAGTTCCGCAACGCGCATCGAAGCCGGCCGTTCGAACACCGCGTCGATGGAACCCGCCTGCAGCACGCGACCCTGTTCAACGACCAGCACCTCGTCAGCCAGCAGCGCCGCTTCGTCGGGATCGTGCGTGACGATGATCGTCACCGCCGCAATCTCGCGCTGCAACGCGCGCAGCGACTGCTGCAAACGCCGCCGCCGTGGCGTGTCGAGTGCCGCGAACGGCTCGTCGAACAGCAACAGTTCGCTATGCCGCGTGAGGGCCCGCGCCAGCGCCACGCGTTGCCGCTGACCGAACGACAATTGATGCGGCAAGCGCGCAACCAGTTGTGTGAGGCCCAGATGATCGAGCCAGTAACGCGCGCTGGCGGCGTCGGCGTCGATCGGAAACCGGAGTTGCTGCGCGACCGTCATGTGCGGGAACAAACCGTAGTCTTGCGGCATATAACCGATCTGGCGGCGCTCGGGCGGCAGTGTGCCCAAGTCGGTGGTGCCCAGCCGCACGTCGCTCGACGCATTGGATTCGAGCCCCGCGATCAGACGCAAGGCCAGCGATTTGCCCGAGCCCGACGGCCCGATGATCGCCAGCCGCCGCGTTGCAGGCGTCCACGCGATGTCCAGGTCGAACGCGCCCAGGCGGCGCTGCAAATGAAAGGCGAGGCGCAGATCGGCGCTCTCGCCACGGCTCGCCGTTAGATCCGTGCCGGGTTCCAGCGCGTCGTCGCCGCTTTCTGTTTGTTCGAGCGCGGCTTTTGAGCGAAGGCTATAAATCGACAGCGCCGCGCAGATAATCGCAATCGCGAGCGTCGGCAGCAGCAGCGGCATCATCGCCGGCAGGCCTTGGCCGCCGAACACGACATACGTGTACACCGGCAGCGAATACGGGTGATAGGCGACCATCACCGTTGCGCCGAACTCGCCGAATGCACGCAACCACGCGAGCGCGAGTCCCGCTCGAATCGCCGGCCACGCAACCGGCAACATCACGCGGAAGAAGCGGCTGTTCGCATGATGGCCGAGCGTCGCGGCGACGTCGTCGAGCACGGGATCGACGGCGGCGAACGCCGATTTCGCGGCGATGATCAGGAAGGGCGCGGCCACGAAGGTTTCCGCGAGCACGATGCCGGCGAACGAGTCCGTCAGCTTGCCGCCGGTGAACTGGCCGACCCAGCTATACGGGCCCAGCAGAAACAGCAGCAGCACGCCGCTCGTGAGCGGCGGCAACGCAAGCGGCAACTGCACGACGAAGCCGAGCAGCGCCATCTTGCGTGAGTTGGAGCGCGCCAGAAAATAGCCGAGCGGCACGCCGCCCAGCAGAATCACGCACGAGGCCACACTGGCGCTCGCCGCCGAGATGCCGACCGCCGACCCCACCGCGGACCAGTCGACATTCGGCCAATCGGCCGCGCCGAGCTGGGGCACGCTCGCGATGAATGGGGCGCATAAATAGACGGCCAGCAGCGCCGCCAGCCACAATAGCGGCCGCGCGGCCGACCGCTTCACTGCCTGCTTCACCGCCTGATTTACTACCTGATCCACCGCCTGATTCATCGCTTGTTTCACCACACCTTACTGCGCGGCGTCGATCACGGCTTGCAGCGAAGGCGGCATTGCCTGCACGTTGCCGGTCGTGGCCGGTTTGATGACGTCCACACCGTGTTGCTTGAGCAGCGCGCGGCCCTGTGCACTCAGCAGGAAGTCGACGAAGCTGCTCGCGCCCGTACGGTTCGGGGCGTCGTTGAGAATCGTCAGCGTGTAGCTGGCCTTGGCCTGCAATTCTGGCGCCGGGCGCAGCGCAGGGATTTTCAGGTCGGAGGTTTCGGTCGAGTAGAAGAAACCGGCATCGAGCTGGCCGGATTGGAGGCGGCCCACCAGCGTTTCCTCAGGCAAAACCTGGGCGGGATTTTCCGCGTCGCCCAAGGTCTTCTCGACGAGGTCCGGCTGATGATAAAGCGCCGCGGCCTTGTTCATCATATCGACGGTGAAGGCGCCTTTCGGATCGAGCTTCGGATCGGTACGGCCGATCCGGATGCCCGGCTCCTGCAACACCTGATCCCAGCGCCTGGTCTTGAAGTCCGCCGCGAACTTGCTTTTCGGGTTGTAGCCGATCATCAACGGCGATTCGGCGAAGGTTACGTACCACGTGACGTGGTCGCCGTTCGCCTCGCCCATCAGGCTGTTGTTCACCGTCGGGCTGGCGCTGATGAACACGTCGCCGCGGCGCAGCTTGCCTTTGATCTCGTTGGCGATCTTGTTCGACCCCGCCGCATAGCCGCGGAATTGCTGACCGGTGGCCTTTTCAAAGGCGGGGCCGACACTGCGCTCCATCAGATTGACGAGCGAACCGGCGTACAGCACGTTGACTGTGTTGTCCTGCGCGAAGGCGGGCGCGGCTGTCATGACGCCGGTGACGATCACGAGAGAAGCGAGCAGCTTGCGAATCATGCGATTAACCCCGATACGTTATTAAGAGCGCTATATTACGACGTCATCGCGCGGCGGTGCACGTTGCTGTGCACTCAGTGTGGTCATGTGAGATCAGTTGCACGCCACGTCAAACGTCTCGCGCGTATCGAGGCGCATGTCCTGAAGCCTTTGGCGTAGGCGATTCGAGCGACAGGCGTACCATGGTCCGCTCTTCATCATCGCGCCGCCGCCATGTCTGACGAACCGCTTACGCCCGCTGCGGATGTTGCTGCGCCGGGCGCCGAATCGCTGCTCACGGCGCTCGATGCGCAGCTTGCCGAGCGCACGGCGGCGTGGCTGGCGGCGGCCACGAACGCGGCGTCGCCCGATACGCAATTGTTTGCGAGGCTAATTGCCGCGCGCGACGTGCGTCACGAACTTGCGTTGCCTGGGTTGCCGCCGCAAGCCTGGCGCGCATTACTGGAGCGGCATTTCGCCCACGCGGTACACGCGCCCGTGTCCGTGCTTGCGCCTTTGTCTGCGTTACCACCCGTCGACACACGCGAACACGCGCAATTCGTCGAAACGCTACACGCGCTGCTGCTCACGCATTCCAGCACCACCGTCGATGCGAACGACGCCCAGTGCCTCGCCGCGATCATCGCTCACGCGTGCCTGCGGCCGGACCACCTGTGGCGCGACCTCGGCCTTGCGGGCCGTGAAGAAGTCACATGGATGCTGACGCGTTATTTCCCGACGCTCGTCGTGCTCAACGTCGAAAACCTGCGCTGGAAGAAATTCCTCGCTCAGCAACGCGCGCTTTCGGTCGGGCTCGAGCCTGGCCCGGCACCCGGTTGCCCGGGTTGCGAGGACTATGGGCATTGCGTCCCGGACCGCCACTAGAGCCTATGCCAGGATGGCAGCGCGAGGCGCTTCGTGTATGCTTTTGCGCATGGCTGATACCGCAAAAACCAAACCCAGACCGGCGACGAAACCCGCCAGGCCGCGCCCTGAAGTGCGCTTCAGAATGCGCATCCGCAGCGGCGATGCGGTCGCGCTCGGACCCGGCAAAGTCGAGCTGCTTGAAGCCGTGCGCGAATATGGCTCGATCTCGGCTGCGGCGCGCAGCCTCGACATGTCGTACCGGCGCGCATGGCTTCTGATCGACGAGCTGAACCGTTCGCTCAAGGCGCCCGCCACGCACTCGGAGCAGGGCGGTCAAAGCGGCGGTGGTTGTACGCTGACGCCGGTGGGCGAAAGCATCATTCGGCTCTACCGTGACGTGGAAGTCGAGGCCGAACGATGCTGCGCGAAACAGCTCGCCGAGCTGACCAGGCTGATTCGCTCCTGAGTGGAGATGGGCGGGTCCGTTCAGCACTCGCGCGGTTCACGATCAGGACTCGCGGATCACGGCGCCTGGTTAGTCGTTCACCGATAAGAACTGGCGCTCGCAACGCACACCCTGCGTCTGCCTGAGCACGCCTCAAAGCTCAGCCGTGGCGCAGGCAAAACGCCGACGGCGGCGTTTTGCCCAACTGGGCAAGATGCTCGGGGCGCAAGCGGCCCACCAACTCCACAAAGCTCGCCACGCTCGCCGTGCGCAATGGGTGATAGTCGATCTGATGCCGTTCGCACACCCGTTTGAGCGTATTCATCGAATCGTGATCGACGCAGTCGACCGGAAACACGACGATATCCGCCCCCGGCAATGCCGCGGCGAGCAGACCTTTGCGATCTTCGACGCCGCCGTCGTGCACTACGAAATCCCCGCCGGCCGCTTCCACTAGCCGCTTGAGCGCGGCGTTCGAGCCGGGCCGGCCGCCCACATAAACAATCCGTTTGCCGCGTATGCCGTCGAGGCTGGCTTGCCGCGTCCCCGCGCCATGGCCGCCCGCTGCATCCACGGTTGCGCGTTCCAGCGCATCGCATTCGCTTTGCACTTGCGACAACTGCGCCAATGCTTCATCGCGGCTCCTGCGTAATGCGAGCGCCGCGCCCTGTTCCTGCTGCATACGCTGTTCCGCGGTCTCGCGGCGGCTCGTGTGCAATGCCAGCCGCTGGTCGGTGTCGGCCAGCTTGTCGCGCAGCCTGGATACCTCGGCTTCGAGATCGCTGGGATCCGTCGACGTCTGGCGCATGGCCAACGCAGTGAGCTGCGCGATCTGCTCGTTGAGCGCCGCGATCGTGGCGTCGCGCTGCGTGCTGATCTCCTGCAAGCCGCATTGCTGCCGCTCGAGTTTCTCTTTCAATTCGGCGTTTTCCGCTTCGAGCGCGACCAGCCGGCGGATGTCCGCGCGATTCGCCGCGCCGACCAGATGCGACAGCATGTGCAATTCGCCGAACGCTTTCTGGCGCACCTGCAAGGTCGCGTACGGATGCGTCATCAAAGCCCAGTAGGCTGGCGGGATGTCGCCGCTTTTCAGCGCTTCGTCCCAGAGCTTGAGCAAGTCGACTTCGTCGGCGGCGTCGTCGAAACGACGGATCGCCCCGGCATAGTGCTCGTCGAGCAATTTGTGCAGGGCTTTGGCGCCCGCGCCGCCATCGATCGCGAGTTCGACGGCCGAGTGGTGAATCTCCAGGTCGCTCGCGTCGTGGCGATCGAGGTTGGTGAATTTAGGCACCAGCTTGCGCAGTTCGTGCGTGCTGAGACAGGTGCCGATGATCGAACAATGCAGTTGGCCATCGAGCTCCGCGAGGCGCGCGCGCCGGTTGACATTCGAAAACGACATCTTGGCGGGGGTGCAGCACGGGTCGATCGCCTGCAGGCCGGTGCCAGCAAGCTCGTCGCCGGACAGTTTGAGGCGTGAGGGCTGGGCGAGACGAAACGGCGGCGTGTGCATGAGGACCTCGGATCCGGTTCTGGCATCAGGCTGACTGAACGAGCGGGCTGGACGCGCTCGCCCAACGCATCGTGCTGACGATATATTCGAAAGGATATAGCGATGGGTGAAAGAAAACGTTCATGTGCGCAAATGACGCATTATTCGTTGGGGCGTACGAGCGTGGGCACAGCGCGTGATTGCGATTTGCGTCTGGTGGCAGGGGCGGCAGGCGCAGAGGCGGCGGGAGGGCGGCCAGCGGCGCGCCGGACCACAGCCGTCTGCGAGCCGGATGATGCTGCCCGCGCATGCTCCTCCAGAACATGCCCAACGCACAGGCCGATAAATGCCGCGTCGAGCCGTTCGAGTTCCGCCACCACCTTGCGTAACGCAGCCAGGTCGTTGCTGGACGCGTCCGAGAAAATCGCGTCGCGAAGCTGCTCGGCTGAACGCGCTTCTTCGATCGAGGCTTTCAGATCGCGCAAACGGACGAAAGCCGCCGCCTTGGCCTGTTCGGCGAGGATCGACAGCAACTGATTCAATGAGTGCGAGCCCAACGTGCCGACCGAGGCGAAGTTCAGCTGGTCGTTCGTCAACATCAGCACGAAGCGCTGCACGCTGCCGTAAAGGCGCCGGTAAGCGTCGACTACATCGCGGATCAGCTCGGCGCGGCCGCGTTCAGACGCCGACTTCACCGCGACGATGGTCGATGAAAGCCCGTTCGGAAGGCGTCCCGCCGGGTCGGACAAGGAGGATCCCGATGTGGATCGCGAGTTGGCTCGCGCTGTGGATCGCGCTGTGGATCGACTAGGCACTGCTACTGGCTCCTGCTTGCTTGTTTTGCTTCGTCGTGTGCGTTCGACGGGCGAGCCGCCGCGTTCCACGAAGCATACCGTGATATTCGACAGGATATAACGAAAGACGGCCTACGTGTAGTGCGGGCAGGTTTTACCTGCTTCGCGCGAACTCGAGAAATGCCCGCACGGCGGGCGCCCGCTCGAACTTTCGATAGGCAAGGGCAATTTCCGAAGCGATGGGTTTGCCGGCGATATTTCGGTAGACGACGCCCGGCAACGCGATGCAATCGGCCAGCGTATGCGGTACGACCGCCACGTTGCCGCCTAGCGATACGCAGGCCAATACCGCCGCGAGCGTGCCGGGACGGGCTCCGAGCCGCGGCGAAAAGCGCCCGCGCCGCGCGACTTCGAAGGTGCCGGCTTCCTGTTCCGGCAGCACGAAACATTGATCGCGCAGTTGTGACGGTTTGATGTCGGGCGAGCCAGCCAGCGCGGAACTTTCCGGCAGCGCGAGGACGAACGTATCGCGGTGCACCGTGCTTGCCTGAATGCCGTCGACCAGCGGCATCGGTGGGCGCACGTAGGCGGCGTCGAGCAGGCCGTCGCGCAGCATCTCGGCTGCGCTGTCCATCGGCACCTCGCGAATCGAAATGTCGACGCCCGGATAGCTGGCGCGAAAGCCGCTGACCGCCGCTTGCAAGACACCCGCGTAGGCGGCCGATGCGACGTAACCGACTTCGATTCTGCCCAGCTCGCCGCGCTCGGCGAGAATCGCGCGCTCTTCGCCGCGCGCGAGGTGGTCGAGCGCGCTGAGCGCTTCAGCGAGGTAGGCGCTGCCTGCCGCGCTCAATGCCACCGACCGCTTGGTGCGATGGAAGAGCCGTACGCCGAGTAGCCGTTCCGCTTCCTGGATCAGCTTGGTGAGCGATGGGGCGGCGATGTCCAATTCGTCGGCGGCGCGGGAGAAGTGCAGATGCCTGGCGACGCAAACGAACGCATGGATATGGCGAAGTTCGAGTTTTCGCATGGTCTTCAGTATTTCCGCCAGAGATAATTATTTTGTGAGTTTATGCCAATGACAGGAAACAGACGCTTCGCTACCATCGAATCACTTCGATTCGACTCCACCTGCGCCGTATGTCAACCGCGTCCACCCGTCCCGCACTGCCTGCAGACTCCAAACCCGTCAACCCCGCGTTCGTGCTGGCCACAGCGTCGGCGACCTGTGCGCTGATCGTTCTCGACACCAATGTCGTGGCCGTCTCCTTGCCGTCGATCGCGCGCTCGTTTCACGCGAGTTTCGCCGATGTCGAATGGGTGGTCAGCGCGTACATGGTCGCGTTCGCGTCGTGTCTGCTGCCCGCTGGCGGTCTTGCCGACCGCGTCGGCCGCAAGCGGATGCTGCTGCTCGGACTCGCGGTGTTCTTTCTGGCGTCGCTGGGCTGCGGGGCGGCGCCGTCGGCGGCCATGCTGAACGTGGCGCGCGCGGTCAAGGGCGTCGGCGCCGCGATGCTGCTCACCGCGGCGCTCGCCGTGATCGCCAACACCTTTCACGAAGGGCCCGCACGCGTGCGCGCCTGGGCCGTGTGGGGCACCTGCATGGGCCTTGCGACGACGGTGGCGCCGCTCATCGGCGGGGTGATTACCCAATGGCTCGGCTGGCGCTGGATCTTCCTGCTCAATCTGCCGGTGTGCGCCGTGCTCGCGTGGTGCGCGTCACGCTCGATTCGCGAGTCGAGGAATCCTCGACCCGGCCCGCTCGATGCCGCCGGCAGCATGCTGTTCGGCCTTGCGCTCGCGCTCGGCATCTGGGCGTTGATCGAGGTGCCGGTCGACGGGCTTGCGAGCTGGACCACCGCTGCAAGACTCGCCGCGTGCGTGCTGCTGCTTGCCGCATTCGTCCAGGTGCAACGCTCGCGAGCTCATGCGATGGTCGACCTTGCGCTGTTCCGCCAGCCGCGCTTTGTCGCCGCCGTGCTCGCGATGTTCGGCTACGCCGCTTGCGCCCAGGTGATGATGACGTTTTTGCCGCTCTATCTGCAGAACGCATTCGGCCTGTCGGCGGTGATGGCGGGCGTCGGCATGCTGCCGTTCGCGCTGGCGATGGTGCTCGGGCCGTACATCGGCGCGGCGCTCGCGAGGCGGATGTCGGGTTTGGCGTTGCTGTCGAGCGGACTATTGCTGATCGCGGCCGGCAATCTGCTGACGGCGCTGGTCGCCGGCGACACGCGCTATGTGCTGGTGGCGCTCGGCATGGTCGTGACCGGGCTGGGCGCGGGAATCATGAATGGCGATACGCAGAAGGCCATCATGGCGTGCGTGCCGCCTGACCGGACTGGCATGGCGTCCGGTATCAGCACGACGACGCGCTTCACGGCCATCGTGACTTCAGTGGGTGTGCTGGGAGCGGTGCTCGCGGCCCGCACGCACGCCGCATTCGTCGCCGCCACGCAGATGACGCCCGATATCGGCAGCGCGCTCGACGCGGGCTTCATGTCACGCGTGCTGGCTGGCGATACGGCGCAAGCCACGGCGCATCTGCCGCCGGCGCTGCGGGTCACCTTGATGTCGGCCGCGCACGCGAGCTTTGCCAGTGGCTTTGCCGCGGCGCTTTATCTGGCCGGCGCAGTGGCGGTGGCGATTGCGGCGGGCATCTGGCTGCTAGGTCGCAAGGGTGAAGCTGTTCGGGTGAGTGGGGTTGCGTCGAACAATTAGAGAGGCGATCCAGCCTGCCGCGCCCCGACTGCCTCGTTTTCCGATATCGTGTGCTGCTCGTGCGCGCTGGAACCCCGGCGCGCGCTTCTTCACGGGCCGTTTTCACCACCGGTTAAGCGGCTAAGCGGCTAAGCGGGTAACGCACAAGCACAAGAAAATGAGCCATCCCAACACCGAACTCATCGAGCGTTTTTACACTGCGTTCCAGCAGCGCGACGCCGACACAATGGCTGCCTGCTATGCCGACGATGTGGTCTTCATCGACCCGGCCTTCGGCGAGCTGCGCGGTGAGGAAGCGCGCGACATGTGGCGCATGCTGGCGGCGCGCGCACAGGATTTCTCGCTGACATTCGACGGGGTCGAAGCGGACGAGCGCACCGGCCGCGCCCACTGGGTAGCCCGTTACACGTTCAGTCAGACGGGCCGCACGGTGATCAACCGCATCGACGCCCGCTTTGGGTTTCGGGACGGGCGCATCGTCGAACATCGCGATTCGTTCGACCTTTGGCGCTGGTCCCGTCAGGCTTTGGGGCTCAAAGGCGCGTTGCTGGGCTGGACGCCTTTCGTGCAGCGCGCAATCCGGGCGCAGGCGAGAAAAGGCCTCGACCTCTATCGGCGCCGGCAGCGCCGCGCGTAACTGGTCAATTCGGGCGTCCTGCGTCCGCCCTTGCTATGGACCGGCCAGTTGATGCAGTATTTTGTCACACGGAAAAGCGGGGAATGCTATGCCTGTAATGGATGAGTCATGGGAAGCCTGGCTGAGCAGCAACGTAGCGCGGGGATGCAGCGCGGACTCGATGATCGACGCGATGGTCCAGGCCGGGTTTGCCACGGAAGCCGCGCACGCGGCGGTGCACAAAGCGTCCGGCAGGAATTCGGCGCAAGCGGCGGCCCCCGCGCCCGCGGCAACCGAGGCCGCGCTGGTAAAAGCCGTGCCGCAAACGTACCAGTACGACGAGTCGCCCGTTGCGCGCGGCAATGTGATCCGCGCGCACGATCGCGATGTCCACGTGCTGATGCGCTGCGAGCGGCCGCAAGTGGTCGTGTTCGCGGATGTGTTGTCGCCGGACGAATGCAACGAGATGATCGAGCGCTCGCGGCATCGGCTGAAGCGCTCGACCACGGTCAACCCCGCCACCGGCAAGGAAGACGTGATCCGCAACCGCACCAGCGAAGGCATCTGGTACCAGCGTGGCGAAGACCCGTTCATCGAACAGATGGACCGGCGCATCTCGAGTCTGATGAACTGGCCGGTTGAAAACGGCGAAGGGCTGCAGATTCTGCATTACGGCACGAGCGGCGAATATCGCCCGCACTTCGACTATTTCCCGCCCGATCAGGCCGGCAGCGCGGTGCACACCACCCGGGGCGGCCAGCGGGTCGCGACCCTCGTGATCTATCTGAACGACGTGCCCGACGGTGGCGAGACGATTTTCCCGGAAGCGGGCATGTCTGTCGCCGCGAAACAGGGGGGCGCCGTCTATTTCCGCTATATGAACGGCCAGCGGCAGCTCGATCCGCTGACCTTGCACGGCGGCGCGCCGGTGCTCGGCGGCGACAAATGGATCATGACGAAGTGGATGCGCGAGCGCGCCTACGGCTGACAGTCGCCTGTGCATGCCGCGGACGGAAAGAACGCGTGCATGCCCACCCGCGACACGCGCTATTCGGCTGTGCGAAGCGCGACGGCTTTTTCAGCTGCACCGGCTGACAGTTGTTTGAATGCGTCGCGCGCGCTGAGATACCCCATGCGCATGATCATCAGGCCGATCGCGGCGGCTGCCACGTGATCGAGCATCGGCAGACCGGCCATGCTGCCGGCCACCCCCAAGGTCGCGACCAGCGCCGATACCGCATCCATTCGCGCGTGCCATGCGCTGGCCTGCAGAATCGCCGAGCCGCTGCGCCGGCCCGCGGCGTGCAGGTAGCGAAACAGCGTTTCCTTGGCGATCGTGACGAAGCCGCTGACGGCGAGCGCGCTGACTCGCGTCATCGTGTTGCCGCTCAAGGTGCCTACGGCAATCTGTATCGCCATGAGGAAAGCGTTGAGCAGCGCGCTGATTGAGGCGGCTTTAAACAAGGCAGCCGCCTTTGGGCGTGCGGCGATTGCTGTCGCTTGCCCGCTCAACAATCGTTGCGCGAGAAGTGCTCAAACGGTCCACTACCGTCAATCCGGAGAACGGATCGAATGATGTGATCCCCAGTCGCACTAGCGAAGGCGCCTGGTATCACCGGGGGCGGCCCTTTTCCTCGAGCGGCTCGAAAAGCGCTTCGCCAGCTAGATGAACTGACCTGTCGACCATGACGAAGGGTTGCAGGTGTTGAGATATGGGGTGGGCGCCGAGTACCGGGCGCACTTCGATTTTTTCCGCCGTCGCAGACCGGCAGTGCCGTGCATATGGAGCGCGCTCAAGCCGTCTTGTAGACGTCCGGATTGTGCAGTTCCATATAACGCTCCGGCGTCGCCAGTTCCTTGAAGCCGTGCGGTTTGTAGACGTGGTGGGCGTCTGTCGTCACCAGCACGATTCTGCGCAAACCGCTCAGCGACGGGCTGGCGAATACGTGCTTCATCAATGCCGACGCGTAGCCCCGGCCACGGTACCCCGGCAGCACGAACACGTCGCACAGGTAGGCGAATGTCGCCTCGTCCGTGATCAGGCGGGCAAATGCAATCTGCTTGCCTTCGAGATACGCGCCGAAACATAGCGACCCCGCTATCGCCCGGTCGAACGTCTCGCGCGGCATGTCTTTCGCCCATGCGGTCTCTTGCGACAGGAACGTGTAGATCATGTCCAGCTCGAGGTCGGCCCTGTTGCGCGAAATCGTCAGTTCGTTGGCTTGCACCGCATGTCTCCACTTGTTCTGATCAAGCCATTGAAGGAGGCGGCGCCGGTTGGGCGCCGCCGCTTCAACCTGGCTTCAATTGCGCTTCAAATTCTGCCATCAACCTCGCTTTGCGCTCAGCTCTTCGCCGGGTCTTCGGTGCCGCGCGAACCGCCGCCGATGCTTTGGCCGGCGTCGTGCGCGAGGCCCATGTAGCCGATCACCGAGATCAGCGTCACCACGCCGGCAAACAGAAACGCCAGGCGGAAGTCGTCGAGCGTGAAAACGCGGCCGGTCGTCTCGCCATTGATGAACGCAGCGGCGCGCAGTGACACCGCGCCGAAGGCAATCCCCAGGCCGAGCGTCATCTGCGCCGCCGCGCTCCACAGCGTGCTGGCCGCGCTCATCTGCGGCTGTGCGACGTCGGCGTAGGCGAGGGTGGCAAGCGTCGAGAATTGCATCGAACGCGCCACGCCGTAGACGAAGACGACCAACAGGACCAGCACGAGCGGTACGTTCGGCGTCAATAGGCCGCATGCAATGATGGCGATGCCGGCCAACGTCACGTCGACAATCGACACCATCCGGAAACCGTAACGCTGCAAAATGCGCGTGGTCAGCGCCTTCATGCCGAGGTTGCCCACCGCGCTCGCAAGCAGCAGCAAGCCCGATTTGAACGCAGACAGGCCGAAGCCGATCTGGAACAGCAGCGGCATCAGATAGGGCACCGCGCCAATGCCGATACGCGTGAACGATCCTGTCACCACGGTCACCGAAAAGGTCGGAATCTTCAGCGTGGAGACGTCGATCAGCGGATGAGGATGCCGCTTCGCATGCTGGAACGCCACCACGCCGGCCAGCAAGCCGCCCACAATGAACGCCGCGGCAATCCACGGATTCTCGCCAGGCTGGCTCGCCAGTTCGGCGCCGTACAGGATCGCGGTCAACGTCACGCCGCTCAGCAGCAGGCCCACCACGTCGAGCGGCTTGCGTTCACTCCCGCGCAGGTTCGGCACCAGGACGAGCGCAATTGCCATTGCCGCCAGGCCGAACGGCACGTTCAGCAGGAAAATCCAGCGCCATGACGCATAAGTCGTGATGAAACCGCCGATCGGCGGACCGACCACCGGCGCGGCGATCGCCGGCCAGGTGATGGTCGAGATGGCCTGCATCATGCGGCTCTTCTCGGTGCTGCGGACCACGATCAGGCGGCCCACCGGCACCATCATTGCTCCGCCGATGCCTTGCAGAAGCCGTGCCGCGGTGAACTCGGTGACGTTCTGCGATAACCCGCACAACACCGAAGCCACCGTGAAGACGCCGATCGCGCTGAAGAACACAGTGCGTGAGCCGCAGCGGTCGGCGACCCAGCCGCTCGCCGGAATGAAAATCGCCAGCGCCAGCATGTAAGCCGTCATGCCGAGGCTCAGGCTGTTCGGGCCGACACCGAACGAATGCGCCATCTGCGGTAATGCTGTGGCGATCACTGTGGTGTCGAGGTACTCCATGAAGAAGGTGGCCGCCACGATGTACGGCAGCCAGCCTACGTGTGAATTGCGTGCGCCGCTTGTCGTCATTGCACCGCCCTTATTGCAGGGCGGGTGGATCCGTTGGGGCCTTTAATGTGCCAGGCGGTACCGCGATATCTTGTTGGCCTCATGTTCTTGCGACTACCTTTCGAAAACGTGTTTCCGGCATCCGGATAAAGACGAGCAGGGAAATGGCGGCCCACACCGTGACGTATCCGTGGAAATACGCCTCGTGGCCGCCAGCCTTGAATCGTAACGCAACAAATCCGGTTGCAGCGCCGAGAATCGCTTCAGGGTGTCATGGACTTGCGCGCCGCCTCGCGCTGTCCATAGGGTTCAATCCTTCGCCGCGTACTCGCGATCGAGCTTGTCGTATAGCGGCTTGTTGACGAGCCGCTGGCGCTCGCTGAACGGTGCGACGAGCGTGGCGTCTTCATCGAGG